>CAYVQE010000021.1:0-31415 GCA_964454005.1 uncultured Myxococcales bacterium
ACGTCGCCAGGAGAAGCCGGTCGCTTTATTCCATCAAGTGGGCAGACCTGACCCCGGTTTTGCCCCATTTTTGCCGGGCGCGCAGGCTGGGTCAGTGGAAGGTGAGCCACGATCTCTCGAGACCGCAACAGGCCGGGCAGCAGACCACGCCCTCCACATCCCAGAGCGAATCTCCGGGCAGCAGCCTGCGGCCACAGCGCCGGCAGATTTGCCGTCGACCGAGCGATTCGGCGAGCATCTTTCTCACCCTGTACTCGTGAATGGCGCACAGGTCCGTAAGCTCCAGAGCGAGGAGCTTGCAAATGAGGTCATCAAGCGCCTGCCGGTATTCATTCCGGAAAGCGGTGCCATCCGCACGCAAGCATTCCGCCGCCTCCGCATCTTCCCAGGGCAGCGTCGTCTCCTCTCTGACCGAGCAGTAAGCATACACGGTGCCGGAGGACAGGTGGTAGCACAGGACATCCCACGGGCGCGCGCCGGAAACGACTTGGAAATCGCCAAAGACCGACTCCCGCTTGATCATCTCCGACAGCGCCACCGCGCTGTCATCTTGCATGCGGGATGCCATCTGGACGTGATCGAGTCCGCCGAACACCTCTCGCGCGTGATCCCCGATGCGCCACCCCAGCGCCAGCTCGGGGCTCACGTAGCCTCTCCGCGTTCCCAAAATCGACAGTTCGAACGGGACAATCACAGGGACGGCTCCTTTCCTCTTTTCGGCCAAGCCGAGGATTCGCAGGACTCGATGATGAACAGGTCGCCGTTGACGCCTGCATCCATGTTCGACAGGCCCGAACGACCGCGGGTATCTCCCGGGTCCCCGGGGCGACCCAGGCCGATAAGGCCGCCGAGCTGGCCTGCTTCGGCTTCATTCTCATGTCCTTTTGCAAGCGTCTGGCCTGAAGCTCCCTCGGGAGCTCCAGGCTCATCGACTTTGCTATTCATCTCTTCTGTCAGGCCCCCGGCTGCACCGCGCCAGGTGAAGGCCGGTGAAGGCCAAACCCATGAGAATGGGGCTCAGTCTCCGCCGAGCGACCCGAGCGACAGGCAGAAGATCGCGAGATGGGGCATCGAGATCGATTTCGGGGTCATCCTCATTTCTTCGCTCCTCTCTTGCAGCGACCTCGTTCTGTACGGACTTGAAGTATCACGAATTGATTATTCGTGTCAAGCGAGTAGACCTGACCCGTTTTTCGGGAGTTGATCGCGGTTCGGGCTGGGGATACCCTGTCGGAAAGCGTGGGAAAAACGGGAAGCTCGGGAGGTGGGAATGGGCGACAGGGCTCGGCGCGGCGGTCGATTGGGGGCCTGGGTTGTGCTGGCGACCATGGTTTCCGTGGCGCAGATGGGTGCGGCGCGGGCGGCGGACGGGCCGCTGCTGGCGGTGTTCGGGCTGGAGGATCGCTCCGGGCGGCTTTCTGCCGAGACGCTGACCAACCTGACCGACTACCTGGCGGTGCTGATGGCCGAGGGCGGCTACCAGGTGGTGCCGCGCGATCAGATCAAGGCCCGGCTGCGGCAGCAGGCGGCCGAGAGCGCCAAGCCCTGCTACGACCAGAGCTGCCAGGTGCAGCTCGGCCGCGAGCTGGCCGCCCAGAAGACCCTGGCCACCCAGATCTTCAAGATCGGTGCGCGCTGCCGCATCACCGGCACCATGTACGACCTGCGCCGGGCCGCCACCGACAAGGCCGCCTCGGCCAAGACCGACTGCGGCGAGGAGGCGCTGGGCCTGGCGCTCGAGACCATCGCCGCCAAGCTGGCGCTGAAACGGGTCGACCCCGCCGAGGCCCGGGCCGCGGCCGAGCAGAAGGCCAAGGCCGAGGCCGAACAAAAGGCCGAGGCCAAGCTGCGGGCCGCGCTGGAGGCCGAACAAGAAGCACTGGCCGCGCGCAAAGCCGAAGCCGAGCGCAAGGCCGCGGCCGAGCGCAAAGCCGAAGCCGAACGCAAAGCCGCCGCCGAGCGCGAAGCCGAAGCCGAGCGCGAAGCCGCAGCCGAGCGTGAGGCGGCGGCCGCCGGGGAAGCCGCGGTCGGGCAAGAAGCCGCCGCTGCCGGCGCGAGCGGGTCCAGCCGGCGCCAGCAGCGCCGTGTGTTCGAGCGGGAGGACCGCGGGCCGTACGCGAGCGGCGCCTTTCGCATCGCCGACACCTGGTGGCACCTGGGCATCAGCGGTGGGGTCATGACTCAGGAGCTGGACGACGAGGGCGTTCACTTCGAGCAGTCCGGCCGCAAGGATCTGGCGGGCAAGTCCTTCAGAGTCGGCCTGCCGGTCGATTTCGGCGCCCGGGTGGAGCTGTACACCGACTTCAAGTTCGGCCCCTACTTCTCGGTGGGCGCCTTCCTGGGCTACTACCACACCGAGGCGAGGAGCGAGTACGACGGCCAGTCTGTGAACTGGGTCGAATCCTATAACGACGGAGAGCCGGTTCTCCAAGATCTATCGAAAACGATCGGCGAAGCCGATGGCCTGGGAATGCTGTCCATCGGCCCTCAGTTCAAGCTCCATCTGCCGGTCGGCGATCGCCTCGAGCTGCGCTTCGACGTGGGCATCGGGCTGGCCGCTGTAGTGGTCGGCGAACAGTACCACCTCGAGTGCGACTTCGCGATTGCCGACGAGGACACCGAAAAGCCGACTCTGGACGGCACCGGACCGGTCGATCTGAGCGGCAGCGTGGGGCTGCACACCGAGGTCAGCATCGCCGGCGTCTGGTACGTGGCCGAGGGCTTCGGCCTGGTGCTCGACCTGGGTCTCATGGCCGTGCCGCCGGGCGCCAAGCCGGGCGGCGCGCCCGCGGCGAAAAGTCAAGAGCTGGCCTTTGGTCCTTTCTTCTTCGTCAACCTGGGGTTCGAGATCGGCGGCTGAGCAGACGCGGTCCGACCGGCGGCTGGACTCGGCTGCAGCGGTGTGATATGCATCACTCTTTAATCGGGGTGGATGGTGGAGGTGGTGGTCGATGACGCAGCAGCCCACCGCAGCGCAGCCCGCCGGCGCGGCCGGCTGGACCAGCCGGCCCTTCTGGAACGCCCTGGCCTCGGCCGCCGGCAGCGGCTGGAGCGGGCGCATCGAGGCGCTGGGGCCCGAGGGGCCCAGCGGCATGGTGGTCTTTCACAAGGGCCGGGTGGCCTGGGCGGTGTGCGAGGGCCAGCGCGAAGACCTGGGCCGCTACCTGTGGCGGCTGGGCAAGCTGACGCCGGAGGCGCTCAAGGCGGCGCAGGCGCGCTACCGGGCCGAGGGCGGCCAGCGCAAGCTGGGTGCCATCCTGGAGCAGGACCACCAGCTCGACCGCCCGCTGCTGCGCCACTGCCTGCGGCTGCACACCCGGCAGGCGGTCGACGCCCTGGCCCGGCTGCCCGAATGCACGCTGCTGTCCTCGGGCGACCTGCCCCGGGTGCGCGACGACGAGCTGACCTTCCCCATCGAGGACTTCTTGCCCTCCACGCCTGGCGATTGCTGAGTGCGGTCGAAGGCGGGGATACTCCCTCGCTCTTCGTTCGTGGTTCGTGGTTCTTGGTTCTTCGTTCGTGGCTTCGTCTCTGCGCTGCCAGCGACCAAATCATTCCGGCTTTCAGGGGCGTTCGGCCGCGGCGGCGGCGGCGGCTCGTTTGTGTAGCCAGGCGGCCAGTTCGCGGTGGCCGGTGCGCACGGCCAGATCGTGGGGCGTGGCGCCGGTGACGGTGCGCGCGCCCAGGGCGGCGCCGGCGGCCAGCAGGGCCGCGGCCGCCTGGCGCCTGCCGTGGCGCGCGGCGCGGTGCAGCGGGGTCAGGCCCCACTCGTCGCGGGCGTCGACGGCCAGGCCGGCGGCCAGCAGGCGCTCGATCAGCGGCAAGCGGCCGTGGCTGGCAGCCAGGTGCAGCAGCGTGCTGGAGTGGTGATCGCGCACCCGCAGGCTGGCGCCGCGCTCGGCGAAGAGCGCAAAGGCGCGCCAGGCGCCCGAGAAGGCGGCGATGAACAGCGGCGTGCGCCGCGTCAGGTCGGGCGGATCCAGCCGGGCGCCGCGATCGAGCAGCAGCTCGATCAGCGCCGGCCGGTCCAGCCCGGCGGCGTAGTGCAACGGGGTCTGGCCGTCGGGCAGGGTGGCGTTGGGGTCGGCGCCGCGATCGAGCAGCAGCCGCATGCCAGCCGCGTCGCCCACCGAGGTGGCCAGGTGCAGCGGGGTCTGGCCGTAGCGATCGCGGGCGCGCAGGCTGGCCCCGCGATCGAGCAGCAGCGCCGCCATGTCCCGGCGCCGGGCCAGCAGGGCCAGATGCAGCGGCGTCTCGCCGCGGTTGTCGCGCAGGTCCACGTCCACCCGGCGAGCCAGCAGAAAGCGCGCCAGGCCTTCGTGGCCGCCCTCGGCGGCCGCGTGCAGCGGCGTGCGGCCGGCGTGGTAGCGAGCGGCCGGGTCGGCGCCGCGCTCGATCAACACCGCCGCCACCCGCGGCCTGTCGCTGACCAGGGCCCAGTAGATGGGCGGTCTGTCGGTGGCGTCCGGCTGGTCCACCGGCACGCCGGCCGCCAGCAGCCGCTCGACCGCCTCGCGCCGGCCGGCCTGCACCGCGTGGTGCAGCGGGCTGAGCCCCTCGTCGTCGCGCAGGCCGGGGTTGGCGCCAGCCGCCAGCAACCGCACCAAAGCCGCATGCCGGCCGCGGTCCACTGCCAGGTGCAGCGGCGTCCAGCCGCGCTCGTCGGTCGCGTCGGCATCGGCCCCGCCCGCCAGCAGGGCGCCGATCAGCGCGGCGTCGCCGACCTCGATCGCCAGGTGCAGCGGGCTGCGCCCCTCGTAGTCGCGCCGGTCGGGCTCGGCGCCGGCGGCCAGCAATTGCTCGACCGCCCCCGGCTGGCGGGCGGCCGCGGCCCGGTGCAGCGGTGTCAGCCCCAGGGCGTCGCGTGCCGCCGGGTCGGCGCCGCGCTCCAGCAGCACCCGGCAGACGGCCAGCCGGCCGCCGGCGGCGCACAGGTGCAGCGGGGTCGAGCCGGCGTCGGCGCGGGCGGCGGGGTCGGCGCCGGCGTCCAACAAGGCCACGGCCACGGCGCGGCCGCCGGCGGCGGCACACACGTGCAGCGGCGTGCGGCCCCGCTCGTCGCCGGCGTCGACCGCGGCGCCGGCCCGCAGCAGCTCGGCGCACACGGCCGCATCGGCCCGCGCGGCGCACAGGTGCAACGGGCCGCGGCCCCGGCGGTCGCGCCGGCCCAGGTCGGCACCGTGCTCCAGGTGCTGGCGGACCCGGGCAGCATCGCCCTGGCGCACGGCGTCCAGCAGGCTGCCGGCGGACCGGTCGGCTTCGGCGGTGCAGGCGACCAGCGCCCCCGCCACCATCAGCCAGCCGACCCCGCCGCGCAGCTCCATGATGATCTCCCCTCCCCGGCCGCAGTGTTGAGCCGCTCCTTCGGATCTATACCGCGGCGGCCGCTGGCCGTACAAGCTGGTTGCCCCGGCGCTTGAATGTCGGGCCGGTCGATGGTCTGATGGGCGCCATCGGACCCGAACGCTGGAGAGGCACGAGCGATGAGAGCCATGCGCCGCGGGCGAGCCCTGTTCACCCTGTTGTTGGCCGCCGGCGTCTGCCCGGCGCCGGCCGCGGCCGCAGCCGAGCCGCCGCGGTTGCTGGTGTTCCAGATCGAGCAGCGCGGCGCCGAGATCGATGAACGCGAGCTGGCCGGGATGTCGGACTACCTGGGCAGCATCGCCGCCGAGGCGCTGGGCGCCGAGCTGGTCGACTGGCGGGCCAGCCACCGCTGGCTGCGGGCGCACGATCTCCACCTGTGCCTGGATCGGCGCTGCCAGATGCGCGTCGAGCGCGCCCTCGGCGCCGACTACAGCCTGCACCTGGTGTTCAACGTGCTCGGCTCGGCCTGTGTGGTCGACGCCACCGTGTACCCGGCCGGCTCGCCGGCCAGCCGCGCCAAGGCCATGCACCGGGGCGGCTGCGACGCCGACGCGCTGATCGGGAGCATCGAATCGGTGGTCGGCCAGCTCGGCGAGCACGGCCCGCTGCCGGCCCGGGCCGCCCCCGCCACCGGAACGGCTCCCGGGCCCGACGCCGCCAGCAGCGCAGCGAACGAGACCTCAACCGCCCGGACGGACGAGGCCCGGGCCGAGGCCACGGCCGGCAGCGGATTCTTCGGACCGCACTTGCTGCAGCTCGGGCTGGCCTACGCGCCGGCGCCGCTGGGGATCGGCGGCGGCGCGGTGCGCAAGACCCGCGATCACTGCGGTCTGGCCCTGGCCTACCAGACACACCTGTTCGAGTACTTGCTCATCGGCGCCAGGCTCGAGACGCTGCTGATCGACGACGGGCTGTTTTTGGGCGCCGGCGTGCACCTGGGCGGTTGGCTGCCGCTGGCCGAGCGCCTGGGCCTGTTCGGCGAACTCGGCGTCGGAGTCAACCTGTGGGGGTTCGAGGGGCGGCCGGGCAAAGCCGGCCCCCACGGTGAGCTGGCGCTGGGGCTGCGCCACCTGGTCAGCCCGGGCTTCGGCTGGCAGACACGCATCGCTGGATTGGCCGGCTACGAGTTCAACCAGGAGCAGGACGAGTTCCTGCTGCGGCTGCTGTTCGAGTTCGGCGTCGTATTCAGCCTCTGAGCCCGGCCGATCCATCGGGCGTGGCCAGGGCTGCTCCGGCGACAGCGGAAAGAGAGGACTTCGCATGAAGGACAGACGGATCGCCTGCGTGGGCGCGGGCAACATGGGCCAGGCCATGCTGCAAGGCCTGGTCGGCTCCCGCTCGGTGGCGCCGTCCAAGATCACCGCCTCGGACCGCGATCGCCAGCGCCTGCGCCGCTTGCACGCCGAGCTGCGGATCCGCACCGCCGGCGACAACCGCAAGGCGGTGGCCGACGCCGACACGGTGCTGCTGGCGGTCAAGCCCCAGATCCTGGATCGGGTGCTGGCCGAGATCCGCGAGCCGCTGGCGCCTGAAGCGCTGGTGATCAGCGTCGCCGCCGGCATCCCGACCGCCAAGATCGAGGGGTTGCTGGGCGGCAAGCCGCGGGTGGTCCGCGCCATGCCCAACATCGCCGCCACCGTCGGCGCCAGCGCCACCGCCATCTGCCCCGGCCGCTGGGCCCGGCGCAACGACATGCGCCTGGCGACCAGGCTGTTCGAGACCTGCGGCCGTTGCACCGAGGTGGAAGAGAACCTGATGGACGCGGTGACCGGCCTGAGCGGCACCGGGCCGATGTACGTCTTCATCATCATCGAGGCGCTCAGCGACGCCGGGGTCAAGGTGGGCCTGGGCCGCGAGAAGGCCACCGAGCTGGCCATCCAGACCGTGGTCGGCGCGGCCCAGATGGTGCAGCAGACCGGCCGCCACCCGATCTTCTTGAAGGACCTGGTCACCTCGCCGGGCGGCACCGCCATCAACGCGCTGTACTCGATGGAGAAGACCGGGCTGCGGGCGGTGCTGATGGACGCGGTCGAGGCCGCCACCCGGCGCTCCCGCGAACTCGGCAGCCAGGCGGACGACTGAGCCCCTCAATCGGCGCCGGCGGCGTAGGGGTCGATCTGGCGCAGATCGAGCGTCTCGAAAGCGCCCTGGAACTCGACCACCTGTTGCATGTCGGCGTGCTGGGTGCGGTGCAGCCGGATGCCGTGCAGCATGAACTCCAGACAGCTCAGCTCCGGCGTGCACGGCCGGGTGGCGTCGAACTGCTCGGTCACCGGTCCGGGGTCGGCCAGGCCGAACAGCACCAGCGGCCAGTAGCGGTTGACCAGCTGGTAGACCCGGCCCACCCGGTGCGGCTCCAGCCCGCCGATGGCGACCTGCGGATCGGCCGCCAGCCGCAACGCCTCGCTGGTCAGCTGGGCCGTCAGCCGGTGCTCGGGATGGCCGGTGGCGCCGTGGTGCGGGTCGAAGGTCAGCACCAGGTCGGGCCGGAAACGGCGCACCGCCTCGGCGATCAGCCGCACCGGATCGCCCTGGTCGAACCAGATGCGGCGCAGCTCCTCCGGCTCGGGGAAGGACTCGACCGGCAAGGGGGCGTTGTAGAAGTGGGCGTGCTGCAGCTCGGCCCCGTAGTGGGCCGCGGCCCGGGTCATCTCGCGGCCGCGCACGGTGGCCAGATCCGGCGCGCAGCCGCGGGCCAGGCCGCAGGCGCCGCCCTCGCCGTGGTTCAGCACCAGGAAGTACAGCGGGTTGCCGTGGAACCGGGCCGAGCGGGCCAGGATGGGGCCGGCGAACAGCTCGTCGTCCGGATGCGGCGCGATCCACATGGTCCGCGCCCCCTGGGCCAGGTAGTCATCCAGCACCACCGTCTCCGCCGACCCGTCGGGCTTGACCGGCGTGACCGAACAGGCCGCCGCCAGGGCCATGGCCAGACCGACCGTGGCCACCCCGGCCGTCTTTTCCGCAACGCACATCATCATCTCACTCCCGTGTTGAAACGACTCTACGTCCAGCAGCGGTCGCGCACAAGGGCCCGGGCGCCGTCGTCCCGTAAAAGCCCGCCAGCCTTTTTGGTCTCGAGGCACGGATCGGTTACCATGAGCCGATGCTCGAGCCCGACCCCAACCCGATGCTGGTCGACCCGCGGGCCCTGCTCGACCTGCTGCCCGGCCGGGTCTACGTGGTCGATGCCGAATACCGCATCGTCTTCGCCAACCAACACGCGCGGGAGTACGCCGGCAGCGATCCCTGCGGCCGGCTGTGCCACCGGGCCCTGACCGGCCGCGACAGCCCCTGCGCCGGCTGCAAGCTCGAACGGGTGCTGGCCGGCGAGACGCTGAGCGAAGAGATGCGCGATCCGATCGACGATCGCTGGTACCGCAACACCCACCGGCCGCTGCAGCGCGCCGACGGCAGCCGGCTGAAGCTGACCCTGGTCGACGAGATCACCGACCACAAGCGGTCCGAACGCGCCCTGGCCCACTCCGAGGCCAAGTACCGCACCGTGTTCGACGCCATCGACGACGGCGTGGTCATCCACGACGCCGAGACCGGAGACATGATCGAGGTCAACCAGCGCATCCGCGAGATGTCGGGCCTGCCCTTCGCCGGGCCGGTCAAAACCGCCGATCTCGACACGGTCGGTCCCTTCGACCAGGCCGCCGGGTTGGAGCGCATCCGCCGGGCGGCCGCCGGCCAGCCGCAGCAGTTCGAGTGGCTGGCCCGCCGGCCGGATGGCGGATCGGTCTGGATGGAAGTCACCCTGCGGCCGGCGGTGATCGAGGGCCGCATCCGGGTGGTGGCGGTGGTGCGCGACATCACCCGCCGCAAGGAGATCGAGATCCAGCTCCGCGATAGCGAAGAGCGCTACCGGATGCTGATCGAGAACCTGGACGACACGGTGTTTTCGTTGGACCCGGAGGCCAACTTCACCTACATCAGCGAGTCGATCACCCGGGTGGCGGGCTACCGGCCCGACGAGGTGGTCGGCCGCAGCTTCACTTTGTTCGTCGAGCCGGAGTACGTGCCCGGCCTGTTCTCCAACTACGCCCGCTGCCTGCAGGGCGAGCGGACCACCTCCGAGTTCGTGGCCCGGGCCAAGGACGGCACCACCCGCGTGGTGCGCACCGCGGCCCGCGGGATCTTCCGCGACGGCAAGCCGATCGGCGCCTCGGGCGTGATGACCGACCTGACCGACCTGCGGCGGACCGAGTCCGAGAAGAGTTCGCTCGAGGAGCAGCTACGCCATTCGCAGAAGATGGAAGCCCTGGGCCGGCTGGCCGGCGGGGTCGCCCACGACTTCAACAACCTGCTGTTCGTCATCCTCAACCACGCCCGCTTCGTCCAGGAGGGCCAGCTCGACGACCGGCCGCGCCGCTCGGCCCAGCAGATCGAACGGGCTGCCGAGCGCGGCGCCGAGCTGACCCACAAGCTGCTGGCCATCTCGCGGCGCCGGGCGCCGCGGCCCAAGGTGATCGACATCAACGAGCAGCTCGAGGAGATGGGCGATCTGTTCGAGCGCATCGTGGGCGAGGACATCTCCATCCAGACCCGCCGCCAAGCCGGGCTGGGCCTGGTCGAGGCCGATCCGGCCCACGTCAGCCAGGTGCTGATGAACCTGGTGGCCAACGCGCGCGACGCCATGCCCCAGGGCGGCCGGCTGGAGATCGCCACCGACGCGATCCGGGTCGATCCGGAGCGGGCCCGCACCCAGCTGAACCTCGAGCCGGGCCGCTACGTCAAGCTGACGGTACAGGACACCGGCAGCGGCATGCCGGCATCGGTCAGCGAGCGCGCCTTCGAGCCCTTCTTCACCACCAAGCCCGGCGGCCAGAGCACCGGGCTCGGGTTGAGCACGGTCTACTCGGCGGTGCGCCAGGCCGGCGGCCACATCGAGTTGGACTCCGAGCCCGACGTGGGCACCACGGTGCGGGTCTACATGCCCTGCACCGACAACCGGCCCCACCAGACCCCGCCCCGCGGTGTGCCGCGGATACCGGCCGTGCGCGGCAAGACCGCGCTGGTGGTCGAAGACCAGGCTGCGGTGCGCGAGCTGGTGGCCGACATGCTGCGCGAGCTGGGCGCCGAGGTCATCGAGGCCGACGGCCCCGAGCAGGCCCTGGAGCGGATGGCCCGGCAGAGCGGGGCGATCGAGCTGCTGGTGACCGATGTGCGTATGCCGGGCATGAGCGGGCCGGAGCTGGCCCAGCGCCTGCGCGCCGAGCGGCCCGCCATCCGGGTGCTGTTCATGTCCGGCTGGGCCGGCGAGCAGGAAGAGGGGCTCGAGCGCGGGGCCCCGCTACTGACCAAGCCCTTTCGGGCCGACGATTTGCTGGCCAAGCTGGCCGAGACGCTGGCCCGGCCCGCCGATCGATAGCCCGGAGCCCTCCCGCAAGACTCGGTCTACCCGCCGCCGGCGGGTCCGATCGGGTCCGGGCAGAGGCGGCGCAGGGCGCAGTCGGTGCAGAACTCGCCGATCCAGAAGGCGTCGTAGAGCGCCTCGAGGCGCCGGACGAAGGCCGGCTCGCCGCCCACCGCGCCCAACTCCAGGTTGCGCCGGCCCGCGGCCCGGGCGCCCAGGCCGGCGCCGGTGAAATTGGCCGATCCCAGGTAGGCGAAGCGCCCGTCGATCAACACCATCTTCCAGTGCGACCGCGGACAGACCTGCAGCTCGAGCCCGCCGCTGCACAGCCGTTCGAAGCGCTCCAGGGTATCGCGGAAGGGGCGCGAGGGCAGGTCGGCGTGGATGACCCGCAGGGCCACGCCCGCGGCGGCCAGCCGGTCGAAGACCTCCAGCACCGGCCGCCAGCCGCGGGCCATGGGCAGGTGCATGTCCTTCAGGTCGGCGGTGGCGATCCAGACGCGGCGCTCGGCCTGCAGCAGCTCGTGCTGGATCACCCGCTCGTGCAGCGCCTGGCCGTCGAGCACCTCGACCGCATGGGTGTTTTTGGGTTTGCGACCGTTCACGGGCCCATGATAGCAAGAAGGGCACGACCCAGGCAGCAAACAACGAACCCCCGGGAGCCCATGTCCACGCCAGCGCCGATACCCGAGATCCGCCGCGGACGCCAGCTGCGCTTCGGCCAGCAGTTCCTGTACGCGGCCGGCAACTTACCGGTGGGCTTCGGCCCGACGGTGGTCTCGGCCTGGCTGGCCTACTTCTACTACGGCCGCGAGACCGCCGACGGCGAGCCCATCGTTCTGGTCGGCGCACTGGCCTTCGGCGTCATCACCCTGCTGTGCAACGTGCTCAACGCCTTCACCGATCCGGCGGTCGGCTACCTGAGCGACCGCACCCGCTCGCGCTGGGGCCGGCGCCGGCCGTGGGTCTTCGCCGGCGCTCCGCTGCTGGCGGTCTCCTTCTTCTTCCTGTGGACCCCGCCGACCGCCGATGCATCCTGGGCCAACATGGCGGTGCTGTTTCTGGCCCTGCTCGGCTTCTGGTTCGCCTTCACCGTGGTGGTGGCGCCCTACCTGTCGCTGCTGCCCGAGATCACCCCCTACGACGACGAGCGGGTGCGCATCTCGGCCTTCATGGGCCTGTTCGAAGTGCTGGGCACGATCTGCGGCTCGGCGCTGTGGCCGGTGCTGTCCGGGCTGGCCACCGGCGGCGCGCTGTTTCTGGCCAGCGGCGAGCAGGTCGTCGCGCTGGCCTCGGGGGTGGTGCTGCTGGTGTTCAGCATCGCCAGCGTCAGCGTGATACGCGAACGCTTCGGCGCCGACCCGCCGCTGGAGGCCGGCAGCGGCTCGGCCCTCAAACGGGTGCTGGGCGAGCTGCTGTCGACCTTTCACAACCGGGTGTTCATCCCCTACATCATCGGGGTCGGCTTCTACCGCATGGCCGTGGCCACCACGGTGTTCATCGCGCCCTTCCTGGCGGCCAAGGTGATCGCGGCCAGCCCCACCACCGCATCCGAGCTGGCCTTCCTCGACGCGCTGGGCGCGGTGGCGGCCGGCGGCGCGGTCGACTGGGAGGCCGCCGCCGGGCTGCTGATGGCCCTGGTGCTGCTCGGCGCGGCCCTGTTCTTCCCGCTGACCTCGTGGCTGGCCAACCGGCTCGGCAAGCGCAGCCTGTTCATCCTGGCGCTGGCCTGGTTCGGGGTCATCATGTGCGCCATGGGCGCCATCGGCCTGCTGCCGCTGGGGCCCCCGCTGTTCCAGGGGCTGGTGCTGTTTCTGCTGGCGGCCTTCCCGGTCAGCATCGCCATGGTGGTCATGCGCCCGCTGCTGGCCGACGTGATCGACACCGACGCCCGGCTGACCGGCCGCCGCCGCGAGGGGGTATACAACGGCATGGAGGGCTTCATCATGAAGCTGGCCGCCGGGCTGGGCCCCATGCTGGGCGGGCTGCTGTTCGAGTTCTTCGGCCATACCCCGGAGCACAACCTGGGGGTGCGCCTGTGCGGGCCGCTGGCCGGCAGCTGCCTGCTGATCGCGGCCGCGGCCTTCACCCGCTATCCGATCCGAAAGTAGCCATGGGGCGCTCCATCCGCTCACGAACGCCGAGGCCGACCCGCTGGCCGCTGCTGGGCCTGCTGCTGCTCGCCGGCGCGGCCGGGGCCACGGCCGGCCCGGACGGCGGCCGCCCGGCGGCGAGACAGCCGGCGGCCAAAGATCAGGCGGCGCAGGACCCGGCGCCGCCGGGCCCGGCCCCGGTCTTCCGGCCCACCCGGGCCCAGGCCGACCGGCCGCGGGTGCGCACCGCCCGGGCGCGGCGCACGGCCGACATCCGGCGCCTGTTCGCCGCCGCCGGCATCGCCTATCCCCCGGGCGACGTGCTGCTGCGCGGCTTCAAGAACGAGGACCTGCTCGAGCTGTGGGTGCGCCCCCGCAGCCGGCGGCGCTACCTGCACCTGAAGGACTACGCCATCTGCGCCCGCTCCGGCGGGCTGGGGCCCAAGCGGCGCCGCGGCGACCTGCAGGTGCCCGAGGGCTACTACCGCATCACCGCCTACAACCCGGCCTCGAGCTACCACCTGGCCATGCTCATCTCCTACCCCAACCGCTCCGATCGGCTGCGCAAATCCGGCACGGACGCCGGCGGCAACATCTGCATCCACGGCAACTGCGTCACCATCGGCTGCATCCCGCTGACCGACCGCTGGATCGAGGAGCTGTACCTGATCTGCCTCGATGCCGACCGCCGCAACCGGCGCCGGGTGCGCGTCCACCTCTTCCCCGGTCGCCTGGCCGGCCCGCCCTGGCGGCGGCTGCAGCAGCGCCATGCTGAAAAGCCCGGGCTGATCCGGTTCTGGCGCGAACTCAAGCCCGGCCACGACCGCTTCGCGGGCGAGCGCATCCCACCGCGCATCCGTTTCGGCCGGGCGGGCCGCTACCGCTATCGCTGATCTCCTGCTCAGAACTCGTCGGTGGCGTTGTCGTGCCAGACGTGGCCGGCCTGGAAGGCGTTGACCTCGGACTGGTAGGTGCCCTGCTTGTAGAAGTGGGCCGGCAGGTCGTCGTCGTCCACGTCGGTCCAGGCCTCGCAGCGGAACCACTCGCCGTCGCCGGGCGCGCTCGAGGGGGCCTGGCTGTACATGTTGTAGCAGCCGAGCGTCGCATCGCTGATCACCCACTGGATCGCGTGCAGAATATCGGCGTGGGCCTCGGTGGAATAGACCTCCTGGGGCACGTAGCCGGTCGCGCCGGTCAGGTCGGCCGGAACGCACGCGGCCCCTCCGGCGTAGGCCGGCCCGAAGGGGCTTGGCAGGTCGGGCGGCAACCAGTTCGACACCACCTCGCCGGCCTCCATCCCGTGGGGCTTGTCGTAGTAGTCGACCACGCCCTTGTAGCAGCGGTCGAGCATTTCGTTGACCTCGGCCTGCTTCGATTTGCGGATGTAGTCGACCAGCGCCGGGATGGCCACCGCGGCCAGCACGCCGATGATGGCCACCACCGTCATCAGCTCGATGAGCGTAAATCCCAGCGGTTTGCCCCGGTTCCAAACGCGCATGCTGACGAACCCTCCTGTCGCGCCCCAGCCACCAGCCGCACAAG
Organism: uncultured Myxococcales bacterium; assembly: GCA_964454005.1. GTDB lineage: Bacteria > Myxococcota > B64-G9 > B64-G9 > B64-G9 > CAYVQE01. Next base: position 14,359 of record CAYVQE010000021.1, read on the forward strand.
GCCGGGCGCGAACCGATCGAAGCTATTCGGGAAACAATATGCAAGAAAAAGACCAGTTGGGTCAAAAAAAGTCTGGTGCAAAGTCGACACCTTAGCCCGTCGTGCTGTCCATATTCTGTGCAGTGGTGACGATTTTTGTCAACCGGGATGCCCAAACGCGTCAATCCGACGCCGAACGGCCGAGCGCGGGCTTTTGGCGACTTGCGGTCAGGACCAGCGCACGCTACAAGGTACCAAAAATCATGGGTTGCAAGCCGACGGAGGTGACAGCCATGGCCGGGCGCAGAACCGTGATCGGGGTGATGGGCGGCGGCAGCGCGGATGCGGCCACCCTGACTCTGGCCGAGGAGCTCGGCCGGCGCATCGCCGGAGCCGGCTGGACCCTGCTGACCGGTGGTCGCCCGGCCGGGGTGATGGAGGCGGCCAGCCGGGGGGCGGCCCGGGCGGGTGGCCTGGTCGTGGGGGTGCTGCCGGACCGCTCCCCGGCCGCGGCCAACCCATGGGTCGAGCTGGCCATCGCCACCGGCATCAACGACGCCCGCAACCTGATCAACGTGCTCAGCTCGGAGGTGGTGGTGGCCTGCCCGGGCGGCGCCGGCACGCTGAGCGAGGTGGCGCTGGCGCTCAAGAACGATCGACCGCTGGTGCTGCTGGGCTTCGACCCCGGCCCGCTGGCCGAGGCGGCGGCCGCCCGCGGCCGGCTGCTGCGGGCCGACAGCCCGGCCGCCGCCATCGACTGCATCCGCCGCTTGCTCCCCTGAGGGTTCGCCGCGGCCCGGTTGCATGCGGCCGCGGCGGCGGGATATACTGCCCGGGCGTGGGACCAACGGGGGCGAGGAGGTCTGGCAGCCGTGGCCAAGAAAGATATCCAGCGCGATCGCCTGCACCGGCCGCAGAGCGATACCGGCCCGTCGCAGGACTCCTTCATCCAGGAGCTCGACGAGGTCGTCATCCAGGTCACCCAGGCCTTCTGCCCCGAGGGCCACAACCTGGTCTTCAACCAGGACGTGCTGTTCGACGGCGAGCCGGGCATCAGCCTGTTGGTCTCGGACGGCCGGCGCGAGGGCGAGGTGGTGCTGAGCCCCTTCCACGGCGACCACAGCCGCAAGAGCGAGGTCGATTTCGGACCGGGACAGCTGCTCGATATCCGCTGCCCGATCTGCAAGACCGCGCTGCCCGAGCTGTCCGATTGCGCCTGCGCCGACAACGCCCGCCTGTTCGCCCTGTACCTGACCCCGGCGCTCGACGAGGGTCACGTGGTGGCCCTGTGCAACGCCTGGGGCTGCCACCGCTCCAAGGTCTTCGATCAAGCCCAGCTGCTGTCGGCCTACATGGAGGACTGAGCCGGCCGCCGGCCAGCGGTGCCCGGGTCCGGCGAAGCGGCCGACACGCCGCGGCGTTCCAGAATCAAAAAAGTGCCCTTGGTCCGATCGTGCACCCGGTGCACCTGCCGGAAATCGCGCTCCAGCCAGCGGCGGAAGGTCGGGATGGAGGCGAACTTGCGGTAGCGCCAATGCACCCCGTGGCGGCCGCGCCGCGGCCGGGCGCTGACGATGACGTAGCCCAGCTCCGGCCGATCGATGCGCCGGATGACCTCTTCCGGCGGCGAAATCCCGGAGGCGAAGCGCAGCGTGTTGGTGTCGGCGAAGTCGTCGATCAGCCGCCGGCCGGACAGCAGGGCCACCAGCCCGGCCGAGGACGAGTCGCCGAACAACGCCTTGCCCGCCACCCCGTGCCGGCGCAGCCAGGCGGCCAGCGCCGGCGCCTGCTCGAAGTAGCGGCTCTCGTGGTAGAGCACCTCCTGCACCGTGCCGTAGGCCGTGCGCGGCTGGGCCACGTCGTCGAAGCAACAGGCGCGCAGCAGTCTGTTGACCGGCAGCGGCGAGTCGCTCCACTGCATCAGCACCGGCCGCGGGCGCACGTAGCGCGGCAGCAGGGCCCGCTGCAGCGGCACCCGCCACCAGAAGCTCGACACCAGCACCAGGACCACCGCCGCCCACAGCCCCGCCGCCCGGCGCCAGGCCGCCTCCCGCCAACCCCAGCGCCGCAGCAGCCCCCCGCCGTGGCGGATCAGCCGCTCCAGCCCGACTCCGGCGGCCAGGGCCAGGCCGGGGAACAGCAGCAGGAAATAGAAGGGAAAGACCCGCGGGATGACGGCGATGAACAGCAGGTAGCCCAGCGCCCACAAGGCCCCGATGCGCGCCAGGCCGCGGGCCCCGTCCAGCCACAGCACGCCGCGCCACCAGAGCCAGAAGCGCTGGCCGCCCCATTCGGCCTGCTGCTCCGGGTGGTCCCGCTCGGGCAGCGCCCGTCCGCTGGCGCGGCCCAGCCAGCCGTCGGCCCAGGCCAGCAGCGGGCCCAGCACGGCGCCGATGTGCAGCAGCCAGTTGTCGGTCGCCACCCGGTAGAACATCTGCCGCGAAGCGCCGGGCTTGGTCGACTTGAGAAAGTGGAATCGGTAGACCCCGTCCAGATAGCGACCGCCGCCCAGCAGCAGGCCGACCAGCTGGACGACCGCCCAGGGCACGGCGAAGCCGACGAGGTAGCGCAGGCCCGCCCGCCAGCGTTCGAGCGCCGCCAGCGCCAGCGCCATCAGCGCCCCCGGCAGGGCGTAGTTGCCCGTACACACGGCCAGGGCCAGCATCACCCCGGCGGTGGCCGGACGCCGCCGCAGCAGGAAGAACAGTCCGACGCAGATCCACATCACCGTCAGGTTGATGCCGGTCCAGTGCGACGAGGCGCGGATCAGCGAGTAGGCGGAGAGAAAGACGAACACGGTGGCCACCGCGGCCAGGCGCCCGGCCCGGCGGCGGGCGATCAAAAACAGCATGCCGGCGCTGACCAGGGTGGCGCCGACCGGGATCACCCGCGCGCTGGCCGGCCCGAAGCCCAGTAGCCCGAAGACCGGCCAGCCGGGCAGCAGGTGCAGCGGCGGGTGGGCGAAGAAGAAGTCGCGGTAGGGCAGCGCGCCGTGGTCCAGACCGGCCCAGGCCATGTAGAGATAGACGTTCTCGTCGCCGATCTGCCAGTGGCAGGCGTAGCTCTTGAGCACCAGGTAGCCGGCCGCGATCAGCCCGAAGGCACCCCAGGCGGCCAACCCGCCCAGGTCGGGGCCGGCCGCCGCCCGCGCGGCCCGCTGGGCGGCCTCCTTTTCGGCCCGGGTGGGCTTGGCGCCGCCGCCCTGGCCGGGCCCGGCCGCCCGGCTGGCTGTCCGGCCGCCACTGCGCTTGCGCTTCTCCTTGGCCATCGGCCCCGATCATCGACGGCCGGCGGCGGCCTGTCAACAACGCCCGGCCGCGCCGCACAATCCGCGTCACCGCGGCGAGCCGGAACTCGCGCCATGGCCCTTGTGCCGGGCGGGCAGGAGGGCTACCCTCGGGGACGTTCGGGAGGAATCGCCCCATGCGCACACAAACGATCGGTCTGGTGTTGCTGTCGCTGTGGATCGCCCCCGCCGCCCGCCCGGCTGCCGGCGATGAGCCGGAGCCCCTGGGGCTGCAGGATCTGCTGGACCTGGCCCTGGCCCACGACGGCCGCATCCGGGCCGCCCACGCCAAGCTGGGCGCCGTGCGCGCCCGGCTGAATCAGGCCCGCTGGGCCTGGTTCCCCAAGATCGAAATCGAGGCCGGCCTCGGCGGCCCGGTGGGCGAACGCAAGCTGGCTTGCCCCGACGATCCGGAATGCGTCCGGCTGGCGAGCAAGGACGCCACCGGCCTGGGCTCGCTGTCGGAGACGGTCAGCGTGGCCGTGGGCGGCAAGATCGAAGCCGCCATGCCGATCTACACCTTCGGCAAGATCGACGCGGCCCGGTCGGCCGCCAAGGCCGGGGTGGATGCGGGCCTGGCCGACATCGATCGCACCCGCCAGCGGGTGGCTCTGGAGGTACGCCGGGCCTGGTACGGCTGGCTGGTCGCCTGCCTGGCGGTCGAGGAACTCGAGCGCGGGGTGCGCAAGATCGACAAGACCGAGAAGAAGCTGCTCGAGATGCTCGAGGAGCTGAACGAGAACGTCACCGACCGCGACCTGTTCAAGCTGCGCTACAAGGCCGCCCAGGTGCGTTCGCTGCTGGTCAAGGCCCGCCGCGGCAAACGCACCGCACGGGCCGCGCTGCGGTTTCTGACCGGGCTCGACGATCTCGGCGTCGAGCGGCCGCTGTCCGAGTTCGGCCTGCGCAAGCCGGAGATCGACACCATCGACCGCGAGGCCTACCTGCGCCAGGCGCTGCAACAGCGGCCGGAGATGGTCATGCTGCGGGCGGCGGTGCGCGCGCAGCGGGCCGCGGTCGAGGCCGAGCGGGCCAAGTTCTATCCCGACATCTTCCTGGCCGGCCGCTTCAAGGGCTCCTACTCGCCGGCCCACGACTATATCGACAACTCGCTGCTCAACCGCGGGCTGACCTACTACACCGGCGGGCTGACGCTGGGGCTCAAGCTCGGTCTCGACATCCCGCGCAAGCTGGCCGAGTTCGAGCAGGCCGAGGCCGAGTTGCGCCGCATCGAGCTGCAGCTCGAGCAGGCGCGCTCCGCCCTGGGGCTCGAGATCGATAAACGATTGGAGCAGCTGCGCGCGGCCCGGGAGAACGCCAGCATCATGCGCCGGGGCCAGAGCTCGGCCAAGGCCTGGATGCGCTCGAACATGATGAGCTACGGCGTCGGCATCACCAACACCAAGGATCTGCTCGACTCGGTGGCGGCCAACGCCCAGGCGCGGATAGAGCGCGATCGGGCCATCCACGACATGCTGCTGGCCCGCGATCGCCTGCTGGCCACCATCGGTGCGGACCTGGGCCGGGTCGACTGAATCCAGGCGCCGGCCGCTGCGTCGAACGGATGTTGCACCAGGGGGCCGGCGGCGCCGGTCCCCACCGAAAGCGAGGAAGACCACCATGCGACCGATGAATCATCTCTGCCACCGCTGGCTGCTGGCCGCGATCGTCACTGTCTTGCCCGCAAGCGCCCTGGCTGCGCGGGCGCCGCAGCAGGTCATCCAGGAAGCCTCCGACCAGGTCAAATCGATCCTGGCCGCCCAAATGACCGAGGGCTCGCAGAAGGAAAAGGCCCAGAAGGCCCGGCTCAAGAAGGTCGTCGACCGGTTCCTCGACTACCGCGAGCTGTCGCGGCGCGCCCTGGGTCCCCACTGGAAGGACCGCAGCGAGAAGGAGCAGACCGAGTTCGTCGACCTGCTGCGCGCGCTGATCGAGGAGTCGTACACCGGCAGCATCCGCAAGAACGTCGACTACGAACTCGATATCGAGGACACCGAGATCGACGACGACGGCGCCAAGGCCCACGTCCACGCGGTGACCTCGTCCGAGAACAAAAAGGGCCGCGAGGTCAGCGAGTTTCTGACCTTCCACCTGTACCTCAAAAACCGCAGCTGGATGATCTACGACGTGGAGTTCGGCGACGTCAGCCTGGTGCGCCACTACCGCGGCGAGTTCAACCGCAAGATCAAGAAGGAGTCCTACCAGGCGCTGGTCGAGGTCATGCGCGAGAAGCTGGCCGAGATCCGCGCCGGCAAGAAGTCCGAGCGCGAGGTCGAACTCTGAGCGACGGGCCCAGCACCCCGACTCGCCGAATGGTGCTTTCTGGACGTAGGGGTGGCTACTCGAGCTTGTTGATCCAGATCTGCGCCTTCTTGTGCGACATGCTCTGCTCGGGCGTGATCTCCAAGACGTGGTTCAGGATCTCGCGCACCCGCCGCATGTTGCCCTGCGCCTCGAGCCGGCGGGCGTATCCCAAGGCCTCCTCGCCCTTGTTGTTGAGCATGTTCATGCCCTGCTGGCAAACCTTGGCCGCCGGGTTGCGCTGCAGGCACTCGGTCCACAGCTCGAAGGCGCTCAGAAAACGGTCGCGTGAAAACTCGGCCAGGGCTTCCTTGTGCAGCTTGCCGGTCAGCTGGCGGCCGATGTCCTCGCGGTAGTGCGAGGTCACTCCCTTGGGCATGATCTTGCGGTCGACCACCATGGCCTGATCGAAACGCTCGCGCGCCTCATCGAGCTTGCCACGCAGCAGGCGCGACATGCCGTCGTTGTACTTGCCCTTGATGACCCGCATGTCGCGCATCAGCGCCCGGGCCTTCTCGACCCGCCCCTGGTCGCGATCGAGGGCCACGATTTTGCGCAGCTCGTGGATGCCGCTGTCGATCTTGCCCCGGAAGTGGAGCTTGACCGCCTTGAACAGCTTGCGGTCGGGGTACTCGGCCTCGAGGGTCTCGAGCGGATCCGACCCCATGCCGTCGCTAGCGTGCTCGGTCTCGCACTGCCAGGCATAGGGCTTCCAGCCCCTGCGGCTGTGGCGCCGGCGCAGGCGCTTCTCGGTCTTCTTGACCCACTTGTTGAAGACCTTCTGGTCGCAGGGCGCGAGCTGCATGTAGCTGGCGAAGTGCTTGTGGGCCTCGCGGTAACGCCGGGCGTTGAAGTAGCCCTTGCCCTCGCCGAGATGATACTTCTTCAAGCGGCTGATGCACTCGGAGATCTTGTACTTCGATTTCTTGGCGTAGATGCTGTCGCCGGGGATCTCGCGGAAGCAGCCCAGGGCCTTGCGCCAATCGTTGAGTTCGTAGTCGACCACGCACTTGTCGTAGAGCGCCTTGTTGGCGACCTCCTCCTCGACCCGCGACTTGAGCTGGCGGCACTCGCGGCAGATGGGATGCAGGTCGAGCGCGGTGTCCAGCTCGCGGGTGGCCTTCTTCCACTCGGCCTCCTCCATGAATGCCTTGGCCGTGCGCAGGTGCTGTTCGACCAGCACCGCCACGTCGGGCCCGCGCTCTCGGTTCGAACGTTGCCCCGGCCGGGGTTGGTCATCGCCCCCGCCCAACCCGACGCCCAGCCCGACGACCAACAGCAGGCCGGCGGCCGCGCCGAGCAAGATGAGCTTCTTCTTGCGCTTGCGTTTGCCGGCCGCCTCCGAGACCTCCTCGCCGTAGCGGAACAAGAACTCCAGGTTGCCGAAGCGCACCAGGTCCCCGGAGCGCAGGTCGGCCTGGTCGATCCGCTGGCCGTTGACGAAGGTGCCGTTCGACGAGCGCAGATCGACCACATGAAAGGCCCCCGCCTGGACGGTCAGGCGCGCGTGCAGCCGAGAGACCGACGAATCGTCGATGACCAGGTATAGCGAAGGGTCGCGGCCGATGTCGTTCTCGCCCTCCTGCAGCTCGATCTCGAGCCCCTTGGTCGGGCCCTTCTCGCCGATCAGCATCGGTACCGGCGCGGCCTCGCCCATCTCCTCGCCGTCGAGGGCGGTATCCAGCCGGGCGCCGGGTATGTTGAAGATGAACACGCCCGCCTCGAGGTCGGCGCCGGGCTCCAGTTCGAAGGTCCCCGAGACCTCTTCGCCGTCGACGGTGATGCCGGTGCCGCCGGTCAGATCCTCGACGAAGAGCTTGCCGGAGTCTGCCCACAGCTTCAGGTGGTGGCGCGAGATCGAGCGCGAACCCAGCACCACATCGCTGTCCTCGCCGCGCCCGAGCACCTGGGGCTCTTCGCCGACCTCGATCTCGCGTTCCCGGCCGCTGGAATCGGTGATATTGACCTTGATCATCGAAATCCGTTGGGTTCGTTGCTGGTATAGACGTTCGGGGCTTCAGTCGGGCTCACTGCTCGCGGAAAATGTCCATGTTGACCGGAATGCCGCGCCGCTGCATCTCGTCGTAGAACTTGGGGATGAAACCGGTCGCCACGTAACGCCCCTTGACCTTGTTGTCCTCGGTGAAGCCTTCCTGCTTGTAGTAGAAGATGTCCTGCAGCGAGATGATGTCGACCTCCATCCCGGTCACCTCCGAGACGTAGGTGACCTTGCGCGAGCCGTCCGAGAAGCGCGTCTGCTGGACGATGATGTCGACCGCCGCGGCGATCTGCTCGCGGATGGCACGCACCGGCAGCTCCATGCCGGCCATCAGCACCATGGTCTCGAGCCGCGCCAGCGAATCGCGCGGCGAGTTGGCGTGGGCGGTGGTCAACGAGCCGTCGTGACCGGTGTTCATGGCCTGGAGCATGTCCAGCGCCTCGCCACCACGGCACTCGCCGACCACGATGCGATCGGGCCGCATGCGCAGGCAGTTGCGTACCAGGTCACGGATGGTGACCTCGCCGGTGCCCTCGATGTTGGGCGGCCGGGTCTCGAGCGATACACAGTGCGGCTGTGCGATTTGCAGCTCGCAGGCGTCCTCCACCGTGACGATGCGCTCGCTATCCGGAATGAAAGCCGACAGACAGTTCAGCGTGGTGGTCTTGCCGGAGCCGGTGCCGCCCGAGACGATGACGTTCTTGCGCGCCTTGATGCACATCTCGAGGAACTCGGCCATGCCCGGCACCATGGTGCCGAACTTGATGAGCTGGTTGACGGTCAGGGCTTCCTTCTTGAACTTGCGGATCGTGATCGACGGGCCCTTGACCGCCAGCGGCGGAATGATGGCGTTGACGCGCGAGCCGTCCTTCAACCGGGCGTCGACCATGGGCGAACTCTCGTCGATGCGCCGGCCCAGCGGAGCGACGATGCGCTCGATCACGCCGAGCACGGCGTGATCCGAGGAGAAGGTCTTTTCCGACATCTGCAGGCGACCGTCGCGCTCGATGTAGATCTGCTTCGAGTGGTTGACCATGATCTCGCTGATCTCGGGGTCGGACAAGAACTCCTCGAGCGGGCCCAGCCCCAGTGCCTCGTTCAGCGTATCGCTGACCAGCAGCTCGACGTCGACCCAACCCGGGATCTCGCCATCGCTCTCCATCTGCACGATGATGTCGCGGATGGCCCGCTCGGTCTGGTTCCACAGCTCGTCGTCGTTGAGCTCCTCGATGTCCATCCGCCGCAGATCCAGGTAGTCGATCAGGCGGGCGTGCACCTCACGCTGCAGCTCCGAGTACTGCTCGACCCGCGGATCGCGCTTCTTGCGGCCTTTCGGCTTGGCCTCCGGCTTGGGCCCGGCCTCCGGCTTGGGCTTGGGCTTGGCCTCCGGCTTGGGCTTGGCCTTCGGCTTGGGCGGCGGCGACTCGGCCTCGATCGACGTCGAGGAAGACTCCTCCTCCTCGACCTCCTCGAAGTCATCGACGACTTCCTCGGGCTCCTCCTCGTGCTCGGGGTACTCCTCTTCCTCCTCGAAGTCGTCTTCCACGTCCAGGCGCCGCTTGACCCCCTTGGCGGTGGCCTTGCGCGCCGGCTTGCGCCGCGGCGGAGCCGCCTCCTCGGCCTCGCCGCCGACCTGGATGATGAAATCGCCCACCTGGATCTTGTCGGACTCGCGCACCACCTGGGGGGCGGTGATGCGCTTGCCGTTGACGAAGGTGCCATTGGTGCTCTTGAGATCGAGCACGACCATCTTGCCATCGCGCTCGACGATGCGGGCGTGCTTCTTCGATACGTTGTTGCGGGGCAACACGATGTCGTTGCCCTGGATCCGGCCGATGGTGACTTCTTCCTTCTGGAAGTCACGGCGCTTGCTGGCACCGCCCTTCTCGGTGATCGAAATGCTCAACATGGGGGGTCTCTCCACGGCCGCGGCCGGTCGAGCTCAGTCGAAGATGCCGAAGCCAACCTCGCTCTTGGCGCGCTTGTAGCGCGATTTGATGTCCGAGATCATCTTGAGGATCTTGGGGGTGTCCGGGTTGACGATGCGCGGCGTGACGAACACCGTCAGCTCGGACTTCTTCTCGTTGAAGGTGCGCGACTTGAACAGCTCGCCCAGGATGGGGATGTGGCCGAGCAACGGCACCTTGCTGATGTTCTTCTGCTCGTCGAACCGGAACAGCCCGCTGAGCACGATGGTCTGGCCGTGGCGGACGGTGACGTTGGTCTGGGCCCGGGTGACCGAGAAGCCCGGGATCTCGATGTCGCTGATGGTGACGCCGATGCTGCGGTCGAGGTCGCTGACCTCGGTAAAGATGTTCATCTGGATGTTGCCGTGGCGGTCGGCGGTCGGCACGATGTTGAGCATCACGCCGAACTGCTTGTACTCCACGCTGACCGCCATTGCGGTGACGACGACGATGGGCACCTCGCCGCCGGCGAGGAACTCGGCCTTCTCACCGCTGGCGCAAACCAGCTTGGGCTGGGCCAGCACGCGGGCGTAGCCGTCGGTGAACAGAAAGCCGAAGGCAAAGCCCGAGTCGCCGCCGGCCGTGATCCTGGCCTTGGAGGCGTCCTGGCCCATACCCACCAGCTGCCATTCTCGGACGTAATTGCCGGTGACCTCCCCCTCGATGTCGAAGGGCCACAGGATGCCGATCTTGTCGACGCCGGTCTTCTTGATCTCGACGAAATCGACCTCGACCAACACCATCCGCTTGATGCCCACCGACAGCAGGTTCTCGACCTGCTCGCCCACGGCCTTGGTGATCATCTCGGCTTTCTGCAGATCCTGCTTCGACTCTACCGAACCCTCGAGGAAGATCTTGGTGCCGACCACGGTCGCCTCGACGTTCTTCAAACCGGCCTGCTTGAAGGCGACGTTGAGCTGGTTGGCCACCAGCTTCTTGGCATTGGGGTTGACCTTGACGAAGCTCTTGACCTGCGGATAGAGTTCGGTGATCTCCTTGACCCGCTTGTAGTCCTCCGAGGTGAAGGCCAGGCCGTCGAGGATCACCCGATCGCCCACCGGCCGGATGGAGATGCCCTCGCGATCACCGAGCAGCTTGTTCACCTCGGCCATCAGCGACTTGACGTCTTCTTTGGAGACGACCACCGTGAAGGTCAGGTTGGAGCGGCCGCGGCGCATGACCATCAAGGTGGTGCGGCCGGATCCGGTGGCGAACAGCAGGAACGAATCGCCCCCCAATGGCTTGGCGTCGGCGACACTGGGATTGCCGACCGAGACCTTGCTCGTGCCGCGGAAAGACATCTGCTTCTGCTCACCGACGACCATGCGGATGATGCGGTCCTGCGCCTGAGCGGTTGACGGCCAGGTGAGCATCAAACCCAGGCCGACAGCCACCACCCCACCCAACACCGTGAACCTCGATTTCGGACTCATGCACTTGCTCCTTTGCTCACCGGCGTGCCCAGAAAACTCAATTGGAACTTGTTCGTAGCAGCATCCCGCAATCGCCGGCCGTTGTCAAGCGAGCCGGCACGGTCGATGCGCGACCGGCTCAGAATGCGGGCAGCATCTCGTACTTGGCCAGGGTGGCCCATAGCACGCCTAACAGGATGGGCAGGGCGTAAGGCAGGATGACCTGGTCGCGGCCGTCGGGGCGCATGACGAAGGCCGCCCGCAGCCGGCCGCCGGCGGCCGCCCGCAGCCGGCGCCGGCCGATGAGCAGGGCGATGCCCAGCAGGCCGCCGACCAGGGCGGTGCACATGACGCTGGTCATGGCGTGGCGCAGGCCGGTCAGGGCCCCGACGGCCGTGATCAACTTGATGTCGCCGCCGCCGATTCCCTTGCCCCAAATGGCGAACAGCCCGAACAGCAGAAAACAGAACAGCGCCCCGAGCAGGGCCGCGATCAGGCCCTGACCGAAGGCCCCGCCGAACCCGTGGACGGCGAACCGCGCCAGCAAGCCAACGCCCAGCGCGGGCAGGGTCAACCAGTCGGGGATCCGGTGCCAGCGCAGGTCGGTGACCGCGGCCAGCGCACAGACCGCGAGTAGCACCACATCCAAGGCGATTTCCAGGGCCAGCATGGAGGCGAATGCTAGCTCAGCCGGGTCGGGAAAACAACTGGGATCTACCGCTGGGCCGAAACGCACACGAGCGACCCCGCGGGGGCCGCTCGTGGCGTCGCCGCCCGCCGATCAGGCGGGCGGCGCTGTCGGAAGATGTCGTATTACTTCTTGGTTTGGCCGAAGTTCTTCAGATCGCGGTGCCCGTACAGGCTGTCATCGGCCTCTTCGGTCTCCGCGGTGGCCGACTCGTTGGCGGCCAGGGCGTTGGCCGAAGTGGCGAACAGCGCCCGGATGTTGTCGCCGAACAGCGACACGACACCGATGGCCGCGATGGCGATCAGCGCCACGATGATGATGTACTCGGTCATACCCTGACCACGACGTCCTCTCAGCTTCATCAACATGTCCTGCCTCCTTTGGGGTTCCTGGTCCCGACCAACATGCGTATCGCGCTGCGTTTCAATCTCCGAATCGAATTGCCTCGGTCTCGATGGTACCTTTATAGCGCGGGGGGGCCAGGGGCACAATCGGTCAAGTGACGTATCCGCAGCAACCTGTTGATAGAAATACACTTTTGCCTAAAAAAAAGCCTTCGCTGGCCACGGATGCGGCCGGCCCGGGGCTCAGAAGGTGAACAGGATCCCGGCGTGGCCGTGCAGGGTGCGCGCATTGCGGTCGCCGTGGAACATGATCTTGTACTTGGCCTGGAAGAAGAAATCCAGGTTTGCGAACAGGTTGAACGACAACCCGGCCAGGCCGCCGACGTTGGGCGCGGTGAGGTCGGCCACCGTGGTCAGCCCCGGCACCACGCCGACGAACAGGTCCAGCTTCCAGACGTGGACGATGAACTTGAACGCCAGGCTGATGTCGGTGGCGTTCTGATCGCCGATCTTGTACAGCTCGGCCGATGGCGTCAGGTGAAAGGTGTAGATCAGCGGGATATTGACGTAGAAGCCCCAGTTGAAGGCGGCGTCCCAGTCGTCGAGGTCGACCTTGTCCCGGTCCAGCGTCCCTTCGGGGAAAGCCACCCCGAGCGAGACGCCCAGGCCGACCGACTCGGACGAGTCGGCGCGGGCCGGCGCGGCGGCGGTCGGGATCAGGCACAGGCACAACAACGACACGGTGATGCGGTGCATGGGTTCCTCCGGTTCTCTAGGGTTCGCCGAGTTGGACGTTCGGCGCTGTCCCGTGTTCACTCCGACAGGCGATGGCCGGATTCTGCCACCCGGCCGCGCCGGCGGCAAGACCTTCGACGCCAGCGGACACCGCGGACGCGATTCCGATCGGCGATCCGCTTGACAGACCGGCCCGCCGCGATTAGCCTAGCGCGTTGACTGATTCGTCAATTTACAATTCCGAGGTGCCATCCGGCATGCCGACCAAGACCAAACGCAACAGCTCGAGCGCCACCCAGAAACGCAGGCTCATCCTCAACGCGGCCGTTCGCGTGTTCGCCCAGAAGGGCTTTCACCGCTGCCGCATCTCGGACATCGCCTCCGAGGCCAGGGTCGCCTACGGACTGGTCTACCACTACTTCGACAACAAGGAAGAGATCCTCAACACCATCTTCGACGAGAACTGGGGCTTGCTGACCCGGGTGCTGGAGACGGTCGAGGAGGAGCCCGAGCAGCAGTTGGAGCGCAAGCTGCGGGCCGTGGTCGACTTCATCCTGGACGCCTACCGGCTGGTGCCGGACGTCATCCAGGTGGTGGTCATGGAGATCGCCCGCTCGTCGAAGTTCTTGCGCAAGCCCAAGATCGACGCCTTCGAACGCGCCTTCGAGACCCTGGCCGCCATCCTGCAACGCCACCAGCAGCGCGGCGAGATCCGCACCGACCTGGACGCCAAGCTGATGGCCTACATGGTGTTCGGCACCATCGAGCTGATCCTGACCGGCTACCTGCTGGGAACCATCCAGCCCACCGAGGACGAGCGCTACGAGCACAACAAGGGCGTCATCACCAACATCCTCTACCGCGGACTGCTGCCGCCGGAGCCGGATGGGCCCACGTCCGGCTGATGCGGCGGCCCGCTGGCGGGCTCAGATCTGAAGTTCCCCCGCCCGAAGGGCGGGGATGATGAGATCAATGGGTTAGAAGTTCCCAAGGAAGCTTCGGTCAGATGCGAGCGGCGGTGCTGGCACCGGCGCGGCCCAGCGGGCCGAGATCCAGCAGCAGGAAGAAGTCCGGCAGCGACTGGCCCTTGAGCATGCGGAAGGCGGCCGAGATCCCCCAGCAACCGCAGTCCGAGCGATAACGCAGCCCACCGGAGTAGGTGTTCCAGTCGCGAGCGCGCAGATCCAGGTGCACCCCGCCGCTCAGCCGCAGCCCCCAGAGCAGCTCCACCCCGGCGTCGATACCCAGCACGTGCAGCCCCTCGCCCATGCCGCGCAGGGCGGCAGGATCGACGCCGAACAGCAGGCCCGGCTCGAGCTGGGTGCGCTCCGACAAGGGCAGCGGCGGCCCGCCGGCCGCCCGCCGCGACGGCAGGTAGAGGTAGGAGGCGCGCAGCGAATCGCCCCGCCGATCGGCGAACCAGACCGCGGCGTCGAGCTCGGCCAGCGCCGGCCGCGACCAGTCGGCCTGGGCCTGCAGCCGGCCGTGGACCGGACTCCAGTCCAGCTCCAGCCCGGCGCTCAGCTGCGCCAGCCCGCCGCTGCGCAGGTCGACGCCCTGGTCGAGCCACAGCCGCAGGCGGGGCTCGTCCAGGCCCCCCGCCCCCAGCCGCGCCAACCCGGTCTCCAGCCCGGCCGTGAGCTGCACCGCGTCGGCCAGCAAGCGGTCGTAAAGATCCAGCACGGGCGGTACGGCCCCGCTGGCGGCTCCGCTCCAGGCACCGGCCAAGCGCAGCCGGGGCGAGACGCTGTGGCCGATCGACCGCCCGTCGCCTTCGAAGGTGCGCGCCAGCCGACTGCCGAACTCGAGCCGGGCGAAGGTGATGCCGCGGGTCGCGGGCGCCGGCGCGGCCGGACCGTGCGGCAGGTAGACCAGCTGCCGGTGGGCCAGCCGCCCCTCCAGCCGGGCGAAGCGACCGAAGGTGTGGCCCCAGTCCAGCTCCGGCTCCAAGCGCAGGCGCAGCGCCCGGCGCAGCTCGCCCGCGCCCAGCACCCGGTCGCCCTCGCCCCCGGGCCCGTCATCGCCCACCCGATCGGCCAGCGCTGCGGTCGGCCCGTCGCTGTAGCGGGGCTCGCGTTGATTGGGGGTGCCGTCCAGCCCCCAGTCGCGCCAGGCCGCCTGCAGCGACGACAGGTTGGCCGCCTCCAGCACCAGCCCGCCGCGCACCGGCCAGCCGAACAGGGGCAACGGCAGCACTTGCCAGCGGACGGCCCCCAAGCGCTGGATGGTGTCGCCGACCGGATCCATGCCGGCCCGCTCGCGCAGCTCGGCATCGGCCGCGGAGAACAGATCCACGCCCGACAGGCGCAGATCCTGGAACCAGGCGGCGTCGAGTTCGACCTGCTGGTCGTCGCCGCTCCAGAACAGCGACAGCCGGGAGGGGGCCGCATCGGCTGCCCGGCCGGCCATCTCGCTCATGAAGTCGCGCTTGATGTCACTGTCGGAGTAGAGCCGCACCGCCGAGCGCAGCCCCAGACCGCCGGGCCCATCCAGCCAGCCGTCGAGTTCGGCGCTGAAGCGGTGATCGAGACCGCCCGCGTCGCCGGTCGCCTTGCGGTCGCCGATGTGGCTCATCCGAGCGACGAACCAGCTGCGCCGCAGCGGCACCGCCCGCACCTCCAGCCGCTCGCGCCAACCGCGCTCCTCGATCCAGTCGACCGCCAGGGTGGTGTCGGCCTGCGGGCCCAGGGTGACGAACAGCGACTCCGAAAACACGAAGCCGTCGCGGCCCGAGTAGTTGAACTGCGGCATCAGCAGCCCGCTGCGGCGCTCGCTCAGCGGCAAATAGGCCACCGGCAGGGCCAGCACCGGCAAGCCCTTGAGCACCAACACCGGCCGCCGCAGCCAGGCGCGCTCGTCGGCGATGACGTCGGCTTCGAGGGCGCGCAGCTCCCAGGACGGCGCCTCGTCGGGGCCGCAGTCGCAGGGCGTGAACCGGACCCCGCTCAGGTGGTGCCGCCGGCCGTCGCGCTCCCAGCGCCGCCCTTCGAGGCGCAGGGCGTTGTGGCCGGACCACTCCAGCTCCGCGGCGCTGCAGCAGGCCGCGGCCGGCGCGGTGGCGCTGCGTTTGACCAGCACGGTGGCTCGTTCCAGCAGCGCCCGGGCCGCGTCGCGCCGCAGCAGCAGCCGCCGGCACAGCACCACCTGGCGGCCCTGCAGCAGCCGGACGTTGCCGCGCAGCTCGGCGCGCTCGCGACGCGGCCAGACCTCGAGTCGGTCGGCCCGCGCCTCCAGTCCCCGGGCGCTGAGCCGCACCGATCCGGTGACCACCAGCCGGCGGCCGCCTTCGGTGGCGCGCAACCGGTCGCCGCTGATGCGCACCGGTCCTTCGATGCGCTCGAGCTGGAGTAAGGGGCGCTGCAGATCATCGGCGCGCGCGGCAGCGGCCGCGGCGAGGGCGAGCAACAGCCCCAGACGCGCCGATCGGGGGCTCACGGCCGCTGGAAGTCCAGATAGACCATGTTATCGTCACGGCCGGTTCGGTAGGGCACCTTGTTGCGCAGCTGGATCTCGATGCGCACGTTGCGCGACACGCCCTCGATCTCCCGCGGCGTGACCATGGTCACCGCCGAGTCGAAGAAGTGGGTGTCGAGGAAACGCTGGTTGTTGCGCAGCGGGATGCGGGTGTTCTCGAGCTCGATCACCACCAGCTCGTCGCCTTCCTCGGTCACGTGGTAGCGCACCGGCTCGTTGGTCTTGATGAACACCCGCGAGGCCTCCAGGGTCTGCTGGAAGCCGACCCAGGTCATGTCCTTGAGCGCGCCGTCGATCTCGATCCGCTCCTGTTCGACCTCGGAGTAAGCCGGGTCCGCCGGCACCTCTTCCTCCACCCGGCCGAACGCGTCATCCTCGGGCGGCGGCGGCAGGGGCTCGAAATCATCCTCCTCGGCCGGTGGCGGCAAGGATTCGAAATCATCCTCCTCGGCCGGTGGCGGCAAGGATTCGAAATCACCCTCCTCGACCGGCGGCGGCGGCGGCTCGACCTCTTCCTCCATCGGCGGCGGTGGGGGTGGCGGCTCGACCGGCTCGGAGTCGACGCCGGGAGCGACCGGAATGTCCTCGTCGTCGTACTCCTCGCCCTCATCCTCTTCCTGCGCCACCAGCACCGGCTCCGACTCGGCCACCGGCTCGGGCGCCTCCCCACCCCCGGCGGCCCTGGCCGCCGTAGCCTCCGGCGAAGGCGGCTCCGGCTCGGCCCCGCCTGGCGAGGCCATGGCCAGCCGCACCGGCTCTGGCTCAGGCTCGGCGACCGGCTCGGGCTGCGCTTCAGGTTCGGCTTCCGGCTCGGCGACCGGCTCGGCGACCGGCTCGGCGACCGGCTCGGCGACCGGCTCGGCGACCGGCTC
>CAYVQE010000021.1:31515-55732 GCA_964454005.1 uncultured Myxococcales bacterium
GGGATCGGCACGCTCCGCCGCCGGCGAGGGCGAGGCCATGGCCAGCCGCACCGGCTCTGGCTCAGGCTCAGGCTCCACCATCGGCTCCGGCTCAGGCTCAGGCTCCACCATCGGCTCCAGCTCGTCCGCCGAAGCCTCCTCGGCCAAGGCGGACTCGTCCGCCGAAGCCTCCGGCGAAGGCGGAAGGTGCTCGGCATCGGCCACCGCCGGTGGGCTGACGTCGAGCGGCAGATCCAGACCGTCGGCGGCGGCCGCTTCGGTATCGCGCCGCGGCGGCGCCACCGGCACGCCGGCCGAGACCATCAGGCCGCCGGCGCCGGGGCTCAACCGGACGAACAACGATCCGCCGCGGGTGGTCACCTTGTACTCGGCCGCCCGCGACAGGCCGATGATCACGCGCGAGATCCCGTGGGGCGCCTGGCCGTACTGGGCGGTGGTGACCTTGGACACCAGCCGCCCGTCGCCCTGGATGCGGCCAGGCACCCGGCCCAGCCGGCACTCGGCCACGTCGACGATCACCCGCCGCGGTGAACTCTGCTTGAAGGTGGTGAAGTTGGGGGCGCGTTCGCCCGCGATCTCGACCACGGTGCTGTCGCGGTCGGTCGAGACGCGCACGCCGTTGATGCGGTTGGACGCGGCTGCGGCGGTCGGGTTGAAGCCGGCGGCCAGCAGCAACGCGGCGACGGCCGAGAGAGCGGTTTGACCAGCGGTCATGCCAGGACCTCCGGGATCGATCAAATCGCTCAACCCCTACCACAGACGCGGGCGCCAGGACAAGTTTTCGGCTTATAATTTTTATTAAATTAAGCTTAATTGTTGTTAATTCAGGCCCCGCGGGGGGAGCCAAGCCACCGGATTCCTTGCAACCGACCCCCGGGGCTAGCAATCCGCCGCCGGTGTCGGCTCCAGGCCGTGATCCAGCAACCAGCGGCGGGCCTCGCCGACCACCGTCAGCGAGCCGGTGACCAGCCGCGGCTGGGGCGTGTCCGCCGGCCCGCCCGCCCCGTCCCTGGCCCGGGCCGCCGCCAGCGCATCGCCGACCGAGGCGTGGACGGCGACCGGGCGATCGAACTCCGCGGCCAGTTCGGCCGGATCGCGGCCGCGGGCGTCGAGCGGCCGGGCCAGGTGAATCCGCTCGGCGCGCGGGACGAGCACCTCCAGCATGCGCCGCGAGTCCTTGTCGCCGAGCACGCCGAAGACCAGCTCCAGCCGGTGCGGTCCGAACACCTCGTCCAGGGTGGCTACCAGGGCCCGGGCGCCGTCCGGATTGTGGGCGCCGTCCAGGATCCACTCGCCGCGCGGACCGAAGCGCTCGAAGCGGCCGGGCCAGCGCACCGCGGCCAGGCCGCGCTCGACCGCGGCGTCCGCCGGGGGCCAGACCGGCTCGCCCAGCCAGGGCAGGCAGCCGACGGCCAGGGCCGCGTTTTCGAGCTGGTGGGCACCGGCCAGCCCCAGGCGCACCGGCCCCAAGGTCCGGCCGGCCACCGCGAAGCGCGCTTCGCGCCAGCTGCCCGCGAAGCCGATCCGGTCGCCGACGAACTCCAGCCGGCTGCCCTGCTCGCCGGCCACCCGGCGGATGACCTCCCGCGCGTCCGGATGCTGGCGCGCGCTGACGACCGGCACGCCGGGCTTGATGATGCCGGCCTTCTCCTCGGCGATGGCGGCTATGGTGTCGCCCAACCAGGCGGTGTGCTCGAGCTGGATCGGAGTGATCAGCGACACCCGCGGCCGGACCACGTTGGTCGCGTCCAACCGGCCGCCCATGCCGGTCTCCAGAATGGCCACGTCGACCCGAGCCCGCTCGAACAGCAGCAGCGCCAGCACGGTGGTGCACTCGAAGAAGGTCAAGCGGCAGAAGTCTGAGCCGCAGCCGCGCTCGCCGTACCAGGTCTCGGCCGCCATGCGGCGGACCATGTCGTTGCGCTCGATCCAGTCGGCCACCGCGGCCGGATCGACCTCCAGCCCGTCGCTGAAAAACCGATCGACGACGCGCTCGATGTCGCTATCGGCCACCGGCCGGCCGTCGACGCGAAAGCGCTCGCGAAAGTGATTCAGATGCGGCGAGGTATACAGCCCGACCCGCAGCCCGCTGCGGCGCAGCACCGCCTCGATCATGGCCGCGGTCGAGCCCTTGCCGTTGGAGCCGGCCAGGTGGATCGTCGCGTAGGCCGCCTGGGGCCGACCGAGCTGCTCGAGCACCAGCCGGGTGTTCTCCAGGCCGAATCGAATGCCCTTGGGGTTGAGCGAGTAGAGGAAAGCCGTGATTTGCTCGATGCGCATCGGAGTCCGCAGCGCGCCGGCTCACAGACGATAGCGGTCGCCGGAGTGCATGATGCGCAGCCGCTCGTCGCCCAGCTCCCGAATCTGGCGTTTCACCACCCGGCGGCGATCCGGTTTGATGTGGTAGAGCACCACCGGCACGCCGGGCGCCCGGATCTTGCGCAGCTCGGCCGCCAGCGTCCGCGGCGTCAGGTGGCCGGCGGCGTCGGCCACCAGCTGCAGCTCGTTCGGGAACTTGGTCTCGATCAGCAGCAGCTTCAGCCGGCGCAGGCGGTTGGCCGCGCGCCACAGCTCCTCGGTCGGGCCGGTATCGCCCGAGTAGACGAAGGAGCCGTCCGGGGTGCGCGCGATGAAGCCCATGGTCTCGACCGGGTGGTTGACCGGGATGGCCCGCACCTGCATACCGGCCACCGTAAAGGGCTTGCGCGGCTCGAAGGGCGCCGCCGCCAGCACTGCATTCTCCGGGCTGGGCAAGGAAAAGAAATCGGGCCACAGGCGGTTGTTGAACAGGTGCTCGCGCAGAACCCGCAGCGTCTCGCGGCTGGCGTGCACCTGAACCGGACGCTTGCGATCGGCGATCACCAGATCGGCGAACTCGGCCAGGTCCTTGACGTGATCGTGGTGGGCGTGGCTGAGCACAACGTGATCGATCCGGCGCTGCTCGGCCACCGTCAGCGCGGCCCCGAAAGAACCGGCATCGATCAATACGTGCTGGCCGACCAGCAGGCTGGGGGCGAAGAACCCGGCCTCCCTGGCCGTCTCGGTGCCCAATACCCGAATTTTGACTGGACGCCTCATCACCGACTATAGCCGACCCGTTCTGCCGCGCGGGCTCCGGGGATCAGATGTCCCCGAACTTCTCCTTCATCTCGAGGAACTCGAGGAACTCGCGCAGGCGGTTCACGTCGTGGATCAGAAACCCCCCCTCGGCTTCGTGCTCGCGGACCAATCGCGCCCGCAGCAGCTTGGCCAACACCTCCTCGACCTCCCGCGTCTGCAAGCCGATCTTGGTCGCCAGATCGTCGGGTGCGATCTCGACCAGCGTGCCCCCGGCGACCTGCTTGCCCTTGCTGGCCAGATGGGTCAGGAAGTGGACCACCCGCGAGTTGGCGTCCTTTATCATCAGGTTTTCGATCTGCTCGTCGGCCGTTTGCAGCCGCTGTGCCAGGATCTTGATCATGCGCACCGCGATCTCGGTGTTGCCCCGGATCATGGCGTCGAAGGTCTTGGGCCCGATGACCAGCAGCCGGGACGTATCGACCACCACCGCCGAGGCCGAGCGCGGCTTGTTGTTGATGATGGCCATCTCGCCGAAGAAGGCCCCCGGCCCGAGCGTGACCAGCACCTTCTCCACGTCGCGGGATCGCTTGGTGATGTTCACCCTGCCCGACTGGATGACGTACATCTCGTTGCCCACGTCACCCTCGCGGAAGATCACCGTTCCTTCGGGAAACTCCCGGCCGAAGCGGTCGAAGAGCCTGTCACCTTCCAACGGTGTCCTCCAAGCGGGCGGGGCCGGCGCCGCCGGGGCCCCGGCGGCTGTTCCACCCAGCGACCTCGGTAGCAGAATACCACGAGGGTGTCAATTGGAGCTCCTCCGGCGTCGCCGGCCGCTGGCGGCCTTCGGCGGCGGCCCGATCTCACCGGCGCGGTAGGCGCGGGCGAAGGCGCGCGCCACCCGGGGGGCGAACTGGGCGCCGGCGCAGGAGCGGATCTCCTCGGCGGCCACGGCTGCATCCAACCCGCTGCGGTAGGGCCGATCCGAGGTCATGGCGTCGTAGGTGTCGGCCACCGCGATGATGCGGGCGATCAACGGGATGGCATCGTCGGCCAGCCCGTCGGGGTAGCCGCGGCCATCGTGGCGTTCGTGGTGGGAGCGAATGCCCGGCAGCGCCGGGGCCAGGTAGCCGATGTGCGCCAGGATCTCCTCGCCCAGCAGCGGGTGGCGCTTCATCTGGCGCACCTCGTCGCCCTCGAGCCGACCGGGCTTGCGCAGGACCTGATCGTCGACGCCGATCTTGCCGATGTCGTGCAAAATCGCCGCCAGCCGCAGGCGCTCCAGCTCGTCCGCCGGCAGCTTCAGGCGCCGGGCGATGGCCAGCGAAAGCTCGACCACCCGCCGCGTGTGGCCGCCGGTGTAGGCGTCGCGCACCTCGATCGACTCGGCCAGGGCCTCGCTGGTCTGGTACAGGGTGGCCTGCAGCTGCTCGTAGAGCCGGGCGTTGGCCAGCGCGGTGGCCACCTGATCGGCCAAAGCGGCCAGCATGTCCAGATCGTCGGCATCGAACCGGCCCTTCTTCTTGTTCAGCGCCTGCAGCGCACCGACCACCCGTCCCTTGTGGCGCACCGGCACGCAGATCAGGTTGCGGGTCTGGAAGCGGCTCCTGCGATCGACCCGCGGGCTCCAGCGTTCGTCGGCCCGGCAATCGTGGACCACCTGCGGCCGGTCGTGCTCGACCACCCAACCGGCGATGCCCTCGCCGGGCGCCAGCCGGGCCCGGCGCACCTGCCGCGCCCGAGCACCGACCACCATCTGGAAGTACAGCTCGCCGGTCCGCTCGTCGCGCAGCAACAACGAGCCGGCCTCGGCCGCCACCAACCGGATGGCCGCCGCCAGCGAGCGCCGCTGCACCGCCTCCGGCTCGAGGGTCGAGTTGATCAGCGCGCTCACCTCGGCCAGCAGCTCGAGCTGCAGGTTGCGCTGTTGGCTCTCGGCCAACAGCCGGGCGTTGTCGAGTAGCGTGCCGACCGAGCTCGACAGCGCGACCAGGTAGTCGCGGTCGACGCGGTCGAAGCCGGCGTGGTCGCGCTTGTTGAGCAGCTCGACCACGCCCACCAACCGCCCGGTGCGCGCGCGCAGGGGTACCGCCAGCACGTCCTTGGTCGGATAACCGACCAGCTCGGCCACCTCGGGCCACCAGCGCTCGTCGCGGCGCACGTCGCGCACCAGCCGCGGCCGGCCGGTGCGGGCCACCCAGCCGGCGATGCCGCGATCGATCGGCATCCGGCGGCCCTTGAGCCGAGCGCGGGCCTCACCGCGCACCACCCGGAAGATCAGCTCGTCGGTCTCCGCGTCGAGGGCGAACACGGTACCGGCCCGGGTGCCCAGCAGCTTCATCACCCGTTGCAGGAAACGGCCCAGCAGGCGATCGAGGCTGCAGCCGGCGCCCTCGAAGTCGCCCAACAGGCGGTAGAGTTCGAGCTCGTCGCGCAGGTGGCGATTCTCGGCCCGCAGGGCCTCCAGCGCGTCCGCCTGCCGCTGCCCGGCCCCGCGGCCGCCGGACCGCTTCGGTCCCGCCGTCGAGCCCTTGGCCGTCGTTCGCTTCGCCATCATCCGCCTCCTCGGTCCCGGAAGAACCCTTCGACATGGATCCGCTGGGCCGGCTCGCCACCGCCCCTCACTTGGTCTCCATCCGGAACACGCCGTCCCAGCCCTCGCCCGGCGGGGCGGTGTGCATCTGGCGGCAGCGTTCGATGAAAATTCGCGCCGGCTCGTCGCCGCGGGACTCGACCAGGGCCTTGAACCCGCTGATGGCGTCGAACCAGCGCTGGGCGCGGTAGGCCGCCAGGGCGGCGTCGAACTCGGCGATCCAGGCGTCGTGTTCGGTGGGCGGCCCGGCGTGCAGCAGCTCGAAGATGTGCACCGGCTCCTGCTTACCCTTGACGGCCACCGAGTCCAGCTCGCGGCAGGTGAAGGCGTCGCCGATGGCGGCCCGGGTGAACTCGCTGATGATGAGGTGCGAGCCGTACTGCTTGTTCAGCCCTTCGAGCCGCGAGCCCAGGTTGACGTGATCGCCCATCACCGTGTAGTCGAAGCGGCTGACCGAGCCCATGTTGCCCACCGACATCATGCCGGTGTTGATGCCGATGCCGATGTCGATCTCGGGCAGACCCCGCTGGCGCCAGCCCCGGCGCAGCTCGGCCAGCACGGACATCATCTCCAGCGCCGTGTGGCAGGCGGCGTGGGGGTGGTCGGCGAACGCGATCGGGGCGCCGTAGAAGGCCATGATGGCATCGCCCATGTACTTGTCGAGCGTGCCGCGGTGCTCGAACACCAGGTCGGTCATCGGGGTCAGGTACTCGTTGAGCAACGCGGTCAAATCCTCGGGCGCCAGCCCCTCGGAGATGGTGGTGAATCCCCGGATGTCGGAGAACAGCACGGTCAGCTCGCGCCGCTCGCCGCCCAGGCCCAGCTTGGATGTATCCCTGAGCACGGCGTCGATGACGTCCTTGGACAGGTAGAACTGGAACGCCCGCCGGGTCTCGCGCTTCTGGCGCTCCTCGGTGACATAGCGCCAGACCGCGATGGCCAGGAACAACAGGATGATCTGGGCCGCCAGCGGAACGGTCTGGGCCCAGATGCCGGCCGGGAACAGGATGGCGAAATCGACCACCATCACCGCCGCCCAGACCAGCAGGGTGATGATCAGCCCCGTGGTCAGCCGGAACCGGTTGAGCAGCCAGCTGAAGCCGATGCCGATCAGCAGCATGAAGCCCGCTTCCAGCCAGCCGAAGGCGTAGGGCCGCGACAGGAAGTCGCGCCGTATCACGTTCTCCACCGCGGTGGCGTGCAGCTCGACTCCCGGGTAGTCGGGCTCGTAGGGCATCGGCCGCAGGTCGAAGATGCCCACGGTGGTCACGCCCACCAGCACCACCTTGTCGCGCACCGCCCGACAGGCCGCGGGCTCGCCGTGGATGATGTCGCCGGCCGATACGTGGCGGAATGTCTGCTTGGGGCCGTAGAAGTTGAGCCGGAAGCGACCGCCCGACTCGACCGGGATGGCGATGTGCTCATCGGTCGGCGGCCCGATGGGGCCGATGTACAAGCCGGTGTAGTGGGGCAGGAAGGACTCGCCGTCGTGGGTGAAGGCGAACAGGTTGACCGGCTGGCCGTAGTACAGCGACAGCACCTGCAGCGACAGCGAGGGGAACACGTCGGCCATCGGCTGCTGCTGCCCCGGCTCGGCCGGGCGCCGGTAGGCGAACAGCATCGGCACCCGCCGGTAGATGCGATCCTCGTCGGCCAGCTGGTTGAAAAAGCCGTAATACTCGACTGCGTCGGTGAACAGCGGCAGGTTGGCCCGCACCCCGAGCGCCCGCGGGTAGACCTCGGCCAGATCGACCCGGGGGTGCTTCTTGATGTAGCCGATGGTGCCGAAGCCGATGCTCTCCATGCCCTGGTCGATGACCTCCGCGCGATCCAGGTGCCGGATCTCCTCCTCGGTGGTGAAGAAGAAGTAGCCCAACACCACGTCTTCGGTCCGCTCCAGCACCGCGGCCAGCCGCCGGTCGCCCTGCACCGCTGCCCGGGTCTGCTTCAGGTACCGGGCGAAATCCGGATCGGGAGCGTCGCGCTGCAGGTAGCGCTCGGCGATCTGCTCGATCACCGGGGCCACCCGGGAGGCGTCGGGCTCGGAGTAGACCACGTCGAAGCCGATCACCTCGGCCCCGCAGCGCTCGAGCTGCTCGATCAGCCGGACGCTGGCCAAGCGCCGCCAGGGCCACATGCCCAGATCCGGCATGCGGATGCTCTTCTCGTCCACCGCGCAGATGACCACGTGGGCGGAATCGCGGAAGCGCTCCAGCTCCTCCGGGTCGGTCGGGTAGCCCCGGGCGCGGAACTTCATGTCCAACAAGCTGTTTTCGATATTGTCCAAAAATTGCAAGACCATGAACTGGCCCGGTCCGCGCAGGTCGACCAGCACCTTGATCAGACAGAAGAACAGGGTCAACAGGATTCCGAGCCTGAAGCCGGTCAGCCGAAACAGGCGTCTGCGCATGGGCCCATCTCCAAGCGTCCGCGGGGATCGACCCCGGAGGCTACCGCCAAGCGGCGGCCGCGTCAAACGCGAGGCGTCTTTGCTTGACAGCACCTGTCGCCTTTGCTATTCGGATCGCCACATACAGGTTCAGCCAGAGTTACCAGCCATTTACGCCGGAGGACAGGATGGCCGAGGCGAAATCGAATTCCGCAGTGGACATCGACAGGCTGGAGTCCGACTTCAAGGCGGACTCGAGCAACTTCGTCCATCTGGCCAAGGCCTACATCGAGCGCGATCTACCGGTGCAGGCCATCCAGGTATGCCGCGAGGGGCTCAAGCGAGCGCCCCAGGTCCCCGAGGGGCAGCTGGCCTTGGCCATGGCGTACTACCACAACTACGACGACGCCCACGCCGAGCAGCAGCTGCGCAAGGTGCTGCGCAGCAAGCCCGACGACTCGGTGGCCCACCGGACGCTCGGCGAGATCTACCTCGAGCGCCAGCAGGAGCAGAAGGCCATCGGCGAGCTGACCCGGGCGTTCGAGATCGCCCCCGGCGATGGCCACACCCGGGCGCTGCTGGAATCGCTGGACGAAAAGCTGCCCAAGCTCGACTCGGCCAACGGCCAGCCCGAGCACGACTGGCCACCGCGGCAGGTGCACAACACCAAGCTGCCGCCCAAACCGCTGTGGCGGGCCGGGCTGCAACTGTTCGTGGTGTTGGCGGCGGTGGTCGGCTTTTTGTTCTACTACGACCACCACGTCCAGGTGGTCACCGAGATGCGCGGCCACGTCAAGGAGGCCAGCAAGCTGATCCCGCGTGACAACTTCGACGATCTGCTCGCAGCCGAGAAGCGGCTGGACAAGGCTTTGGCCCTGGTGGACGACAACGAGCAGGCCATGATCTACACCGCCCAGATCCACGCCCGCCTGTACCGCAACCACGCCCAACGCGATCGGCGGCCGGACATCGAGAAGCTGCTGGCCTGGATGAAGGACGAGGAACTGCCCGTCTCCGAGCGCTACAGCCTCGAAAGCCTGCTCCAGGTGACCGACGGCCAGGCCGAGCAGGCGGTGGAGTTGCTGACCGAGATCATCAACCGGGCGATCGAGAAGAAAGACATCTTCCTGAACGCCGAGGTATTCGGCGCCCGGGCCTACGCCCACCTGGCGCTGGGCCACTTGCAGAAGGCGCGTGAGGACTTCAGCCGGGCCTCCAAGTTCTCGAGCCTGAGCCCCCACTTCCAGGCCCACTTCGCAAACGTCTACCTGCGCGAGGGCAACCTGGGCCGGGCGCTGCGCTACTTCAAGGACGCCATCCGGCGCAACCCGGACCACGTCTTCTCCAACCTGCGCCGCGCCTATGCCTACCTCCAGACCGGCAAGAACCTGGACAAGGCCGAGAAGATCATCGGCGACTTCATGGACCGCGACAAGCACCCGGCCGCGGAGTTTTCACCGCCGCTGATGAGCATGCTCTACCAGATCCGCGGCGAGTACGCCCTGGCCACCATCGACGAGCAGGAAAAAGCCGTGGCCGTGGCCGAGAAGTGGGCCGAACAGGCGGTGGCCGCCTTCGAGAACAACGCCGAGGCCTGGAACCTCAAGGGCCGGCTGGCAGCGCTGGAGGAGGACGGCCCGGCCGCCCGCCAGGCCTTCGCCAAGGCGCTGGAGATCGACCCCCGGTTGCCGCGCATCTACTTCGACCGGGCCGAGAGCCTGTTCGCGCTGGGCCAGCAGGAAGAGGCGGTCGACAAGCTCAAGGAGTTCAAGAAGGCGCTCGAGCCCACGGTGGCCTATCACGTCAAACGCGGCGAGCTGCTGCTGCGCATGGACGAGTTGGAGCGGGCCCAGGAGGCCTTTCAGAAGGCCGTCACCGTCGACGAACTCGACCCCAAGGGCCACTTCTGGCTGGCGCGCGCCTACCAGGCCAAGGCCGAGCTGATCCCGGCCGACGACGCGCAGCGCGAGGACGAGCGGCGCGAGCTGTTCAACAAGGCCCGCGAGGAGTACGAGGGTGCGGTCATGCTGCCCGGGGGCGAGACGCCCGAGATCTACCACCAGATGGGCCTGATCTACTTCGCCGCCGAGAACTACGAGAACGCCCTGGACAAGCTGGCCAAGTCGGTCATGATGATGACCAAGGCCAAGGACCCGCCCGAGAAGATCGCCGCTGTCTACGAGGACATCGCCAAGATCTTCAAGGAGCTAGGCGGCGAGGAGGGCGAGAAGCAGCAGCAGGCCTACCTGTTCAAGGCCGACGCGCTGCGCAAGGGCATGACGGTGGACGAGGTGGAGCAGCAGTGGCAGGAGAAGCAGAAGAAGGAGAAGAAACAGCGTCGCCGCCGGCGCCGGCGCCGCCGCCGCTGAGCCCGCCCGTCCGACTCACACCACCCCGCCAATCCGAACACCGACTCAGACCTCGACCGCGCCCCATCGCGGCTCCGGTCCCGTACGGACAGAGGCTCCCTGGGGTGAGCCGAGCAGCCCGGTAGCAATCGCGGTGGGTTGGAGGTCCCCGGGGGCCTGCAGCTCAATCGGTGCTGGAGAACTCTTCCTTCAGCCACTTGCGCATGCGGGCGCAGGCTTCGCGGTTGTCGGCGGGCTCGGCCTCGCAGGAGAAGCCGAAGTCGGAGCCGGCCTTGCTGCGCAGCACCGCGAGCGCCTCGGCGCAGTACATCTCGGGCGTCTCGTCGGCGGAGATGAATTCGACCAGCTCGCCCAGACCGTCCACGTCGCCGTGTTCGACCCGGCTGCAGATGGCCTCCAGCCGCTCGCCGGGCAGCAGGTCGACCGCGGCCGGCTGCGGCTGGCCGTGGCGGTGGCGGCGGCCCATGCCGCGTCCCATACCGCCCGGGCCCAAACCACGACCGCGCCTGCGGCCCATGCCCCGGCCCAGCCCCAGGCCCCGACCCGGCCCGCCGCGACCGCGCCCCAGCGCCTCGCCGGCGGCCGCAGCGTCCCGATCACCGGGCGGACAGGCATCCTCGAGCGCCGGCGCTGCGTGGTGGTGGCCATGGTGCACACCGTCGCTCGGCTCGCCCTGCAGCGCGACCAGCAGGTGGCCGCCGCCCCACAGGCCGAGCGCCACCACCGCCACCAGGACCAGGCCGATGCCGGTGTGGGCCAGGGCCCGCTGGCGGTCGGTGGCCTTGACCAGGTAGAATGCCACCGCCGCGACCGCCAGCACCACGCCGTAGAAGGCCACCACGGTCGGGCCCGAGGGCAGGTCGATGTCCGGGTGGGCCGACAGGTAGAGCCCGACCACGGTCACCAGGGTGCCCGAACCCCAGCCGATCAACAGCTGGCGGCTGAAGCGGGTGGTGATCATCACCGCCAGGATGGCCGGCGCCACCAGGAACACGAACACCAGCAGCACCCCGGCCACCCGGGTGGAGAAGGTGATCACGAAGCCGAAGGTGGCGTAGAACAGGAAGTCCCACAGCCGCACCCTCATCCCCTGGCGGAAGGCCTTCTCCGGGTATTCGGAGATCAGCAGAAAACGCTTCCAGAAGACCAGGTGGAAACCGCCGACCAGGGCGTAGGCCACCAGCGAGGCCAGGATGTCGGACCACTTGACGAACAGCAGGTTGCCGACCAGGATGCCTTCCATGTGCTCGACACCCTCGGTCTTCTGCACCACCAGGATGGCCAGGGCGAAGGTGATGGCGTAGACCAGCCCGATGACCGCCTCCTGCGGGATGCGGTCGTGGCGCACCCGGGTGGAGGCGAACAGGGCCGCGCCCACCAGGCAGAACAGCAGCGAGTAGGTCATGGCGGCGGTGCCATCCACCAGCCCCAAGATGCCGCCGACGATGGTGCCCAGCGCCGCGATCTGGGCCAGGGCCAGGTCGACGAAGATCACCCGCCGGCGGATGACGTGCAGGCCCAGGTAGGTGTGGATGCCCACCAGGATCAGGCACTCCAGGAAGGGCCGCAGCATGAACTCGAACATGGGCGCTCCCGCACCGGCCGCCGGGCCGGGCTCAGGCCTTCTCGCCGAAGGCCTCGAGCAACGCGTCGATCCAGATGTCGAACTGGTCGAAGAAGGTCTTCATCTCCGGCTGGCCACCGACCGCCAGCGCCACCACCACCGGCTCGGCGCCGGTCATCTCGGTCACCCGCTCGACCTTGTTGATGTCGAAGTAGTTGGCCGCCAGCACGGTGTCGATGCCCTCGCGCTTCATCATCTCGATCAGCTCGACGATGTAGCCCGGGGTGGGCGGAATGCCCGGCTTGGGCTCCAGGTAGCCGACGATCTCGAGGCCGAACAGGTTGGCGAAGTAGGACCAGTTCTTGTGGTAGGCCACCAGCTTCTTGCCGCGCAGCGGCAGCGCCTTTTTTATCCAGCCGCCCAGGTAGGCGATCAGCGGCTTGCCCTTGTACTGCTTCTTCTCCAGGAAGGGGATCAGCTGGCCCGTCCGGGCCAGGCGGCACAGGGTCTTGGAGCCGAGCATGGCGATCAGCTCGTCGCCGAACAGGCGGCGGTCGATCTCGGCCTTGAACGCCTTCAGGTTCTTCTCGAAGCGCTCGGCGTGTGCGGGCGCCACCTTCTTCAGCCCGATGGTGATGTTCTCGGCGATCACCTTGCCGTTCAGCGGGCTGGTGTGGATGTGGGGGTTGCCGAACACGTGCACGTCGCCCTCGGAGCGGTCGAGCGAGGTCGGCTTCTCCTCGATATCCAGCCCCGAGCTGACCGAGACATAGCCCGGCTGGCCGCTCATGATCTGCTTGTTGCCCGACATGTCCTGCAGCGCCGGCAGCCAGGCCTCCAGGTCCAGCCCGGTGGCCACCAGCAGATCGGTCTGCTGCAGCTTGACCGCCAGGCTGGGCTTGGGCCGCACGATGTGGGGATCCTGGTAGCCCTTGACGATGTTGTCCGCTTCGACCAGATCGCCGCCGATGGTCTCCACGATGGGTTTGTAGGACGACGAGGTGGTCAGCACCTTGATTTTTTCGTCGGCCGCGGCCGGCAGAGCGGCGGCGAGCAGACACAGGGCCAGGCCGATGACGGTGATCTTGCTTCGCATGGCAGCTTCCTTTCTCGATTGGATCGGGCGATCCAGCTCAGTACTTCTCGTGCTTGTGCGGCCCGGCCGCCCAGTTGATCTGCAGCACCACCCGGGTGTCGTGGCCGGCCGGCCCGGGCTCGCCGTGGCTGGCCTCGAGCCGCAGGTAGACGAACTCGCTCTGCCAGAAGGTGGCGTAGGCCACCGCCTGCCACAGGGTGCGATCGTCGGACCACAGCGGGTCGACCAGGTCGCCGCGGGCGCCGATGAACCAGGAGGCGTCCACCTGGTACTGCAGGTAGGAGTAGAGCCCCCAGCCGGAGACGGTGCCGTTGGGATCCTCGCGCCGCGCCCAGATGCCCTCCGAACGCCAGGTCAGCGAGCGGTAGCGGGCCTGCTTGAGCGGCTGCCAGTGCAGGGTCAGATCGGCGCCGGCCAGCCAGGTGGTGCGCCAGTCCTCGTCCAGCAGCAGGTCGTCGGTCACCTCGCTGGGCTTGCCGCGGGCGTTATTGGTGCCGAACATGCCCGACAGGCCCAGCTCCAGGTAGGTGTCCTCGTTCAAATCCCAGTAGCTCTTCAGGTGCAGCAGGCCGGTCGGCACCGAATAGTGCTCACCGGCGAAGAGGTGATCGCTGGAGCCGTTGGTCACCTGCACGGTCAGCTCGTTGGCGTGGGCCCACAGCGGCGGCGTGGACCAGTCCAACGAGACGCCGGCCTGGGTCAACCCGCCCTCTCCGAGCATCTCGTGCAGGACCAGCGGGTACTGGGTCTGATCCAGGTCGTGCTCGTGCCAGCGGTTGACCACGCCGAACTGCTGGCGCATGTAGCCGACCGACAGCCGCGAATCGGGCACCACCCCGGTCCAGGTCATGTAGGCCTCTTCCAGCGACACCCCCTCCGGGCAGAAGCCGATGGCGATCTTGGTGAAACTGAAGGGATCCAGCGACGACTGGATGTGCATGTCCAGCGCGCGGAAGGGCAGGCCCGAGCGGTCGTCGGCGCCGACGTAGAAGGCCTCGGCGTCCTCGTCGATCACCAGCTGGGCCAGAAAATCGCCGCTGACGCTGATCTCGGGGTTGAGCATCTGCAGCGAGCGGCTGGCGGTGATGTAGGTCTTCTCGCCCAGCTCCGCGGGCTCGTCCGGAGCGCTGGCGGCCTCGGTCTCGGCCGCCTGGCGCAGCTTCTCCAGCTCCTCGGCCTGGCGCGCCTGCTCGATCTCGGCCAACCGCTGCTCCAGCGCATCGATGCGATCCAGCAGCTGCCGGGTGGATTGCGGGCTTTGTTCCCCCTCGGCCGCCTTTTGCTCATCCGCCGCGTCGCCGGCCGCCTCGGCCTGCTGGCCGCGGGCGCCGAGCGGGCTGGCGGCCAGCAGCGCCAGGGAAAGGCCGAGGGTCCACTTGTGTCCGAACATGTTTGCTCCTCTCCTGCGCCCACAGATCCGGTGGTCCGGTACCGCGGGCGGTTGCGATCCAAACGATGGACTGTTGTCGGATCGGACTTCAGGAGAGGGGCGGCGAGTGCTTGGGCGCGCGAACCAGGCACAGCGTATCGCAGTACAGCGGCTGGCGGGTCGCGGCCGCGGCGGTCCATGTCGTATGGGCGCAGACCGGGGCGACCAGTGCGCCGGAGTGCCAGTCGTTGCGCAACCCGGCGTTGGCCAGCGGGCACTCTTCCTCGAGCACCGACACCAGCGCCGTGGTGCCGCGCAGACCGGCCCCCGGCTCTGCCGCGGTGCCGGTGTCGGCCGCCAGCGGGCGCTGGCCGCGGCCGGACGAGACCACCAGCTCGTGGAAGTG
The DNA here is from genome assembly GCA_964454005.1 of uncultured Myxococcales bacterium. Lineage (GTDB taxonomy): Bacteria > Myxococcota > B64-G9 > B64-G9 > B64-G9 > CAYVQE01. The sequence goes on from CAYVQE010000021.1 coordinate 46,359, forward strand.
GCGATGATCGCTGGAGTATACGTGAGCGATTTGCGTCAGGTGGAGCGCCGACAGGTTGGGCAGACCGCCGAACACCACGGCCAGCAGGACCGTCAGCACCCTGGTAGAAAAAGCGGTTTTGCCCGAACGCGCCATCATCGCAAGGGACGAATTAGCCACCGATCCCCTGCCCTGTCAAGCCCGGGCCGGCCGCGTTTCTCGTGGCGCGCAATTTTTCTCGGCAGTTTTATTGACCACCAAGACACACATGTAGTATATTGTATTCAGAATGCACACCAGGCCGCCGCGGGTCCCCTCCTCCCCGTCGGCCGCAGCGAGAAGGGCGAGCGCGCACTCGCCCTTCTTTTTTATTTTAATTCGAGCAATTGTCGGTGATAATGTCCCCACCGGTGCATCGCCGGTCAGCCGCCGGGGAGGAGGTGTCATGGACCCATCTTCAAACCAGAACCAGACCGGCCTGGCGCAGCCAGGCTTCGATGAAGCGCAGCTGCGCGGCTGGGTGGAGCAGCAGACCGCCCTGGGCCCGCGGCGACCCGGCAGCCCGGCGGGTCGGGCCAACGAGGACTGGCTGCGCGAGCAGCTCGAGTCCTTCGGCCTGCAAGGGGTGCGCCGGGAAGCCATCCCGATCACCTATTCGGATGCGCAGCGCTGGTCGCTGCGGGTGGGCACCACCGACGGGCTGGAGGAGATGGACTGCTTTCCCATCCCCTACACCCGCCACACCCCGGCGGGCGGTATCAGCGGTCGGCTGGTCTTCGCCGACCGCCGCCGGTTGCGGCCCGGCGGCGACTGGCGCGGGGCCGTGGTGGTGGCCGAGATCGGCTTCCCGCCGCTGAACGTCGGGCTGCTGCAGCGGCTGGCCACCGGCCGCCACGACCCGGAAGGTACGCTGCCGGCGGTCGATCATCCGGCCACCTGGGTGCGGCTGGGCTGGCACCTGTACCGGCTGGCCGCGCGGCGGGGCGCGGCCGGGTTCATCGGCATCGTCGCCGACCAGCCCGGTGGCTCGTGCCGCATGTACGCCCCCTACGGCTTCAAGGAAAAGGACATCCTGGACAAGCCGCTGCCCGGGCTGTGGGTGGGCCGGGGTGACGGGGAGCGGTTGCGGGCCCTGGCCCGGCGCGGCGACGGCCGGGCGCAGCTGACCGTAACCGGCGTGCACGAGCCCGGCCTGACCCACAACGTGGTGGGCGAGATTCCGGGATCCAGCCAGGAGGCCATCGTGCTGTCCTGCCACCACGACTCGCCCTTCGCCTCGCCGGTCGAGGACGCCTCCGGGGTGGCGGTGGTGCTGGCGCTGGCCGAGCACTTCGCGGCCAGCCGCGATCTGAGACGGCGCCTGATCGTGCTGCTGAGCGCCGGCCACTTCTACGGCTCGATCGGCACGCGCAGCTTCATCGAACGCCACCGCAGCGACCTGCTGCCGCAAGTCGCCTGCGAGATCAGCATCGAGCACATCGCCCGCGAGGCCGTCGAGGACGCGCAGGGCCGGCTGGTGCCCTCCGGCCAGCCGGAGGCGACCGGGATCTTCGTGCCCTTCAACCGGGCGGTCGGCGCGGCGGTGATCGACGCCATGCGCGACCACGATCTGCGGCGGGTGCTGACCCTGCCGGCCGAGGGACCGCTGGGCCCTTACCCGCCCACCGACGGCGGCGACTGGTGGGCGGCCGGGGTGCCGGTGATCAACAGCATCGCCAACCCGGTCTACCTGCTGACCGACGACGACGGGCCCGAGTGGGTCGACGACCAGCGGCTGCCGAGAATGGCGGCCGCCTTCGCCGATGTCATCCGCCGGCTGGACGCGATGGATCGGCGGACCATCGCCGCGGTCGACTCCAAGGCCCGGCTGCTGGCGATGAAGGCGCTGCGCCGCATCGTCCACGCCAAGACCACCCTGTTCGGCCTGCGCCCCGTCTACTGACGGCTTGCCCCCGCGGGGCCGAACGGGGCAAGATGGGCGGCGAACCCCTGGCCTGGAGTGCGCGATGAAGCTGTGGCCCCCCGCGACCATCCTCTTGCTCTTGACCGCGGCCGGCCCGGCGCCGGCCGGCGAGGCCAATCCCTACCTGCACCTGCTGCAGCGCTCCGAGGCGCTGCGCCGAGTCTGGGCGCCGCGGCAGCTGACTCCGCTGGGCCTGTTCGAGCGCGGCCCCGGGCCGCTGCGGGTGCCGGCGCTGGTGCGCTCGACCGATGCGGCCGCCACCGCGGATGCGCTGCGCGCCGGCGGCGGCCACGCCGGCCGCGCCGCAGGCGACATCCTGCCGGTGCGCGCCGCCCCGGCGGTGCTGCTGGAGCTGGCCGCGCGGGACGAGGTCATCCGGCTGGAGGCGGCGCCGCCGCACCGGCCGCTGCTGGATCTGAGCCGGCCGGCGCTGCGGGTAGACGCGATCGAGGCCGGCGAAGGCCTGCCGCTGCCGATCGACGGCACCGGCGCCATCGCGGCCCTGGTCGACACCGGCATCGACTACGCCCACACCGATTTTCAAAGCCCCAGCGGCCGCACCCGGGTCCGCGCCCTGTGGGACCAGGCCTTCGGCTCCTGCGACGGCTGCCAGCCACCGCCCGGCCAGGAGGTGGGCGTGGTCTGCGAGCGCGAGTGCCTGGTGCGCGGCAGGTGCAACTCGCCCGACTTCATCGGCCATGGCACCCACGTGGCGGCCACCATGGCCGGCTCGGGCGAGACCTTCCGCGGCATGGCCCCGGGCGCCGATCTGATGGGGGTGGCCTCGATCGACTTCGGCCTGCTGGTCGAGTCGGTGGGCTGGCTGCTCGACCAGGCCGAGGCCCGCGGCCAGCCCATGGTGGTCAACCTGTCGCTGGGCGGCCACTACGGGCCCCACGACGGCACCAGCCTGGAGGCGCAGGCGCTGAGCGAGCTGACCGGCCCCGGCCGCATCGTGATGGCCTCGGCCGGCAACGAGGGCAGCGATTATATCCACCTGGGCTACGATCCGGCCGGCGGCAGCGGCAAGACCCTGTTCCGGGTCTTTACGGGCTTCGACGTCAGCGCGGCCCTGTTCACCATCTGGATGCCGGCCGACGCCGAGCTGTCCTTCGCCATCGGGGTGCAGGCCGGCGGCGTCGAGATCGACGCGACCGAGCCGGTGGCGGCCGACGGCTCCCGGCGCAGCTTCCAGCTGGCCGACGGGGCCACCGGCCTGGGCCGGGTGCAGTTCGAGCCGGCCGCCGCGCTCAACCCCGACAACGGCAAGCGCCAGCTCGACATCGCGGTCGAGCCGGCCGAGGCGGCCTACGACGGCAACCCGAGCGGCTACACCTGGTACATCGAGGCCAGCGGCAGCGGTACCTTCGACGCCTGGAGCGCCGCCTCGGGCTTCGTCACCCCGCCGGCGTCGTTTTCGCCCAGCGACGCCGGCGGGCTCGTCCCCGGCGACAACCGCAAGTCGGTGGGCATGCCGGCGGTGGCCCCCGGCGTGATCGCGGTGGCCTCCTGGGCCACCCGCAGCCAGTGGGTCGACATCGAGGGCCAGACGGTCACCCACATCGAGACTGCGGTCGACGACATCTCCTTCTTCTCCAGCCGCGGCCCCTCGGCCGCGCCCGAGCACACCGGCCCCAAGCCCTTCATCACCGCGCCCGGCGAGTACATCGTGGCCGCCCAGTCGAACAGCTCGGCCGAGCTCGAGCCGGGCACCCGCATCGACGCCGACGCCGAGGGCGAAAACGGCCACGTGGCCATGCGCGGCACCTCCATGTCGTGTCCCCACGCGGCCGGGGTGGTGGCGCTGCTGCTGCAGGTCGACCCGACGCTGGACCCCGACGGGGTACGCGCCATCCTGGCCGCCAGCGCCCAGACCGACGCACACACCGGCGCCGACACCCCCAACCCCACCTGGGGCCACGGCAAGATCGACGCCTGGGAGGCGGTGGCCCTGGCGCTGGGCGTGGGCCGCTGCGCAGCCGACCTGGACTGCGCCGAGGGCTGGCGCTGCGGCGATGCCGGCCGCTGCCAGGAAAAGCCTTCCGGCGGCTGCGGTACAGGCGGTACCGGCCGGGTCGGTGGGCTGCTGTGGCTGGCCGGCTTTTTCGCCTTGCTGCGGCTGGTGCGGCTGGTGCGGCAATGATCAATGGGTTAGACAGCCCATGGTCGAGAAGCGGTTTTCAGCGGACGAAGGCACCGCGGTTTGCGGCCGCCGACAAACACCAGCTCCGCGATGGAACTCGACTCGGGCCAGCCTGTCAGTCGACCAGACCAATCCGCGGGCAGGTGGCATCCGGATCGAGACGCAAGCCCGGCTCGCGTTCGACGAGCGCCCCGGCGAGTTGCGCGGCCAGATGGCAGTTGGCCGCCCCGGACCAATGTCCCTGCGGCATCACCAGCTGATCACCACCACGTTCGTGCAGATCGATCAGAAAAGGCACCGCATCGATGGCATCGATCCCCACCTCGGCCTGTACGCGGCGCATCCCCTCCAAGATGCGATCCACCAGGGGCTCGTCCGAACGGCTGTCGATCCAGGTCGGCGCGATGATATCGACCACGGTCAAGCCCACATCCCGCTTGCCACAGGCCGCCCGCAACCGCTTCAACAGGGCCCGGCTGGTGTCCAGCACCCGCTCCAGGGTGTCGGCCCGCGGCAGCGGTTCGGCCCGGGCGAACAGCCAGGCCAACAGGTAACTGTGGCGCGCCCAGGCGGGTTGCCGTGATGCCCGCGGTACCGGTACGTTGGCCACCCGCAGGCGCTCGCCCTCCAGGACGAATGCCGGCTTGTTGCGGAAGAAATGGGGTTCCGGAGCCCGGAAGATGTCGGAAGGCAGGGTGATGATCAACACCACCCGCTCGGGCGAAAACGCGAATCCCTCCTCCTCCAGGCGCAGGATCATCTGACCCAGCCCATAGCCGTGGACGCCGAAGTTCAGCACCTCGGCCGGGCGGAGGTGGCGTTGCAGGTGATGGGGCAAGTTCTGATCGTCGTCGACCTCTTCGCCGAAGGTGCAGGAATCACCGAAGACGGCGAGTCGAACCGCGTTCGTCGGGGGGGCTTTCGGGGTCGGCTCGAACGCTCTCAATCCCTGTTCATTGATGGTCACGCGGAAGGGCAGGTCTGCACCGCCTGTGAAACCAGGTACATTCGTCCACCCGCGGGTCGGGTGATAACGATCCCAGCCATCGCGCTCGTCGGACCGTCCCGCACCCCGCCACCGGACGGCACCGGTGATCTGTTCGACCCGGTCGTAGGCCAGCCGCAAGCCCAGCTCCCCCCCCGCGGCCAACAACACGAGCAAGACCAGTGTCGGAACGAGAGCGAACAGGAGTTTCTTGCCCAGAGAGAGCCTGCGCGGTGCCATCTTCTCAAATTACTCCCGAACGGGGCCGCCGGGCAAGCCGGGCAGCGACCCCTGATTTTCCACCTCGGTCGCGATCTCTGCAGACCGAGAACCACTCGCCTCGCCCCGCTTTCGATCGCGGAGATCAATCAGATCGCGCCAGGAGATTCCGGAACCCTTGAACTCGCAGCGACCGCCGGCTACAAATGGCATTTTGAACCAAGCGGCGAAGAGGAGCCATGACCGTCATTCTCGGTATCTCAGCCTACTATCATGACTCCGCAGCAGCCCTGTTGATCGACGGTCGCATCGCTGCCGCCGTCCAGGAAGAACGCTTCAGCCGGCTCAAGCACGACGCGCGTTTTCCGCGCCGGGCCATAGCGTGCTGCCTGGAGATGGCCGGCTTGGCCCCGGAACAGATCGACTACGTCGGTTTCTACGAAAAGCCCCTGCAGAAGTTCGACCGCCTGCTCGAGACCTACCTGGGATTCGCGCCGAGCGGCTTTCGCTCCTTCTTTCGGGCCATGCCCCTGTGGCTCCGGCAGAAGCTTCACCTGCGGCGCGAGCTGGATCGGGGCCTGGGAGGACGCTACCAGCGCCGCTACGTCTTCGCCGAACACCACGAGTCCCACGCCGCTGCGGCCTTCTTCCCGAGTCCCTTCGAGCAAGCCGCCATCCTGACGATGGACGGCGTCGGCGAATGGGCCACCACGACCTGGGGCACCGGCCGCGCCAACCGCATCGAGCTGACCGCCGAGCAGCGCTTCCCCCATTCGCTCGGCCTACTCTACTCGGCCTTCACGCTGTACTGCGGCTTCCGGGTCAATTCTGGCGAGTACAAGCTGATGGGCCTGGCGCCATACGGTCGGCCCACTCGAGTTCAAACCATCCTCGACGAGCTAATCGATCTGAAGTCGGACGGCTCCTTCCGCTTGAACATGGACTACTTCGGCTACTGCCAGAGCGACACCATGACCAACCGGCGCTTCCACCACCTTTTCGGCGGCGCGCCGCATCCACCCGACGCCCCGCCGACCCAGAAACAGATGGACCTGGCCGCGTCCATCCAGGCGGTCACCGAGGAGTGCATCCTGCGCACCGCCCGCCACGTCCAGGCCGAAACGCAGATGAAACACCTGTGCCTGGCGGGCGGGGTGGCGCTGAACTGCGTGGCCAACGGACGGCTGCTGCGAGAAGGCCCTTTCGAGGACATCTGGATTCAACCAGCGGCCGGCGATGCCGGTGGAGCGCTGGGTGTGGCTTTGCTCATCTGGCACCAGCTTTTGGACCGACCGCGCCACGCCGATCCGAGCGACAGTATGCGGGGGGCCTTGCTGGGGCCTCGGTTCGGCCCGGAGCGCATCCGGGCCTATCTGGACACGCATGGCGCTCCCCATCAGGAGTTCGCAGACCAGGACGCGCTGCTCGAACGGGTAATCGAGCTGATGTGCGCGGGGCGGGTTGTCGGCTTCATGCAAGGCCCGATGGAGTTCGGCCCCCGCGCTCTCGGCTGCCGCAGCATCGTGGGCGACGCCCGGAGCGCAGAAATGCAAAACGTGATGAACCTCAAAATCAAGTTTCGTGAATCATTTCGGCCCTTCGCCCCCTCCGTGCTACAGGAACGGGTCCACGAATACTTCCAGGTCGAGCAAGGCCAGCAGAGCCCCTACATGTTGTTGGTCGCGAACGTCCACCCGGACGTGGCCAGGCGCCCGAGCTCCACGGAGGCGTCCTTGAGCGGTCTGGACAAGCTGCGGGTGGTACGCTCCGAGGTGCCGGCCATCACGCATGTCGACAACTCGGCCCGCATCCAGACCGTCGATGCGAAGCGCCACCCGCGCTACCACGCGCTGATCGAGCGCTTCGCCGAGAAGACGGGTTGCCCGGTGATCATCAACACCAGCTTCAACGTGCGCGGCGAACCCATCGTCTGTACACCGGAGGACGCCTACCGCTGCTTCATGGCCACCGATATGGATGCGCTGGTGATCGAGAACCACCTCTTGCTGAAACGCGATCAACCGCACAACGACGAGGTGTCGCGGGACAGACAAAAAGCCGATCACCTGGCCCGCTTCTCCCCGGATTGAGGCAATGGCCCCGATCTCCATCGACCGCCATCCGTCCTCCGCCAAGCTGATCGTCTTCGGCGTCATTTTCGCCATCTTTTTCGCCGGGTTGGGCGCGTTGCTGTATTTCTGGGGCCATGCCCAGCACGCCGCCGCGGCGGTCTGGATCGGCGCGGGAGTCGTGCTGTTGGCGTTCGCTTCGATCGGACCATGGCGGCGGCCGATCTACCTGGGCTGGTGCTATGCCACCTTTCCCCTGGGCCTGCTGCTCTCGGTACTGCTGCTGGCCAGCATCTACTACGCCGTGTTGACGCCCATCGGCTTGATCGCCCGCCTGTTCCGGGCTGATCCGCTGAGCCGCAGGCTGGAGCCGAAGCGCGACACCTATTGGCTCGAACGCAGCCGGACTGATAAGCTGGAGCGGTACTTCCGTCAGTTCTGAACACCGGTCGTAGGCGAGGTTGCCCCCATGGAACGAGACGAGACGGAAGAGACGAGCGGCGACCGCGCCGAAGAGTTTGCCCGCCGGGCCGCCGCGAAACGCAACGGTCTCGCGGCCGAGTTCTGGCAATTCCTGCGCCACAACAAGAAGTGGTGGCTGCTTCCCTTGCTGTTGGCCCTGGGGCTGGTGGGCCTCTTCGTCGTCTTGGCCAGCACCGGGGCCGGGCCTTTCATCTACACGCTCTTCTGAGCCGAAACGCCCCAGGCTCGTTGCCGCCCTCGCCCAGCTGGCCGCCGCCGGCCGCGGTACACGCCGGCGCGCAGCCTGTGAAAGCGATTCGGCTCACCGGTCATCGCCGGTCCGGATCGACAAGGGGTCGCCCCACCGCTCAACGTTTCCAGTTGAACGGGACGGTGACGTTTTGCACCTGGCCGCGGTAGGGCGGGAAGGTCAGCCGGGCCAGCTTGCGCTGCATGCACTGCTGCAGCGGACCGTCGCGCAGGCGGATGTCGTCGAGCTGCACGTTGTGGATGTGGCCGTCGTTTTTGATCGAGAAGCTCAGCTCGATGCGGCCGGGCAGATCCGGGTTGCGCTCGATCGCGCTCTTGAGACAGGCGGTCAACCGGCGCATGTTGCGCCGGGCGTAGACCCGGCGGATGATGGCCGGCTTGTCCAGCGTGCCGACCGAGGCGACCGCGGTGCCCGAATCAGCCCCGTCGCCGCCCTCATCCGCCGCGGCGTCGGGCTTGCGGTTCGGCTTTTCATCGCCGCCGCGGCGCTTGCGGCGCTGGCGCTTGTCGGTCCGGCGGCGGCCGCCGGGCTTGATGGCCACCAGATCGGGCGAATCCTCGACCAGGATCTGATCGATCTCGATGTCGCCGTAGCGCGTGCCGGCACCGCCGGTCGCATCGCCCGGGGCAGCCGCCGGCCCGCCGGCCGAGCTGGCCAGCATCAACGGCACGTGCTTGTCGGCCCATTCGGCGAGCGCCTCGGCGGTGCGCCCGGGCCGGCGGACGATGATCAGATACGACAGGGCGAACGAGATCAGCACCAGGAAGGCACCGCCGATGGTCCAGTTGATCAGGCTGCGCAGGCGGCGTTTGCGCGCCGCCCGCTCGGCCTCGGCCCGCGCCTGGCGGGCCCGGATCTGCGCCTTGGCCAACTGCAGAAAGGGCATCCAGACGGCGCGTTGCTGGACGCTGCGCCAGGCGCCCTCCTCGCGCGACAGCGGCGTGGCCTCGTCGATGTCGCCGGCCACCATGTGCTCGTAGATCTCGCGCGAGGGCACCGGCCCGAGCACCTCGCCGCGCAGCTTGAACATCCACTCGCCGGGCGGCAGCTCGGGCAGGGACTGTTCCGCTGGCATCTCGGATTTTGCGGCCTGGCCGGACACCGGACCATCGCTCCCGGTCGATGCGCCACTGCGGCGCGTGCTGGCGCGGTTCAGCGTTCGCTACCGGGCTGATGGTAATCCACATCCCGGCACGACCGCAACCGATTCCGGCCTGGTGTGCTACCAGCTCCAGCGATCGCCCTCGACCGAGACCACCAGGTGCACCGCGGCGCGCAGCTCG
>CAYVQE010000022.1:0-55054 GCA_964454005.1 uncultured Myxococcales bacterium
CCACCATCGCCGACAACGTGGGCGACAACGTCGGCGACGTGGCCGGCATGGGCGCCGACCTGTTCGAGTCCTTCGTCGGCTCCATCATCGGCGCCATGGTGCTGGGCGCGGTCTGGATCCCGGGCATCGCGGCCCATGCTCCGGACCAGGCCTACAACGGCATCTTCCTGCCGCTGATCATCGCCGGGGTGGGCATCGTGCTGTCGATCATCGGCACCTTCTTCGTGCGCACCAAAGAAGGCGGCAACCCGCAGACGGCGCTGAACACCGGCACCTTCCTGACCTCGATTTTGACCGCCGGTGCGACCTTCGTGCTGTGCTACGTGCTGTTGCCGGCGCAGTGGTCCAGCGAGGGCACCACCTACGCCTGGTGGGGCATCGCCCTGGCCACCGTCATCGGCCTGGTGGCCGGCGTGGCCATCGGCCTGATCACCGAGTACTACACCGGCGAGGACAAGAAGCCGACGAACCAGATCGCCGAGGCCTCCGAGACCGGCGCCGCCACCAACATCATCAAGGGCCTGGCAGTGGGCATGGTCTCGACCACCTGGCCGCTGCTGATCTTGGCGGTGGCCATCGTGCTGGCCTACCACTTCGCCGGGCTCTACGGCATCGCCATCGGCGCGCTGGGCATGCTGTCGACCACCGGCATCCAACTGGCGGTCGACGCCTACGGTCCGGTGGCCGACAACGCCGGCGGCATCGCCGAGATGAGCGAGCTGCCGCCCGAGGTGCGCGAGCGCACCGACAAGCTGGACGCGGTCGGCAACACCACCGCCGCCATCGGCAAGGGCTTCGCCATCGGCTCGGCAGCGCTGACCGCCCTGGCCCTGTTCGCCGCCTTCCGCACCCAGGTGGGGCTGCACGAGATCGACATCGCCGACCCGATCGTCATGGCCGGGCTGTTCATCGGCGGCATGATGCCTTTCCTGTTCTCCTCCTTCTCCATGAACGCGGTCGGCCGCGCAGCCGCGTCCATGATCGACGAGGTGCGCCGGCAGTTCCGCACCATCGACGGGCTGATGGAGGGCAAGGCCAAGGCCGACTACGCCAAGTGCGTCGACATCTCCACCGCGGCCGCCATCCGCGAGATGGTCTTTCCCGGTCTGCTGGCGGTGCTGGTGCCGGTCATCGTCGGCTTCTTGAGCGTCAAGGCCCTGGGCGGGCTGCTGGCCGGCGTGACCGTGACCGGCGTGCTGATGGCCCTGTTCCAGGCCAACGCCGGCGGCGCCTGGGACAACGCCAAGAAGCACATCGAGGGCGGCGCCCACGGCGGCAAGGGCTCGGACGCCCACAAGGCGGCCGTGGTCGGCGACACCGTCGGCGATCCCTTCAAGGACACCGCCGGGCCCTCGCTCAACATCCTGATCAAGCTGATGAGCGTGGTCTCGCTGGTGCTGGCCCCGGTCTTCGCCCGCTGGGGCAGCCTGCTGTTCTCCTGAGCCGCACCCGTCCGGCTCGCCCGCAACCCCATCCTTCGCATCCGGCAAACCCCTGATTTGCTGACAGCGCGGATCGCTCCAAACCGGCCGCACTTGACAACGCGGCGCCTTCAGGATACCTTGTGTCCTAAGTACCGTGCGCTGCCACCAACGCCTTGCGGGGGGACCATGCAGACCACCGAGTACACCAACCAGAGCGAGTTGCTCGACGGGCTGGCGGCCGCGCTCGATCGCCCCCACACCACCGTGCTGCGTTCCAGCCGCGAGGTGGATCCGGTCCTGGACTTCGCCCGTTCGGTCGACGCCGGCCTCGACGGTCGGCCGCGGCGGCTGGACTGCCGCTTTCTCTACGACACCGAGGGCAGCCGGCTGTACGAACGGATCACCGCCCTGCCGGAGTACTACCCGGCGCGCACCGAGACCGACATCCTGGTCGCCAACGCCGAGCGCATCCGGCGGCTGACCGGCCCGGCCAACCTGGTCGAGTTCGGCTCGGGCTATTCGGTCAAGACCGCCCACCTGCTGGCGGCCTACTCCCAAGACGCCGAGCAACTGGTCTACGTGCCGATCGACGTCAGCGTCAGCGCCCTGCGAGCGGCCGGCCGCGAGATCGTCGAGCAACACCGCGACGTCAGCGTGGTGGCGGTCAACGCCACCTACCCCGAGGCCTTCGGCTTGCTGCCGCGCACCACGCCGGTGCTGGCCCTGTTTCTGGGCGGCTCGGTGGGCAACCTCGATCGCAGCCAGGCCGAGGAGTTCTGGCTAGGCGTGGCCGACAACCTGCAGCCCGGCGATCACTTCCTGCTGGGCATCGATCTGGACAAGCCGGCGCACATCATCGAGCCGGCCTACGACGACGCGGCCGGCGTCACCCGGGCCTTCACCCGCAACCTGTTTCGGCGCATGAACCGCGAGCTCGACGCCGGGGTCGACCTGGACGCGGTCGAGCACGAATCGTTCTACAACCACCGGCGGCGCCAGGTGGAGATCTACGCCCGCATCGAGCGCGAGCAGCGGATCCGCATCGGACCGTTGGACCGCGAGCACCGGCTGCCGGCCGGCGAGCGGATCCAGACCGAGGTCAGCCGCAAGTTCCGGCTGGCCGAGCTGCTGCCCTGGCTCGCCGGCTTCGGGCTGGAGCGGCGGGCGGTGTTCACCGACGACCGCGACTGGTTCGCATTGATCCTGCTGCGCCGCAAGGATGGAGATGAAAGCAGCCGACACTGAAGGCGATGGGCGACTCGACTGGCGCGAGGGACTGTGCGGCATCTGCCCGGCCGGCTGCTGGATCCGGGCCGGCATGGACGGCGGCCGCCTGGCGGCGGTCGAGCCGCTGCCGGATCACCCCCTGGGCACCATCTGCACCATAGGCGAGCACGCCCCGCGGATCGTCCACGACCCCGACCGGCTGACCACACCGCTGGAGCGCACCGGCGAGCGGGGCACCGGTGCTTTCGCGCCCATCTCCTGGGAAGCCGCCTACGACAAGCTGATCGAGCGGCTGCAGGCCATCAAGGCCGAATCCGGGCCCGAGGCCACCGCCATCTACACCGGCCGCGGCTCCTTCGACATGCCCCTGTGCGATCTGTTCCAGCCGGCCGGCGTGGCCGTGTCCTCGGCCTCCAGCGTGTTGTTCCCGTTCGGCTCGCCGAACACGCTGGGCGTGGGCGCGCTGTGCTACGTGGCCTTCGCCATGATCGCGCCCGACGCCACCTTGGGCGAGATGTTCATCACCATGGACGTCGACGTGGAACAGGCCCAGCGCATCGTGCTGTGGGGCGCCAACCCGGCCACCGACTCGCCGCCGCTGCTGCACGACGAGATCCTGCGCGCCCGCGCCAGCGGGGCCGAGGTGATCGCCATCGACCCGCGCCGCGGCGCCACCGCCCGCCAAGCCGATGCCCGCTGGCTGCCCATCCGGCCTGGCACCGACGGCGCGCTGGCGCTGTCCATGATCCAGGTGCTGATCGAAGAGGAGCGCTACGACGAGGCCTTCGTCGAGCGCTGGACGATCGGTTTCGAGGAGCTGGCTCAGCTGGCCCAGCACTACCGGCCCGAGGTGGCCGCCGGCATCACCGGCTTGCCGGCCGCGGCCATCCGCGAGCTGGCGCGCGATATCGCTGGCGCCCGGGGCGCCGCCCCGGTGATGTACACCGGGCTGGAGTACTCCGACTCGGGCGTGCAAGCCATCCGGGCGGTGCTCTGCCTGTGGGCCCTGGCCGGCCAGCTCGACGTGCCCGGCGGGCTGGTGATCCAGATGAAGGCCAACCGCTTCCCGCAGAACCGCAGCGGCCTGCTGTCCAACCCCCAGCCGGCCAAGGCCCTGGGCCGCGATCGCTTCCCGGTCTACTCGGCCTACCGCGGCGAGTCGCACGCCATCGCCCTGCCGGCCTCGGTGCTCGAAGGCGATCCCTATCGCATCCGGGCGCTGATCGTGCTCGGCGGTTCCATCATCACCGCCTGGCCGCAGCCCGAGATCTGGCGCCGCACCCTGGCGGCGCTGGACCTGCTGGTGGTCATCGATCGCTACCCCACCGCCGACGCCGCCTACGCCGACCTGGTGCTGCCGGCCACCACCGGCTTCGAAAACCTCAGCTACATGCGCTACGGGCCGCTGTTCAAGATCCGCGAACGGCTGGTCGAACCGCAGGGCGAGGCCCGCAACGACTTTCTGATCCTGGCCGAGCTGGCCCGGCGGCTGGGCTATGGCCACCTCTTCCCGCAGACCGAGGAGGCCATCCTGGCCCATGCGCTCGAAGGCAGCGGCCATACGGTCGAGCAGGTGCGCGCCGCCGGCGGCCAGGTCAAGATGCCGGGCGAGATGATGCAGTACCGCAAGTGGGAAAAGGGCCTGCTGCGCGGGGACGGCCTGCCGGGCTTCGCCACCCCTTCCGGCAAGTTCGAGATCGCCTCGTCCATTCTGGCCGAGCACGGCTACGACGCGCTGCCGGTCTACACCGAGCCGGCCGAGGGTCCTTTGGCGCGGCCGGATTTGGCCCGGCGCTACCCGCTGGTGCTCGGCTCGGGCACACGCACCCGCTACGACTTCCGCTCGCAGCACCACGGGGTGGACGGGCTCAGCCAGGCCCAACCCGAGCCCGAGGTGCAGCTCAACCCGCGCGACGCCGCGGCGCGCGGCATCGCCGACGGCGACCGGGTCTGGGTGGAGTCGCCGCGCGGGCGGGTGGGCTTTCGCGCCCGGCTGACCGAGGACTTGATGCCCGGCTGCGTCGACGCCCAGATGGGCGGCGGCGGCCCGCTGGGCCCGGAAGCCTGGCAAGCCTGCAACGTCAATGAGCTGACCGACTTGGAGCGCTTCGATCCGATCTCTGGCTTCCCCATCTACAAGACGCTGCTGTGCCAGGTCAGCCGGGCCGCCGAGCAGAGCGAGGCCGCAGCGCCGGTGCGGCCGGACGGCCCCGAGACCGCCGCCGCGGTCGAACCCGAGTCCGTCGCGCCGCAGCAGCGCGTCTACCTCGACCACAACGCCACCAGTCCGGTGCTGCCCGAGGTGTCCGCGGCCATGGAGCCCTATCTGAGCGACGGCGGCGCCAACCCCTCGAGCATCCACTCGCGCGGCGCTCTGGCGGCTGCGGCGGTCGCTGCGGCCCGGCGCAAGCTGGCGCAGCTGCTCGGCTGCACCGCGCGCCGGATCGTGTTCTGCGGCTCGGGCTCGGAGGCCGACAACCTGGCCATCAAGGGCGTGCTGCGCCGGGTGGCCGGCGGCCGGCGGCGGATCGTCACCAGCGCGGTCGAGCATCCGGCCGTGCTGGAGGCCTGCGCCGCGCTGGAGCGCGAGGGCGTCGGGCTGACCGTATTGCCAGTCGACGGCACCGGGGTGGTCGACCCGGCGGCGTTGGAGCACGCCCTGGCCGAGCCGGCGGCACTGGTGACCGTCATGGCCGCCAACAACGAGACCGGCGCGCTGCAGCCGATCGCCGAGCTGGCCCGGCTGGCCCACGCCCGCGGCGCGCTGCTGCACACCGATGCGGTGCAGCTGCTGGGCAAGATGCCGATCGACGTCGACGCGCTGGGAATCGATTTGCTGACGGTCTCGGCGCACAAGATCGGCGGGCCCAAGGGGGTGGGCGCGCTGTTCGTCCGCCGCGGCGTCGAACTCGAGCCGCTGGTCCACGGCGGCGGCCAGGAGTGGGGGCTGCGCTCGGGCACCGAGAACGTGCCCGGCATCGCCGGCTTCGGCAAGGCCTGCGAACTGGCCCAGCGGCGGCTGCTGGCCGGCGAGCCGGAGCGGCTGGCCCGGCTGCGCGACCGGCTGGAGGCCGGCCTGCTGGAGCTGGTGGCCGGCGCCCGGGTCAACGGTCCGGCCCGAGAGCGGCTGGCCAACACCTGCAACCTGACGCTGCCCGGCATCCGCGGCGAGTCGCTGGTGCTGCTGGCCGACCGGCTGGGGGTGGCCTTCTCCTCGGGCTCGGCCTGCAAGTCCGGCGATCCCATGCCGTCGCATGCGCTGCGTGCCATGGGTCTGGCCGAGGAGCAGGCCCACTGCAGCGTGCGCCTGTCGCTGGGCCCCGGCACCGCCGACGCCGACGTGGAGCGTTGCATCGCGGTGATCGCCGATGTGCTCGAGCAGACCCAGGACGCGATCCGCTTCGTCTCCTGCCGATAATCCCCCATGGCCCGACCACGACCACCCGCCGCCCGCGACCAGACCCTGCGCCAGGCCCTGCTCGACGCCCTGCGCGCCGGACCGGCCACCGCCCGCGATCTATCGGGCCTGATCGGCATCTCCGAAAAGGACGTCCCCGCCCACCTCGAGCACCTGCAACGCTCCCTGCGCCACGGCGCCGAGCGCCTGGTGGTCGAGCCCGCCTGTTGCACCGCCTGCGGCTACACCTTCAGCAAGCGCCGCAAGCTCACCCGCCCCAGCGCCTGCCCCAACTGCCGCGCCCAACGCATCGAACCCCCCGTCTTCCACGTCGAAGCGGTGGGCTGAGGCTCACGGGAAGAAAGACGGGGTGTCGAGCTCCAGGTTCATCTCTTCCATCAGCCGCCACAGGTCCTCGAGATCCTGGTAGAGCACGATGATGTCGTGGCGGCGGCCGCGCTTGTCCACCGCGTGCTTCTTGAACACGCCCTCGTCGACGAAGCCGATCTTGCGCATCAGCCGCAGACCGCGCTCGTTGTCGGCGCGCAGGTGGGCCTGGATCTTGTCGATGCCGCGCAGGTGGGCCCGGTCGCACAGCTCGCGCACCATGGCCTGGCCCAGGCCGCGGCGCCGGTGGCTGGGGCGCACCTGCAGCCGGATGCGGGCCACGTGGGTGCTCCAGCCGTGCTCCTCGGTGTGCAAGGTGCCGTTGGCCACCACCTGGGCAGCAGCGCCGTCATCGGCCACCGCAAGCAGGGGCAGCACCTTGTCGTAGTTCAGGTCCTCGCACCAGCCGGCGATGGTCTGCCGGCGATTGACGTCGTGCTTGAAGTAGCGCCGGTCACGGTCGGTCAGCGCCTTGAAGAAATCGAACAGGATGTCGGTATCGCCTTGCGTGCAGGGCCGCAGCATCACCCGTGAGCCGTCGCGCAGCGCGATCTCCTTGGGGTACTCCCGCATATCGGTCGTCAGTTGTCCGGTGCTCACCGTCCACCTCCAGGGATCCCGGCTGTCGCCCCCCCGGGATCCGTTCAGGGTTCGCGTCAGCGGAGCCGGTTGAGGTTGCGCCGCACGGCCGGTACGCGATCATCTTGTGGAACCAGCTCGATGAAACGCCGCAGGGCCTGGCGGGCCTTGCCGCGCTGGTGGGACTTGATGTACATGCCGCCGAGTTGGAACCAGGCCTCTGCGTGATCGGGTTGCAGCTCGACCGCCTTCTCCATCTGGCGCAATGCGGCCCGGGGCTTGCGGCGGGCGAACAGGGAGCGGGCGTACAGGTAACGCAGCTCGGCGTCGGCCGGCTCCTTGCGCACCCGGGGCCGCAGTAGCCGCTCGGCCCGCCGGAAGCGCCGCTTGTCGATCAGCGCCTGGCCGCGCTTCTGGATCCGCTCCAGGGCCCGCTGCGCGGCCGGGCTGCGCTCCGGCTGTTCGGGCTGCTCGGCCGCCGCGTCACCGGCCTCTTCGCTGCCGGCCGCCGCATCACCGGCTTCTCCGGCGCCGGCCTCTTCGCCGCCGGCCGCCGCGTCACCGGCTTCTCCAGCGCCGGCCTCTTCACCGCCGGCCTCTTCACCGCCGGTTTCTTCACCGCCGGTTTCTTTACCGCCGGCCTCTTCACCGCCGGCCTCTTCACCGCCGGCCTCTTCACCGCTGGCCCCTTCTCCGCCGACTTCCTCGTCGCGGTCGCCCGGCGCGGCGTCCAGCGGTGTCTGCCCGTCCGCGGCCCCGGTGCCGAACCAGCGCGGGAAGAAGTACAGCGCCCCGCCGATCAGCAGGCCGGCCAGCCCCAGCCCGCCCAGCAGCTGCCACAACCAGCGCAGTGAACGGCCCGGTGGCGCTTGCCCGGGTCCGGGCTTGGGCGCCGGCGGCTTGCGGGCGCCGACCTCGGCGGTGCGCTCCGGGCCAGCCGCGGCGGACGGCTCGCCGGGATCCTCCATCCAGGCGGCCCCCAGCGCCTCGGCGGCGTCCCCATCATCCGTCACCGGCTCGGCCGCGGCCCGATCGCCGGCAGCCGACTGCTCCCCGGACGCCGGCGGTGCTGCAGCCTCACCGGCGTCACCGGCCGCGCCGCCAGCGGCGGTCTCATCACCAGCAGCGTCCCCATCGCCAGCATCACCAGCGGCGGCCTCATCACCAGCAACAGCCTCGCCGTCACCAGCGACCGCGGTCCCGGTCCCGCTGTCGGACTGCCCGGCGGCTGCCGGCCCGGCCTCGGCCAGCCCGCCGCCGGCATCCTCGATCGGCGTCGGCATGCCGCCGTCCGCCTCCCGCTCGGCCTGGCGGGCGAAGGCGGCCGCAACCGCATCGGTCTGCTGCTCCGACCCGGCCGCGGGCGCGGCGTCCAGCTCTGACTCATCGGGCGTGGTCATCGCCGGCGCCTCGTCCTGCGCCGGCATGGGCGGCTCGCCGTGCTCGGTGGCTCCGCTGGCGAAGGGGCCCGGTTGCGGCTCGGCCGGCGCCGCCTCGCCGGCCGCGGCAGCCGGAAAGGCCGCCCCGGCGGCTTCCTGGCTGCCGGCCACCGCCTCGCCCGTCACCGCCGGCGGGCCGCCCGGCTGGGTCAGCTCGCGATCGCCGACCGCGGCCGCGGCCGGCGGCCGGTGCGGCTGGGTGGTCTCGACGAAGGGATCGGCGGCACCGCGCCCCCCCTGCATCGGGGCCCGTACGGTTTGCTCATCGAAGGGATCCGGCGGCTTGCCGACCGCGGTCGACTCGGCCTCGCGGAATCGGCGCAGCGCCTGCACCGCCTCGTCGCGCTCCTGCTCGGCCAACGCCAGCCGGCTCTCGATCTGCTCTCGGCGGCGCTCGGCCTCGGCCCGGATGCGCTCGATCTCCTGGTCGACATCGGAGCGGTTGCTGGTGACGGTGTCCAGGTCGTTCTTCAACCGCTCGGCCTCGCGCTCGCGTTGCTCGATCATCTGGCCCGAGGCGAAACGGGTGCGCGCCAGCTCCTCGTTCAGCCGTTCGAGTTCCTGGCGCAACGCATCGCGTTCCTGCTCGGCCTCGCCCTCGGTGGCGCCCTTCTGCTCGTCCGCCGCGCGCAGCTGCTCGACCTGCCGGCGCGTCTCGGCCAGCTCGTCGGCCAGCTGGCGTACCCGGCTCTGGCTGGCGTCCAGATTCGACTGCTTCTCGTCGCGCTCGGCGCGCAGCTGCTCCAACTCGGCGCTCAACCGCTCCTGCTCGACCGTGCCGGCGCCGGAGTCCGCGGCGGAGGCCTTGAGTTCGCGCTCCTTGGCCAGCAACTCGCGGCGCGCCTCGTCGAGCTGGCTCTTGAGTTCGGCGGTGTTGCCGGCCTTGTCCTCGGCGCGCTTGAGCGCCCGCTGGCGCTCTTCCAGGGTGCGCTCCAGGGAGCGCTTCTCCTTGCGCAAGGCGTCCCGCTCGACCTCGGCCTGCTCGGCCCGCTGGCGCATCAGGCCGTCCTCCGGCGGCTTGATGGCCGGCGCCATGGCCCGCGCCCGCTCGAGCTGCTGCTGTAGCTCGGCCACCTTGCGCTCGGCCATCAAAGCGCGCTCGGTCAGCGCCTGCTGATCCCCGCTGCCCGCCGGGCCGCGGCTGGCCAGCTGCTGCTCGAGCTTGCGCACCGTGGCGGCCGATGACTCGCGGGCCGCCTTCAGGTCCCACTCGAACTCCTCCCGCTCCTCGGCCAGCTGCTGCTCCAGCTCGGCGATGCGGGCCTCGAGCTTTTCTACCTCGCTGTCGCCCATCGATGTGTTCCAGACACCTGTCGGGCCGGGTCCCGAGTCCCCCGGACCGCGATTCGGCGGCCGCGGGCGGCGGGCGCACCGGCCCGCCGCCGGCCGCGCCTCAGTTGAATACCTTCTCTTCCTCGCCGTCGGCCAGCAGGGCGTCGCCCTCGACATCCCGCCCCGGGGGCCCACCGCGCAGCAGCTCCTTGTAGTATTCGTGCTGGATCAACAGGTTCATCACCTCGTTGGAGCCGGTCCAGATCAAGCTCAAGCGCGCGTCGCGCAGCAGCCGCTCGATCGGGTAGACGTCGGTGTAGCCGATGCCGCCCATGATCTGCATCGCGTCGTTGACCGTATCCCAGGAGGCCTGGGTGCACACCCGCTTGGCCTCCGACACCAGCCGCCGCGGATCCTCGCCGCTGTCGGCCTTTAGCGCCGCCACCCACAGCAGCGCCCGGGCCGCGTCCAACCGCGACACCGAGTCGGCCACCCGGAAGTTGACCCCCTGGAACGAACGGATCTTCTGGCCGAAAGCCATGCGCTGGTCGCTGTAGCGGGTGGCCACCTCGAGCGCCGCCCGGCCGAGCCCGATCGCCCCGGCCGCCGAGGTCATCCGCTCGGGTACCATCATGCGGTTGAATACCTGGAAGCCGCCGTTGAGCGGTCCGACCAGGTTGGCGGCCGGCACCCGCACGTCGTCGAAGCGGATGCGGGCGGTGCCCCCGCCCCGGGTACCCAGCAGCCCGTAGACATGCTCGACCTGCAAGCGATCGGAGCGCTCGACGATGAAGGCCGAGATGGCCTCGCGGCTCGGCGCCTCCGAGTCGGTGCGGGCGTATACCAGGAACACGTCGGCGCCCTCGCCACCGACGATGAAGCGCTTCTGGCCACGCAGCACGTAGTGATCGCCGTCGCGCCGGGCGCTGCAGGTGGCGCCGAAGAAGTCCGAGCCGCCGCGCGGCTCGGTCAGGGCCTCGGCGCACAGCAGCTCGGCGCGGATGATCGGGCCGAGGTACTTGCGCTTCTGCTCCTCGGTGCCGAAGACGTGCAAGGCCTCGCCCACGATCGACGGCATGACGAAGTTGCACCCCAGCGCGGTGCCGAGCACCCCCACCTCCTCGATGGCGGCCACTTCGGCCGTCCAGGGTAGACCGCGGCCGCCGTACTGCTCGGGGAAACGGACACCGAGCAGGCCCCGGGCGGCCGCCGCCCGGATGAACTCGGCGGCGAAACGCACCTCCTCGCGGTCCATCTGCCGCAGCAGATCGGACGGGACGTCCTCCTTGACGAAGGCGCGGGTCTCGGCGACCAGCTGTTTTGTCGGCTCGTCCCACAACACATGCATGTTCGGCTCCTCGTCGGGATGCTGTCGGCGCTGGCGAGAAAAGTCTCTTTCCGTCCGTTTCTGCGAGGTTATTCGAGCCGCCGAGGCCTGTCAACCACGCCCCGAGAGCCGCAGCCGGGCAGCCGCATTGGTGTTTGACGGCCCGCTGTAGCCGGTGGTATCGGTGGAGCAGCGCCAACCGAGGAGCGGAACCATGCGACGAAAATGGACGATTTTGGGCTGGAGCCTGCTGCTGGCCGGGCTGGCCGGCTGCTCCGATTGCGGCCGCAAGGACAAGACCCTGGCCGAGCTGATCCCGGCCGAGGTGCCCGGCGCGGTGCTGTTTCCCGACCTGGCCCAGACGGTCGGCGACATCGGGGCGCTGAAGAAGAAGTTCGCCGTGGGGCCGATGGCCAGCTTCATCGACCAGGGCCACCGTGAGCTGTCCCGCATCCTGGGCTTCGATCCGCTGGCCATCCAGGACCTGCGCAAGCTGGGCCTGGAGCCCAGCCGCGGCCTGGCCCTGGCCCCGGTGGACGAGCAACCGGTGGTGCTGGCCGGGGTGACCGATCGCCAGGCGCTGGAGCGCGAGTTGGCCGAGCGCATGAAGCAGCTGGCGGCGGCCGAGCAGGTCAGCTCCACCAGCCACGACGGCCAGCGGGTGACCACCATCGCGGCTGCGGTGGGCCAGCAGACCACGCCCCGGCTGCACTACGCCCTGGTCGGCGACTACGTCCTGCTCACCTGGGGCAAGTCGGATCCGAAGCTGCTGGCCCGGATGGCCGGGCTGGAACGCGAGCAGAGCCTGGCCGGGGCCGCCTGGTACGAGGAGCTGACCGGCAAGCCCAGCGGCCAGCCCGACGTGCTGCTGGTGGCCAACGCCCCCGGCCCCGAGGTGATCGGCGCCCGGGGACAAATGATCGCCGAGCACGTCGAGCACGGCCTGATCTGGACCTTCGCCTTCGACCCGGGCGGCATCGACACCCAGGTCTACCTGGGGCTGGCGCCGGAGACGGCAAAGCGGTTGCAGGCGCTGACGGCCGGAGTGAGCGACGCCCACCTCGAGCGCTACCTGCCGGCCGATACCCTGCTGGCGCTGAAGCTACGCGCCAACGTGGAACGCTTGCTCGAAGAGGCCTTCGGCCTGCAGCCCGACATGCGCCAGCAGTTCGACCAGGCCATGCAGACCGCCCAGCGCTCGGTGGGCGCCGACGTCGAGCAGGGCACCGTGCGCAACCTGACCGGCAACCTGGTGCTGGGCCTGTCGCTGGGCAAGCCCGACCAGATCAACCAGCTGCTGCGCCAGCTGGCCGACACCCCGGCCGACGCGCCGCCGGCGACCGGCGGCTGGCAGGCGGCTTTCAATTTGTTCGGCTGGACCCAGGTGCGCGACGCAGCGGCCTGGATCCAGGTCATCCAGAACACCCTCGGCCTGGCCGCCGAGCAAACCGGCGTCCAGATGGACGAGCGCACGGTCGGCAAGCTGCGGGTCTTCGCCCTGACCGGACCCGATGCCGAAGGCACCTTCTACCTGCTGCACCACGACGACCTGGTCGGCGGCTGTGTGGGCCGCGGCTGCGCGGACAAGGCGGCCGCCCTGGTGGCCGGCGAGGCCGCGACCCTGCCCGGCAATGCTTCGCCCGCCACCAAACGCCTGTTCGAGGAAGATTCCTTCGCCGTCGGCTACCTGAGCTGGGCCCGGGTGGTCGAGGCGCTGAACGCGCTGGACGCCTCGGCGCTGGGCGAGGGAGGCATGCTGGCCAAGATGGTGTTGAACCTGGCGCTGACCGTGGTGCGCAACCTCGAGGAGCTGACCGGCGTGGTGCGCTTCGCCCCGAGCGGCGTCACCCTTTCGAGCCGCCTCGAGATACAGTGATCGAGCTGGAGCACATCACCCGGGTCTACGGCAGCGGCGAGGCGGCCACCCGGGCGCTGGACGACGTCAGCCTGTCCTTTCCGGCCGGTGCCTTCGTCACCGTGGTCGGCACCTCGGGCTCGGGCAAGACCACCTTGCTCAACGTCATCGGCGGCCTGGACACCGCCTACAGCGGGCTGGCCCGGGTGTCCGGCCAGGACCTGCGCCGGATGAACGACCGCCAGCTGAGCGCCTTCCGCAACCGCACCGTGGGCTTCGTCTTCCAGCACTTCAACCTGCTGGCCCACCTGACGGCGCTGCAGAACGTGGCCCTGCCGGCGCACTTCGGCGGCGACGGCCTCGAGGCGGCCGCCGAACGGGCTGCTGCGGTGCTCGATCGGGTGGGCCTGGCCGACAAGCTCGACAGCCTGCCGGGGGCGCTGTCCGGCGGCCAGAAGCAGCGGGTGGCCATCGCCCGGGCGCTGTTCAACGAGCCCCGGTTGATGCTGTGCGACGAGCCCACCGGCAACCTCGACACCCAGACCGGAGCGCAGATCATCGCCCTGTTCGAGAAGCTCAATCGGGAGGATGAGCTGACCGTGCTGGCGGTCACCCACGAGGACTTTTTGTTCGAGCACGCCAGCCACCGGGTGCGGCTCGAGGACGGCAAGCTGCAGGACGGTCCGGACGGCGCGCAGGAGGCGGGATGAAAGCCGGTCACCTCTCGCGGCTGGTCGGCCAGAACCTGCGCCGCAACCGCAAGAACCTGGCCTTCTCGGCGGTCGGCATCGTGGTCGGCATCTCCAGCTTCGTCTTCTTCATCGCCCTCGGCTCGGGCATCAAGCGGG
Source organism: uncultured Myxococcales bacterium (assembly GCA_964454005.1). GTDB lineage: Bacteria > Myxococcota > B64-G9 > B64-G9 > B64-G9 > CAYVQE01. The sequence continues at coordinate 13,756 of CAYVQE010000022.1, forward strand.
TGGTGGCAACCGAGATCTTCCCGGTCGACGCCAACCGGCTGCAGGTTGTGCCGCGCACCGCCCAGTTCGGCAGCCTGACCGGCGGCCGGGTGCTGGACGAAGACGCCCTGGCCGACCTGAAGGCGCTCGAGGGCGTGCAAGCGGTCTACCCGCGCATGAAGCTGCAGTTTCTGGCCTCGGCCCGCATCGACGGGCGCGAGATCTCGCCCGGCTCGCTGCGGTTGCTGGAGCGGTTGCCCGGGGTCAAACCCCACATGATCCGCGCCATCCGCAACGTGCGCATGTGGCTCGAGATCATGGGCAACGGCATCGATCCGCGCCTGGTGGCCGACGACGTGGTCACCGGGGAGTTCGTCGATCCGCCGGAGGGCGAGCCGATCCCGGTGCTGCTGTCGTCGCGGATGATCGAGATCTACAACGCCTCGTTCGCCGAAGCCCGCTCGCTGCCGCGCATCAGCACCAAGGTGCTGCCCTTCCTGCCCCCGCTGCCGCTGACGCTCAACCACTCCTTCCTGTCGCGCAAGGCCCGCGGTCCGGCGCTGGAGACCAAGATGAAGGTGGTCGGGCTGAGCCGCCACGCCATCATGGGCGGGGTGACCATGCCGCTGGCCACGGCACGCAAGTACAACCGCCGCTTCGCCGGCGAGCGGGCGGCCGACACCTACGAGGCGGCCATCCTGCAGCTGGCCAGCGCGGATCGGCTGGGCCCGGTGCAGCAGGCGGTGGGCGAGATGGGCTTCGCGGTCGATATGAGCGAGCGGCGCATGGCCGAGAGCGTGGGCCTGGCCATCACCCTGGTCACGCTGGGCTTCACCCTGATCAGCCTGATCATCGTGGGCATCGCCGCGGTCAACATCGCCCACACCTTCTTCATGATCATCTACGAGCGCAAACGCGAGATGGGCTTGCTGCGGGCGCTGGGGGCCACCCGCTCCGACGTACGGCGGATCATCCTGGGCGAAGCGACCGTGATCGGCGCCATCGGCGGCGTCCTGGGCGCCGGCCTGGGGATGGGGGCCTGCCTTCTGGCCGATTGGATCATGGCCCGGGTGCTGCCCGACTTCCCGTTCAAGCCGGACAGCTTCTTCGCCTACCCGTGGTGGTTGTTCGCCGGCGCGCTGGCCTTCGGCGTGATTTTCTGTTGGCTGGGCGCCATCTTCCCGGCCCAGCGGGCCGCCCGCATGGACCCGGTGGCCGCCCTGACCGGCCATTGAGGGCGCGATGCCCCCATGAAGGCACCGTAAGGGCTCACGGCAACCATCGCCAAGTGGCTGGAAACACTGCCGCGAGCGAACGACGGCTCGCTCGCGCGGCGCGCATCAGCGCGCCGACATTGGGGGTGAGCCTCGAAAAACCACGCTTTTTCGAGGCGAGGGGTTCTGGGACAGACCCCCTGAACACTGACAAGGCACCAAGGTCGCTTACAGGAAGCGGCCCTGGTCGGTCAGGGCTCCATCCTCGCGGGCCTCGCGCAGCAGCTTGCGGGCCTGCTCCTCGGCGCCAGCGACCACGGCCACCCGCAGCCGGGCCCGGCGGCCGAAGTCGGGCAGCACCGGGAAGGCGCGCAGGTCACGGATCAGGAACTCTATGCCGTTTTCCTCGAACAGCGAGGCGATCAAATCGGCCTCCATGCGCTCGGAGACCATGTAGACCTCGGAGTAGGGCTGCTCGCTGGGCGCCGGCCGGCCAGGCAGCTGCTCGACCAGATCCACCTTGCACTCCGGACAGGCCTTGACACCCTCGCGGTACTCGAAACGGCATTGGGGGCAGAATGGCATGAGCGTTCCTCCCTCTCCGAGCGGCCGGCCGGGCCGCCGGGAGCCGCCAAGATAGCCACCGTTCGGTAGGCTGTCAAGCAGGCTCGGCCCAACAGGATCTGCCACCGGAGGGCAACCAGCAGGAATCGCTGTCCGGGTGGAGGATGAGGGGCCCAAAGCGATAATTCATTTGACTTCGGCCGCCTGGAATGATAACGTTCCGTGATTTCAGAGGAATCATCTCGGAAAGCGAGCCGCGCGACAGGGTCTTTCCTTGAAGAAGCCAATCAAATTCGGAAAGTACGTTCTGCTCGAGCGCATCAATGTCGGCGGTATGGCCGAAGTGTTCAAGGCCAAGAGCTTCGGCGTCGAAGGCTTCGAGAAGATGCTGGCCATCAAGCGCATCTTGCCGAACATCGCGGAGGACGAAGAGTTCATCACGATGTTCATCGACGAGGCCAAGATCGCCGTCCAACTCAACCATGCCAACATCGCCCAGATCTACGACCTGGGCAAGATCGACGACAGCTTCTTCATCGCGCTGGAGTACATCAGCGGCAAGGATCTGCGCACCATCTGGGATCGGCACAAGAAGCGCGGCCTGCTGCTGCCGATCCCGATGTCGGTCTATATCATGAGCCGCGTCTGCGAGGGGCTGGACTACGCCCACCGCAAAAAGGACGCCGGCGGCCGCGACCTCAACATCGTCCACCGCGACGTCAGCCCGCAGAACTGCCTGATCTCCTACGAGGGCGAGGTCAAGGTCATCGACTTCGGCATCGCCAAGGCGGCCAACAAGGCATCCAAGACACAGGCCGGCATCCTCAAGGGCAAGTTCGGCTACATGAGCCCGGAGCAGGTGCGCGGGCTGCCCCTGGACCGCCGCAGCGACATCTTCTCCACCGGCATCATCCTCTACGAGCTGCTGACCGGCGAGCGCCTGTTCGTCGGCGAAAGCGATTTCTCGACGCTGGAGAAGGTGCGCAACGTCGAGATCCTGCCGCCGTCGACCTACAATCGCAAGATCCCGGACACGCTGGAGAAGATCGTTCTCAATGCCTTGTCCAAGGATCCGGACGACCGCTACCAGAGCGCCTATGATCTGCAGGAGGAGCTGCAGCGGTTCCTGATCCTGAACAAGACCAACTTCGCCCGCAAAGACCTGGCCAACTACATGAAGCGGGCGTTCAAGGCCGACATCGAACGGGCGGCCAAGCGCCAGGCGGCCTACCAGAATGCGGTACCCGGAGACGCGGTGGAGTCCACCGCCTCGGGCCAGACCGCCCCCGGTATGCCACCCAAGGCGGCCAGCCCGCCCAAGCCGGCCGCCGGCGCCCGCCCCGGGCCGGCCAAGCCGCCGCCGGGGCCGGCCAAGCCGCCGCCGGAGGTCTTCGTCGGCGAGGACGACGAGGACGACGACATCGAGACGGTGGTCTTCGACCCGCGCTCGACCCAGGCCGACGGCGAGCCCGAGACCGATCCGACCGACGGCCAGCCGCGGGGCGCCGCCCCACCCCGGCCGGCGGGCCCGCCGCTGGGCGAGGCCAAACCGCCGCCCCCACCGGGCAAGGACGCACCGCCACCGCCGCTGCCAGACGAGTCCGAAGACGAGCTGGACAGCGAGATGGCCGACGAGACCGCGGTCACCGCCCCGGGCGATCTGCCGCGGCCGCTGCCGTTCGATTCGCCGACCGACGAGCAGGAAATGGACCTCGAGACCTTCCCCACCGGGGAGTCCACCGCCTCCCACCAGATGCCCCAGGAGAAGAAGCGCTCGCGGCTGAACCTGATCATCGCCGTGCTGGCGGTGCTGGCCGTGGTCGTGATCAGCCTGGCGGTGTTCCAGGTGCTGAAGCAAAAGGGCCTGCTCGGCGGTGAGGTCGAGCTGACCGTGATGGTCAACCCGGCCGACGCCGAGGTCTACCTGGACGATGAGCGGGTCGGCGACTTCAGCCCCAACGTCATTCCCGGGATCAGCCCGGGCGAGCACGTGCTGGTGACCAAGCGGGCCAACTACCAGGATCACCGCGAAATCCTCCAGCTCGAAGCCGGACAGCCGCGCAAGGTGGCCGTCCAGATGCGTTACATCCCGGCCACCCTCGAGCTGACCGTGGAACCGCCCGATACCGAGGTCCAGTTCGACGGCGAGCAGCTGGAGCTGTCCGAGGCCGGCGAGCTGCGCAAGGAGGACGTCCCGCCGGGCGAGCACGAGCTGCGCTTTTCGCATCCGAGCTACGAGACCCGGGTGGAGAAATGGACGCTCGAGCCCCAGAAGACGCTCAGCAAGCAGGTGGAGCTGGACGAGATCCGCTTCGCGATCGACGTCGACTCCGAGCCGCAAGGTGCCTGGGTCTTGCTGGACGGCGATCGCAAGGGCCGCACGCCGCTGAAGATCGAGGACCTGAGGGCCAGCAAGTACTACAAGCTCAAGCTCAAGCACCGCCGCTACCCGGAGTGGGAGAGCACGGTGCGCTACATCGAGGGCGAGCCGGTGCAGCAGATCCACAAGCGTTTCGGCGACGTCCAGGGCGCGGCCGACGAGCCGGCCGAGCCCACCGCGGTGGCCGGGCGCCGGGAGCCCCGCCGCGAGAAACCGCGCCGGTCCCGGCCGAAGCGCGCCGTCCGGGCCACCGGCCTGCTCAAGCTCAACTCCACCCCCTGGGGCCGGGTATGGATCGACGGTAAAAACATCGGCGCCTCGACCCCCCTGATCAACCACGAGCTACCGGCCGGCAAACACCAGGTGACCATCCACTTCTCCTCCGGCGGGAAAAAGACGGTCACGGTGCACATCAAGCCCAACGCCACCATCAAAAAAATCATCCGCCAGTAGCCGCGCCGCGGCCGGCCCGGCCGCGCTACCAGTCTTCGGTGCCGTCGACATCGTCCAGCGGATCGCGCTCGTCCTTTTTGCTACCGCTGCTCTTGACCCGCGTCTCGGAGTGTTCGCGCTGCTTGCCACTGTCGTCGCGGTACCAGCCGTCGGTGCCGGAAGCCCCCGCCAGCGGATCGCCGGCCTCGCGGGCCGCCTTCAGCTCGCGCATGCCGCGGCGCAGGAACTTGCCGCCGAAGCTCTCGACGTCGTCCTCCATGCCGTAACCGGTCGAGTCCAGCACCAGCTCGTCCTCGTACACCACCCGGCCCAGGGTGAAGTCGAACAAATACATCCGCAGCCCCAGATCGTAGGCATCGTGATCCAGCTGGCCCAGCATCGCCCAGTCGAGGCCAACGTTCTGGCCCAGCTGCAGCACGTCGTCGCGCAGGTTGGAGTCGGACACCGCCTTGCAGGCCCGGCTGGAGATGCGCACGAAGCCCGCACCGCCCTGGCCCGGGGTCAACTTGACCGTCAGCACGGCGTGCTCGCCGGCTTCGACCCGAACCACCTTGCCCCAGCTCTCGTAGCCGGGCATCTTGACCATGATCAGGTGCCGGCCGGCTACCAGCCCGTCCATGCTCACCGGGGTGACGTCGCGCAGCTCGCCATCCAGGTACAGGTTGGCCCCGGGTGGCTCGCTCTTGAGCGACAGGCTGCCGCGGGGTTGCTCCGACAGGGATTGCTCGACCTTGCGGAACACGTCGATCACGAAACCCTCGTACTGGTTTTTGGCCAGCTTGACGTGGCGATCGAGCAGCAGCAGATCGAGGAAGGCTTTCTGGGCCTTGCCGATGTCGCCCTGCATGGCATTGCTCGCGCCCAGGATGAGCAGGCTCTCCTTGTAGCGGCTCAGCGGCTCGAGATAGCCACCCATCTTCTCGAAGGCCTCCCGGGCGCGGGCGGCTTGGTTGGCCGCCTGGCGATGCTCCATGGCCCGCATCGCCTGCTTGGCCGCCTCTAGTGCCTGGCGCGCCTTGTCGCGCAGCTTCTCGACTTTCTTCGGCGCCGGGGCCTTGAGGTCGGCGGTCAGGTCGACCATCCGCAGGCCCGGCGTCTGCTTCATCACCTCGCGCAGCAGGTTGGTGATCGTGCCCGCCTTGTGCTCGAGATCGCTGGCCATGGCGGTGACGAAGACCTGGGCCCGGTTGTGCTTCTCGGCCGCCGCCGCGCCGCCGGCCAGCAGGGCCGGCAACGCCACCGCATTCAAAAACCATCGCGTCCGCATATTTCACCTCGCATTTAATTCCGTCTACCCAGGCCGGTCCGCCAGCGGCCGGCCACGGGCGCTCAAAACCGAAACACCACCGAGGCCGAATCGCCCTGACCGCCGCCGCCCAGCGTCAAACCCAAGGCGGTCCCCACCCCGCCGGCCACCACCACCCCCACCGCGGTCCACAACCACCAGGCCTTCCAGATCGAACCGTCTTCCCGTGCGCCGCCGCCATCGCCGCCGTCGTCGCCGCCGCCGGTGCCGCCGGCGCCGAGCAGCGGATCGCCGCTGCCACCACCGCCGATGCGGGGCGGGTCGGCCAACACGGCCGCGAAGAAGCGGCGGACCCGTTCGTCGCGCTCCCGCTGCCCGGGTTCCAGCCGCAGGCGCCGGGCGTGTAGCCGCCGGCCGGCGAGGCCGTCCCAGTGGTAGGCCCGCAGCTCTCCCCCAGCGTCGTCTGCCGCGACCACCACCAACAGCAGGCGCTCGGCCTCCAGCCAGTCCAGCAACCCGTCGACCACCGGGGGCACCTCGTGCGCGTCCACATCGTCCATCAGCCGCGACAGCATCGCGCGCAGGCGGCCGTAGGCTGGATAGGGGGACAGCTGCAAATCCACGGCCGCCTGTTGGCCGGGCTGCACCTGCGCCATGCGGCCGGCCGGCCGGTGACCGCGAAGGGCCAGGCGCACCCGATGCGGCCCGCCCAGCAAGCCCTCTACCCGCAGCGGGCTGCGGCCGCGCTCACGACTGTCGACCCAGACCCGGGCCCCGGCCGGCCGCGAGGCCACCCGCAGGCTGCCCGCTCCCAGCTGCCGCACCTTGGCGGCCACCCCACCGTACGTCTCGACCAGCGACGGCGGAAAGACCATGGGGTCGAGTTCGGCCTCGGGGTCGAAGGCCACCAGCCGCCTGAACGCCCGCCGGCCGCCGGCCATGTCCCCGGTCAACACCCGCGTGGCCCCCAGGTAGGTCAAGCCCCGGCGGTAGCTGGCCGGATCGATCGGGGCGGCCGGATTGCGCTCAGCCACCGCCAGCGCTCGCTCCAACAGCTTCAGCGCGCGGTCCAACTCCAGGTTGTCATAGGCCGCCCGCCCCTTCTCGACCGATGGGGCCATGGGCTCGGCGGTGGGCTCCGCCGCGGCCTCGGGAGCCAACAGCGCATCGAGCGGCACCCGATCCAGCTCGGCGGAACTCTCCAGCGTCGCCGCCAGCACCGGCCGCAATCGGGCCGCGGCCGGTGCGGCCGCCGGGCTGTCCGGCTCGACCAGCAGCACCGCCCGCGGGGTCTCGACCGCGTTGCCCTGGGCCCGGGCCGAGGGCCCGGCCCAGCCGGGACCCAGCGCCAGTCCGCACAGAATGAGCCAACCCGTCCGCATCGTCCAACGACCCGCCCCGCCGGCTCCAGCGGATGCCGGCGCGGAGATTGAGCCAAGAGCCATGCGCCGCGAACCGGCCGCCCGCGGCCGGGCTCGAACCGACCGCCCGCCAAAATCAGCGGACGATCAGAACGTGAATTCGATGGCGCCCTGCTCGGGCTGGACCAGGTACCAGGTCAGTACGCCGGTACCCGCCCCGACCACCGCCACCCCGCCGACGATGGTCCAGAACCACCATTTCTCGTAAATCGCGTCCCCGCGCGGGCCTTCGGGGATGCAGGTACCCGAGGCCCGATCGCATATCTCGCCGATGGCGCAATCCGAGTCCGAGTTGCATTGGGCCACCGCCAGCGCAGGGCCACGGCCTTCGTCCATCTCGCCGCCACCGGCGGGCGGCAGCTCGACCTGGCGGTACAGCGAGGTGGAGAAGGCGTCCGCGCGGGCCATAAAGTTGGCGTTGGTGAAGTCGAACTTGGCGCTGCGGTGGGCCAGTTTGGCGGGCGGCTCGATCCGGGCCAGCAGGGCTTCGGCGCGCACGTCGCCGCCGCGTTGCTTGACCTGCAGCACCACCAGCCGATCCACGCCCAGCCACTGGCCGAACTGGACGACCGCCGACTTGGGCGGGTCCTCGTCCAGATCGCCTAGCAGCTTGGCGGACCGTTTCTTGAACTGCTCCAGCCCGGCCGCGGCCTGCAGGGTGGCCTCCACCCGCTCCTCGTGGGTGGCGAAGAAGTCGACCAGCTGGCCCCACGGCAGGTAGCCGTCCTTTTCCAGCCGCACGAAGTGGGTCCCTTCGGGCACCTTGGCCAGGGTCAGCGGCGTGACCCCCTTGTAGACGCCGTTGAGGTAGACGTCGGCGGCCGGCGGGTTGCTCTTGAGCTGCACCATGCCAACCGGCAACGCCGCCACCTCGGACTTGACCCGCTTGAAGATGTCGATCATCGACGGCGGGAAGAGCTTGGTATCGAGCTTGCGCCGCTTGTCGAACAAGGCCACCTGGCGAAAGGCATCGGAGCCAAGCTCGCTGTCGCCGCTGAGGATGTGCGAGGCGCCCAGAAACAGCAGGGTCTCGACGTACTTCTCGCCGTCGCCCAACCGGCCTGCGGCCTTGCGGAACAGCTCGCGGGCCTTGCTCAAGGCATCGATGGCCGGATCGAGCTCCAGGTTATCGTACTGCTGCTTGCCGCGGTCGAGCAGGCGGTGGGCGTTCTCGATGGTGTCCAGCCGCGGGTCCTGGGTGCCCTTGTTCAGCAGCCCGCGGGTGTCGATCAGATCGAACTCGCCGGCGCGGCGAAAGTTCTCGCGCACCAGGTGGCCAAACACAGCGGCCGCCTTCTGGCTGAACTCGTCGCTCGGCAGGGTGATACAGGCCGTGCGGGACCCGTCCGCCGCCCGGCACGGCACACCGCCGCCGGCGACCCCGAGACCGAGCGTCGCCACCAGCGTTCCGATCCCCAGGGGACTTCCGCGTCCTCGCCGCTCCATGATTCCCCTTTCCACTGCGCTCTTGACCGCGCGCTACAGGGCCCGGGCACTCGGCCGCGGACCGCTGAACTCAGAACTCCAGCAAGATCTGGCTGCCCGGCGACTCGTCGCCGGGCAGCAGCAAGCCCAAGGTCACCGCCGCAGCACCGACCACCACCGCACCGACGGCGGTCCAGAAGTACCAGCGCTCGTAGACCGGCACCTCCGGGGGCTCGAACAGCGCCTCGTCGCGCAGCCGCACCGCCTCCGGCTCGTCCCGTTCGGCGAGCGCCGCCGATTGTAACACATCCCCGCGGCCGGTGATGAGGTAGGTGAACAGGCTTTCGACCGCGCCGGCATAGGTGTCTCGCTCGCCCACCAGGATCCCCGCATGCTCGCGCAACGGCTGGCCGCTGGCCACGGCGTACCAGCTCAGCGTATAGGCCACCCCGTCGCCGGCCTGGCTCAACCGGCCGAGCGCCAGCCGATCGAGCCCGCGGCCCAGAGCCAGGCCCTGCAGGCGCGGCGCCAGCTCCGCGCCCACTTGCGCGGCGGCCGCGGCCAGGGCCTGCTCGAAGGCCTCGCCGGCGGGCGCGCGCTGCAGCCGACAGCGCACCGGGCTCTCGGTCGCGGCCGCCACCGTCACCGCCGCGCCCCAGGGCCGGTGGCCGGCCTTGCGCACCACCACCAGGTGCCGGCCGGCGGCCAGCCCGTCGATGCTGCACGGTGCCACGCCGCGAAAGCGGCCATCGACGAAGACCTTGGCGTGCTCCGGGCTGGCGTGCACGGCCAACGCGCCGGTGGCGGCCGCGGTCTGCTCCTGGCGCGCCGCTGCGAACAGACGCACCATGCCGGGCGGAAACAGGCGTTTGTCGAGTTCAGTGGTCGGCTCGACGATCAGCAGCTTGCGAAAGGTCGCCTGGCCCTGCTGCATGTCGCCGGTCAGGACCAACGAGGCCGCCAGGTAGGACAGCGTCGAGAGGTAGTCGGCCGCGACCGGGCCGCGCAGCAGCGGCACCGCCTGCTCGTAGCTCTGCACGGCGGCCTGCAGGCTGGCCACCGCCTTGCGCGGCTCGAGCTGCTCGTAGGCTGTGATGCCGGCCCGGCGCTGCTCGGCGGCCCGCTGCAGCGCCCGGCGCTGGGCGGCCGGCGGCTCGTCGGCCACCAGCGCGTCGACCGCAACCGCCTCCAGCTCGGCCCGGCGCTCCAGCCACTCGTGGCCGAGCTGCTCGAGCACCGCCGCCGGCCGCTGGCTGAAGGCATCCTCGGCCCACATCAGCACCGCAGCCCGCCGCTGGGCGGCGAGCGCCGGGCCCGCCGCCGCCAGCAGCAGGCAGGCGGCCAAGGTCGCCCGCGGGCCGGTCCAGCCTGGTTGACAACCCATCATGATCGCGATGATTTTTGTCAAAAGAGGCCCTCCGAGTCAAGTTGCCGGGTCCGGCCGCCCCCGACCGGCGGCCGGCCGGCCATTGACGGATCGGGCTGTAATCCCTATAGTTTGGTGTTGAAGGGGGACTTTCCAGGAGGTCAGCGATGGTCGAATTTCCCGCTGGAACCAGCTTCCTGTTCGTCGGCAAGATGAACTCCATGACCCGCGAGCAGGCCCGCGCCCTGGTCGAGGCCCACCAGGGCGTCTGCCCCTCGGCGCCCAGCCCCGAGCTGGACTATCTGGTGGTGGGCAACGAGCGCTCGCCCTTCTACGGCGGTGAGAAAAAGCCCAAGCAGCTCAAGGCCGAGGCCCTGATCGAGGCCGGCGCGCGTATCGCCATCATCAGCGAGGACGAGTTCCTGGGCCTGCTGGACGAGCGCACCCCGGCGGCCGAGCACGTCGAGAGCTTCGGCAGCAGCGGCGCCTGAGCCGCTGCGGCCGCCCTTTCAGTCCGTCCGGCGCCGCAGCCAGTCGACCACCAGCGGATAGACCTCGCGCGGCGCCTCCTTGCCCACCACCATGTCGCCGTGACCGTAATCGATGGAGAAGCCCCGGGCGCGGCCGAGTTCGATCCGCTCGATCTGCCGGCTGCCCAGGCGCTTGACCTCGCGGCGGGTGTAGCGCGGCGGCGCCATCCGGTCGCTGACGCCCGAGATGAACAGGCAAGGCAGGCTGACCCGGCCCAGGTGGGCCGAGTAGGAAAACGAACGGTCGGCCGAGCGGAACTCGCCCGAACGGACCCAGTCCGAAAACTGCAAGATGATGCGCGGCGCCTCGTTGGTCACCAGCTTTTGGAACAGCTCCTGCACCGTCTCGTCGTCGACGTTGTCCGGATTGGCCAGGTAGCGTAAGAAGAAATCGAGCGCCCGCGACGAGCGCTGCATCAGCGGCAGCGCCCGGCGGCCCCAGCGTTCCTGATCCATGGTCGGCAGCACCCGGTGCACCTGAGCCAACCAGCCCCAGGCCTTGATCATCCACTGCCGGCGGCCGAACACCAGCGGCGTGGCGAACAGCACCAGCGAGCCCAGATCGGCCTGGCCGTAGATCTCGGCATAGGCCACCCCGAGCATGCCGCCCATGGAGTGGCCCACCCAGTGCAGCGGCCGGCCGGTCCGCTCGCGCACCAGCGCCACCGCGCGGCGCAGATCGCGGTGGAGGAAGTCCTCGAAGTCCCAGTCGGCCACCGCGCCCGGCGGCGCCGGGCTCTTGCCCCGGCCGCGCAGCTCGATGACCCAGGCGTCGAAGCCGGCTGCGGCCGCGTGCCGGGCCAGGCTGAGGTGCGGGTTGAGGTCGAAGTTGTAGCGGTTGGCGCCCATGCCGTGGACGAACAGCACCGGCGCTCCCGGCGAACCGGCCGCGGGCGGGTAGCGGTGGAGGTGGATGCGCCAGCCGTCGTCGGTCTCGATCTGGTGTGTCTCCATCGATCGCCCCATCGCGGCGGCGCTCAATCCGGATCGGCCCGCCACGGGGATGGGGCTTCGGTCAACAGCAGCGTCAGCCCGACGAAGACCAGCGCCGAGGCGCTCAGCCCGAACACATTGCTGTCGAGCCCCAGCGGCAGGGTCCAGGCCCTGAGCTTCACGCCGACTTCCAGCGCCACCGTGGTGGTGCCGCCGACCACCATGGCGGCCAGCGCCGCCGGCGGGCTGCGCCGCTTCCAGAACAGCGCCCCGAGCACCGGCACCAGCAGGCCCGAGACCATGAAGGCGTAGGAGTAGAGCATCAGGTCCAGCACGCTGGTCATGGCCGAAGCCAGCAGCAGCGCCACCACGCCCAGGCCCAGGGTGGTCGCCTGGGAAGAGCGCAGGAAGGCGCGGCCGACAAGCTCGCGCTTGCGGAAGTGACCGATGACGTCGCTGACCAGGTTGCCCGAGCTGGCCATCAGGCAGCTGTCGGCGGTCGACAGGATGGCCGAGAAGTAGGCCGACATCATGATGCCCATCAGCCCCACCGGCAGCGCCGTGCGCAGCAGCATGGGCAGGCCGGTCTCGGGATCGGTGGCGGTGACGTTCTCCGCGCCCAGGTAATCGAACATGCCCTGATCGGCGGCCACCCGGGCCATCAGCCCCAGCGCCACGCCCAGAAAGGCCATCACCGGCCACTCCAGCAGCCCGGCCAGGTACCAGGCGCGCCGGGCGGTGCGCTCGTCGCGGCAGGCGTAGATGCGCTGGTACAGCGTCATGCCGACGAACCAGATGGGGATGATGGTCGCCGCCCAGTAGACCAGCTTCTGCCAGCTCAGGTTGGTCAGGCTGAGCAACTCGGGCCGGACGGTGGCGCGGATGGCCTCCCAGCCGCCCACCGCCTCGTAGCAGACCGGGATGCCGATCAGCAGCAGGCCGAACATCAGGATCATCCACTGCACCGTGTCGGTGTAGATGACCGCCTTGAGCCCGCCCATGACCGTATAGGCCACGGCGATGATGCCCATGATCCACAGCGCCTGGTCCTGGCTCAGATCGGCGAAGGTGCCGTTGGCCAGCTTGGCCCCGGCCAGGATCTGCGAGCTGGTGAAGCCCAGGTAGCCCACCGCCGAGATGATGCCGGCCGCCAGCGCCACCCGGCGATCGAAAAAGACGCGGAAGATCTCGGGGAAGGTCAGCGCCTGATCGAAGGCCGGGTTGCGCTTGACCCGCGGGATCAGCAGCACCGCCGCCAGCCAGGCCCCCAGCAGGCCGGTGAACAGCATCCAGGAGCCGGACAGGCCCATGCCGAAGCCCAGCCCGCCCAGGCCGATGGAGAAACCGCCGCCGACGTCGGTGGCCACCACCGAAAACCCCACGTGCCACGAGCCCATCTTGCGCCCGCCGACGTAGTAGTCGTCGGCGTCCTTGTTGCGCTGCAGGAAGTAGAAGCCGAAGGCCAGCATGCCGGCCATGTAGAGGATGAAAATGCTAAAATCCAACGGATGCATGGAACACGCTCCTGCCGCCGCATGATAGGCCATGCGGCGGACCCGACGCAAACCCGCGATCGCCGCCGTTGCGCATCGGCCCGCGGGGGACTACCATGGCTCCATGGACGCCGAGACCATCCAAACCAATGTGCGCCGCATCCTCGACGCGCTGCCCGAGCACGTGACCCTGGTGGCCGCCGGCAAGATGCGCACCCCGGAAGAACAGCTCGCTGCCGCCGCCGCCGGGGTGAGCGTCATCGGCCACAACTACGTCCAGCAGGCCGAGGCCGCCCGGGCCGCGGTGGGCGATCGGGTGCGCTGGCACCTGATCGGCCACCTGCAGCGCAACAAGGCCAAAAAGGCGGTCGAGCTGTTCGACATGGTCGAGTCGCTGGACTCCGAGCGGCTGGCCCGCGCTCTGGACAAGGCGGCGGCCAAGGCCGGCCGGGTGCTGCCGGTGCTGATCGAGGTCAACTCCGGCGAGGAGCACAGCAAGGCCGGCGTCATGCCCGACGCGGTCGAGGGCCTGGCCCGCCAACTGGCCGCCGTCGAGCACCTGGATCTGCAGGGCCTGATGACCATGGGCCCCTACGACCCGGACGCCGAGCGGATGCGCCCTTACTTCCGCAAGACCCGCGAGCTGTTCGACGCGCTGGCGGCGGCCGCCATTCCGGGCGTGCAGATGCGCTGGCTGTCGATGGGCATGAGCGATTCCTACCGGGTGGCCATCGAGGAAGGCGCCAACCTGGTGCGCATCGGCAGCGCCCTGTTCGGCCCGAGGTAGGCGGCCGTGGCCTTCTGGCGCTGGTGGGCCGCCGGGCTGCTGCTGTGGGCGGTGGCGCTGGCCGCGGCCGCGGCCGCGCCCTGCGATCTGGCGCTGTCGCAGGCGCTGAGCGACCGCGGGGCGCTGGACGCCCGCCTGGTCCACTATACCGGCGAGCTGCCCGGCTGGCTGTGCGTCGCCGCCGCGCTGGTGGCCCTGGTGGCCGGCCGCCGGCCCGGCTCGGCCTGGCGGCCGTGGCGGCCGGCGGCCGCGGCGTTGCTGGCCCAGGCGCTGCTGATCCCGCTGCTGGTCACGCAGCTGCTCAAGCTGCTGTGGGGCCGGGTGCGCTTCTATCAGCTACAAGCCGACCTGAGCGATTACACGCCCTTCTGGCAGCCGGCGGGCGTCGGCGCCGGCAAGTCCTTCCCCTCGGGCCACGTGTCCATGAGCGTGGTCATGGCCAGCCTGCCGTTCATGCTGTGGGCCAGCGGCCGGCGCCGAGCCGCGCTGGTGGTCGGCGCGGCGGTGGCGCTGTGGGGCCTGTGGGTCAGCTGGGGCCGCATCCGCGCCGGCTCGCACTACCTGACCGACTGCCTGTTCTCGCTCGGGCTGGGCTGGCTGGCCGGCGCCCTGCTGGCCTGGATCATATCTCGCCGCGTTGCTGCCGCTCGCCCAGCACCTTGAGCATATCGGCGGTCATGCGCTCCAGATCGTAGTCGGGTGCCCAGCCCCACTCCTGGCGGGCGGCCGCGTCGTCCATCTCGTTGGGCCAGCTCTCGGCGATGGCCTGGCGCACCGGGTCGATCTCGTGGTCCATGGCGAAATCGGGCAGGTGCTTTTGGATGGCGGCCAGCGCGTGCTCGGGCGCGAAGCTCATGGCGCTGACGTTGAAGGCGTTGCGGTGGGCGAGCTTGTCCGGGTCGGCCGCCATCAGATCGATGGCCGCCTTGATGGCGTCGGGCATGTACATCATGTCCAGGTAGGTGCCCGGCTTCAGGTAGCAGGTGTACTTCTCGCCCTTGACCGCCGCGTAGTAGATGGCCACCGCGTAGTCGGTGGTGCCGCCGCCGGGCAGGGTCTCGTTGGAGATGATGCCCGGGTAGCGCACCCCGCGGGTGTCGACGCCGAAGCGCTTGTGGTAGTAGTCGCACAGCAGCTCGCCCGCGACCTTCGTCACGCCGTACATGGTGTTGGGCCGCTGCACGGTGTCCTGCGGCGTCTTGTCCAGCGGCGTGCCGGGGCCGAAGGCGCCGATGGAGCTGGGGGTGAACACGGCGCAGCCGTGCTCGCGGGCGATCTCGAGCACGTTGTACAGGCCGTTGATGTTGACCTCCCAGGCCAGCTGCGGCTTGGCCTCGGCCACCGCCGACAGGATGGCGGCCAGGTGGTAGATGGTGTCGATCTCGTATTTGGCCACCACCTGCTGCAAACGCTCCGGCTCGGTGCAATCGGCCCACTCGAAGGGCCCCGAGTCGCGCAGCTTGGCCGAAGGCTCGGTCTTGCGCCCGCAGGCCACCACCGCGTCTGCGCCGTAACGCTCGCGCAGCGCCAGCGTCAGCTCCGAACCGATCTGCCCCACCGCTCCCGTCACCATGATGCGCTTCATCCTCGTCCTCCACCGCTCAGCCCGACCCGGCTGCCTGTTCGGCAATGGGTTCGCTATTGTCGCGCCGCCCCTTCGAGGGACGGCGATCACCGGCGTCCGGGGCCGGGACGCCCCGGCGGCCCGGCACCGAACACCACCTGCGCCTACTGCCGGCGCCTACTGCCGGCGTCTACTGCCGGTACTTGAACGACACCTTCACCTTGGTCCGGTAGTTCATCACCTTGTTGTCGTCCAGCTTCATGTCGAGCTCGACCACCTCGGCCACCCGGATGTCGTCCAGGCTCTTGCTTGCCGTGTCGACCGCGTTGCGGGCCGCCTCCTCCCAGGACTTCTCGCTCGACCCGACCAGCTCGATGATCTTGTAAACGCTCTCCGCCATGATTTCCTCCCCTCAAACGGTTGACTCCCCCCCGAATGAACGGTGTCCCCCCCTCGGTCGCCGCAGCATCCCATCGCCGGCGGGGCCTTGTCAATGCAGTGCGTTCGGAATCAGCGCTGCCCCCACGCCAACGCGATCCGCTGCCAGCGCACCGCCCGCGGCGCAAAAATCCCGCCCGGACGCGATCGAGCTCGGGCCTCGACCGCGTCCCAGCAGTCGGCCGGATCGAGCGCGGCGTCTGCGGCAGTCACCTCGATGACCAGATCGATGTCGTGGGTCAGACGGGGTTCGCCGTAGATGGTGCAGGCCACCGACCCGGTCACGATGGTGCGCAGGCCGAGAGCCTCGATGGGTTCGGTGAAGATGGAACCACCGGCCAGCAACGCCCACCCGCCCCTGGGCCGGGTAGCGCTCCGAAGATGTCCAGAGCCCGGCTGAACGAATTTCCCAGCCACCCCCGGACCAGGTCCTAGAGCCGAATGCCCAGATCCCCCAGCGACCGGCGGCCCGGGGACCCAGTGGCCGGTCCGGGCGACGCGCCACTTCGCTGAGACCTGGAACTCGAGGTTCCGGCGGCGCCCGGAGCGGCCAGCAAGCAGAATCGCTGCCTGGCTGGAAGATTCAGGACCGGGCGGCCGGGCCCAAGGCGCTGGCGCCTTCCGCGGCCCGGCGGTTTCCAGCCGTCCCCGCCTTTCGGGCGCTGCACCCGAGGGCACACACAGCGATGCCGCAAAAACCACGGCGGCACAAACCACCGCCGCAACCGAAAAGGACGGGCCGCAACGGAGCTGATGCACCGTTGTCGATCCGCGCAACTTCCACGCAATCTGCGGAGAAGTCCAGGCTCAAAACTCCATCGGCCCGACAGGCAGTCCCGCGCTGTGCTCAAATACTGAAAAATTGCAACCGTTCCTGATCGTTACAAGCGCTTGACTCGTCGGCAACCGGGCTGGTACTCTTTGCCTCACTTGAGTAGATCCAGGATCGACCCCGAGGGGGGAAGATGCTCGATACGTGCCGGATCGGATACGCGCCGACAATGCGGTATGCTGCGGGCGATACGGTTGCGGCCCGGCCTTTTAGGGCGGCCGCGGCGCCGGACCGGTACAGTACCTTTCCCGCCCTGCTATTTCTCTATCGTCACGTTCTTGGCAGCGAAGTGGGCGAACTGGGCGAGGCGATCCGCGCCCGCAAACCCATACGCCTGCCCGTCGTCATCACCCGCGACGAAGTCAAGGCCGTGCTGGGGCCCCCCGTCCGGAGACAAAGGGCTACTGGCCTCGCTGATGCACGGCGCGGGCCCGAGGCTCATGGAGCGCCTGCGGCTACGTGCCCAGGACCCCGACTTTTCACGCAACGAGATCCTCGTCCGAGACGGCCAGGGCGCGAAGGACCGGATCACCATGCCGCCCGAGTCGCTCGAGGCCCCGCCGCTGCGAGAGCACCTGAAGAGTGTGAAGGCGATCCAGGCGAGAGATCTTGCGAAGGGCTGGGGCCGTGTCCTCATGCCCGCTGCCCTGGACCGCAAATACCTCGACGCACCGAAAGAATGGCGATGGCGATACGGGCCACTCCCTCGCCATACGTTCAGGCATTCCTTCGCAACGCATTTGCTCGAATCTGGCTACGACATTAGGACGGTACAGGAACTCTTGGGCCACAAGGATGACAAGACGACAATGATCTATACGCATGTCCTCAACCCAGGCCCTTCCGGTGCCCGTAACCCCATGGACGGGCCATGAGGGGAGGTTCATATGCTGATCCGTATAACACACCGTGCTAAAGGTGAGGATGCACGTCAACTTCCTGAAGGCAATACACTTATCGCTACTTTGGCGAAGTTGCCAAAGGCGTTTTATCGCGGCACGCACGAAGAGGCCCGCATCTTATGCGGGTCCATATAATTACTGTTAGGCCCATGGAGAGAGGATAGACGATGCAGGACCGCTGGTACGCAGACAACCGTGATTTAGTGAAGTGGGGCGTCTTGCTTCGTCTCGCTGAAGCCTTCGAGGTGAGCCGTATCTTGCAGTTGGCCTTCTACCGACCCAGCGCCTTCGGCCAGATCGTCATCGATGGCCAAGCGCAAGAACTCCCAGCGGAGGCCATTGCCCACTTTCGAGATCTGCGGACTATCGGCGGCATCAGATCGAGAGTCAGTGTGACGGTCTTCGATCCAGTCTTCGAGGACAGATATGTCTATTTGAAAGCGGTCCTGGATCTATTGCTGGTGTTTGCGCGCGAGCGCTGCATAGTCTTCCTCGATCCCGACAAGGGGCTTGAGCCCCAGAAGCCCGGTCTCGAACACGTCCGTGACGCCGAAGCGAGGGAGATCTGGGACGGCATGAAGAAAGACGATGTCTTCGTTTTCTACCAACATCAAACTAACCGGTCGGGGCAGCCTTGGGTCGAGCCGAAGCGGGACCAGCTTGCCAATGCGCTGGGCGTTCAGGGCGCCGCGATCCGAGTGGCCCATAGTCCAGAGATTGCGAATGATGTCGTTTTCTTCTTCACGCAAAGGGCCTAACAACCGGTTGCAGCGGACGGTCCGCTGCGCGGCCCCCCGCTGAACCGGAGCGTTGGCTGGAGTAAGTAATGCAGTCTGTTCCGAGAAATCTAGTTGATCGCTTCGCAGAGGCATTTGCTGGAAACCGTATTGGCTTTTCGGCTAGGGAGATTACGAAGTATTTCAGTCAGTACTCCAATCAAGTCAAGCCATTCGACCACTACGGAATGAATCCAACCCGGAAGCAACTATTTATCGAGAGTATTTATGCTCTCAATCCGAAACAGCAGTATTACGCTTTGAATGACCTGTGCCGGAAGGAGAAGCCTTCTCGTTACGAATATCCAGGTAAGAACCAGCGCGCGGAACTCCGCGAGCGGTTGCACAACTTCATCTCTCCGGACCCCATAGGTCTTCGTTTTTCGTCGATAAGAGAGCCCGCGTTCCGAGAGGATTGGGCATCTTGCGTGACTCGTCTTCCCAACGATCCTGCTTCAGCTATCACGGCTGCTAGAACGATGTTGGAAACACTTTTGAAAACCGTTGTTACGGAACGAGGCGGCGAGCCGGACCAATCCGGTAACATATCAAAGCTGCTTCGGCAGGCTGAGGATGCAGTCGGTATCGACCGACGCGATGACCAAGCGGTGCA
Source organism: uncultured Myxococcales bacterium (assembly GCA_964454005.1). Classification (GTDB taxonomy): domain Bacteria; phylum Myxococcota; class B64-G9; order B64-G9; family B64-G9; genus CAYVQE01. The sequence continues at coordinate 32,672 of CAYVQE010000022.1, forward strand.
TCAAATCCTTGGCGGGCTCTCGACGGTAATTGATGGTCTTGCGGCTATTAGTAACCGAGCCGGTGACCGACATGGTCTTGTTGCGGGTCAGAGCATCGACGATCCGGGCCTCGCTCAGCTTTGCGTTCATGCTGCGGGCACTGTCGGGATCGCAATTATTGAACTCCACCTTTTAGGGAGAACCTGACATGCAGCCAACAACAGCGTCAACGCGGACCGGCTTTTCCGCTGACGCTCCGAAGCCGTCCGGTTACGCTGGGCGTTATACGAACAGAGAGGGATAGGAGTGGGCTCGAAGCTCGGCAGATATCGGGAACGAGGTGAAGCGCTCAAGCGTATTCACGAGATTCGAGCGGACTCGAAGAATGCTTTCGTCATTCACTATTCCTGTGAGTCATTCTACGACACGCCTGATAACAGAACGGCTCGCGTTACTTCTATCGCAATCCGCAACCTCAATTCCGCGCAAACTCGCTCATTCTCGATTCATAAAATTGCCGAGCAACAGAAGATCCCCGTCAGCGATATTCCGCAACACTATGACAAGCTGGAACGTAAAATGCTAGAAGAGTATTCCGATTTCATTCGCTCCAATTCAGGTCGTACCTATGTTCACTGGAACATGCGCGATAACAATTACGGTTTCGCCGCTATCGAACATCGCTTCAAGGTGTTGGGAGGCGATCCAGAGATCATAGACGAGGCGTACAAGTTTGACCTCGCAAGAGCTACGTTTTCGATTTACGGCAGCCGGTACGTCAACCACGGCAAAGAAGGCCGATTTCTTGGCATTTGTCGGCTGAACCGCATCACCAACAAGGATGCCATGACAGGTAAGGAAGAGGCGGAAGCCTTTCCTGCCGGGGAGTATATCAAGCTGCACCTTTCGACACTTCGCAAGGTGGATATGATGGCCAACGTATTTGAAAGAATCGAAGAGGGTACGCTGAAAACTCAATCGAAGTTCTGGGATGTTTATCCAATACACCCCCAGGTGCTCATCGACCTTGTTCGTAACCATTGGGCATGGTCGCTCATCGTCATGGCCGCAATCCTGGCAGGGCTCGGTGCAAAGTTCGTATAACAAATCGTTTCGTTGCAGCGGACGTTTGACCCGCCGCCCATTTTTGCTGCCGCAAAAACGGCCGTCGCCTCAAACGCCGCTTAACTCAGGCTTTAGGCAGCCTGCGGGAGCGTTGAATTGCCGCGATACATCGACGAGAGCGTCATTGGCACCGGTGGCTTCGGCGAGGTAGTTCGGTGTCGCAGGGTTGTCGACCGAAAGATCTTTGCCAAAAAGCACCTAAAGCCGGGTGCTTCCACAGAAGCCATGAAGCGCTTCGCGAAGGAGATCCGGATTCTTTCGAGCCTGGACCACCACAACATCATTCGCATTGTTGGGAAGCGCCTAGCTCAAGAGCCGTATTTCGCCATTATGCCGCTCTACAAGCGATCGCTTCGCAGCGAGATCCCTTCGCTGATCGGTGATGAAGATCGAATAGGTGAGATCTTCGGCGCTCTCCTGGATGCCATCGAGTACGCGCATGAGCAGGGGATCATCCACCGGGATTTGAAGCCTGAGAACGTCCTGATGAATAGCGACGCGGATGTGGTTGTCACTGATTTCGGCCTCGGCCGAATCGTGGATGCCGAGTCCACGCGAATGACCCAGACTGGATGGCAACTGGGAACCCCGATGTATATGCCGCCGGAGCAGCTGCAGGACGCCAAGAACGCTGATGCGCGCTCGGACATTTTCAGTTTGGGTCGCCTCCTTTATGAACTCTACACGGGACCACTCCTCTCCGCCGTACAGGACACCTCTTCCCTTCCGCCTGGCATCGCGCTCATCGTTAACCGCTGTACTCGCGTAGATCCAGCGGAGCGTTTTGAATCTGCCACCGATCTAAAGAACGCGTGGCAGTCATTGTTCGATGCATACTTTCGTCAATCCGAGCTCGATGAGTTCCTGGCCCTTCGAGCCGAATTCGGCGCACCAGGCCCATACGAAGCCGACTCGATGGAGCGATTCCTTGAGTTGCTCTCTAAGTACCAAGAGGATCCCGACCTTCTTCACGAAACAGTGATGCAGCTGAACCCGAGTGCTGTTGTCGCGATGCATGAAGCAAATCAAGAGTTCACGCGCGTGCTAATTTTCCGGTTCGCCGAACTTGCCGCGGCTCAATCTTGGGGATTCTCCTACACCGACAAGATCGGAGATAAGTGTAAAGCTATCTTTATAGCTGTCACCGACCCGGATATTCGTGCGGCTCTCATACTCTGTGCGATGCAGGTTGGTGAGTCTCATAACCGCTGGCACGTCTTGGGCACTTTCGCCGAGATGCTACAAGACCCCAAGGGACCGGGGGAGGAGTATGCCGTTGCGGATGCACTCGAAGGCGTAAAGGACCATGTACGAGAACATGCTGCACAGTATGTCGCGCTTCCGAAGCTGCATCCGAGGCTGCGCCGCTACTTCGATTTTTCATCAGAGTAATGAAGCTGCCTAACAAGGACTTGCAGCTGAAGCCCGATCCGTTGGGCGGACAAGGAGCCCTTATGGAGATCCGCGAAGAAAAACAGCTCAATCCAGTTGCTGACGAAGTCTCGGCGCTCACGGCAGCGGTCAGGCCGATCCTCGAGGGCACTCTGTATGCTCTCAAGTCCGATGTCGTGGACGAAGCGGGCGGGTATGCTGCTTTGAAGCTCAAGATGCTTCCGCGGATGTACCGGCAAGGTGATGGCGATTGCGGCATCTGCTTCGAGTGGGCTGTCCACGACGCGATCTCGCGTAGCGATCCGCTGATCGTGGAACGTATCGAGGACGCGCTTAGCAAGTGCCGGGTCCCAGGAACCGAGCTTTCATCCATCCTGTTTGGCGCTGAGAAGACTGGCGCTGTGCAGCTCATTCAAACGGTGAATGATCTTCTAACAAAAGACTCTAGGCTTCTTGCAGGCACTCGCGGACAACCGGTCAAGCTCAAGAAGCACATTACTCTCGTTGCATCAGCCTTCCGTCGGCAGAGCGCTCGGCTGGCATTGCCCTACAGCATTGCCGGGTTGTGGAAGGCGGATCTCTTTGTCGGATGCACCGACTCCGACCGGTGGGTGGGAACCACGGTCAAGATCAACGAACGAACGCTCGAGTCGGGTAAGGGCCTGCGCGTTGGCATTGTCCCTACCCGCCAAGGGGAATCGGACGCCGTACGAAAGGACAATCGCCGCAACCTGGTTGTGTGCCCACTCCCGCACGACGCCTCCTTCATGGAAGTGTTCTATCGGGGCTGGGGTATCGTACAGCAGTTTATCTCGGCGGACGCGGAGGTACCCAAGGAAGTCGAGTTGCCTCTTCCGGCCGATCGGCAAGTCGCCAAGTATCTCGCCGATCGGAGGGAGTTCCCCATCGTAGACGTATTAGAGGCACTGGGCCCCCTGAGTCAGCGTGAGCTCATGGAACCGCGCAAGTTCAATGCAGACGTGGTCCTCAGACGTGCTGAGGAATCAACAACGGGTGCCGTGGTCACTCCGATCGCTGGCACGGGAGCCGCCCAACAAGCCGATGAAGGCAAACGGCGGCTTCGCCGCCGCCGCTGATCCGCATCTCCGAAGGAGTGATGCTATGGAAGATCTACGACTTCAAATCCCAACGGCCTGTTGGGTCAACCTTTCCATCATTGATAGGCTCCAAGGAACTAAGGCATTCAGGAAGTACTGCGTTGAGGTTCCCAAGAAAGCTGGGTTCACCACAACACCCGATAAGCCTTGGCCCTTCATGAATCTATCCTGGGGAGCCTACATGCTCTACTGCCTATTGGTAGTGCCGAAAGAGCTTTATAAGCTAGCGAAAGACGACCCTTTCTACAAGTCTCTCAAGGCTAGAGATGCTATGGACTGTTTCTCGTTCAAGAAGCAAAGGCGGAGCTTTTATGAAGACCCTCTATACCATTTAAAGTCGTTACGAAACGCCGTATCGCACGTTAACTTCAGAATCGACACCTCCAACACCCTCGTCTTCTGGGACCACCCGCCGGGGAGGCCGTCTGAGAAGCACTGGGAAGTATCGGTCGCTCAAAACGATCTCATCCAATTCTTGAGCGTTATAGCTGATGAGTACCACAAGCTCTATAACCAGATTCAGACAGGCCAACGTCAATGGACCAACTCAACTTAGGCTTTCAGTCGATTGACGTTCGATCTTTCAGGCGGTCGCCTAACAAGGCGATGCAGCTGACAGCCATCTTGCCAGTGTGGGGGCCGTCGATTGGGGGGTGAGATGTGGCCTAGATGAATTACGACTTTGACGGGCCTTTGTTTGCGACGCGTTCGAAGACCGGAGCCGGGGTGTTGAACAGGCGGTGGTGGAGGTGGTCGATGCGGTCGATCAGGTCGGTGTCGGTTAGCGCCTCGAGGCCGCGGGCGGCCGCCCAGCGCTCGGCGGCCGTCCAGCTGCGGGCGGGCCGCGCGGGGCCGAGCAGGCGTTGCAGCAGAAAGGCGCGGGCCCGGCCGTGGCTGCCGCGGCGGCCGGCTGGCCGGGCGAGGGCGTCGAGCATCAGCGCCAGGCGCAGCCGGGCGTAGGCCGGGCCGGTGCGCAGCTCGCCGAGGTAGGCGCCCACCTCGGCCGTCACCGCCCGCACCGCCGGCTCGGGGTGATCGGGCAGCGCCGCCCACAGCGCGGCCGGCGGGTCGGGGTCGAGGCCCAGCCAGCGGTGGTGCAGCTCGTGGCGGATGAGGCCCTCGATCAAGGCCTGGCCCAGGCGGCTTTCGGCACCCAGCGCCGGATCGAAGTCGCCGCCGCCGAGGTGCACCGCGGCCCGGCGCGCGATGCCGCCCAGGGCGTCGCGGCGGCCGGCCACCAGGCTCAGGCGCTGGCGGACGAAATGATCCAGCCGATCGCGGATCACGGTGACGAAGGTCTCCTCCTGCTCGGTCACGCCCATGTAGGCCTCGATCACGCCGAGCCGGTCCACCCGTTCCAGTTCCAGCACCGCCCGCGGCGTACCGCCGCCGGCCGGCCGGTAGCGGCGGCAGGCCGCCACCCGGTAGACCAGCACGGCGAAGCGATCCCCGTCCGACCCGCCGCCGGGCCAGAGGCGGCTGCGCAGGTAGTACGGCACCCGCTGGCGGCGCAGCGAGCGGTTGAGCCGGTCGCGCACCCGCCGGATGCGGTGCAGCCGGTAGCGCCCGTGCAGACCCGCCGCCAGCAGCGCATCCAGGGCCGGTTCCAGCCCCAGCACCCGATCGCCGAGCCGGCGCAGGGCGGCCTTCAGGTCGCGGTAGCCGGCCCGCCGCCGGTAGCGCTGGCGGCTGCGGTTGAGCTCCACCACCGCCGCCGGCAGCCGCTCGGCGAAGACCTCGCGCAGCGCCGGGCTGTCCGCACCGGGTGCGCAATCCGCCAGCGGCGGCGGCCGGTCGGCCAGCCACAGGCTCACCCCGGCCGCCGCGGCGACCAGGGCCAGGCCGCAGGCGCTCGGCCACAGTCCGCGCTGCCACCAGGGCCAGCGCGGCGGGGCTTGATCCGCCGGCGGCGCCTGGCACTCCTCGCGCCGGCGCAGGTCGAGAAAACGGATCACCGCCGACAGCTCGGCCTCGCCGGCGCCCGGCACCGCCGCCGCCGCCGCCCGCCACAGCCGCAGCCGGCGGCGCATCAGCCAGCGCGGCAGCGGATGCAGCTCGGCCAGGCTGCGCTCGAGCCGCTCGGCCGGCCGCGGGTCCGACAGGGCGGCGGCCAGCAGCTCGTCGGCGCGGCTCATGCGGCCGAACTGCCAGGGCACCTCGGCCCAGGCGGCCCGCAGCAGCGCGGCCAGGCCCAGGGCGCCACCGGCCACCACCAGCAGCAGCAACACCGCCGCGCGCAGGTGGACCAAGGTATAGGCCGGCAGCGCCGGCAGGTTGCGCAAACCGACCAGCAGGCACAGCCCGGGCACGAAGCCGATGACCAGCGCGGCCAGGTGGCCGCCGCGGCCGGCCGGCCGCCGCAGCCAAATCCGCCCGGCCGCCGCCGCCAGCAGCAGCGGCCCGATCGACAGCACCTGCCCCAGCAGCAGGGCCACCCCTTCCAGCCCCTCGAGCCCGGCCACCAGCTCGGCGATGCCGGCACCCAGCGTCACCAGCGGCACCGCGCCGCGGTGGGGCAACAGGTAGAACAGCAACACCAGGGCGATGCCGGCCGTGACCAGCCAGCGCGCCAGCGGCCCGGGGTCGGCCACCACCGGGCGCGCCCCGCGGGGCGCGGCGAAATCGCGCGCCGCCAGCCGCAGCCCGGCGGCCACCAGCACCAGGCCCGCCAGCAGCAGCCACAAGCAGCGGCCGAACAGGGCCGGCAGGCCGGCGGTCAGGTTGGCGTAGACCCCCAGCGGATGCGGCACCAGCCGCGCCCAGAAGGCCACCAGCCAGGCCCCCCCGAGAGCGGCCAGCATGCCCGCGGCCAGGCCCAGCTTGCCGGGGCGGCGGTGGAGCAGCCAGGCGATCCAGCCGGCCGCCGCCAGCGGCAGCAGCAAGGCCACCACCCCGATGGGGGTCGCGTCCAGCAGCCCGTGCCAGGGCCAGATCTGCTCGCGACCGATGAAGTCGAAGGGCAGCAGGCCGGCCAGCAGCAGCAGGCCGACCATGGCCCGCAGGCTGTTCTCCAGGCCTTGTCGCTCGAGATCCATGGCGTTTCCCAGCCGCCAGTATAGCAACGCGCCGCGGGCCCGCCCAATTGGTATCTTCATCCTCCACCCGGACACGACGGCGATCCGGGCGCGCCGGCTTGACAGAGCGCGGCCGGCCGGTGGAATCTCGGACCGTCGCGGAGGTGGGCCAGCCATGGCGCCGAGCAACCGACGCAGAGCCGATCGCAAGAGCCGCAAACGCCGGAGACCCGAGCGGCGCAGTCTGGGCGGGGTGACCCGGCAGTGCCTCGAGCTGGCCCGCAAGCTACGCCGCGGCGAGGTGCTGGAGAAGACCCTGCGGGCGGTCACCCGCACCGCCGAGCTGCTGACCGCTGCGGACCAGGCCACCCTGCGGCTGCTGGACGACAGCGGCAAACGACTGCTGACCAGCGCGCGCGCCGGCCCGTCGGTCCACCGCCGGGGCAACACGCCGTTTCGCATCGGCGAGGGCTTCATCGGCTGGGTGGTGGTCCACCGGCGGGCCGAGCTGATCAACGCGGTTCGCTCCGATCCGCGCTTCGTCCAGCGCAGCGGCCAGCTGTGGACGCCCACCGGCATCCTGGCGGTGCCGCTGCTGGCCGACGGCGGCTGCATCGGGGTGCTCAGCGCGGCCCGGCGCGACGGGCGCCGCTACCGGCCGCGCGATCTGGAGCTGCTGGAGCTGGTGGCCCAGCTGTCGGTGCCCTACCTCGAGATCGCCCGGCTCAAACGCCTGAACGAGAGCGATCCGCTGACGCTGCTGCACAACCGGCGTCATCTGCAGGAACGGCTGCCGGACGAGATCCTGCGCGCCCGCCAGCAGAAATCGCCGCTGGCGGTGGCCATGATGGATCTGGACCGGTTCAAGCGAGTCAACGACAGCCACGGCCACGACGTCGGCGACCAGGTGTTGATCGAGCTGGCCGACCGGCTGCGGCGGCTCAGCCGGGCGACAGACGTGATGGCCCGCTGGGGCGGCGAGGAGTTCTTCGCCATCTTTCCCCACACCACCCGCGAGCAGGCCCGGGCCATCGGCGAACGGCTGCGCGCCGCGGTGGCCAGCGCCCCGTTCGCCACCAGCGCCGGGCCGATCGGCATGACCATCAGCCTGGGCCTGGCCATGCTCGGCGCCGGCGACGACGCCGCCAGCATCGAGCGACGGGCCGACCAGGCGCTCTACCGGGCCAAGCGCGGGGGCCGCGATCGGGTGCTGCTGGCCGGATGCGGGCAAACGCGAGCTGGCCGCCGCGATTGACCGCTCCGGCGGGCCTGTGATAAACACGATCGCGAGTCGGCTGCAAATTCGAAAGGACGTATGGGCCGTTGGAGTACGCGTTCCACGAAGAGTCCTACCGGGTGCTGGTGGTGGATGACGAGAAGGTCATCCGCGAGATCCTCAGCGACTTCCTGTCCATGGAAGGCTACGTGGTGCGCACCGTCGAGGACGGCCAGCAGGCGATCGAGGAACTCGAGCAGCGCTCCTACAACCTGATCATCACCGATCTGAAGATGCCGCGCATGGGCGGGCTGGAGCTGCTCGAGGAGATCAACCGGCGGGCCTGGAACGTGCTGTGCGTCATCATGACCGGCTTCGGCACGGTGGAGACGGCCATCGAGGCCATGAAAAAGGGCGCCTACGACTACATCCTCAAGCCCTTCAAGGTCGAAGAGGTCATCCACATCGTCCAGCGCGGGCTGGAGAAGCAGCGGCTGCAGGAAGAGAACATCCAGTTGAAAGAAGCGCTCTCGATCTACACCATGTCGGAGGCGCTGACCAAGACGCTGTCGCTCGACAACATCCTCGAAATCATCGTCAACACCAGCCTGCGCGAGAGCCGGGCCGACGTAGCCGCCCTGCTGCTGGTGGAAAACAGCAGCGGCCAGTTCGAGGTACGGCTGCGGCGCTCGGCCGAGGGGGTGCAGCTCGACGGGCGGACCGAGGATCTGAACCTGGTCGAGATCCTGGAGCACTACCGCGAGGACCGGCCGGTGCTCTACCACGGCAACCGGGCGGGCCGCTTCTTCCTGAGCCCCACGCCCGGCGCCAAGCTCGAGTCGTTCATCAGCGTGCCGCTGAAGATCCGGCTCGAGATCATCGGCATGCTCAACCTTTACTCCTACAGCCGGGGCAACAAGTTCTCCGAGGGCCGGCGCAAGATGCTCAGCATCCTGGCCGACCGGGCCTCGTCGGCCATCGACAACGCGCGGCTGTTCCAGAACCTGCAGGGCACCTTCCAGCAAACCATCCAGGGCTTCGCCCGGGCGATGGAGGCCAAGGACCCTTACACCCACGGTCACTCCGACCGGGTGATGCAGTACTCGCGGCTGATCGCTCAGGGCCTCGGCATGGACGACGCGCAGAGCGAGAAGATCTGCACCGCCGCGCTGATGCACGACGTGGGCAAGATCGGCATCCCGCTCGACGCGCTGAACAAAGCCCAGAAGCTCACCCGCGACGAGTACGAGGTGTTCAAGGAGCACCCGGACAAGGGCCGGCGCATCCTGGAGCCGATCGAGTTCTTGCGCGAAATCGTCCCGGCGGTCTTCCACCACCACGAGCAGTTCGATGGCACCGGCTATCCGCTGGGGCTCAAGGGCGAGGAGATCCCGATCGAGGCCCGCATCCTGGCGGTGGCCGACACCTACGACGCGATGACCAGCGATCGCGCCTACCGCAAGGCCCTGTCGCACGAGATCGCGGTGGCCGAGCTGCGCCGCTGTGCCGGGACCCAGTTCGACCCCAAAATCGTGGCCGTGTTCATCATCGAGATGGAGAAGAGCCGCCGCGCCGACGACGACGAGGAGTGCGCCGGGCCGCCGCCCCAGCCCGGAGCCGAGGTCGACACCGGCTCGAACGTGGCCAACTAGAACCCGGCCTCCACCATCCCCACAGCCAGCACCTGGATCAGCTCGCGGCGCAGCAGCTTGCGGCAGCGGGCGACGCTGTGCGGGTCCGGCGGCAGCCAGGGGCTGCGCCGGGCGGCCTGGCGCCGGCCCAGCTCGACCACCCGGTCGATCTTCTGCGGATCCAGCCGGAACCGCGGGCCCTCGCGCTCGGGCACGGTGAAGTAGTCGATGCCGCAGCGCGCGATCAGCTCGGCGGCGATGCGCTGGGTTGCGAACCAGGGTCCGAGATCGAGCAACTGGGCCACAGGCCACCTCCCGAAGAACGACTCGGCATCGTCGGTCGACCGAATGGTAACGTCCACCGCACCCGGCGTCCAATTTTCGACCATTGCGGTGGCCCGGGCAGCGACGGCGTTTTTGGAGCGCCGGCCCCGATCCGTGCTAACCTTGCGCCTCGTGGAGACCTTGCCCTGCAAATTCGGCCGCTACGAGCTGCTCGAGCTGATCGCCACCGGGGGGATGGCGCACATCTTTCGCGCTCGTCTGACCTCGGCCCCGGGGATGACCAAGGAGCTGGTCATCAAGCGGGTGCTGCCGCACCTGGTCCAGAACCGCGAGTTCATCGACATGTTCATGGACGAGGCGCGCATCGCCATGCCGCTGACCCACGGCAACGTGGTGCAGGTGTTCGAGTTCGGCCAGGAGGGCGAGGAGACCTTTTTGGCCATGGAGTACGTGCGCGGCCGCAACCTGGAGACGGTGCTGCGCCGGGTGGCCGAGGCAGGCACGTCCATGCCGCTGCCGCTGGTGCTGTTCATCGGCGCCGAGGTGGCCAAGGGGCTGGACTACGCCCACCGCTTCCGCGACCCCCACAACCGGCCCAGCGGCATCATCCACCGCGACGTCAGCCCGCAAAACGTGCTGGTCGGCTTCCAGGGCGAGGTCAAGCTGACCGACTTCGGCATCGCCAAGGCGCGCAGCAAGATCCACCAGACCAGCCAGGGCATCATCCGCGGCAAGGCGGCCTACCTGTCGCCCGAGCAGGCCGAGTGCCGCGACATCGACGCCCGCTCGGATCAATTCAGCCTCGGTACCGTGCTCTACGAGATGCTCACCGGCGTGCGCCCCTTCGAGGGCGACACCGAGGTGGGAACGCTGCAGAAGGTGCGCCAGGCCACGGTCGAGCCGCCGTCGCAGCACCGGCCCGAAGTGCCGCCGGAGGTCGACGCCGCCGTGCTGCGCGCGCTGGCCCGCCGGCCGGAGCAACGCTTCGAGACCTGCGGCGCGCTGCAGGTGACGCTGTCGCGGGCGCTGCAGCAGGTGGCGCCCGAGTTCACCTCGGCCGAGCTGGCCGACTGGATGGCCGCCCGCTTCGCCGGCGAGATCACCCACGAGATCGAGGCCCGCGCCGCCCGCGACCGGCTGCTTGAGCAGCTCGGCGAGCAGGACGGCGCCCGGACAGCCGGGCTGTCGACCGGCGAGCTGCTGCAGATGGGCACCATGGACATGCAGGCCGGCGGCGGTGGGGCCGGTGCGGCCGACGCAGCCGCAGCGGGCGGGCGCGGCGGCGGCCGGCGCCGACCGGGGCTGGTGGCGCTTTTGCTGGGCCTGCTGCTGGTCGCCGGCGGCGGCATCGGGCTGTGGCTGGGCGGCTGGCCCACAGCGGACGGCGGCCCGGCCGCGGCCGACGGAGGAACGCTCGACGGCACGGCCGGCGCCCAGCCGGACGCAGGGGTTGCGGCGGGCGGCGCCGAGGATGCAGGGGGCGACGCCGGGGTTGCGGCGGGCGGCGCCGGGGATGCGGCGGTCGACGCAAGGGTTGCGGCGGTCGACGCCGGGGTTGCGGCGGGCGGTGCCGAGCGGCGGCGCAACCGCTGGGCCTGGCTGAACCTCAACGCCAGCCCCTGGGCCCTGGTCGAGATCGACGGCCGGCGGCTGGCAGGCGAGACACCGCTGTTCAAGGTGCGGGTGCGGGCCGGATTCCACCGCTTGCGGTTTTTCAACCCCGAGCTTAATATCGAGAAGATCGAGACCGTCTCGATCCGCCCTGGCCGGATCCGCACCATCAGCGTCCGGCTGGAGCCGCCAGCCCAGCGTTGAGCGGCCGGGTCGGATGGATCGTCGGGAGGCAGAGGGGCATGCGAATGCGGGATTGGCTCAAGATCGGCTTGCTCGGCCTGGCGCTGGTCAGCGGCCCGGGCGCCTGCTCGGGCAGCGGCGATTCGGGTGACGGCGGTTTGGGCGACGGCGGCGACGGCGCCGACATCGACCCCTGCGAGGCGGCCGCGCCGGAGTGGAACGCCATCTGGCAGATCGAACTCGAGGACACCGGGCTGGAGGGCATCACCCCGGACACCAACCTGATGGACGTCTGGGGCGCGGGCCCCGACGACATCTTCGCCGTCGGCTTCGCCGGCACCGTGCTGCACTACGACGGCACGGGCTGGACCCGGATGCAGTCCGGCAGCGAGGCCAATCTGGAAGGCGTCTGGGGCTACGCGCTGGAGGACGCCGAGGGCAACCGCACCCGCATCGACGTCTTCGCCGCCGGCAGCGACGGCACCATCCTGCGCTACAACGGCACCAACTGGAGCCCGATGCTGGTGGTCAACGATCCGGACCCGCCCAACACCAGCGCCCAGCCGATCCAAGGCACCTTCCACGACATCTGGGGCATCCGCGCCGGCGGGGCCGGACCCGACGACCACCCGGTGGTGGTGGCGGTCGGCGGCGACGGCCTGATCGCCGAGCTGGATCCGGAGAACAACCGCTTCGTCGAGATGCGCGACCGCGAGGTGTTCACCGACAGCGACGGCAACGAACGGGTCAGCTGGGTGCGTTACACCCCGGAGCGCCTGGGCGGCGTGTTCGGCACCGGCAACCGCAACGACCCGCTGTTCGTGGCGGTGGGCAACAACGGTCTGATCCTGGAGCGGTCCGGCGACGGCTGGGCGCGCAACAGCTCATTCAGCCCGGGGGGCAACTTCGTCGAGCACCTCAACGGCGTCTGGGGCCGCGGGGCCTGGGAGATCTTCGCCACCGGCATCGACGGCACCGTGATCCGCCGCGACAACGGCGGCAGCTGGCACGTGCTGGCCAAGGAGAACGACCTGTGGGACCTGGCGCCGGTCTTTTTGCGCGGCACCTGGTCCTTCCGCCAGAGCCTGTGCGGCGAGTACCCCGAGGTGCCCGACGGCGGCGAACCGCCCGAGGATCCGGTGCGCGAGGACACCTCGTGGGTGATCTTCATCGGCTGGAACGGCACCCTGTTGATGGGCCACGACGGGCTGATCTGCGACATGCAGGCGCCCACCGGCGCCCGGCTGGAGGGCATCTGGGGCCAGCCGCCGCGCTCCGAGGACGAACGTCGGGTCGACGGCGGCACGAGCGACGGCGGCGTCGAGTGCGACCCCATCGAGGTCGTGATCACCGGCGTCAACGGCACCCTGCTGCGCCTGTCCAACCCCGAAGGGCGTTGATGACATCGGGCGCGGGATTCCGCCTACCGCTCGCGCGGATTGAATATCTCGTAAGCCGGAGAGGCCATGCGATCCGGATCGGCGGGGCCGCCGGGCCGGGCCAGCCCGCCGGCCAGCAGCACCATGCCGTTGGGCATCAGCGTGGCCGTGTGCCCGGCCCGCTTGCCCTGGAGCGTTAGCCGTCCGGACACCTGGTCGGCGGAGGCCGGATCCAGGATGACGGCCGTGTTGCGCGCCCCGGCGCTGGGCCCCGGGTAGAAGCCGCCGGCCATCAGCACCTTGCCGCCGGACAGCACGGTGGCCGTGTGGCGCCAGCGCGGCACGTCGAGGCCCAGGGCCTCATCCGGCTGCGGATCGATCAGGGCGATACCGCCACCGGCCGGATCGATGATCTCGCAGCTGCGGGTGGCCTGGCTGCCGTCGATCAGGCCGCCGCAGACCAGCACCCGGGTCTTGCCGTTGTCGGTGGTGAAGGCCACCGCGGCCGCCTCGGCCCGCGGCAGATGCAGATCGCGGCCCAGCGGCTCGACCCGCAGCTGCGAGCCCTGCACCTCGAGGCGATCCACCGCAACGCTGGCCCGCCGGGCGTTGGGCTCGGGGCCGAAGGCTTCCCAGCCACCGATGATCAGCGCCCCGCCCGAATAGGTCACCGCGGTGGCCCCGGCCCGCGCGGTCTGCAGCGTGCCGGCGCGTTCGAACGCCACCTCGGCTCCCGAGGCATGCACCCCGTCCAGCAGCTCGCCGGTCGGATCGATACCGCCGGCCACCACCAGGGTCCGATTGATGCGCACCGCGGCCGCCCGGGTGCGGGCCGGGTTGAGCAGCTCGGGCGCTGGCGCGAAATCGCCCACCGCCACCCGGTAGTACTCGCCCTCCATATCCAGCCCGCCCGGCTCGCCGCCCAGCAGCAGCCAGTCGCCGCCGTCGAGCGCCAGCGCGGCCGGGTGCGCCCGGGCCACGCTCATGCACAGGGCCCCGTCAGCGGGGCACTCGCCGCAGCAGGCGCCCAGGGCACAGTCGGCATCGCCGTCGTCGCAGTCCGGGCCGTAGGCGCAGTCGTCGCCGATGCCGAAGCCGTCGCCGTCGGCGTCTGTGCAGCCCGGGCCGCAGTCCAGGGTGCGCTCCGGATCGCCGTCGTCGCAGTCGAGCCCGGCGCAGTCCGGGCCGAAGCCCCAGCCGTCGCCGTCTCCGTCGACGCAGTGGGCCGGGTTCTTGATAAAGGCCCCGGCGGTGGGGTCGAAGCGCTCGGCCGAGCGCAGCGCCTCGCCGGTGGCCAGCCGGGCCAGGTGGTCGGCCGGGTCGGCGGTCTGGGTGCCGCCGGCCAGCAGCACGGTGCCGTCGGCCAGCACCCCGGCGGCATGGAAGGCCCGGCCCCAGCCGGGCCGCAGCGCGGTGCGGTAGCGCTCGTCCCAGTCCGGGGCGATGGCCGCCTGCACGGTCGGCGGCGCCGAGAACGCGCCGACCTCGCTGAAGAACAGGTAGATCCGGGCGCGGCCGGGGCGAGTCTCGAACCGGGTCGATACGCCCCGATAGCTCGCCTGGCCGATGCCGTCCAGCCCTTCGACGACAACCCGCACCCGCTCGCCGGCCGGCACCCGGGCCAGCCGGCCCGAACGATCGCCGCCGGCGGCGAAAGAAGTCTGGCGGATCGTGCCGTCCTCGCCCTCGACCGTGATCCGCAACGACTCGATGACGGAGTGCTGCGGGTGGAAGGGATCGTCCGCTCCAGCGGCGTAGACCAGGCGGATGTCCAGGGTGCCGACGTCCCACTGGCAGCCGGCGACCAGCCACAGGCCTGCCAGCAGGCAGGTCGAGCGCCAGCGCCGCGCGCGCCGGCCGGACCGGCCGGTCCGGCGTTGCCCGGTAAGCTTCGGGTTAGTAGCGGACCCGCACATCCACCACGTCCTCGCTGAACACGGTCAGCGGCAGGGTGACCGCCACCCCGGCCACCACGGCCGCGGCAACCGGCCAGATCCACCAATGGCGTACAGCCCAGCTCGGCTCGTCCGGCGCGGCACCGGCGTCGAAGCCGGCCAGCGGACCGCCGTCGGCCGGCGCCGCAGCAGCGGCCGCGTCCGCCCCGGCGTCGATTCCGCCGTCGCTTCCACCGTCGCGCCCACCGTCGGCCGGGCCGGGCTGCGGCACGCCCCCGTCGACCGCCGGCGCGCCCGCGTCGGGCTGCGGGCGCGGCAGCCCGGCCAGCGCGGCCAGCGCCGGGCGCAGCCGGTCGGCCAGATCGGCCCCTGCCCGCCCGGCGTTCTCGGCGTCGATCATCGCGGACTCGAACGCCACGAAGCCCGCGGCCCGGGCGTCGAACAGGCTCAGGCGCACCAGCGGGCGGTCGCCCAGACGCTCGTGGGTGGCCACCAGCAGCGCCCGCAACCCGGCCGCCGCGCACAGCCGGGCCAACAGCTCGGGCCGCGGCACGCCGGGCCGGCGCGGCTCCAACTCGGCCCGGGCGGCGGTGAAGGCCCGGCGGATGCGCGGGCTGTAGTAGCCGCGGGCCAGCTCGAGCCGCGGCGCCAGCGAGGCCACCCGCATGAAACTCTTGCGCGCGGCGGCCTTGTCGCCGGCCTGGTGCTGGGCCACACCCAGCTGCAGCAGCGGCTCGGCCAACATGTCCGGGGCGTAGAAGCGGGAAAAACCCCGCTCCAGCACGGCCAGCGCCCGGCGGTAGGCTTCGCGGGCCTGGTCGAGCTCGAGGCCCAGGTGCAGCTTGCGGCCGCGCTGCAGGTAGCGGCCGGCCTCGGCCAGCAGGCCGGCGTCGCGGTCGTGCCGGCGCAACCGCTCGAGCAACTCGTCGTGGCTCAACCAGTCCAGCTCCAACCGCGCCAGCGCGCCCTGGGCCGCGCCCAGCGCCATGGCCGCCACCGAGGGCCCCGACCCGATGCGCCCTAGCCAGCCCACGGTCGCGGTCTGCTCGACCGCAGTGGCCGGCTCCGCAGCGGCCACACCATCCACCACCGGCGCGACGCCCCCGTCCCGCTCGCGCCCGGTGTCGGGCAGTCCCCCATCGACCCCGCCGGCGGCGCCGGCGGCGGCGAACAGCAGTGCGAAGGACAGCAGAGCGATGCGCATCACAGCCGCAGTCTATCCCGGTTGTCCGGGCGAAGCCAGGAACAGTAAAGCGATCGACACTACAAGCCGGCCCCCAGCGCGCGGTGCAGCAGGGCCATGAAGCGGCGCAGCTGGCGCCCGCGCCAGTCGGCGGCGTCGGTGGCCGGCGCCAGCGGCGTTCCGCCGATGCGCGTCGAACTCAGCGGTTGCTGCTGCGCGCTCAGCGGCGCCCCGTCGGCCCAGTCGGGCTTGGCATGCGGCGCATCGTAGGCGCCGTTGCCGTCCACGTCGACGAACACCGGATTGGTCACGGCGTAGGGCAGGACGCGGAACACCCGCGGGATGCCGGCGATGGAGATGTCGAACGGCAGCGGCACCGAGCCGAAGGAGCGGCTGAGCACGTCGCCGATCTGCAGCTTGAGATAGGGGTGCTCGGTGTAGACCGGGCTCAGGTCGCGGCCGTCCAGGCCCATGGCCACCACCACGTACCAGGCGTCCGTCTCGGGCACCGGCTCGTCGAAGGTGACGTCCAGGTTGACGATTCGCCGGTTTGGCACCCGCAGCCCGGCCACGTCGACCGGGCTGTCCGGCGCGACCGCGTCGCCAGCGGCGGTCAGCACGTGGATCAGCCGGCCCGAGCGGTAGATCTCGACCCGGTCGACGTCGAACCAGTCGGGCGACTGGACGCGCACCCGCAGCGGCACCGTCTGCCGGCCGGCGGCGGCCACCGGCGGCTCGCCGATGGGCTGCCCGTCGAGCCAGACCTCGACGAAGGGCCCGTAGGAGGTGACCAGCCCGCCGCGCTTGATGGTGCGGTTCATGTCGCGCAGGTCGATGGCCCGGGCAGACTCGGCCCGCTGGCGGATGAAGTTGCGCGGCAGGCCGCCCTCGGTCTGGCTGAACAGCTTGTGGGTGTCGGAGTTGCCCATGCCGGTGCGCACCACGCCGTAGTCCAGCAGCCGGAACCAGTCGTCGACGATGCCCTCGTGGCTGGCGCAGGGCTCGCCGGCCGGGGTCAGCCCGGCGTCGCAGCGCCCATCCTCACAGGGCCGGCCGTCGCAGTCCGCCGGGCTGTCGCAAGGCAGGTAGCAGAACATCTCCACCGGATCGCAGCGCTCGCCGGCCGCCTGGTCGCAGTCGGCGTCGCCGCTGCAGAAGGTCAGCAGGTCGCAGCCGGCCGAACCGTCGCTGTTCCAAAGCGCCTCCTGCTCGGCCGGGGTGCGCTCGAGCATGTCGCGGATGAACTCGCGGTCGAGCGCGATCAGCTGCCGCTCGACCACCAGCGGATCGGCACCGCGCTGGGCGGCCTGCTGGATGACGGCCCGCGCCTGGTTGTAATCGCGAATCTCGCCGGCGGTCGGGGTGCGGATCAGCTCGAAGCGCTTGGAGTTGAACAGCTCCAGCGCGTCGAAGGCGCCGCTGAAGGCCTCGGGCACCGCCAGCGGGTTCTCGTGCAGCGGCGGCAGGTACTCGAACAGGGTGCCCTCGATGCGGCTGGGGTCGAAGGGGTTCATGCCGTACTGGTCGAAGTAGCCGAAGAAGCTGTCGCGCGGATGGGCCACCATCACCACCGTCTCCTCCGGGTCGTAGCGGCCCAGCTCGCGCAGGGCGGCGTGGATCTGATCCGGGAACAGGCCGGTCCAGTCGACGGCGCCCTGCTCCTGCAGCCGCTCGCCGTCGCGCCACTGCTCGAAGCGCAGCGGGAAGGCCAGCCAGTGGCCGATCTCGATCGTGGTCAGCTCGATACCGACCTGGGTCTTGACCCACTTCTCCATGCCCATGTCGAACACGGTGGGGCCCAGATCGGTGATGTAGTCGTGGTCCGAGGTGGACAGCACCTCGACGCCCTCGCCGGCGAAGTTGGCCACCCGGTCGCGGTGGGCGACCACCGCGTCGTAGGAGTTCTGGCCGTGGACGTGGAAATCGCCCGAGATCCAGCCGGCGGTGTCGACCTGGCGCTCGACGCGGAAGGCCAGCTCGGCGGTACGGTTGGCCACCGCACGCACCTGCTTGCGGTCCAGCCCGTACTCGAAGCCGCGGCTGGCCCAGACCTCCCAGCTGCCGGGCTCGATGGCCAGCTCGCCGCGGCCGTCGGGTACGTAGGTGTAGCGGCCGATGCCCGGCGGGAAGGTGCCTTCGCCCAGGGCCGCCTTGCGCACGTAGGACGGCTGGCAGACGCAGCGGCCGGCCAGGCAGCGTTCGACCGGCTCGCAGTCCTCGTCGACATCGCAGCTGCCGCGGGCCTGGCAGCGGCGGGTGGCCGGATCGCAGGCCCGGCCCGGGCCGCAGTTGTCCACCTGGCAGCGGTGCTGGCCGGCGGCCACCTCGACGCACTTGCCCGAATCGCAGTCGGCGTCGGCCGCACAGGCCGCGCCCAGCCGGCGGGCGCAGTTGGGCAAGCACTGGCCGATGGTCAGCTTGGCCGGCACGAAGTCGTTCGATTCGTCGCGCACGGTGAAGCGCAGCCGGGCCGGCGGCTGCAGTTGCAGCACCGCCTCGGTGGTCTCGTCCCGGCGCACCTCGACCTCGACCACCCGGCTGGGGCTGCGCTCGAGCACCTTGGCCAGCAGGTAGTAGCGGCCGGGCGGCAGCTCGCCGCTGAAACGGCCGGCGGGCAGGTCCAGCGCGCCCGGGTCGGTGCGCAGGTGGCTGATGGCGCCCTGGTATTCGCGCGGTACCAGGCAGGTCCGGGCGAAGCCGGCCGCGCCGCCGCTGTAATGCACCTCCGGATCCCCACCCGGCCGGCAGTCGGCCATGGTCGCCGGCACCGGATAGACGTGCACCTCGGCCTGGCTGAGCGGCCGGCTGGAGTGGCTGTCGACCACCCGGCCGCTCAACCGGCCCAGCGGCTCGCCGCGGGCGGCCTGCAGCGCCGCGGCCGCCGAGGCCACGTCGCCGTGGCCCACGGCGAACAGGCGCTCGAACACGTAGGCCCGGCTCTGGCTGCAATCGACCACGTTGGCGCACTGCTCGGGCGTGCCCGGGCACGGCCCGGCGTGGCAGTGGGCGCCGTGGGTGAACCCGGCGGTGACCGCCCCGGACAGAATGGGCAGCAGGTAGCGGCCAGCGGGGTCGGCCGAGGCGATGGCGTAGGAGACGTTCTCGCCCACCGCCGCCAGGAAGGGCGCGGCCAGCGGGCTGTTCAGCGGGTCGTCGCCGATGGCGAACTTGGTGCGGATGTCGCGGTAGACGTCGAAGCCGATGCCCGGGGCGAACATCTCGAGCCGATCGCCGAAGAACAGGAAATCGCCGCCGGCCACGCCCGGCGTCATGTCGGGCATCTCGGTGGGATAGAAGTCGCTGCCCAGCAGCAAGCCGAACAGGGCCCGCGGCCGGGTCAGCGAGGGCAGCGCGACCACCCGGCCGTCCGGCCGCAGCACCGAGCCGTCGCGATCGGCCTCGGTCAGCAGGGTGCGGATGCGCACCACCCGACTGCCCGGCTCCAGGATGTAGTCGGTGCGGATGCGGAAGCTCATCTTGACCTGGGCCAGCGACACCAGGCCCAGCGCCTCCAGGTAGTTGCCGGCCATGCCCTCGACCCGCAGCACCGCCGCCTCCGGGCTGGGCGCGGCCGGCCCGGCGCGGGTGGGGTCGTCGGGGTCGGCGTAGTCGAGGTTGGCGCCGGCGGACAGGTCGATGACCCCGTTGCTGCGCTCGCAGTCGTCGCGCCCGTAGCAGGTGGTGCACGGCCGGCTGCCGTCGCATAGGATGCGCACCGACGGCTTCAGCGCCTGGCGCGGAAACTCGCAGAAGCCGGTGACCTTCTCGCGATCCGGCGCGCAAGCGGCCGGGATGGCCAGGTTGCCGACGGCGAACAGCTCGGTGAACTGATCCAGGCCGCCGCCGGCGCGGTGCGCCGGGTCCGAGCGCTGCAGGTCGGCGTCGATCAGGCTGCCGCCGAACACGCCCGGGCCCACGCTGTTGCCAGCCTGCGGCACGGCGATGCGGATGCGGTCGTTGTCCAGTACGAAGTCGCCCACGTCGGCCAGAGCGCTCTCGCCGCCGATGGCCTGCATCCGGTGCTGGATGCGATAGGCCCGGGCGTAGGGCTCACCGTCGGTGCAACCGGCGAGGGCCGCAACGGCGGCGGCGGCGATCCAGCAGATTGCCTCGCGTCTCATGATTCACCTGCCCGTCAAACCGCTTGCGGCCGCGGCTCAGAACTTCAGCTGCAGCATGGCGGCCAGCAGGTCGTTGGCCAGATCGGCCCCCTCCATCTCCTGGCGCAGCTGGTAGTGCAGCATCAGCTTGACCTGGTCGCCGAGGAAGTAGGCGTTGACGCCGGCGGTCAGCTCCCACTGGTCGCCTTCGTCGTCGATGTGCACCTGGTCGTCCATGATGGCGAAGCGCAGCGCCAGCTCCAGGTCCATGAAGTCGAACGGCAGCAGGTAGCCGGCCTGGGCGTACATGCCCCAGCGCTCGGACTCGTCGAGCAGGCTGACCACGTCCTCGGTGGCGGCGTTGGGGATGCCCTTGGCCCACAGGGCCTCGGCGTGGAAGCTGACGCCGTACCACTTGGCCGCCAGATCCACCCCGGCGCCGCGGTACTCGGCGGCGGTGTCGTGGTTGAGGTAGCCGTTGAGCGCCACCTGCCAGCGCAGATCCTGGCCGCGGGCCAGGTCGGCCTCGCTGGCGCCCATGTCGCCCTGGCCCGCGCCCAGGCGCAGCACGTACATCAACCCGTCGTTCAGATCGCCCTTGGAGAATCCCGGCGAGCCGTTGAACACGCCCAGCTCGTAGAAGAACAGGCTGACCCGGCCGCCCAGGCTCAGGCCCACCTCGCGGTCCAGATCCAGCATGTGCGAGTCGGTGGCCCGCTCGCGGTTGACCCAGACCGGCCGTTCCATGAACTGCATGTGACCGGTCGACTGCAGCAGGGTGCGCGAAAAGGGCGGCTTGAAGGCGCCCACCCGCACCCGGCCCCAGTCGCAGGGCCGCCAGGTGATGCTGGCGTCGATCAGGGCGTTGCCGCCGTTGTCCTCGTCGATCAGATCCATCTCCAGATCGAACAGCCACTGCTCGCTGATGCGGCCCGACACACCCAGCCGGGCGCGGCGGATGCGGAAGCCGTCGCGGCTGAGCACGTCGCCGGCGTCGACGTTGGCGTCCTCGCCGACCATGCCGACCATGGCCTGGACGCGGCCGTGGACGTCGAGGGCGAAGGCGCCGAAATCGAGCATGGCGCCCGGGGCCACCGGCATGGCCGGATCCCCGTCGGCGGCGGCCGGCGCTGGTTCGCCAACCTCACCGCCGCGCCGCCAGTTCTCCGGCGGCGGCACCTCCCCGGCCTCGTCATTGGCGGCCGCGGCCGGACCGGCCGCGAACAGAGACAGCAGCAGCGAGCAAGCCAAACAGTACACTCCGCGCATCGGCACGTCCTCCGGCTGGGTGGGCAATCGCGTCAATCCAGCGCGATGTTACGATTTCCCACCCCGCCGGTTCAAGGCAAAACACGGACCCAATCCGCCGCCGAGAATCAAGCGGTCATGGTGTTCGAACCGGAAAGACCGAGCAGGTGGGCATCCGCAGTCACCAGAACAAGGTCGTGGACCATCGCGGTTGCGGCCAGGAAGCGATCGGCTGGATCGCGATGGGGCAGAGAAACCCGGCGGCTCAGCATCGCAACCTCATGGGTCAGGGGTGCCTCGGTGAACGGAACCCGCAGCATGACCTGAGCAGGTCGATCGACCATGGTCAATGACCATGGTCAAAGTATTATGCCGGGTTTCCCTGGCCTTCAGGTTATCAGTCATCGATGGCCTCGTCGGCCAGGTCGTATGTCTGCTTGACGAGCTGCAGGGTGAAGTAGACCTGGTACTTGTCGGCGTCGCGCAGCAGGGCGCGGCGCGGGCCGTGCCGGCGTTTGGCGATCAGGGTGTCGGGCCGGTAGGAGGCCATGGAGGCCCGGGGCGGGTTGGCGTCGTAGGTCAGCAGGCCGGCGAGGTCGCCGGCCGGCCAACTCCAGCCCGGCCAGGGCAGGGGCTGGAAGCGAACGGTCACCCGCTCGGGGCCCAGCGTGATGACGCGCCGGTTGAGCTTGACCAGCCAGAAGTAGCCCGACAGCGCCAGCAGGCCGGCCAGCGGCAAGACGTAGTGCCACAGCCCCCAGCCGCCCAGGGCCAGCACCTGCCACAGCACGAACAGGCTGGCGCCCGGGATGATGGCCCGCGGGCTCAACAGATCGGCCGGGTCGGGCACCTGGGCCACCCGCAGCCGCCGCCGGCCGTCGGCCCCGTAGACCTGCTCCACCCGCAGCCGATCGGGGATCCGGTCGCGTTCGTCGGCGCAGCGCGTCCCCTCGTCGGCCAGGTCGAAGATGGCCCGGTCCATCTCCTTTTCAGCCTCGGCGCCCAGCGCCACCACCCGCGCCC
>CAYVQE010000023.1:0-55000 GCA_964454005.1 uncultured Myxococcales bacterium
GCGGATGTTCACGTCGACCACCACCGCCTCGATGTCGCCGCCCGAGACCACCTCGACGGTGGAGCGGACGCCGGCCTCGTCGTCGTCCGGAATGTCGACCGGGTCGTCGTTGGTGTAGCTCTGCGGTCCGCCCTGGCACAACGGATCGTCGGCGCAATCGCTGTCGTCGCAGTCGGTGGCGCCGTCCTCGTCGTTGTCCAGCCCGTCGCCGCAGATTTCGTCCGGGATGACGCGCTCCGGCGCCTCGGCGGCGTTGGCCGACAGGTGCTCGTCGACGTACTCGTAGGAGATCCAGCCGTAGCCCCGGTAGCCGCTCTGGCTGCCCCAGGAGCCGGTGCCCCAGGAGTTCTTGAACAGGAAGAAGCCCTTCTGGGTGACCGGATCGCCGTTGTCGTCGACCACCTTCTTGCCGTCCTCGTCGAGTTCGGCCACCTCGAGTTCGTCGTCCCATCCGACCAGCAGGAAGGAGTGGCCGGCGCGGCTTTTCAGGCTCTCCTCGCGATCCCTGGCGTTGGGCGCCAGCACGTAGCCCTTGGAGCGATACTCGCTGTTGGTCGGCAGGCTGGAGCGACCGTGGCTCCACGACTGGTAGAAGAAGGTGCCGCCCACCACCACGGCCTGCTGGTTGTTGTGCATGTAGGCCTTGATGCTGTCCGGGTTGGAACTCAGCCAGCGCTTTCTCGGCAGCTTGAACTTCTCGGCGCCGGTGGCCGACTCGGGCGGCTCGCCGTTGGTGTAGCACTTGGTGGGCATGTCGTCGCCGGTGCACTCGGGATCGTCGCTGCTGCTCCAGGACGAAGGCTCATAGGACCAGGCCGACTCCTCGACGATGCCGTAGCGCACGATGGCGCGCAGGTTGGACGAGGCGTTGGAGCCCGCGGTGCGCGGGAAGGCGCCGATCTCATTCTTGACCGACCACTGCAGATACTGCTCCGAGAAGTCCGGATCGGCCATCACCTGCGACTTGATGTAGAGGTGCTCCATCAGGGCCACGGTGGAGAAGATCGAACACACTCCGCGGCTGCCCTGGCTGCGCACCGGCGACTGCAACTCGACCAGCTCGACGTTCTTCGCCGGCGGGATGCCGTCGGCCTTGATGTCCGAGGGGTAGCCGTCGTCGCCCTTCTGCGGGGCGCCGGCCATCAAGACGTCCAGGTCGGTCAAGGGCGGATCGACGCTGTCGTCTTGGGGACCACAGCCGGTCCAGGCCAGGGTCGCGGCCAACAGGGCGATCAAAACGGTGTGGGCGCTGTGTCTCATCGAAGGCTCCTTCGTCTTCCGATCATCGATTCCGGTTCAATCGTAGAAGTTTATCCACCGAGTCGCACCTTGTCACGCTTTTTCTTACATGGGCCTGCCGAGTTGCCGGCCAGGCTGGTCGTTTTCCGCTCGCAGCGTGATCGATCGGCCGTTCCATCTGCTGTAGACTGGCCGCCCCGGCCCGCGGCATGCCCCGATTGCCGGCATCCCGGCCGGGATGGAGGCGTATCGCAGACCATGCTCGAACTGTACTCTCTGGGTTCCGGCTCGCGCGGCAACGCGCTGGTCATCGGCTGGGGCGGCCGGCGGCTGCTGATCGACTGCGGCTTCAGCAGCCGCGAGCTGACGCGGCGCGCCGAGCGGGTGGGCCTTTCGCTCGACAGCGTGGCCGCCGTGCTGATCACCCACGAGCACCGCGACCACGTTTGCGGGCTGGCCGGCCTGGCGGCTCGGGCCGGGCTGGCGGTCTACACCACCGAGCGCACCGGCCGCGCCCTGTACTGGGGCCGCCGGCCGCTGGCCGAACGGCTGGGCGTGACGCCCGGCAAGACCTTCCGGGTGGGCCCGTTCGCGGTGACCGCCTTCGCCTCCTGCCACGATGCCCGCGACCCGGTGGGCTACGTGCTGGGCCTGCCCGACGGCAGCCGGCTGGGCCTGGCCACCGACCTGGGCACCCCCACCCCGCAGGCGGTGGAGGCATTGCGCGGCTGCGAGTGGCTGGCCCTGGAGGCCAACCACGATCCGGCCATGCTGCGCGACGGCCCTTATCCGTGGGTGCTCAAGCAGCGCATCCGCTCCGACCGCGGCCACCTGTCGAACGGCCAGTCGGCCGACCTGCTCGAGCGGGTGGCCGGCGACCGGCTGCGCCACGTGTTCGCGCTGCACCTGTCGCAGACCAACAACACCCCGGCGCTGGCCCGGACCGCGCTGGCCGAACGCCTGGCGCGGCTGGGCGCGGCCGCCGGGCTGACGGTGCTCGAGCAGGACAGCCCGCTGCGCCACCCGGCCGCCGGTCAGCTCAGCCTGTGGTGATGGCGGCGGCGCGGATGCGCCGGCGTAGCGCCGCGGCCGCCTGGCGCGGATCGGGCGCCCGGCTGACCGCGGTCACCACGGCCACCCGCCGGGCGCCAGCGGCCAGCACCGCGTCGATGTTGCCGGCGTGGATGCCGCCCATCACCGTGAACGGCACGCTCAGTCGCGATCCGACGGCGGCGATGGCCCGCGGGCCCAGAAAGTCGCTGGCGCCGGCCTTGGTGCGGGTGGGGAAGATGGGCCCGATGTTGACGTAGTCAGCCCCGTCCGCTGCGGCTGCCTCGGCCTCGGCCCGATGGTGGCTCGAGGCGCCCAGCAGCAGATCCGGCGCCAGCGCCCGGGCGGCGGCCAGCGGCAGGTCCTCGCGGCCCAGGTGCACCCCGTCGGCGCCGGCGGCCAGAGCCACGTCCAGGTGGTCGTCGATCAACAGCAGCACGTCGGCCGGCACCAGCGCGCGCACCCGCCGGGCCAGGGCCAGCAGGGCGCGTTTGCTCAGCTCCTTCTCGCGCAGCTGCACGATGCCGCAGCCGGCCGCCAACACCGCCGCCACCACGGCCTCGGTGCTGCGGCCGGCCGCGTGGGCCGCGCCGACGACCGGGTACAGATCGACGCGCTCGAACAAGGCGCGGCGGCGGGCGCGTTCCGGGCTGACCGCCGGGCTCATCGGGCCCACCCACCGTCGGCCAGCGCCGGATCGAAGTCCTTGCAAACCACGTCGTAGCCAGCCGCCCGCACCGCCCGGGCCACCGCGGCCACCGACCGCTGGTCGTCGACGGCGAACTGGCCGGCGGCCGGGTCGGCCTGGCGCCGGTAGCCGCCCGGGCTGGTGCGCGAGCCGGCGCTGATGCGGGTCACCCCCAGCGGCAGCAACCGATCGCGCAGCTGCGCCGGCTCACGGGTCGAGACCACCAGCTCGGCGTCCGGAAACAGCAGCCGCATGCCCGCGATCAGCTGCACCAGGGTGGCGTCGTCGACCGGATGGCGGGCCGGCGCGCCGCCCGGCACCGGCCGCAGCCGCGGAAAGCTGATGGCCAGCCGGGCGCCGGGGTGGGCGCGGGTCAGGTGATCGGCATGGGCCGCCAGCAGGCAGGCCTCGATGCGCGGCGGGCTCAGCCCCAGCAAAGCGCCGATGCCCAGCGAGCGCATGCCGGCCAGGCCGGCGGCCTCGATGGCGGCCAACCGGCGGTCGAAGTCGCGCTTGGGACCGGCCGGATGCAGCGCGCGGTAGCGCCGGTGCAGGTAGGTCTCCTGGTAGAGCACCAGCCCGTCCACCCCGGCCGCCACCAGCCGGCGGTAGCCCGGCTCGTCGCAGGCGAAGATCTCGGCCGCCAGCGAGGCCACCCGCGGCCGCAGCGCCCGGGCTGCGGCGCACAGCGCATCCAGGCCGTATACGGCCTGCGCCTCGCCGGTCACCAGCAGCAGGTGGCGCAGCCCCTGCGCGGCCAGCGCGGCCGCCTCGTCCAGCGCCTGGGCGACCGACAGGGCGCTGCGCGGCACGTCGCGGCCGGCGGCGAAGCCGCAGTAAGCGCAGCGGTTGACGCAGTGGCTCGACAGGTAGAGCGGGGCGTAGAGCGCGATGGTGCGACCGAAGCGCTCCAGGGTCGAGCGGTGGGCCCGCCGGGCCAGCGCCTCGAGCCGCTCGGCGGCCGCCGGCGCGAACAGGATGGGGGCGGCGTCGGGCCGGATGCGCGGCGCGGCCAGCAGGCGGTCGACGTCGCCGGGCCGCACCGCGTCGAGCCGCGCAGCCAGGGCCGCCGGCTCGATCGCGCGCAGCCGCTCGGCGAAGGCGGTCACGACCCGGCCTCCTGCCAGAGAAAGCCCGTCAGCGGCGACGAGGCCTCGGCCTGCGGCCGGGCGCCGCCCGGTCCGGCCAGCCGGGCCAACCGGCCGGCCGCGACCGCCAGCCGGAAGCCGCGGGCCATGGCCACCGGATCATCGGCGATGGCGATGGCGGTGTTGACCAGCACCGCGTCGGCGCCCAGCTCCATGGCCTCGGCCGCGTGCGAGGGCACCCCGATGCCGGCGTCGACCACCACCGGCACGGTCGACTGCTCGACGATCAGCCCGATCAGATCCCGGGTGCGCACGCCCTGGCCGGTGCCGATGGGCGCGCCCAGCGGCATGACCGCGGCGCAACCGGCCTGCTCCAGCCGGCGGGCCAGCAGCGGGTCGGCCGGCATGTAGGCCAGTACGGTGAAGCCCTCGGCTACCAGCCGCTCGGCCGCCGCCAGCGTCGCGATCGGATCCGGCAGCAGGTGGTTGGGCTCGGGGGTGACCTCGAGCTTGATCCAGTCCAGCCCGGAGGCGGCCCGGGCCAGCCGGGCCAGCCGCAGGGCCTCGTCGGCATCGCGGGCGCCCGAGGTGTTGGGCATCAGCCGGTAGCGGTCGGGGTCCAGAGCGGCCAGCAGGCTGTCGCCCGGGTCGTTCAGATCCACCCGCCGCAGCGCCGCGGTCACCAGCCCGGTGCCGGAGGCCTCGAGCGCGGCGGCCATCAGCTCCGGCGCGGCGAACTTGCCGGTGCCCACCATCAGCCGCGAGGCGAAGGCCTCGCCGGCGATGATCAACCGATCGTCGGCGGGGCCCATCTCAACCACCCCCGACCAGGCGCACCACCTCCAGCCGCTGGCCGGCTGCGGGCACCACCCGCTCCAGCCGCCCGGCCGGCACCAGCGCGCCGTCGAGTTCGACCGCCACCCCGCGACCGGGCACGCCGAGCGCGTCCAGCAGCTCGGCCAGGCTGGTGCCGGCGGCCATGCGGTGCGGCCGGCCGTTGAGCTGGATCTCGATCTGGTCTTGGTTCTCGCTGCTGTCCGACATGCGCTCCCTCCGCCGGCATTACCCGGATCAGGTTCCGCGGGTCTGATCTCAGCCGGGCTCGTCCAGGCCCAGCACCCCGATGGCGTCGGGACCCAGCTTAGCAGAACGCCGGCCGGATGCAAGACCCGGCCCGGCGTTTTGACAGCGCCGGCCGCCGGTCGTATCCTCGCGGCACCGAACGCGCACCACGGGATGGACCAGCCGATGCGACTGTCAGCCCAACTGGGCGCCCAGGCGCCCGCCGACGATCTGCAGCCGATCGGCCGCGGCGGCTGGTTGTTCCTGCTGGGGGTGTTCCTGGTCGCCTGCCTGCTGCTGGGCGCGGTGCAGTTCGCCAAGCCGGGGTTGATCGGGCCGGATGCCTGCTACCACAGCCGGGTGGCCGCCCGCATGCTCGACCACGGCGTGCTCGACGCCTATCCCTGGACCCAGGCCAGCATCATGCGCGACCGCTACGTGGACAAGGAGTTTCTGTTCCACGTGCTGCTGATGCCGTTCGTCGCCTGGGACATGCAGCTGGGGCCCAAGCTGCTGACCGTTCTGCTGGGGGCGCTGTTCTTCGCCCTGGTGGGCTGGTTCCTGCTGCGCCACGGCATTCCCCTGCCCTGGCTGTGGCTGCTGCTGCTGCTGACAGCCGGGCACTACTTCCTGTTCCGGCTGAGCCTGACCCGGCCCCACCTGCTGTCGATGGGCTTGACCGTGCTGGCGGCCCACCTGCTGCTGCGCCGCCACCGCTGGGGGTTGGGGTTGCTGGCGCTGGTCTTCCCGCTGGCCTACACCGCGGCCCACATGCTGATCTGCCTGCTGGCGGTCTACCTGGCCGCCTGCGCGCTGCGCCGGGTGCGCATCGACTGGTGGCTGGTGCCAGCGGTGGTCGGCGGCACCCTGCTGGGCCTGGTGCTGCATCCCAACCGGGAGCACATCTTCGGCTTCTGGCTGATGCAGAACGTGGAGGTGGTGGCCAATGCTTACCGCCTGCCGGCGCTGCTGGGCACCGAGTTCCAGCCGCCCAGCGGCCGGCAGCTGGTCTGGGACAGCGGCCTGGTGCTGGCCGCGGCCGGGTTGGCCTGTCTGGGCTTCCTGCTGAGCGCACGCCGAGCGGGCCTGCGTACCGTGTTCCTGTTCGCCGCGGCCGCCGGTTTCAGCGCGATGTACCTCAACCTGCGGCGGCTGATCGAGTACGCCATGCCCTTTGTGCTGCTGTTCGCGGCCGCGGCCGGCCGCGACCTGCTGGCCGGAGTGGACTGGCGCGGCTGGCTGGCGCGCCGGCGCCGGCTGGGCGCTGCGCTGGTGGCCGCCGGCTGCCTGCTGCTGGCCTTCCAGTTGGTGCGCAACACCGCCGGCATCCAGGCAGCGCTGGTACAACAGCGCTACCCGCGCTACGCCGCCGCCGGCCGCTGGCTGGACGCCGAGGTGCCGGCCGGCGAGACGGTGTTCACCGGCGACTGGGCCTCGTCGGCCTACCTTTCGTACTTCGCCCCGGGACCCTACTTCCTGGTGGCCCTGGATCCGACCATGATGGCCGCCCGCGACGAGGCGCTGTTCGCGCTCTGGCAACGCATTCGCGCCGGCGAGGAGCCCGACGCGGCCCGCCTGATCCGCAAACGCTTCGGTGCGCGCTGGGTACTGGTGGAGCGGGACAGGCCGGTGCTGATCGAGGGCCTGCTCGCCCAGGCGCTGGCCTCCGAGGCCTTCGCGCTTCGCTTCTGGGGTCCGGAGGCGACCGTGTTCGAGATCGCCTTGTCAAATGACGGTGATGGAAATATGCTCGATGGCGCCGTCGAACAGAGCGGTGGAACAACCAAACGGAGGGAGTGAATCATGAAACTATTCGTCTGTGCCCTGACCGCGATCGCGCTGGTGTTCGCCTTCGTGCCGGCCGCCTCGGCCGGCGACCCGGCCATCATCTGCAAGTCGGACAGCGACGGCAAGTGCAAGGACCGCCAGTACTGCTGCTACCCTGAGGGCATGAGCACCTCGGAGGGCGAGAAGTACTGCAAGAAGCTGGGCTGCAAGCGCGGCGGCACCTCCTCCTGCCCGACCGCGGCCAACGTCAGCTCCTGCGGCACCCGCGACAAAAAGTAGCAATAACGGGGTCGCAAAAATGGGGTCAGGTCTACCCACTTCCCACTTATTGTAGATTCCTGATAAGTGGGAAGTGGGTAGACCTGACCCCACTACCTTTACTACCTCGCCCGCAGGGAGGCTGTCATGCGCCAGTTCTCGATGCTCACGCTATCCATCGCCTGGCTGGCGGCCGCCGGCTGCGCCACGCCGGCCGCCCAGACCCGCTCCAGCGACCAGGGCGCCGGGGCCGCCGCGGGCGAAACCCGCAGCGACCGGGTGCCCATCATCGACCGGGCGCTGTTCTTCGGCGACCCGAAGATCTCGGCCGCCACCCTGTCGCCCGACGGCCGCTGGGTGGCCTTCATCAAGCCCTACCGCGAAGTGCGCAACATCTGGGTCAAGCCCATCGACGCGCCCTTCGATTCCGCGCGGCCGGTGACGGCCGACGAGCGGCCGGTGCCCGGCTACTTCTGGAGCCGCGACAGCGAGTACCTGCTCTACGTGCAGGACAAGGGCGGCAACGAGAACTTCCACGTCTACGCGGTCGACCCCAAGGCCGACCCCGCACAGGCCACCGGCGTGCCGCCGGCCAGCGACCTGACGCCGATCGACGGCGTGCGGGCCTACATCTACTCGGTGCCCAAGAAGGACCCGGGCCACATCATCGTCGGGCTCAACGACCGCGACGCGTCCTACCACGACGTCTACCGGGTGGCGATCGACAGCGGCGAGCGCAAACTGCTGATCGAGAACACCGACGAGGTGGCCTCGTGGGTGTTCGACCTGGACGGCGACGTGCGGCTGGCGGTGCGCATGACCGACGACGGCGGCACCGACATCCTACGCGTCGAAGACGATGGGCTGGAGCGCATCTACCATTGCACCTTCGAAGAATCCTGCCACCCCTACCGCTTCCACCCGGACGATGAGCGCGTCTACCTGATCAGCAACAAGGGCCCGGAGGCGGATCTGACCCGCCTGCTGCTGCTGGCTCCGGCCAGCGGCGAGACCGAGCTGGTCGAGTCCGATCCGGAGGGCGAGGTGGACTTCGGCGGTGCGGTCTTTTCGGCCAAGACGGACGAGCTGATCGCCACCACCTACCGCGGCGACCGGCTGCGCATCTACCCCAAGGATGAGAAGCTGGCCCGCGATCTGGCCGCGCTGCGCGAGCAGCTGCCCGCGGGCGAGCTGAGCCTGCAGTCGATGACCCGCGACATGGAGCACTTCCTGGTCTCGGTCGCCAGCGACGTGGATCCGGGCTCGGTCTACCGCTACGACCGCTCCAGCCGCGAGGCCGAACTGCTCTACCGATCGCGGCCCGAGCTGCCCAGCGAGCACCTGGCGCCGATGAAGCCGGTGCGCTACCAGGCCCGCGACGGGCTGACCATCCCGGCCTACCTGACCCTGCCGCGTGGCGTCGATGCCAAAAAGCTGCCGACGGTGGTCTTTCCGCACGGCGGACCGTGGGCCCGCGACACCTGGGGCTACGACGCCTACGCCCAGTTTTTGGCCAACCGCGGCTACGCCGTGCTGCAGCCCAATTTCCGCGGCTCGACCGGCTACGGCCAGAAGTTCCTCAACGCCGGCAACCGCCAATGGGGCACCGGCTCCATGCAGCACGACATCACCGACGGCGTGAAGTGGCTGATCGCCGAGGACATCGCCGATCCGGAGCGGGTGGCCATCTTCGGCGGCTCCTACGGCGGCTACGCCACCCTGGCCGGGGTGACCTTCACCCCGGACCTTTACGCCTGCGGCATCCCCTACGTGGCGCCGTCGAACATCCTGACCCTGCTGGCTTCCATCCCGCCCTACTGGAAGCCCATCGTCGAGATGTTCCACAAGCGCGTCGGCGACCCGTCGATCCCGGCCGAGCGCGCCGACCTGCAGGCGCGCTCGCCGCTGAACTTCGTCGAGCGCATCCGGGTGCCGCTGCTGGTGATCCACGGCGCCAACGACCCGCGGGTCAAGCAGGCCGAGGCCGACCAGATCGTGGTGGCACTGCGCGAGAAGGGCCACGCGGTGCAGTACCTGGTGGCCCCCGACGAGGGCCACGGCTTCCGCGCGCCCGACAACCGCATGGCGGTGGCGGTGGCCATGGAGCGCTTCTTGGCCGAGCACCTCGGCGGGCGCCTACAGCAGGCGGTGGACGAGGCCATCGCCGCCAAGCTGGCCGCCATCACCGTCGATCCCAAGACGGTCGAGCTGCCGGATGACGAGGCGCTGGCGAAGCAGCGCCAGCAGGCCGCCGCGGCCGGGCTGCCGGCTGTCGACGCCGGCACCATCGAGCCGGTGCTGCTGCGCTACCGCATCGTGATGGAGCTGGGCGTGCGCCAAATGAAGGTCGAGGCCCGCCGCCGCATCGAACGCGTCGCGGCCGAGGGCGGCGAGCGGATCCGCATCACGGCCGAGGTCGACACCCCGCAGGGCGAGCAGACCGACGTGTTCGAGCTCGATGCGGCCAGCCTGCGGCCGATCGAGCGCCGGGTCAGCGGCTCGGCCGA
Source organism: uncultured Myxococcales bacterium (assembly GCA_964454005.1). Taxonomy (GTDB): domain Bacteria; phylum Myxococcota; class B64-G9; order B64-G9; family B64-G9; genus CAYVQE01. The sequence goes on from CAYVQE010000023.1 coordinate 9,681, forward strand.
GATGGAGCTGCGCTACAGCCGCGACGCCATCCGCGGCCGCATGCAGATGCGCGGCCGCAAGGTCGAGATCGACCAGGCGCTCGAAGCCCCGGTGGTGGCCGACGGCAGCGGCCTGGAGCTGACCCTGGCCGCGCTGCCGCTGGAGGCGGGCTACCAGACCACGCTGCGCATTTTCGAGCCGGCCACCCAGCGGGTGCGGCCGATGAAGCTCACGGTCGCCGGCCAGGACCGGGTCGAGACGCCGGCCGGCGCCTTCGACACCTGGAAGCTCACGCTGAGCCCGCTGGACGACGACAAGGGCGGTGCGACCATGCAGGTGCGCGCCGCGCCCCCCCACTACGTCATCCGCGCCGCCTACCAGATGTCGGCCAAGCTGGGCGGATTCACCATGCGCACCACGCTGACCGGACTCGACGCCGCCGGGGAATGAGACCGCGCTTCAACGCAAGAGATAGACGTGGGTGCGGGTCTCGCCGCGGCGGCGCAGCTCGACGGCGACCCGCTCGCGCTTTTTGTTCTGGCTGATCTCGGTGTAGATCTGCAGCGCCTGCTCCGGCGAGGTCAGCGGCATGCCGGCGACGCGCAGCAGCGTATCGCCGTTTTGTATGCCCAGCTTATCCCACAACGAATCGCGCCGAATGGCGAAGAGCTTGAAGCCCTCGGGCTTGCCATCGCGAATGCCAGGAACGATACGCGCCTGGCGCGCCAGGCAGGTCGTGTCCGCCAGCCACTCGGCTGCAGCTTCGCGCCGAATGGTCCACTCGCGCTCGCCGGTCTTGTCTATACCGTCGAATTCTGCACAGCGGTGGCTCTTCGGCGCGGGCCGCCGGCTCCGAGCCCGGCGCCGTGCGCGCCGAATGTGGGTGAATCGGCCCTTCTGCTCGACGGCCAGGCCCTCGATCTCCAGCGCCTCGACGAAGGCCTGGTAGGCTTCGTCGACCGCAACCGGGCTGCCCGTCAGGATGGTGATGCGCTCGTCGCGCAGGCTGTCCTCGACGATGAAGTTCTTGTCCGTCAGCGCGGTCATGCGCTTGACCACCTCGACCAGCGGCGTACCTTCGAAGCTCAGCCGTACCTCGCCGCCCGCCTGGCGCGCCTTGGCCAGCCGCGAAGGCTGCCCGGCCGCGGCCAGCGGCGCCGCCAGAAAAGACACCAGCAATGCACTCTGCAAGACTCTGATCATCGAAGACCTCCCGGTCGGCTGATGGCCATCCGCCCGGTCGCCGAGCGGAACCACCGAGTTGGACGGAAGCGAACGCGGCAATCCACGCGGCCGCGGCGCTCATGATCGCGCACTGCCCCGACTTGATGCAAACCACATGCCACGATCCACCGTTCCAGCTCGAGGCCCGGCCTGCTGGACGACACGGCCGCTTGCCGCCCACCGTTGCTGCGGCCGCGGCTGACAAGCTGACACGGCCGGTCCCGACGCAGGCCGCTGGCTGACAGGATGGCAAGGCTGGCGTTCGCACTGCCGGGCGGGTATTCTCCGAACGACGATTCGCAATCGAGGGAGGCGACCGTGGTCGAGCCGGCTGACGACTGCGTGCTGGTGGCCAGCCACAACATCATGGACGGCCGGCGGCTGGCCGGGCTGCTCCGCGACTACCGCGCCCTGCGCGCCCACAGCGGGATGGATCTGCTGTGCATTCAAGAAAACGCTGGCGCCGGCGCGGACAGCCACGCCGCGCGCATCGCCGCTGCCCTGGGGCGCGACTACGGCTGGGTCTGGGACCCGCGCGCGCCCCGGTTGGCACTGGTCCACGACCGGCGGCGGCTGCGCTGTATGGGCTGGCAGTTGGTTGCCCTGCCGCGGCTGGAGCGGTTGAGCTGGATCGAGCGGCGCTACATCGCCGGCGGCCGCACCCGCCCCAAACAGGCCCTGTTGGCCCGCTTCGCGACCCGCACCGGCCGCGGTCTGCTGGTGGCCGACTTCCACCTCGAGTCTGCCGGCAGCAATGCCCACCGCCAGCGCCAGGCCGCAGCCATCGCCGCCGCCCTGGCCGCCGGGCCCGCCGCCAGCGCCAGGCTGGCCGCCGGCGACAGCAACGCCTTCGCCTTCGACCGCCGCGGCCAGCTGGCCGCGCTGGCCGAGGTGCTGGCGCCGCTGGCCGCGCTGGGCCTGCAGGCGCCCGGCTTCCGCCCGACCCACTTCTTCGGCCGCCAGAACGAGCCCAAGCTCTGGCACCGGCTGTGCGTGCTGCTCGGTCGGCTGGGCCTGGACCTGCCGCGGCGCTACGACGTGATCTGCGCCGACCGCCCCCTGGCCGGCTGGGGCCAGCTGACCACCCGCGACTCGGATCACGACCTGGTCTGGTCCCGGCTGCGGCTCGAGTAAGCGCAGTCGATCCCATGAGCACAATCGGACTTGCGGGCCCGGCCGAAGCATGGTAAATTGTGATTGGAAGTGCGTCGTCCAACAAATGCGTACAAGGGGGTCCAAAATGAGAACCGCGATCAGCATCGGCTGCGGAGCCGCGCTGGCAATCCTGCTGGCCTGGTCGCCGCCGGCCGCCGCCTGTTTTGCCGGGGCCACGCCCCACGAGCTCGATCCGCAGGAGCAGCAGCTCGACTCCAGCGCGCCGGGCGCGGTCGAGGTGCTGGCCGTCGACATCCACCGCGGCCAGGGGCCGGACTGCAGCGGCCTGGGCCAGCAGTCCTCGCTGAGCACCGACGATACCGGCACCCTGGCCATCACCATCGCGCCGCCGGCCGACGACCGCACCCCGGTCGAGTCCATGGGCTACCGCATCGAGCAGCAGGCCGGCGAGGCGCCCGCCGGCCTGCTGCCCGAGGTCGACATCCGCGCTGCCGACGGCGACCGCATCCTGCTCCACTGGAACGACGGCAGCCGCGATGATCAGGAGCCGCTGGACTTCAGCCTGGGCATCCGGGCGGTCGATCTGGGCGGCAACCTGGGCGACCGCACCGACGCCGTCGAGGTGCGCCACCCGGGCTCGAGCGGCTGCGCCACCGCCAGCAGCACCCCGCTGTGGGCCCTGCTGTTCGGCCTGGCCCTGCTGCGCCGCCGCCCGCCGCCCCGCGCTTGAGCGCGCGCTTCGCCCACCGCGCCGCCGGCCGGCGGCGACGGTGTTCTTACCGACCCTTGAACCGTGGTAGTCTCAAGCCTGTGGCCGGCCGTGTGGGGGGCCTGAATTCCCGCGACCGGCCAGCGTCTGACAGAGACGCGGGAGGTGGATCGCGGATGGCACGGACCAGGATCCCAATGGCGCTCGGTCTGGCCGCCGGGCTGGCGCTGGCCGGCGCGGCGGCGGGCTCCGGGGCGACGGAGCCGGCCCCGGTGGTGGTGGTGTTCGACATCGAGACCAAGCGGCTGCAGCTCGACGCCGAGCTGCTGGCCGGGCTGGGCGATCACATGGCCACCCTGCTGACCCGCTCGGGACGCTACCAGGTGGTGCCGCGAGCGGAGGTCAAGTCGCGGCTGAAGTCCCAGCAGCGCGAGTCCTACAAGAAGTGCTACGACCAGTCCTGCCAGGTGGCCATCGGCCGCGAGCTGGCCGCCGAGAAGACCGTCTCGACCCAGATCATGCGCCTGGGCGAGCGCTGCACGGTCAACATCACCATCTACGACCTGCAACGGGCCACCACCGAGGCGGCCGCCTCGCGCAGCAGCGGCTGCGGCGAGCAGGCGGTGGTCGAATCGCTCGAAGACGCGGTGGCCGAACTCGGCGGCGGCCGACCGCAACCGGCGGCGGCAGCGGAGCGGACCGAGCGCGAGGGCAAAAAGAAAGACGAGGCCGAGGACACCGAGGCCAAGGTCAAGCGCGGCCTGCTGACCGCGGTGGACGTCGGCAAAGGGGTGTTCTCGGCCGGCAAGGTGTTGGTCGGCGGCGGTGAGCAAAACCGACCCGAGCGCGAGGAACAGCCGGCCGCCGAACCGGGGCCGAGCGAGGACGAGCTGGTGCGCGGCCCGCGGGGTGAGACCGTCTGGCTGCGCTGTCCGCTGGGCCAGCAGCCGGCCGGCGAGCGCTGCACCGGCCAGGCCCGCCGGCTGACCTTCGCCGAGGCCCGCTCGGCCTGCCCGGGCCGGTTCAAGCTGCCCACCGCCGAGCAGCTGCTCGCGCTGATGGGCCCCTGCGCAGCGGCCGTGCGCTCCGGCGGTGCCGGCCTTTGCACCCCCTGCAGCGCGGCCGCCGACTGCGCCGCCGTGTTCGGCGACGACAGCCGGCGCTACTGGACCTTCTCCTGGGATCCGGCCAGCGGCACCATCCGAACCGTGGAGCTGACCGGCCGCGTGGGGGCGGCCCGGCCCGAAGAGCGCCTCCACGTGCGCTGCGTCCGCGCGCTGCCCTGAGGCGCTGCCCTGGGGCGGCCGCCCCCTTCGGGTGGGGGAAAAGCCACCAGTCAATCTGTTGCGAAACCGAGCAGTTGTGTCAATCGCGGGCGCTGACCGGGGCTCGACCCCCCAATCGCTGCGATCAACTCCAGCCCCGCATCAGGACAAAAATATTGTTTTCAAGGTGATAGAAGCCACCAAGCAGCCTGGCACGTTCGCTGCTTCGAACCGGACCGACCATAAAGAACATCGAGGCGGCCACGATGGCCCGAAAATGGGAGGAATGGACATGCGATGGACGATGACGATGGCGATGATCGGCGCGCTGGCCTTCGGCCTGCTCGGCTGTAGCGACTACGACACCCGGCCCAGCGGCGATCTGAACGGCGACGGCCACCTGACCGACCAGGACGTGGCCTTGCTCGAAGCCCTGATCGAGCAGGGCGCCGACGACGCGGCCGGCGACCTCAACGGCGACGGGCAGGTGGACGCGGACGACCTGGCGCTGCTGCGCCGTTGGGTCTGCGAGGCCAACGGCGGCGAGCTCGGCGACGACGGCCGCTGCTGCACCACCGCCGACGACGGCACGGTCTGCTGCGACAGCGAGCTGGACGGCGACTTCGAGCACTGCACTCCGCCCGACCTGGACTGCGAGGCCGACGTTGACTGCGACCAGCTCAACTGCCCGGCGCGCTGCGTCGACGGCCGCTGCCGCTGCGAGGACGTCTGCAGCGACGACGAGGACTGCCAGATGCTCGACTGCCCGGCCTTCTGCGACGACAACGGGCGCTGCCAGTGCAAGATCCCCTGCGAGGTGGACTCCGACTGCGCCTTCATCAGCCGCTGCCGCTCGGTCTGCGGCGACGACGGCCACTGCCTCTGCGACGACGACTGCCTGCGCGCCGGCGAGGAGTTCTTCCCCGAGGATCCCGACGCCGAGCCCAACTGCTGCCCCGGCCTCGAGCCCATCGAGCTGGCCGAGTACGAAAACGGCCAGTGCTACTACCTGGACTGCATCTGCTACGTCTGCGCCGCCTGCGGCGACGGCGTCTGCGGCGCCGGCGAGAACCCCTGCAACTGCGAGCAGGACTGCGGCCAGTGCCGCCCCGGCGACGAACGGCGCTACACCTGCCCCGACGGCAGCCAAGTACCCTGGTGCGACTGCTCCGAAGACGGCCAGTGGGCCTGCATCCGCTCGCCGGAGAACGCCTGCGAGCATCTGGAATGCCACCCCGGCGACGAGCGCACCTACCTGTGCCCGGACGGCCAGGAGGTCTTCTGGTGCGAGTGCGATCACCAGGGCGTCTGGCAGTGCATCGACTCGCCCGAGTCCCAGTGCAGCACCCAGGAGTGCACCCCGGGCGACGAGCGCTTCTACACCTGCCCCGACGGCAGCCAGGTGCCCTGGTGCATCTGCGATGAAAACGGGACCTGGATGTGCATCGTTTCACCCGAAAACGCCTGCGCCGATCCCTGTGAAGGCGTGGTTTGCGATGACGGCTACCACTGCGAGGACGGCAGCTGCGTGCCGGACCAGTGCCTGGGCGAGGGCCAGCAGTTCGAGGACTTCGACACCGAGGGCAAGTGCTGCGACGGTCTGGTGCCCATCCCGGTGGCCGTGGCCGAGAACGGCACCTGCTCGTCGCCCAACTGCCCCTGCTACGTCTGCGCCCGCTGCGGCACCGACGGCGGCGTCTGCTCGGAGGGCGAGAACCGCTGCAACTGCCCCCAGGACTGCGTGGGCGCCAGCGACTGCGCGGCCGAGGACTGCCTGAACGTCGAGCGCGAGTACCTGGTCGACGGCGACTGCCCGGGGCTGCCGGTGGGCCAGATGGATCGCATCGCCCAGGGCGTGGGCTGCGCGGCCATGGATGCCCGCGGCCAGGGCGACTGCGAGATGCACCTGGGCGCGGCCTGGAACGGCGAGGCCTGCATCAACCTCAGCGGCTGTAGCTGCGCCGGCGCCGACTGCCAGGCCCTGTTCGAGAGCCTGGAAGCCTGCCGCGACGCCTATGCCCCGTGCTTCGAACTGCCGAGCTGTGCGGCCATGGACGCCCGCGGCGAGGGTTTGTGCGACATGGTGCTGGGCATCTTGTGGGACGGGCGCGAGTGCCGCAGCATCAGCGGCTGCGAGTGCGTGGGCAGCGACTGCGACCGGCTCTACCCCGAGCCCGCCGAGTGCCGCGAGGCCCACGCCCACTGCATGGGCCAGCCCTGCAGCCTGCTGCTGCCCGGCCCGCTGGGCGAGGTGCTCGGCCGCAGCGGCTGCATCGACCACCACATCATCTACACCCAGGCTGGCTGCAGCGGCTCGGCCCACCAGACCGGCCACTCGATCACCATCTACCTGACCTGCCCCATGGTCGAAGACGACGGCAGCGAGGGCAGCTGCGGGGTGTTCCTCGACGACCTGATCGACTGAGTTCTCTTTCCACCGGCGCTGGGGGTCGGGCGCCAACGCGGCCGGCCCTCAGCGCTGGACCCCCTCCCGGCGCAGGTCCACGAAGCGCTTGAGCGTCTCGCCGGCCCGGATCTCGACCTCGAAGGCCGCGTCGAGCTCGAGTTCGGGGTTGTACAGCTCCACCCGGTGGCGCCCGGCGGGCAGGCGCAGCGGCTCCACCGTGGGCGTGGTCACCCCGATGTCGCGGCCGTCGATGCGGATGCGGGCCCAGGGCGAGGCGTTGAGCATCAGCGTCCCCACGCCCGCGCCGGGTCCGTCCAGGGAACCGGCTACACCGGCTCCCCCTGAATCCAGGCGCGGTCTTGCAGCCCGCGGCCGACTCCCGTCCCCTTGTCCGCGCCCGGATCTTGCAGCCCGCAACCGACCTCCGTCCCCGTTCTTCCCTTTCCCGTTCTTTCCGTTCTTCCCGTTCTTCTCGTCCCCGGTCTTCCGGCGACCTCCGTCCCCGGTCACCTCTCCCAATCCCCCTGTTCTGGCGACCTGTTTTAGACCTCCGTCCCCTGATTCTCCCCCTGATTCGCCTGTTTCGCCGTCCCCTGTTTCGCCCCTTTCGAGGCCGGCGTCAGCGGCGCCCGGATTCGGTGCCTCCTGCCGGCCCAGGCCGAAGACGCCTACCAGGGCGGCCAGGCCCACGGCAGCCGCCAGCCAGGCGGCGCGCCGCAGCCGCAGGCCGACGGGGCCCGGCCGGGCCCCGTCTCCACCGCCGCGGCCGGCGCGCTCGGGTTGGACGGGTTGGACGGGCTGGGCGGGCGGCTCGGTCGCGGTCGCTGCAGGGGGCTCAGCGGCCGTGCGCGCCGTCCCGCCAGCCGCGCCTTCCGGCGCCGGCAGCGGCTGGGTGCCCGCCGCCGGCGCGGCGCCCAGGTCGAGCAGCTCGCCCGCGGCCGGCGGGCGGTCGAGCGCCCGGGCTGGCAGCAGCTCGGCCAACCAGGCCTCCAGATCGGCCGCGGCCGCCGCCAGGCCGGCCTCTGCCAGAGCCTGGCGCAGATTGCGCTCGAACTGCCGGGCGTCGCCGAAACGCGCCCCGGGCTCGCGGGCCAGCGCCCGCAGCACCACCGCGTCCAACGCGGCCGGCGCCTGCGGCGCGCAGCGCGAAGGCGGCGCCACCCGCGCCGCGCGCACCTGCTGCAGCACGGCCACCGGATCGTCACCCGCGAACAGGCGGCGGCCGGTCAGCAGCTCGTGCAGCACCACGCCCAGGCTGAACAGATCCGAGCGGGCGTCCAGCTGCCCGCCGGCCGCCTGCTCGGGCGACATGTAGCCCGCCTTACCGCGCACCACCCCGGCTTCGGTCAGCAGGCTGCGGTCGCGCGCCTTGGCGATGCCGAAGTCGGCCAGCTTCACCTCGCCAGCGCGCGACAGCAGGATGTTGGGCGGGCTGACGTCGCGGTGCACCAGGCCCAGCGGCCGGCCGCGTTCGTCGCGACAGCCGTGGGCGAAACGCAGCGCCGCCAGCAGCTCGCAGACCAGGTGACCGGCCAGCGCCGACGGCAGGCGCCGGCCGCGCTGCCCGGCCAGCTCGAGCACGCTGGCCAGATCGGCGCCGTCGACGTACTCCATGACGATGAAGTAGCGATCGCCAGCGCGGCCCAGATCCAGCACCTGCACGATGTTGGCGTGGTTGAGCCGGGTGGCCAGCCGGGCCTCCTCGATCAGCATGGCCGTGGCCGCCGCCTCGCTGGTGGCCGAGGGCAGGATGCGCTTGACGGCCACCTCCTTGCTGAAGCCGGCCTCGCCCTCGGCCCGGGCCAGGTAGACCTCGGCCATGCCCCCGGAACCGATGCGGCCAGCGATGCGGTAGCGACCGGCCACGGCTCAGCCGCCCGGGCGCGTCAGCACCACCCGGTAGCGCCCGCCGCCATCGCCGCCGTCCAGGCCCAGCCCCAGGCCGAGGCCCAGGCCCACGCCGACCACCGCGGCCGCGGCCGCGGTCCAGACCCACCAGCGGCGGTACCAGGGCCCGGGCCGCTGCGGGCCGGACGGCGCATCTGGTCCGGGCTTGCCCGGCGCGGCCCGACCGAGGACCGGTGGCAGGCTGGAGCCGGCAGGCGGGCGCCGTGGGGCCGCCAGCGCTTGCCGCGCGGCCAGCACCGAGCGCTCCAGGCAGTCAAGCGGCGGGCCGGCAGCCGCGGGCCAGGCACAGCGCGCGGGAGCGCGCCGGCGGCCGTCGGCGGCCGCGACCAGGCCCAGCTCCACCGCCTCGGGGCCCGCGTCGAGCCAGACCAGCCAGTCGCCGCCGAGCGCCCGCACCTGCTCGGCGCCCCGCGCGCCGGGCGGCGGCACGGCCTGCGGCTCGAGCAGGGGCCGCGCCCGCTCGGCCATCAGGTCGATGCGTTGGCGCAGCGCTCCGCCGGCGGTGGCGGTCAGGCGCGCCGCCCAGATGCCGTGCTGCGGTGCCGCGACCTGCACACAATGCCGGCCCGGGGCCAGCTCGACGAGCACCTGCGGCAGCCGGCCCGCCGGCGCGCCGTCCAGGTGCACCGCGGCCCCGGGGGGCCGGCCGCTGAGCTCCAGCTGGGCCGGTGCGCGTTGGGCCAGGCGCTGCTGGGCCTCGTTGAAACAGGCCACCACCTTGGGCGCCAGCTCGCGCGGGTCGGGCCGCCAGTCCGGTGCCACCGCGGCCAGCCGCGCGAAGGCCTGCCGGGCCTGGTCGCGCCGCCCGGCAGCGAATTGGACCAAGGCCTCGAGCTGGTGCATGGAGCGCAGCAGCCGCCGGTCGGCGCCGGCACAGCCGGCTGCCAGCTCCTGCTCGGCGGCGGCCAGCGCGGCCAGCGCGGCCGGCCCATCGAACTGGCGGTGGTGCTCCCAGGCCCGCTGCAGCCGCTGGCGGGCGCGGCCGGCGGCGGCGGCCACGGCCTCGGGCGCCAGCCCGGCGACCGGCACCGCCGCCATCAGCCCCGGCGCGGCATCCAGCCGCGCGTCCAGACCGGCGACCAGCTCGGCGGTGGCGCGGGCACCGCGGCCGGCGTCGCGACCGACCAGGACGACCAGCTCCTGGGCGACGGCCCGACCGGGCCCGACGGCCAGCAACAGCCCCAGCATGAGAATTCGAAAACGCATGGTATCCATCGACTGTCCCCCGCACTGCGGGCAGGCGAAACAGTGTAGCAGCCGCCGAGCCGAGCTGACAAGAACCGGCAATGGCTCATTTTGACAGGAAATCCGCGTCCGGGTTAGCGTCGGGGCATGGCTGGGCACGAGGCACCGGCGACCGAGCGGCTGGCCGATCCGACGGCACCCATACAGCGCGATCTGGACCGCCTGTTGCTGCGCGTGGTGGCCGGTCCGGACAGCGGCCGGGCCTGCGCCGTGGGCGAGGCGCCGGTGCGCATCGGCACCGATCCGGCGGCCGACCTGGCGCTGGTCGACGGCACCGTCTCGCGCCAGCACCTCTTGGCCCGGCGCGCGGAATCGGGCATCTGGGTGCAGGACCAGGGCTCGTCCAACGGCACCTTCTTCGAAGGCGCCCGGGTGGCCGAGCTGGTGATGGCGCCGGGCAAGGCGCTGCGCATCGGCAAGACCCTGCTCAAAGTGGTGCCCGCCGAGCGGGTCATGCAGCCGGAGGCCTTCACCGCACCGGACTTCCACGGCGTGCTGGGCCGCAGCCCGCGCATGCGCGAGGTCTTCGCCAGCCTGCAGCAGGTGGCCCCGACCGAGCTGACCGTGCTGATCCAGGGCGAGACCGGCACCGGCAAGGAGGCCGTGGCCGAGGCCATACACCGGGCCAGCGCGCGGGCCGGCGCCGCCTTGCGGGTGGTCGACTGCACCACCATCCCGGCCAACCTGGCCGAGAGCGAACTGTTCGGCCACCGGCGCGGGGCCTTCACCGGGGCCGAGTCGGACCGCAAGGGCTGCTTCGAGCAGGCGGCGGGCGGCACCGTGTTCATCGACGAGATCGGCGACCTGCCGCCCGCGCTGCAGCCCAAGCTGCTGCGGGTGCTCGAACGCCGGCAGGTCCAGCCGCTGGGCGGAGCCGAGCCGCGGACGGTCGATGTCCGGGTGCTGGCCGCCAGCAACCGCGACCTGGCGGCCGAGGTGGCCGCCGGCCGCTTCCGCGAGGACCTGTTCTACCGCCTGGCCGTGGTCACGGTCTCGCTGCCGCCGCTGCGCGAACGGCCCGAGGACCTGCCCCTGCTGATCGAGCACTTCGCCCGCGGCGACGGACAGCCGAGCGAACCGCTGGAGCTGGACTCCGCCGCCCTGCAAGCCTTTGCCGGCTACCACTGGCCGGGCAACGTGCGCGAGCTGCGCAATGCGGTCGAGCGTGCCGTGGCCCTGCACCGCGACCAGGCATTCGACCGCGAGGTCTTTCTGGCCGAGTTGGCCCGCGGGCTGGGCGAGATGCAGCTGCGCGCCGCCGGCCGCGAGCCCTTCAAGCAGGCCAAGTCCCGGGTGGTGGCCGCCTTCGAGCAGGCCTATCTCGGCGATCTGATCCAGCGCCACGCGGGCAACATCTCGGCCGCCGCCCGCGAGGCCCGCATGGATCGCCACCACCTGCGCGACTTGCTGGCCAAGCACGGGATCGCGCCTTGAGCCGACGGCGGTGCATTCTCCCGGCGCTGGCCGGGCTGGGCCTGCTGGGGGTCGCCTGTGCCGCCGAGCCGCCGGCGACCCTGTTCGTCAACTTGTTCCCGATCGGCGAGCGCGATCCCTTCGCCGAGCTGGAGCGCATCGAGGCGACCGCCGAGCCCGGCGGGCGCGTCTTCGCGCTCGATGGGTCGGCCGCCCGCGATACCTTCGCCAGCCTGCCGGCGGCTGGGCCCTGCCGGCTGGCCCTGCGCGGCCTGGCCGCCGGCGGGCTGCGCTCCTGGGGGTTCAGCCCGCCGCTGCAGCTGGGCGGCGGTGCGCGCAAGACCACCGTGTTCTTCTCGCGCGACGATCTGGCGGTGGCCCACGCCGGGCCCGATCTGGTGGCCCCCGACCAGGGGCTGGCGCCGCTGGGGCTGCCGCACAGCATCGCCACCGACGGCCTGCGGGTCGAAGTGGCCCACAACGCAAGTCACCTCTACCTGGAGATCGCGGTGGCCGACGAGGTGCTGGTGGCCAACGAGACCTGGGACAGCGGCGACCGGGTGGTGGTCGCGCTCGACGGGCGCAGCCAGACCGATCCCCAGCAGGCCGCCCGCGACGACCTGGTGCTGGTGTTCGGCTCGGCCAAGTACGTCGAGATCTGGAACCCGCACGCCGCACCGCCACCGGCGCCGCAGATCGTGCGCGACTTCGAGCCGGCGGGCGACGGCTATCGGGTCTACACCGCCATCCCGCTGTCACATTTGCTGCCGGCGGCGGAAAACGACGGGCCCGGCCCCTCGCGCACCATCGGTCTGGGCCTGGAGCTGCACGACGACGACGGCGACGGCGCACCGCGGGTGCTGCGCTGGCCGCCGGACTGGCAGCCGATCGCCGGCGGGGCCCACGACTACGCGCTGGCGCCGCCGGACGACGGCTCGGGCGGTCTGGCCTTGAAGACCCGGGTGCTCGACGCCCGCCGGGTGGCCGACAACGCCGTCGATTTCGACCCCGGCCTGGGCACGGCCCTGCGCCGCTCGGGGGCGGTGGACCTGGCCCGGGCGCCGCTGGCCGGCGAGGACGGTGTCCGGCTTTTCGCCGCCTGGGACAGCCGGGGCCTGCTGTTGGCCGCCGAGAGCGACGACGAGGTGGCTTGTGCCCAGCAGCGCCAGCCCGGCGACCGCACCGGGCTGCTGCGCGACGACGCGATCGAGATCGCGGTCGCCCCGACGGCCGATCGGGTCTACCGGACGTTGATCAACCTGGCCGGCGCCAGCGCCAGCGACCGCGACGGCGGGGCCGATTGGCAGCCGGAGATCTACTTTCGCTTCGACGTCGACGGGCCGCTGCCCGAGAACGACTGCCGCCGGATCCACGGTTGGACCTTCAAGGCTCGCCTGCGCTGGAGCGACCTGGGCTATGTCGGCCAGCCGCCGGCCGAAGGCACCCGGCTGGCCTTCGATCTGGCGATCCACGACAACGACCGCGGCGCCTACAGCAGCCGCGCGTTCTCGCCCATGGGCCCGGCCATCGACCCGGAGCGCATGGCCGAGCTGCGGCTGTTCGCCTACTGACGCTGATGGGAGCGAGACCATGACCGCGACGAGACGAATCGGATTCTGGATGGCGCTGCTGGCCTGCGGGCTGCTGGCCGGCTGCAGCGGCGGTGACGGCGGCGGCGACGGCGGCGTCGATGACGGCGGGGCCGACGGGACGGCCGGTCTGCCGAGCGCGCTGCCCTTCGCGCTGGAACGCGCGGATCCGGGCAGCCCCATCCCCGAGGCCGAGGTGCAGGCCTTCACCCGGCGGCTGGTGGGCTTCTGGGCTGAGGTGGGCTACTTCGGCTGGCTGCACGACGTCAGCTACGGCGTGCACCCGTCGACCGGCAAGCGCGATTTCATGTTGTGGTGGACATCGGTCGACGACTTCGTGCGCGAGGGCGATACGGTGGTCTTCGCCCGGCTGCCCGCGGACGAGAGCGGCGGCGGCCACAACCTGATGACCCGCAGCTCCAAGGTGCTGGCGGGCAACATCGCTGGGCACCTGCTGACCGGCGACGAGACCATGGCCCGGGTGGCCGAGGGCTACTGCAAGGGCATCACCTCGACCATGGTGGGCATGGTCTACGACGAGAACGACCCGGTCGACCACCTGATGGCGCGCAACGTGGTGCCCATGGACCACAGCTACACCCTGCCCGGCGGCCGGCCGGTGGAGGTCGACTACAGCCGCTGGCGCAGCCCCTACGACCGCTGGAACTGCTCGCGCTTCCGCTACGCCGACAACCCCGAGTGGGGCGAGGTCTGGGTGACCAATATGCGTTCCAAGGACGACGTGTCGCGACTGCTCAAGGCGGCGGTCTACATCCGCTACGCCGTCGAGCAGTCGCCGGACGCGGCGGTGCGGGCGGCCTGCAGCGAGACCCTCGAGCACCTGGGGGCCTTCGCCCGCGACATCGTCGACAACGGCTACTGCATCCGCACCAAGGACAGCCAGGGCAACATCTTCTGCCCCGGCACCGAGGCCGATCCGGTGGACGAGCTGCGCGACGAGCGCGGCGACCTGGGCTCCTACGTCACCTGGGAGGAGATCATCCCCAACGCCGAGTGCAAGGCCAAGCGGGCCGCGGCCCTGCTCGGCTACGGCGACAGCCGCGGCAACGAATGCGGCCTGGCCGACGACAACGAGTACGAGCAGATGGCCATCGCCACGCACTACTTCAACATCTGGATCATACGCTCCTACCACTTGTCGGCCATCATGCAGTCGCTGCTGCACGGCGAGAACGAGGCCGCCCGGCAACTGCTGCAGGGCTTGATCGCGCGCTACCAGCGCGAGGCGGCCACCGATCCGGGCCGTTACCACAAGACCCAGTCCGAATGGGATCGCGACCTGGCCGCCAGCCTGATGCAGGCCGCCGCGGTCGGCCACCCCACCAGCTGGGACGAGGCGCGGCTGATCCAGCGGGTGCTGGGCCAGGCCATGGACGAGATGCAAAACTGGCCCTACTGGGACCCCTGGGCCGACGGGATCGAAGACGGCCGCCATCCCTACCGGCCGCCGCACCGCGACCGGGGCGATCCGGCCGACGACAGCGACGATCGCTTCTGGACCCGGCCCGAGGACATGGCCACCATCCTCGAGGTCTGCTGGTCGCCGCTGCGCAACCCGGCCGCGGTGCCCTTCGTCGACTGCGAGCTGGTGGCCGATCCCAGCCGCTGGGACCCGGCCTGGGCCGAGCAGTAGCCAGCGGTGGATTGAAATCGGCCCACCGTGGATCGTATATTGGTCCGGACGCGAACCCACAGCAACAGGAGCGAGCCATGAAGATCGCCATCACCTACTGCACGGAATGAAACTACCAACCCCGGGCCCGCAGTTTGCAGGCCGCCCTGAAAGACCGTTTCGGCGTCGACGCCGAGCTGATCGGCGGACACGGAGGCACCTTCCTCGTCACCGCCGACGGTGACAAAATCTACGACAAGCTCGCCACCGGCCGCTTTCCGGAAGAGTCCGAGGTCATCTCCGCGATCGAGAAAAAACAGCGATAGCGAACCCCGGAGTCCGAGGGGGCGGACGATCCGCAGCAGCTGCGGGTAGACAGGTGATTCGACTTCCTACCTCCGCGGCCGGAGTGCTATGCTGAACGGCGATGGCACCCGAAGCGAGACGAGTCGTGCGGCTGTTGCTGGCCATCGCGGTGTCGGGCCTGAGCGCAATCGCCTGCCACGACGACGACGATGAGGTCTCGGGCGCCCCGGCGGCCGACCGCGGCCGCCCCGGCTGGGAGCACACCTTGAGGCCCGACTGATGCGCCTGTTTCTGGTGGGCACCGTCCATCTCGATCCCGAGGGCCACCCCGCGCTGCTCAAGATGCTGCGCGAGCTGGATCCCGACGCCATCACGGTCGAGGTCAGCCGCTACGCCCTGGAGTACCGCCGCAGCACCGCGCCGCAGCTGCTCGAGCGGCTGGAGCCCTTCCGCCAGCCCGACGGCAGCCTGCCGCGGGCCATGCACGCGGTGGTGGCGCAGCTGCGGCCGCCCTTCGAGTACACCGCCGCCCAGGCCCACGCCGAGCGCAGGCGCTGCCGGCTGGAGCTGGTGGGCGACGGCCAGCTGTCGCGCCAGCTGTTGTCGCGGCTGGAGCGCGAGCTGGTGGTGACCGACAATCTGGTGCGGCTGGCCACCCGCGCCGAGGCGCCGCTGGCCGAGCAGGTGGGCCGCGAATGGAGCCGCGCCCGCCGCGAGCACGAGCGCGGCCCGCTGCTCGATTCCCACGGCCGGCGCCGCATGCAGCGCATCGACCGCCGCATGGCGCGGCGCATCCAGACCGTGGCCGGCGGGGCCCGGCGGGCGGTGCACGTGGGCGGCTGGGAGCACCTGGCCGGGCTGCGCGCCGAACTGGCCGCGCTCGAGCCGCGCGTCCGCCTGCTGCGGCCCGCCGCGCCGGCTGACTGAAATCAATCCATGTCGGGCAGCTCGACGGTGATCAGGGTGTCCTTCTGGCCCAGGTAGCGCTGGGCCATCTTGCGCAGCAAGGGATAGCCGTCGAGACCGACGTAGGTCTCGTTGACCGACAGCTTGCGGATCACGTGCAGGTTCTTGCCGTCCGGCGAGCCGTAGGAGTTCTGCACCCCCATGGCGGTCTGGCTGTCGAAGTGCCGGGTGCGGAAGCCCTTGGGCAGATCCTTGAGATGATGGCCCAGCGGCATGTCGATCTTCACGTCGGCCAGCTCCTGGAAGCGATGCGGGAACCAGACCGGGTTGTCGCGCTCGCTGGTGGTCAGCTCGGGGCAGTAGGTGTGGTCGACGAAGGCGGCCAGCTTGATGATCATCTTGTCGCGCAGCACGTCGGCGTAGCCGGGAACCCGGAACTCGACGTGCATGGCCAGGGGCTGGTCGGCATCCTCCAGGTGCTCGATGCGCCACTCGCCCAGCTCGGCCTTGGGGCTAGACTCGGCGATGGCCTCCTGCAGGGCCTTCTCCCGTTTCTCCGGAGTCTTGCCGGCGTAGAAGTCACGGACCCGCAAGGCCAGCTGTCCGCTCATCCGACTGTCCATGACCACCGTGGCCACGCCCTCGGTGTCGACCTTGCCGCGGATGGTGCGCTCGGCTTGGCTGTCGTCCGGGGCGCTCTCGGGCAGCTCCTCGAACGAGACCTGGCCCTCCTTGATGTGCAGCGATTTTTGGCCCTCGAACCAGTACGGCAGCATGCCGAAGGGTACCCAGCGGTCGCTGGCGTCGATGAAGGTGCCGTCCGCCAGCGCCAGCAACGGGTAGGTGAACTGGTACAGGTCGGGCAGGCCCTCCTCGGCCTGGGCGTCGTACTTGCTGGTGGCCAGCACCAGCTGGGCATCCACCCCGGCCGCCTTCATCATCAACCACATCAGGTTGGCCGCCTGCTCGGGCGTGGCCGTCTTGTCCTCCAGCAGCTCTTCGATGTCGATGGTGGCGATCTCGATCTGCCGCGGCACCCAGGACAGCTGGTCGTGGTCCTTGATGGCGATGTTCTGCTTGACCCAGTCGTGGATGGCCTTGGCCCGTTCGCGCGGCGCGCTGCCCACACCCTCGATCACCTTCTTCGCCTGCGCCTCGGCCGCGGCCGGCTTGCGGCCGTAGTGCTTGAACCACTTCCAGTAGGTCCCGCCCAGGGTGCTCCAATCCAGCCGGCGGTCGCCCTGCCAGACCCGCAGCCGGCTGGCCACGTCGACCAGCGGCTGCATGTGGGCCTCGCGCTCGATGGGCGGCACGTCGCGTGCCTCCCAGATGTCGTAGGTGGTCCGGCGCGAGCCGATGCGCCCGGTCATGCCGGCCACGATGCCCGAGTCCTCTCTCTTGTCGATGCCCAGATCGTGGCGGTCGTAGAGCACGGGCTGGATCTCGATCCGCCGCATGGGCCGGGCCATCATGAACTTGGAGTACAGCACCGGCGCCTCGAACTTGGAGAAGGTCCACTTGGTATCGCGGCCGCGGCGGGTGAAGCGGTGCTCGATGGTATCGCCGGCATCCAGGCCCGGAAAGATGATGGTGGTCTCGTACAGATGGATCGGCGGGGTGGCCCCCGGCACGATGTCCTTGATGAGGATGTTGCTGGTGAAATCCTTGGGACCCAGCTTCTGGCGCTTGCCGTCGGCCTTGATCACCCAGGCCTCGATGTCCTTCATCTCGCCGATGTGCCGGATCATGCGGTTGCCCCAGCGGCGGCCCTCGGTGGCCGCCCGGGTCAGCAGCTTGACCTTGGCGTACTCGGTGAACTGGTAGGTGGGATACTTCGAATTGCCCACGTCCATCGGGTCGAAGTCGGCGAAGCCCACGTTGTAGAGGTAAATGGCGTGGATGTTCTCGTAGGCGTCCGGGTCGGGCTGGGCCTTGTCGATCGCGTCGGGCACGATCACCAGGCCGGTCGAGCCGCCGGTGCAGGCGGGCGCCAGCAGGGCGGGAAGCAACAGGGCGAGAGTACAGCACAATACGCGTCGCATGGGGTCGATCCTCGTTCTGGTCTGCGGTTGCCGGCCGGGCTCAGCCCTCGTCCTCGTCGGGCGGTTCGAACACGACCACGAAGCGGGCCGCGTCCATGGCCTTCTGGAAGGACTTGCGGGCCTCGGCGTACTCGTCGGGCGGGATGATGAGCTGCTTGTAGGAAAAGTCGTAGCGCGCCACCAAGCGGTCGTTTTCGATCTGGGCCAGCCGCTCGAGCTTGACGTAGTCGTCCTCGAACATCACGTTGCGCGGCATGCCGCTGGGCACCATGCCCTCCGGGATCCGGATCTCGAAGCGCACCCGGCTGGCGGCCAGGAACTCCAGGTCCACCGGGTAGCGCCGCTCGGGCAGGGTGAAGGCGTCGAACACCCGCAGCTCGATCGGGCTCTTGACCTCCAGGCTGACCCCATCGCCCACCGGCTGCAGGGCGTTGGGCACCTGGGCCTCGATGGTCAGACCGAACGGGGCGTTGTTGTCCTTCTGGCCGCTGACCTTCAGCTCCTCCAGCTTGGCCTGCGGGTAGACCCCGGCCAGGAAGCGCTCCACGATGCGGCTGGTGAACTGCTCCTCGGTCGACTGGTTGGCCGCCGAGCGGTACATCATGGCGTAGTTGCCGGTGTTGTTGCCCTCGAAACGCAGCTTCACGGTGCGACCGTCCCCCGGCTCCAGCACCAGCTTGCCGTCGGCCCGGTTGACGCCGGGCCCCTGGACCGGAACCCGGTCCATGAAGGGCGCGCCCGGCCGGGCCACCACCACGTCGACGCCCTGGTTGACGTAGGCCGTGGTGTCGAAGGCCACGTCGCGGTTGGTGGCGTCCAGCCACAGCACCTCGTCGCCGACCTCCACCCGGGCGATGGAGTGGTTGAAGTGGAAGGGCCCCGGCAGGCCCTTGGGCACCTGGCCCAGGGCGGGGCGGACGCCGATCAGGATGGGGTCGGCCTCGAGGCCCAGCTCGCGGCACAGCACGCTGATCAGGGAGGCCACCGCCTTGCAGTCGCCGTACTTCTTGGAGCAGACCACCCCGGCGCTCAGCGGGATGAACCCGGCCAGGCCCTTCTCCAGGCCCACGTAGCGGATGTTCTCGTTCATGTACTGCCAGACCGCCTTGACCTTGTCCGCGTCGGTCTCGGCCTCGGCCTCGATGCGCTCGACGATCTCGCGCACCCCCTCGGTGATCTCCTGCTTGTCGTCGATCATGTCGTGCCAGCAGCGGCCCATGTCCTCCCAGCTCTCGATGCGCAGGCAGCTCTCGTACTCACCGAAGGCGCTGACCTTCTCGTTGGCGATCTTGAGCTGGGCCAGCACGTCGTCGGGCGCCACCATGTGCTTCTCGTGCTTGAAGGGCGGCACCTGCTCAGCGGTCCAGGTGCGCACCATTCGGCCACCTTTCTGCTGCTCGCTGGGCTCGACGTCGATGTTTAACGTCTCCCACTTGTAGCCGTAGTCGGCCGGGGCGTCCAGGGTGAAGCTGGCCTCCAGCACCGGGTCGCGCTCCTGGAAGCGGAAGCCACCGGCGCCCAGGATCTTGCTCGAGCGCACCCGGTAGCGCCACTCCAGGATGGAGCCCGGCTCGATTCCCTTGATCTCGATGATCTTGGCCCGGGTGGACACGTCGGGGATGGCCCAGGAGGTGAAGGTGGTGTCCTGGATGTCGTCGTCCTCGACCTGGATGACCTCGCCCTCGGGCGTGATGGTGCGGGCCTCGATCATCTCGACCTCATCCCAGGTCTCGTCGTAGACCACCGCCTGGTAGGCGCGGCAGTTCTCATCGGTCGGCTTGCCGCAGTCGGCCGCCTTGCGGTCCATGATCTTGAGCCGTTTCATGCCCTCGAGCACCAGAGACTCGCCGGCGTCGTCCACCGTCGAGGTCTCGCGGTTTTCCAACACCACCGCCACCGCCCCTTCGAAGCGGGTCCGGGTGACGTCCTGGTACTGCTGCACCAGGGCTTTCTCGTTGCTGGCACAGGCCGCCAGCAGCAGCGGCAGCATCGCAATCCAAATCGCTCTTTTCATGACTTCTCCCCGTCCTAAAGCCCGTCCGGTTCGGCCCCCGGCCGCGGTCGATTTCGCGCTACTCGCGCAAGAACTCTGCGCCGGTGGCCAGCACCACCGGCTGGCGCATCGACTCCCCGCTGGCGATCTCGTCGTCGGAGACGAACTTGTGCACCTTGCGGTAGTGGGCCAGCTCCTCGGGATCGAGCTTGATCACCTTCACCCGGCCCTCGGCCTTGGCCTTGCAACCGACCGCCCCGGGCGGAACCCGGAAGCCCGCCCGGGACGTCAACACCCGCACCACCTTCTTGCCGTCGGCGCCGGCGATGCCGAACCAGCTGCGGCGGTGGACGCACATGTCGGTCACCTCGCCCTCGAGCTGGACCGTCTTGCCGGCCCAGGCCTCCGGGTCCTGCTGCAGCTGGGCCACGGTGGCCTGCTCGGCGCCGGCCAGCTGCCGGCCCAGCTTCTCGTCCATAGGGCCCTTGCCGGCGCGCACCTCGACCTCGCCGTGATCCTCCTCGGCGGCATGATCGTGCTCGGCCGTGGTCCCTTGCCCCTCCAGCTGCCCGACCTTCTGTTCGGACTTTCGTTCAGCCTCGTTCTCGACCGGCGGCTGGCCCTTGGACTGGCAAGCCGATGCGCCGGCGCCCGCCAGCAGCAGCGCCAGAGCCGCCCTGGCGATCCTCACTGCGGGTGGAACTCCACTCACTTGACCTGCTCCGCCTTGTGGCCCTGCATCTGCTCGTTCAGCAGCAACTCGCCGATCACGGCGATCTTCTTGGCCTTCTTCTCGCCCTTTTTGAAGCGATCCGGCACCTCGTAGTGCAGCACCTGCTCCTCGCCCTCGGTGGCCAGCTTGCAGGTCACCGCCACCGGGTCCTCCCAGCCGCCGAACATCTTCTTCTTGTGGAAGTGGCACTTCTCACCGTCGAAGACCACCACCCCGCCGTCGGCCAGCATGTAGGTGTCGCCGCTCTTGATCCCGGCCGTGCCCAGACCGATGTAGACCGCGTCGCCGGAGCGGGCGTAGGCGGAGTAGCTGCGCTGCTTGCCGCCGCCGACTTCCTCGACGAAGGCCAGCTCGCCGGGATGGTCGATCTCGAGCTCGCCGGTCTTGGTCTCGTCGCCGCGGGTGATGGTCACCTTGCTCCCCTCGATCTTCCAGACGGCCGGCTCCTTGGCAAAGGCCGAGTCGAGCACCTTCCAGGTGCCCTGCAGAGCCTTCTGCTCGGCGGCCGGATCGAAGCCGGCGAAGCGCTGGTCACCGGCGCCGGTCGCCGCTTTTCCTTTTGCCTGGCCGCCCTTGTCCGCGGCGCTGCTGTCGTCGGCGGCCGTACCGCCGGAGCCGGATTCCTTCTCACAGCCCGCCAGGGCCAGGGCCGGAATGACCAGGACCAACAATAGCCTATGCATAGCGATTCCTCCTCTTGTTTCAGACACATCGGGAAACATTCGGCCGTCTCGGGCCCGGAGTTTACCCCTGCCGCCGACCGGGTTCAAGCCCCGGGCCGTCCGCCTCCCTGCCACAGCAGCGTTCGATCTCAGCCCTTGCGACCCGAGCCGCGCCCGCCCCGACCGCCGGGGCGTCCCCGACCCCGGCCGCCGGAGCGTCCCCGACCCCGGTCGCCCGTGCGGCCGCCTGGCCGGCCGCGGCCACCGGGCCGGTCGCGCCGCTTCTCGGGCCGGTTGGCCGCCGCCCGCTGCTCGTCGTGAATCTGATCGGCGTTGCGCTTGAGCAGGTAGGCCACCAGTTGGCGGGCCTGGGGATGTTCGATGACGGCCTCGGCCTGGGCCAGGTAACCGTCGCAGATGGCGCTGGTGGCTGACTCCACCAGCTCGTCGATCAATCCCTCGTTGCGGTTGGCCACCATCTCCTCCGAGCTCGGGAACTCCCGCTGGTCGAACTGTATCTTGAACTGCCGCTCGAGCACGCCCAGGGTGCGCACCCGGGCGCCGGAGACCAGGCTGACGGCCTTGCCGCGGCGCCCCACCCGGCCGGTGCGCCCGGTGCGGTGCAGGTAGATCGCCGGATCCTCGGGTAGGCTGAAGTTGATCACGTGCGACAGGTGGCTGATGTCGATGCCGCGCGCGGCCAGGTCGGTGGCCACCAGCATCCGCAGCTCGCCGTCGCGGATGGCGGCCATGACCCGCTCGCGCTCCTTCTGCGGCAGCTCGCCCGAGATCATCTCGGCGTGGTAGCCCTCGCGCGCCAGCTGCGTGGCCACCATCGAGGCGTCGTTGCGGGTATTGACGAACACGATGGCCGAATTGGGCTGCTCGGCGGCCAGCACGTGCAGCAGGTAGTGGTGCCGCGGCAGCTCGTCGCCGATCTTGTACGAGATGTGGTCGACCTCGTCGACCGACAGCTTGTCGGCCGACAGGTCGATGCGCACCACATCCTTGGTGTAGCGATCGATCAGGCCCTGGGTCTCCTCGTTGAGGCTGGCCGACAGGATGACCACCTGCTCGCAATCGCTGCAGGCGTCCAGCAGGGCGGTAACGTCCTCGTAGAAGCCCATCGACAGCATCTCGTCGGCCTCATCCAGCACCGCTACCTGCACCCGCCCCAAATCCAGCTCGCCGCGCCGGCGCAGATCGAGCAGGCGCCCGGGCGTGCCCACCACCACGTGCGCTCCGCCGCGCAGCGCGTCGATCTGCTCGCCGATGGCCATGCCGCCGTAAGCGGCCACCACCCGTATGCCGCGGTGGCGGCCGATGGCGGTCAGCTCGCCGGCGATCTGGCTGGCCAGCTCGCGGGTCGGCGCCAGCGCCAGCATGGAGGGCCCCTCGCGCTCGACGTCGAGCTTTTCCAGCAGCGGGATGCCGACGGCGGCCGTCTTGCCGCTGCCGGTCTTGGAGCGCACGCTCAGATCGCTCCCCGCACGCAGCGGCTCCAGGCAGGCCAGCTGCACTTCCAGCAGTTCCTCATAACCGAGATCGCACAGACCGGCGGCGATCCGGGGCTCGATGTCGCGCTCTTCGAAGCTCATTCCTTCTCCCTGTGATTTCGCGCGGTGCCGCCTAGCCCAGTCGAAAAGAGGCCAGCATGACGGGCAGCGACCCGAGCGAGAAGTAGATGATGGACTTGGATACGTCTCGATCGGTGTTCAGATCGACGATGGTGCCGTAGCAGGTGGTGTGGGTCCGATGCAGGTTCCACGGGCGCAGGTTGACCTTCTCGCCGAGGTAGCGACAAGGCCGTCCGGCGGCGTCCTTGAAATCGAGCTGGTAACGAACGGAGGCATCCTTGAAGTACCGCAGATCCAGCCGTCCCCGACAGGCCGCCGCATCCACCAGGCCGCCGACCCGAATGCGCCCCTCGGCGGCGTTGGAGAGAAAGCGCGCACCGAGCGGATTGAGCCACTCGCTCAGACGCTGGCTGCCCCAGTCGAGTTCCAGCTCCAAGGGGTGCTCGCCTTCCGGCCCGGCCCCGGCGACGAAATGGTGGCTGCCGCGCATGGTCTCCGCGATACGGAAACCGATCCGCCGCTGCTGCAGCATGCGCACCAGCCGTCGCCAATCTTGCATCCTCCGCCTCCTAGGCCTTGCGCCTCCTTGGCGCAACGCGTCAGGTCGGCGGCATATTCTACCGCGACCGGACCGCGACGCAAGCCCCGCGATGCAGCCGGCGCCACAAAAGGCAAGCAGCGCGGTTCCTTGGCACCGCGGCCGCATTTTCGTTGACACTGTCGGCCATTTGCGATACTGCTTTTTTCCTATTAGAATCGGCACATGGTGGCATCGTCCACGAAGTGCCGAACGCGCGCGGCGCCGAAATCATGCGCAGCGCGGCGATGTTCGCTGCGCTGCCGAGTGCACGCGGTAGAGCACTGAGAATGTTGCGATGAGACTGATGGGACCGGACAGCTTCCGCGTGGAGAGCCTCGATGCCTAACGACTCCGGTACCGGCCTGCCCCAGCTCGAGTACGAGTTTGCCACCAACCCCAACTCCGAGGCCTTCATCCCCCTGGCCGAGGCCTACCTGGAGAAGGGCCGCTTCGTCGAAGCCATGGTGGTCTGCAAGAAGGGGATCAAGGCCCACCCGGACCTGCCCGACGGGCGCCTGATCATGGCGCGCATCTACTCGGACCAGGCCAAGCACCAGAAGGCCATCGACGAACTGAACAGCCTGCTCAAGCTCAGCCCGCAGAACGCCGACGCTTTCCGCCTGCTGGGCAAGATCCACCTCAAGCTGGGCCGCAACGACGAGGGGGTCGATTGCCTGAAGAAGACCCTCGAGGCCAACCCGGCCGACGACGAGGCGCGTGACGAGCTGCTCAAACGCGGCATCGACTACCAGCCGGCGACGGCCCAGCCCGAGCCCGCTCCGGCGGCGGCTGCGGCCCCGGCGACCGGCGAGGTCCCGCTCGACGAGCGACCGACCCAGCGCGAGATGGATCCGGTGGCGGGGCAGACCGGAGATCAAATCCCGGCCCGACAGCCGGCCGCAGGCCAGCCCCAGGCCACCGTCCAGCCCCCGGCCGCGGGCCAGCCCCAGGCCACACCCGCGGCCCAGCCGGCCAGACCGCGCAAACGCATCGCCGACATCTACATGGAGATAGAGCAGAACGCGGCCGAGCCAAAGCGCACCGGCATCAAGTTGACCCTGATCATCAGCTCGGTGCTGCTGGTGGCGCTGGCCATCTACGTCATCTACACCTACTACGCCGGCAAGAAGCAGGAGGAGATCAACGCCCACCTGGAAGACGCGCGCATCAAATTCAAGCGCGACACCTATGCCGGCTACACCGATGCGCTGGCGCACTACCGGGCCATCTTCAAGCTGGAAAAGGAACACCGCGAGGTCCTGGCGCGCGGGGGCTTCATCTGCGCGGTGCTGGTGGGCGAATACAGCGCTGAGGGCGATTACCTCAAGGAGGGCCAGAAGTACCTCAACGAGGCCCTGTCGCTCGATATGAATTCGCCCATGCTGACCACGGCCGAGGCGCTGATGACGGTCCACGCCGGCGGCAGCAGCAACGAGGCCATCAAGACCCTGCAAGAGGGGCTCAAGCTCCACAGCGAGTCGCCCCAGCTGCATTCCGCGCTGGGCCTGGTGCTGCTCGAACGCGGCGAGCTGGGCGAAGCCAAGGAGCACCTGCTCGCGGCGGCCAACCACCGCATCGCCCCGCACGACATCCGGTCGCTGTTGGGTCTGGGGCAGTATGCCATGCGGCGCTCGCTCTACCGCGAGGCCAGCCGCGCCTTCAACCAGGCGCTGCAGAGCAACAGCGACCACGTTCGCTCGGTGCTGGGAGTGGTGAAGGTCTCTCTGGTGCGCGGCACCGAGGACGTCTACCAGGAACTGGCCGACAAAAAGCTCGAGCAGTTCCATTCCAAGCTGGCGGAGTCCGCCTCCGAGCGCTCCAAGACCCAGGCCGCCTTCCTGACGGCCGTGCTCGAGGCGCGCGATCGCAAGAAGCGCAAGGCGGCGCTCGGCAGAATCGATGCGCTGCTCAAGGAACACCCGACCAACTCGATGTTCAACTTCATGGCCGCCCGCGAGTACCGCCGCTACGGCGAGCGGGCGCGCGCCCGGGGCCAGAAGCGGCTGGCCAAGAAGCGCATCGATCGGGCCAAGGAGTTGATCAGCCGCGCGTTGCGGGCCGACTCCACCCGGCCCGATTTCGTGCTCGAGGAGGCGGCCATCTACCTGGCGCTCGAGGACTACGAGGCCACTCGGGCCCGTGCGCTGCGGGTCCAGCGCATGGATGCCGAGAGCGGCCAGAGCCTGCTGCTGGCCGGCGACGCCTACAAGGGCGAGAAGAACTGGGACAAGGCCAAGGAGTACTACGAGAAGGCGCGCGAGTTCGACGACGCCGAGGCCGTCAGCCACTACAAGCTGGCCCAGGTCTTTTTACACCGGCCCAAGCCGGATCGCGACCAGGCCCAGGCCGAACTCGAGATCGCCGTCAGCAGCCTGGCGGCCATCGGTGAGCGGCGGCTGGCGGCCAAGTCGGCCACCATGCTGGCCAGCATCTACGCCGACAAGAACCGGCCCAGCGAGTTCATCGAGATCATCCAGCGGGCCATCAAGATCGATCCTTCCTACGCGCCGCCGCACGCCTTGCTGTCCGGCAACCTGGACCTGAGCACAGCCGACGGCCGCCAGGCCGCCGAACAGCACTGCACGAAGTACCTCGAGCTGGCGCCCCGCGGCGAGTACGTCGACTACTGCCGGAAGGTCCTGAAGCAGGTTCGGTGAAGTCCACTTGGAGCGAGCGTCCGCCGCCCGTCCCGGTGCTGCTGGCGCTGGCGCTGGCGAGTTGCGACGGCGGCCCGGACTGCCGCGGCCCGGCCGACTGCCCGGGTGGCAGCCGCTGCCTGGCGGGGATCTGCCAGCGGCCGGCGGCCGACAGCGACGGCGACGGCCTGGACGACTGGATCGATCGCTGCCCCGAACTGGCGCCGGCGCAGGCCGGTGCCGATCAGCGAGATCGCGACGGCGACGGCGTCGGTGACCTGTGCGACAACTGCCCGGCGGTGCACAACCCGGATCAGCGCGACGGCGACGGCGACGGCGTCGGTGACGCCTGCGCCGGCGCGGCCTGGCCCGAGCCCGAGCCGGCCAACGACCAGGCGGCCAGCGCGCCCCACCTGCCCTTCGGGCCGCCCATCGATTGCAGCGTCGGTGCACCGGCGCCCGACGGGTCGGCCGACCGGGACCTGTGGCAGTTCAGCGCCCGCGCCGGCGAGCACATGGTGTTCGAGGCGCGGCCGTGGCCGACGCCCTCGGTGGCCGACCCATTGCTGCAGGTGCGCGACCTGGCGACCGGGGGGCTGGAGTTCATCCGGGCCAACGACGACAGCGCCGGCGGACCGGCCGCCCGGCTCGAGGTCGTCGCGCCCCGCACCGGGGCCTACGCGCTGGAGGTGGCCGACTACCGCAACTTCTACGCTCCCGACCAGCCGGTCGGGGGGGAAAACTTCGGCTACCGACTGCAGGCCCGCCGGGTGGCGCCGCGGCTGCACAGCCTGCCAGCGCGCTCGGCCCGGCTGGCGGTCGAGCTGCCGCCCGGCCGTCTGGCGGTCTACCGCCTGGACCCGGAGGGCCACGGCCTGCTGGTGGTCCGCCTGACCGGCGGCGGGCCGGGCGACCCGGTGCTGACGGTGCTGGACGCCGCCAGCGGGGCAGTGCTGGCCGGCAACGACGATCGCGACGCGTGTCCGACCGCGACCGACGCCGGGCTGCGGCTGTGCCTGACCGGCCGGCCGCTGGATCTGGTGCTCGAAGCGGTGGGCCTGTACGGCACCCCGGCACAGCTGCAGCTCGAGGTGGCGCTGGCCGATACCGCAGCCGCCAGCGGGCGCAACAGCCTGCCGGCCGGCTCAGCGGTGCGCCTGTTCGCGGTCGACGAACCGGCCGCGCGCTGGCGCTCGGCGGTGGTCACCGGCCTGGACGGCTGGGATCCGGCGCTGGCGGTCTGGCGCTGCACCGGCGACGGACCGCCGAGCACCGACAGCCGGACCACGGTCGGCCCGCCGGGTGCCGCCGGCACGGTGCTGTTGCCGGCGGGCGCGGGCTGGCGCACCCTGGAAGTCGATCGCCGCGCCGGCTGCGCCGCGCCCGGCGCCAGCGGCCGGGCCTTCGACCTGAGCTGGCGGTCGCATCCCCTGCCCGATACGGCGCCGGCGGTCGAGCCCGACCCCGAGATCAGCTACCAGGTGGTGGGCGACGCGCCCTATACGCTCGACATCCGCTCGCTGCAGCTGGCTCCCGGCGCGCTGCTGCGCGCCGAGATCGCGCCACTGGCCGGCGCCGCAGGCGAGCCCTTCCTGACCGTTCGCCGGCCCGACTCGCTGGCCATCCTGGCGCGCTCGGCCCCCGCGGCCGGCGGCGGGCAGGTGCTCGAGTGGGCGCCAGCGACGACCGCACCGGTGTGGCTGGTGCTGACCGACGCCGCCGGCGGCGGTGGGCCGGGCTTCGGCAAGCAAGTCCGGCTGCTGCGCCAGGCCCTGCCGGCGGCGCGCCACGACGAGCAGGGTGACGCCGGCGATACGCCGGCGCAGGCCCATGACCTGCCCGGCGGCGAGCTGGTGCTGGCGGGCCGGCTGGATCCGGGCGGGCGGGATCCGATCGACCACTACCGCCTGTGGCCGGTGGAGGGCGAGGCGCTGACCGTGCGCTCCTGGGCCGGCGACGGCGACATCCCACCGGACACCCTGCTGCTGCTCAGCGACGCCGCCGGCCGCTGCCTGGCCGTCGACGACACCCGCGGCCGCGACCAGACCGCCGCCATCGAGGACTTCGTCGGCCGCTCGGCCGAGCCGCTGGTGCTGGCGGTCGGCCTGGCCGGTGCCGCCGCGCGGCCCTACCGGCTGGAGATCCGCCGCCGGGCCACGGCCGCCGACGCGGCCGTGCGGCCGGTGGGCGACGACCTGACCATCAACGAGGTGCTGGTGGAGCCGCTGGCCGACCACAACGCCGACGGCGTGGTCGACGCCGGCGATCAAGCACTGGAGCTGCTCAACAGCGCCCCGCGGCCGCTGCAGCTCGAGGGTCTGCTGGTGCGGGCCGCCGGCGGCACGGCCCTGTTCGGCGGGCTGCTGCTGGCGCCGGGCGAGGCCATCCTGCTGTTCAACGGCCGCGCCGCACCGGCCGGTACCTACCCGCTGCGCACCTTCGGCCTGGAGCGCAGCCAGCCCTGGCTGGGCACCGGCCACGCGGCGGTCGAGCTGCGGCGCAGCAACGCCGATCACTTCCCGCTGGATCTGCAACGGGTGGCGGTGCCGCTGACCGCCGCCGGCGAATCGGCCAACCGGGTGCTGGACGGCCGGCCCGAGCGCGTGCTGCGGCCCCACGGCGGGCTGGTCGGCGCCGCCGGCGCGCACTCGCTGGGCACCCGGGTCGACGGCTCGCCCTGGTGAGCGGGGGTTGCGGTCAGACGTCGATCAGGCCGTGGCGGATGCCCTCGGTGATGGCCTCGACCCGGTTGGACACCGAGAGCTTGGCGTAGATGTGCTCGAGGTGGGTACGCACCGTGGCCCGCGAGACCCCGAGCACCTTGGCCGCCTCGGCGTTCGACAGCCCCTTAGCGATGATTTGCAGGATCTCCACCTCGCGCGGGGTCAGCACCGGCACGTCCTCGCGCTCGTCGGTCTCCTCGGCCCCCGCGGGCCGGGCCTCGGGCGGCAGGCGGAAGTGGCGCAGCAGGCTGCGGGCCAGCGAGGGCTGGATCACGCTGCCGCCCTGGGCCACCTCGATGATGGCCTCGACGATGCGCTGGGCCTCCATGCCCTTGAGCAGGTAGCCCGAGGCCCCGGCCTGGATGGCCTCCATCACCTTGTCCTCTTCCTCGAAGATGGTGAAGATCAGGATCTCCATCCGGGACCAGCGCTGCTTGACCTCGCGGGTGACGTCGATGCCGCTGATGCCGGGCAGGCCCAGGTCGAGCAGCAGCACGTCGGGTGCGGCCGCCTCCAGGTTCTCCAGCGCATCCTCGCCGCTCATGGCCTTGCCCACGATCTCGATCTCGTCGTGGCCGCTGAGCAGCTTCATCTGGTTCTTGAGGATCTTGGGTTGATCCTCGACCACGAATACCCGGATCCGGCTCATGGCATCCTCCACTTCCCTCGAGCGCCTGGCTTCAGCGCTCCTTGACCACCTGTGGGCTGTTCAACGCCTGCCCGGTGGCGGTCACCGCATCGGTTGGCACCGGGATCTCGAAAGCGATCCGGCAACCCTCGCCGGCGGCGCTGGCGATCTCGACGCTGCCGCCGTAGTGCCGTGCCCGCTCGCGCATGTTGCCCAGACCGTAATGGCCCTGTAAATCACCTTTGAAGTCGAAGCCCACCCCGTCGTCGACCACCACCAGCCGCAACCGATCCGCCTGGTGGATCAGCTCCACCGCCACCCGCCCGGCCCGGGCGTGCTTGCGTATGTTGGTCAGCGTCTCCTGCAGCACGCGGAAGGTGGCCAGTTGCAGCTCGCTGTCCATGCGCGGGATCTGACCGGTGACCCGAAAGTCCACCTCCAGCCCGGCCCGACCGGCGAAGCTCTGGCAGTAGTCCTCGAAGGCCGGCACCAGATCGAAATCGTCGCGCATCATCGATATCGAGCGGCGCAGCTCGTCGATGCTCTCCTCGGCCACGTCCTTGAGCTCGCGGATTTCGGCCTTCAGCTCGGGATCCTCGGCCAGGTTGTTCAAGTACTCGGATTGGATAATCAGCGAGGACAGGGATGCGCCCAGGCCGTCGTGGATCTCGCGCGACAGCCGGTTGCGCTCGTCGACCACCGCCATCCGGCGCAGGTTCTCCTGCAGCGAGATGATCTCGTTGTGCTGGCTCTCCTCGCGCTCGTTGAGGTAGACGATGACGTAGACCACGATGAAGTTGATGGCCGAGTACCAGACCAGCAGGAACACGTCCTCGAGTTCCAGCACCCGGCCCGGGATCTCGGTGTCGATCTTGGCCACCACCGGCAGGGTCAGCAGGGGCGGCAGAATGCTCAAGGGGTTCGGGAACAGCAGGGCGAACAGGATGGTGAACACCACCTGCGTCGGCAGCACCGGGCTGCGCAGCCCGCCCGAGTAGGCGATCATGTAGACCAGCACCAGCAGATCCAAACACAGGGTGACGAAGGTGACCACCTTGCCCAGCGGGCCGCGCTCGACGACCAGGAAACAGCCCACGCTGTAGGCGATCATGACGAAGTACCAGGCGAAGGCCTCCGGCCCCTCGACGCCGAAGGCCGCCGCCCAGCGCGGAATGGCCAGGATGCCCAGGCCCACCGCCAGCAGGGCCAGCCGGGCGTAGAACAGGGTGCGCGCCCGGGTGACGAATCGCTGCTGGCCCCAACCGGCCTCGTCCTTCGGCCGGGCCAGCCGACTCAGCCATTGCCGAAACTCCATGCCGGCATGGTAGCCCCGGCGTTTCCGACCTGTCAATCGCGCCCGCGGCCCGCCGACCGCGATCGGGGCGTTTCGCGCCGCCCGCGTTCCGTGCTAAAATAAGATCGACTTTCGCGCACCTGCCGGGAGGCTATCATGCTCGCTTCTACCCGTTGTCTGTGGACCCGCCTGCTGCTGGGCGGGGCGATCTTGCTGTTCGGCCTGGCCTGCGGCGAGTCGAGCTGCGACTGCGTGGCCCCGCTGGAGGGGCCGGTGGCCGAAGACGCCAAGCTCTACGACGCGGTGCAGGCCCGGCTGACCCCGGCCGCCTTCGACTTCGTCGAGGACAACCTGACCGACATCATCGACACCTTCCTCGAGGAGGGGCTGAACTTCGAGGTGCCCTACGTCGACGCCACCCAGGAGTTCGACGCCGGACTGTTCACCATCACCATCGTGATGCACATCTGCGAGACCCCGTGTCCGCTGGCGGCCGAGATCGTCTCGGCTTCCATGAGCCGGGTGCCGCCGGACACACTGGGCCTGGACGCCTCGCTGAACCTGAACGGTACCCTGGTGATCACCGGCGATCTGGACTGCGAGGTGCCGCTGCACGTGCAGAACAAGCCGGTGCACGCCGATCTGAAGCTGCTGATCGATGGCCGCGACCACCTGCTGACCTTCGACGTACAGAACATCGACGTCGAGCTGACCAGCGATGATTACGACCTCGACTGCGAGTGGGGCTGGTTCGACTTTCTGATGGATCCGATCGTCAGCTGGCTGACCGGACTGATCACGCCGCTGCTCAACGACCAGTTGATGGGCGAGCTCGACGGCACCATCGCCGACGCGCTGGCCGAGTTCACCTGCCTGCCCTGCGACTTCTACAGCGGTGGCTGTCCGGCGGGCTCGGACTGCAACGGCGACGGTTACTGCGAACGCGACGGCCAGTGCCTGGTCAGCCCGCTGGGCGTGGTCGGCCGGCTGGACCTGGGCGAGCTGCTGGCCGACGTGTCGCCCGGGCTGTCGGCCGAGCTGGATCTGTTCGTGGCCGCCGGCCAGTGGGAATCGGCCGCGGTCGATCCGCTGGTGCTGGACGACGGCCTGGAGGCGCGCCTGATCGGCGGCGCCGCCACCGAGCGCCACGCCTGCGTGCCGGCGCCGGATCCGGCCCAGGTGCCCGACAACGCCCCGCCGCCGCGGCTGCCCTTCAGCGACGTGGTGCCGGGCACGGCCGACGGTTACATGACCGGCATCGGCGTCTCCGACGCCTTCCTCGACTGGTTCATGTACAAGGCCTTTTTGAGCGGGCTGCTGTGTCTAACCATCGACACCGCCACCACCGACGGCATGCTGTCGTCCGGCACCCTGGCGGCGCTGCTGGGCTCGCTCAACCGGCTGACGGGCGGGCAGAACACGCCGGTGCGCCTCGAGCTGGTGCCCGGCGGCGTGCCCCAGGCCGAGATCGGCGCCGGCACCTTCACCACCGACGCCGACGGCAACCGCATCCTGGACGAGCCCCTGCTGCACCTGCTGCTGCCCGAGGTGGGGCTCGACTTCTACGTATTGGTCGACGAGCGCTGGGTGCGGGTGGTCACCCTGACCCAGGACATCCGGCTGATGCTGGGCCTCGACTTCACCCCGGACAACACCGTGGTGCCGCTGTTCGACGAGGACAGCATCGAGATCGAAAACGTGCAGGCGACCAACTACGAGCTGCTGGCCGAGGACCCGGCCGCGCTCGAGGGCTTGATTCCCACCCTGGTCGGCATGGCCCTGCCCATGCTGACCGACTCGCTGGCGCCGATCGAGATCCCGCCCATCGAGGGCTTCGCCCTGGAGGTGACCGCGGTGCAGGGCGATATGCCGCGGCCCAACACCGACTTCTTCGAGTACATGGGCATCTACGCCAAGCTGCGGCTGGCGACCGCCCCGCTGCCGCCGCCGCGCCGCACCCGCGCCGAGCTGCTGGCCGTGCGCACGCCGGTGCGCAGCCTGATGTCGCTGTGGGCGCCGGGCGGCGCCCAGTATCCGGAGGTCGAGGCCCGGGTCACCACCGCCGGCGGCGCGCCGGCCGAGTACTCGTGGAGCCTGGACGGCGGTCCCTGGAGCGTCTACCAGACCGGCCCGCGGCTGGTCGTCCACGATCCCAGGCTGGCCCTGACCGGCGAACACGAGCTGGCGGTGCGCGCCCGCACCCCGGGCGACTACCTGACCCTGGATCCCGACCCGGCGCGCATCCGCTTCACCATCGCGCCCGAAGACGACGGCGTGCGCTACGTGCCGCCGCCGGGGCTGGCCGCCCGCGCCCGACTGGTCGAGCTGGGCCTGGCACCGCAAACGCAGCCGCTGCAGGCCGGCGGTGAGGCCGAGGAACCGGCTCGGGTCGGCTGCGCCAGCGCCCCGGCCGGCACTGCGGCGCCCCTCTGCTTGCTGCTGGGCCTGTTCTGGGCGCTGCGCCGCCGGCGCTGATGAACGTAGCGCCAGGTATACCACAGACGTAGGTGTTTCCAGCCACCTGGCGATGGTTGCCGCAAACGCTTACCGACAGACCAATCCGAAGTTCCTGTGGAGCTTCGGACTAACCGAAGGTGATCGTCAGGGCTTGATGGCGGTGCTGCTGCTGTTTGAGCGCCTCGAGGCAATCGCCGTCGGGGCACAGCAGGGTCAGCTCGGCCCCTTCGGCGGCCTTGCGCGCCACCTCGACGGCGATGGTTACAGCGCGATCGGCGTCCAGCACGCCGCAACCGGGCGGCTCGAGCGCCAGCCGCTCGAAGCGCGCCTTCCTGGCCACCACCAGCATGCGGCGCACGGCCTTGCGCACCGCGGGCTCGTCCAGCTCGGCGCGCGGGCCCAGCCCGACCAGCATGATGCGCGGCGGGCCCAGGCGGCGGTTGCTGTCGCTCAGCAGGGTCTCACCGAGCCGGCCGCCGAAGCGCTCGGCCAGCAGGTTGGCCGACAGGCGCCCGTTCAGCCGCCAATCGCAGTAACCGGCCGCTCCGCGCAGGGGCCGCTCGTCGCTGGCCACCCCGGCGATCAGTACGTCGGCCTGCAGCGCGTCCAGCGTCGCCAGCCCGGCCCGCAGCGCCCGCAGCAGCCGGCGCCGGCCGGAGGCCTTGCCGGCCGCCGCCATCAATCGCCCCCCTCGGCCAACTTGTCCAGGATGCCGTTGATGAAGGCCCAGCTGTCCTCGGCCCCGTAGCGCTTGGCGATCTCGATGGCCTCGTTCATGGTCACCCGCTTGGGCACCTCGGGTACGTGGTACAGCTCGTAGGCGGCCATGCGCAGGATGTTGCGGTCGACGCAGGCCATGCGGCTGATCTTCCAGTGGGTCGAGACCGCCTGGATGGCGGCGTCCAGCGCGTCGACCTCGGCCACCGTACCGCGCACCAGGCGGTCGGCGAAGTCGCGCCCCTCGCCGGGCTCCTCGTAGAGTTCCCAGTGCAGCGCGATCACATCATCGGCGGCATGGCGGCCCAACTCGCGCGCATACAGCATGCGCAGGGCGCTCTCCCTGGCTCGACGGCGGACGCCCATCACAGCCCGTCAGCGCGGTTTGCCGCCAATGAGCTGGCGGTAGAGATCGGCCATTTCCACAGCGCTCAGCGCAGCCTCGAAGCCCTTGTTGCCCATCTTGGAACCGCCGCGCTCGATGGCCTGCTCCAGGTTGTCGGCGGTGATGACACCCATGCCGACCGGCACCCGGTGCTCCATGGTCACCGCCGCCACCCCCTTGAACACCTCGGCCGCGATCAGGTCGAAGTGGGCGGTGCCGCCGCGGATCAGCGTACCCAGGCAGACCAGCGCGTCGTGCTCGCCGGCGGCGGCCAGCCGGCCGATCACCGCCGGCAGCTCGTAGGCGCCGGGCACGCGCACCACCTCGATGTCCTGATCCTCGGCGCCGTGGCGCAGCAAGGCATCCAGCGCGCCTTCCAGCAGGCGTTCGGAGATAAAGCTGTTGAAGCGGCTGACCACCACCGCCACTTTCAAGCCTTTGGCGTCATAGCCGCCCTCGCGGATCTTCGGCATCACCGGCTCCCCTCGTCTGGCGCACTCGGCGCCCTCACTTGCCCTTGCGCCCGGCCGCATCCACCTGGTGCAGCACGTGGCCCATCTTGGCCTGCTTGCAGCGCAGGTAATCCAGGTTCGTATCGCAGGGTGGACTCTCGATCGGCACCCGCTCGACCACCCGCAGCCCATAGCCCTCGAGCCCGATGATCTTCTTCGGATTGTTGGTCATCAGCCGCATCTTGCCCACGCCCAGATCGCGCAGGATTTGGGCTCCGATGCCGTAATCGCGCAAATCCGACTTGAAACCGAGCTTCTGGTTGGCCTCGACCGTATCGAGGCCCTCGTCCTGCAGGCAGTAGGCCTTGAGCTTGTTGACCAGACCGATGCCACGGCCCTCCTGGCGCAGATAGAGCACCACGCCGCGGCCGGCCTCGTCGACCATGCGCAACGCCCCGGCCAGCTGGCTGCCGCAATCGCAGCGCAACGAGCCGAACACGTCGCCGGTCAGACACTCCGAGTGCACCC
The DNA here is from genome assembly GCA_964454005.1 of uncultured Myxococcales bacterium. Taxonomy (GTDB): domain Bacteria; phylum Myxococcota; class B64-G9; order B64-G9; family B64-G9; genus CAYVQE01. The sequence continues at coordinate 44,789 of CAYVQE010000023.1, forward strand.
GCACCAGCACCGGCTCGTCCGGCGCGATCTCGCCCTTGACCAGGGCCACGTGGGTGAAGTCGTCGACGTCGTTCTCGTAGCCGATGGCCCGAAACGGCCCGCCGAAACGGCTGGGGATCTGGGCCTCGACCACCCGGCGCACCAAGGCCTCGCGGTGGACGCGGTACTCGATGATGTCGGCGATCGACAGGATGCGCAGCCCGTGGGTGCGGGCGAAGACCTCCAGCTCCGGCATGCGGGCCATGGTGCCGTCGTCGTTCATGATCTCGCAGATCACGCCGGTCGACTTGAGCCCGGCCAGCCGAGCCAGATCGACCGAGCCCTCGGTCTGGCCGGTACGCACCAGCACCCCGCCGTCGCGGGCGCGCAGCGGGAAGACATGGCCGGGCCGAACCAGATCCTCCGGCCTGGCGTCGTCGGCCACCGCGGCCTGGACGGTGACCGCCCGGTCGTGGGCCGAGATGCCGGTGGTCACCCCGTGGCGCGCCTCGATGCTGACGGTGAAGGCGGTGCCGAAGGTGCACTCGTTGGCCCCCTCGTCGACCATCATCGGCAGCCGCAGCTGGCGGATCCGATCGCTGGTCAGGGTCAGGCAGATCAGGCCGCGCCCGTGGTACGCCATGAAGTTGATGACCTCGGGGGTGGCCTTCTCGGCCGCCATGCACAGGTCGCCCTCGTTCTCGCGATCGGCGTCGTCGACCAGGATCACCATGCCGCCGGAGCGGATGTCCTCCAGCGCCTGCTCGACCCGGGCGATCGCCTTGCTCTTGTCTTCATCGGTCATCATCGCTCTCCCAGCCAGAAGCTATCCCACGACCCCATCCGATTCAAGAGCCCCCGCCGTCCATCCCGCCGCGGCCGCCGAAGCCGTGCTCGGCCAGAAAGGCCGCGTCCACCCGGCTGCCGCCTGCCTCGGCCAGGCCGCTGGCGAAGTGGCGGACGTACTTGCCCAGAATGTCCCCCTCCAGGTTGAGCCGATCGCCGACCGCCCGCTCGCCCAGCCGGGTGCCGGTCAGGGTATGCGGCACCAGGCTGACCCGGAAGCGATCGGCGGCCGGCTGATTGACGGTCAGGCTGACGCCGTCGACAGCCACCGAGCCCTTGGGCACCAGGTAGGGCTGCACCGCCGCCGGAGCCCGCAGCAGCAGATCGAGCCCCGCGCCGCGGGCCCGCCGCTCGACCAGCTCGCCGACCCCGTCGACATGGCCGGTCACCAGGTGGCCGCCCAGCCGATCGCCGAACGCCAGCGCCCGCTCCAGGTGGAGCCGGGCGCCGGGCTGCAGCCGGCCCAGGGTGGTGGCCGCCAGGGTCTCGTGGCCGACGTCGGCCTCGAACCAGCCGCGGTCCTTACCGGTGACCGTCAGGCAGACGCCGTCGACCGCGATCGAGTCACCCGGCGCCACGCCGCTCAGATCCAGCCCGCAGCTCAGCTTCAGCCGCAGCCCGTCGGCTGCGCGCCGCAGCGCGATCAGCCGCCCGATGTCCTCGACGATTCCGGTGAACACGGCTCGGCCTCCCTCAGCCCGCGGGCCACACCAACCGGCCCGACAAAAAGCTATCCGGCCCCGATCGGCGCCGGCGCACCGCCTCCAACCGCGGTGCCGCGGCCACCCGGGCCGGACCGGCCCACAGCGCCAGCGGCGGCGCCTCGGCGCCCAGCAGCAGCGGCGCCTGGGCCAGCTCCATCCGGTCGGCCAGGCGCTCGGCCAACAGGGCGCCGATGACCGTGCCGCCGCCTTCGACCAGCACCCGCCAGCAGCCGCGCTGCAGCAGATCGGCCAGCACCGGCGCCAGCCGCAGCCGGCCGCGGTGCTGCGCCACCCGGACCACCTCGGCGCCGGCGGCGCGCAAGCGCCGGGCGCGCGCGGCCGGCGCCCGCCGGCCGCAGTAGACGATCACCGGGGCACCGCGATCGAGGCCCAGCATGGTGGCCCGCGGCGACAGCGTCAGCCGGGTGTCGAGCACCGCCACCGCCGGGTTGCGGCCGCGGACGTGGCGCACATCCAGCGCCGGGTCGTCGGAGCGCGCGGTGCCGGCGCCGATCAGCACCGCCTCGTGCCGGGCGCGCAGCCGGTGAGCCCGCACCCGCGACTCCTCGGAGCTGATCCAGCGGGCGTCGCCAGTACGGGCCGCCAGCCGGCCGTCGAGGCTGACCGCCGCCTTGAGGGTGACCAGCGGCCGGCCGGCGGTGATCAGCACCTCGTAGACCTCGTTCAACGCCCGGCACTCCGCCTCCAGGATCCCGGTACAGACGGCCAACCCGGCCCGGCGCAGCACCGCGACCCCGGCACCGCGCTCGCGCGGGTTGGGGTCGAGCGCGCCGACGAACACCCGGCGCAGACCGGCGGCCGCGATGGCGTCGGTGCACGGCGGCGTGCGCCCGTGGTGGTGGCAGGGCTCCAGGGTGACGATCAGATCGGCGCCGCGGGCCCGCGGCCCGGCCCCGCCCAGGGCCTCGATCTCGGCGTGCGGCCGGCCGGCCCGGTGGTGGTAGCCGGCGCCGATCACGCGGCCGCCGCGGACCACCAACGCCCCGACGCGCGGGTTGGGCCAGGTGCGGCCGCCGGCCCGGCGGGCCAGCCGGATGGCCCGGCGCATCCAGCCCTCGACCCGGCTCCGCTGCCGCGGCGACAAGCGGACGTCGCAGTCGCTCACTCGTCGCCCCCCTTGCGCCCGCGGCCGGCGCGGATCAGCTCCTGCACCTCGGCCATGAACTCCTTCAGATCCTTGAACGAGCGGTAGACGCTGGCGAAGCGCACGTAGGCCACGTCGTCGACCCCGTGCAAAAAGGCCATCACCTCCTCGCCCAGCTTCTGGCACGGGATCTCGCGCTCGCCGGTCTAGAGGACCTTGCGCTCCAGCCCCTCGATGAAGCGTTCGATGTCGTTGACGCTGACCGGCCGCTTCTCGCAGGCGCGTACCAGGCCGCGCTTGAGCTTGTCCCGGTCGAACTGCTCGCGGCGGCCGTCCTTCTTGATCACCATCGGGATCGACGTCTCGACCCGCTCGTAGGTGGTGAAGCGCCGGCCGCAGTCGTCGCATTCGCGCCGGCGGCGGATGGCGTGGCCGTCCTTGCTCAGCCGCGAGTCGATGACCCGGTTCTGCAGCTGGCCGCAGAAGGGGCACTTCACGGCTCACCCCCGGCGGCCTCATCGAGGTGGATAAGCTGCAGGCCGGCCTCGGCGGCCATGTCGCTGACCATGGGGTCGTCGTACTCGGCCAGGTAGAAGACGCGATCGAGCCCGGCGTTGATGATCATCTTGAGGCAGATCAGACAGGGGCGGAAGGTGCAGTACATGTCGCCGCCGCTGATCTTCACCCCGTGGTAGGCGGCCTGGATGATGGCGTTCTGCTCGGCGTGCAGGCCCCGGCACAGCTCGTGGCGCTGGCCGGAGGGCACGCCGAGCTCGTCGCGCAGGCAGCCCACCCGATCGCAGTGGCTGATGCCCTTGGGCACCCCGTTGTAGCCGGTGGCCATGACCATCCGATCGCGGACGATCACGGCGCCCACCTTGCGCCGCAGGCACACCGACCGGCGCTGGGCGAGCCGGGCGAAATCCATGAAGTAGGTGTGCCAGTCGGGCCGGGTGCTCATGGGTCGAACTTGGCGATGCGGCTCTGGTGGCGGCCGCCCTCGAAATCGGTTGCGACGAAGGCGAGCAGGATGTCCTCGGCCTGGCCGGCGCCGATCACCCGCTCGCCCAGACACAGCACATTGGCGTCGTTGTGGGCGCGGGCCATGCGCGCCATGTAGGCCGAGGTGCACACCGCGGCCCGCACGCCGCGGCTGCGGTTGGCCTTGATCGACATGCCCAGCCCGGTGCCGCAGACCAGCAGCCCGAAGGCGAAGCGGCCGGCGGCCACGCCCTCGGCCACCGCGGCCGCGAAGTCGGGGTAGTCGACCGACTCGGGCCCGCCGGTGCCCTGGTCGGCGACGGACCAGCCGCCCTCGCGCAACCAGGCGCCCAGTGCGTCCTTCAGCCGGAAACCACCGTGATCGGCGCCCAGGCCCACCGGCCCCAGCGCGGGTTTGAAGACCGCCATGTCACACCTGCCCGCCGGCCGGCTGCACGCCGCGTTGAGCGAGGAACTGCAAGATGTCGGCCACCGTGCGGATGCCCTGCTCGAGCTCCTCCTCGGACAGATCGTCGAGGTCGAGATCGAAAGCCTCTTCCACATCCATCAGCACGGTGTAGCGATCCAAGGAGGTGGCGCCCAGGTCCTCGGCCAGCCTGGCCTCCAGCCGCACGCCGTCCGGGGCCAGGTTCAACACCCGGCCGACGATCTGCTTGACGCGCTCTTCGATGCTCATGCCCTCTCCTCCCCTCCGGCGAAGCCGCTGGCCGCGGCCGCTTGCTCCGGTGTGGCCACCCCATGCACCCGGGCCCGGCGGTCGATGCGCTTGAGCAAGCCGGCCAGCACCCGGCCCGGCCCGACCTCCAGGTAACGATCGACCCCGGCCGCCAGCGTCCAGCGCGCGCAGTCGACCCAGCGCACCGGCTCGGTCATCTGCTCGACCAGGCGCCGGCGGATCTCCGCCGGCTGCCCGTGCGGCCGGCCGGTGACGTTGGAAAGCACCGGCAGCCGCGGTGCGCTGATCTCCACCTCGGCCAACACCACCGCCAAGCGGTCGGCCGCCGGCCGCATCAGGGCGCAGTGGAACGGGGCCGAGACATTGAGCCGGATCATGCCCTTGGCACCGGCCGCCTTCAAGCGCGGCTCGGCCCGATCGATGAGCGCCAGCTGGCCGGAGACCACCACCTGGTCCGGGCTGTTGTGGTTGGCCAGCGCCAGCACCCCGCCCGGCTCGGCCGCGGCGACCACTTCGGCGCACACCCGCTGCACCGCCTCGGCCTCCAGGCCGATCACCGCCGCCATGCCGCCACGGCCCGGCTCGACCGCCTCGGCCATGGCCCGGCCGCGGGCGGCCACCGCGCGCAGGCCGCCGGCGAAGGACAGCGCCCCGGCGGCCACCAGGGCGGCGTACTCGCCAAGCGAGTGGCCCATGGCCGCCGCTGCGGGCCCGTCCAGCTGCGGCTCCAGGCAGCGCCAGGCGGCGATGCTGACGGTGTACAGGGCGGGTTGCAGGTTCTCGGTGCGGGTCAGCGCCTCTTGCGGGCCTTCCAGGCACAGCCGGCTCAAGGGCCAGCCGAGTTGGGCATCGGCCTGCTCGAACACGGAGCGGGCGGCCGGGCTGGCCTGCAGCAGCTCGCGCCCCATGCCCACCCGCTGGGCCCCCTGGCCCGGAAACAGCAGGGCCGGCCGGAGCCCGGCGGGCTCGCGGTCGGCCTGCGCTGCGGCGCGGTCGGCCATCGGCGGTTTTCCGTCGCGTCGGCGCTGCTCGCTACGACAGCGGCACGACCTCCCGGCCCTTGTAGTAGCCGCACTTGGGGCAGACCCGGTGCGGCATCATCGGCTCGGTGCACTGGGGGCAGTCGATCGGCTGCGGGGCCGTCAGCTTCCAGTTGGAACGGCGCGAGTCGCGCTTGGCCTTGGACTTTCTCTTCTTGGGAACCGCCATCGTCTTCTCCGCTCGTGGCCAGCCTGATGGCCCCGCGGGCCGCCGGCTGCGTCAGGCTATGCCTTGTACTGTTTCAGCGCCGCCCAGCGGGGGTCGACCATCCCCACCGAGCAACCGCAATCCACTTGGTTGAGGTTGGCGCCGCACTGCGGGCACAGGCCCTGGCACTCCGGGCTGCAGCGCGGAAACATCGGCAGCGCCAGGATGATCTGCTGGCGCAGCAGATCGCCCAGCTCGATGACGTCGCCGTGGAACCAGGCGGCGTCCAGCTCGGTCGCGTCCAGCTCGACCTCCTCGGGCAGCTGCTGCGACCTGGACGGGGCCGGGCTCAGGGTCTGGCTGAACACCACCGGCAGCTCGATCTCGACCGCTTCCAGACAGGAGGCGCAGCGCGTGCGCAAGCGCACCCGGCTCTCCAGCTCGACCACCACGTCGGGCCCCAGCCGCTGCAGCCGGCCGCTGATCCGGGCTGCCGCCTGCGGCTCGAACGGGGTCGGCAGGTCACCGCGAAAGATCTCCTGCAGCCACTCCAGGGCCACCTCGCGGTCGATCGTCAGACCCGCGGGGCCGATCTCGTTGAGCGATACCTGCATCTTCTGCTCCATGTGCGCCCGCACGGGCGCCGAGGCAGGGGGCAAGTATAAGCGGGAGCGGGGGAATGTCAACTCCAATCCGATCGATCCGGGGGATTCTGGCGGCTGCTGCTCCCGGCCGGAAGCGCTTGACAGCGCGGCCGCGGCGAGCGTAGATCACGGGCCATGGCGTTGGCTCTTCTCATCGCCGCCGGCGGTTGGCTGCTGGCCGGCTCGCCGGCAGCGCCCGCACCCGCGCCGGGCCCGGCCGCCGGGCACCTGGCCCGCCAGCCCGCAGCAGCCGCCCTGGTCGACCGGGGGTTGGAGCTGTACTACTCCGGTCGTTACCGCAAGGCGTTGAAAATATTCAAAGAGGCCTTCAAAACCGGAAAACTCGGCGGCGCGCGGCGGATCGCGGCCCTGCAGTACCGGGCCTTCTGCCACGTGGCCCTGGGCGAGACCGACGCCGCCCGAGCCACCTTCCGCAGTCTGCTCGAGACCAAGCCGGACTTCCGCCTGCCGACCGGTACCGCCCCCAAGATCGTGCGCCTGTTCGAGCAGGTCCAGGCCACCATGGCCCCGCCACCGCCCGAGCCCCGGCTGCAGCACCGGCCGCCGGCCGCGCCGCTGGCCGCCGGCGGCGTCGAACTGCAGGCCAGGCTGCAGCACGCCCCGGCCGGGGCCCAGCTGGTGCTGCGCTACCGGCACGACCCGCGCTCGCCTTACAACCGCCTGCCCATGCGCCCGGCCGGCGGCGATCGCTACCAGGCCCAGGTGCCGGCACCGGTGGCTCCCGGCAGCCAGGCGCTGGAGTACTACCTGGTGCTGCGCGATACGACGGGCGAGGCCCTGCTGGCCGAGGGCAGCGCTGGCCAGCCCTTCCGGCTGGCCTATGCCGCGCCCCCGGCCGGCCAGGACGGGGGTGCGGACGAGGGCATCTCGGCGCACTGGTGGATCTGGCCGGTGGTGGGCGCGGTGGTGCTCGGCTCCGGGCTGGCGCTGGGCCTGACCCTGGCCGACGGCGGCGGCAGCAAGGGCAGCGCGCTGGTGCAATTCGAGCTGGTGGACTGATGAGCTGCTCCGCGATGCGAACCGATGCCATGCCGGAAGCCCAACGGCATACCGGGCGCTGCCGGCTCAGTCTGGCTCTGCTGGCTGGCATGCTGTCGGCGCTGCTGGGCGTTAGCTGTGGGCCGGACCCGGCGGCCGGGCCCGGCGGCTCGATGCAGGCGGCCCTGCTCCTGCCCCGGGCGCTGGCCGACGAGCTGTTCAGCGTGACCGTGTACGTCTACCGGGTCGACGAGACCGGCGGCGAGCCCAGCCGCGAGCAGCTGCTGGCCGAGAACCCGCCGGGCTCGGGACGCTACGAGGCCTACAGGGATTTCAAACCCTTCAAGCAGACCACCATCGCCTTTCAGGAAAGCCAGCAGGCGCGCATCAGCGGCCTGCCCGACCGCGGCCCGGTGTGGCTGTTCTACGCCCGCGGCCACGACTCCAACCCGCTGCTGATCACCCACGGGGCGGCCGGGCCGCTAAGGGTGACCGGCGACGCCGACGCCCCGACCGCGGTGACCATCCGCCTCGAGGCCCTGCCCGAGCGGTAGCCGCAATCCGAAATGAGTTTTCCCGTTGGATTCTGTCGTGCTCGACGTAAGGGCGGGCAGGCATGGGAACCGGTGGTCATACTGGAGTCCCGCGGGAACTCCAGCTCGCCGGCTGCAGGCGGGCCGGCTCAGTCTTCGATCTGCTGCTGGACGAATTCGCGGATGAGCTTCTCTTCGACCGGATCCAGGTCGACGAAGTGGATGCCGGCGCCGAACTCGTCTTCGACCGGGGTGGAGACCACCTTGCCGTCGGTCTCGATGACCGCGTCCGAGCCGGGCAGGGTGAAGCGCAGCCGGACCAGGGTGCCGATGGGATGGGGGATGGTGCGCTCGAAGAACACGCCGCCGACCGAGATATTGCCCGCCTGCTGGAGGTACAGGTCCTCGTCCTTGTACTCCTCGACCCAGATGTTGACCGGCACCCGCATGTCGCGCCGGCGGTCGCCGCGGCGCCGCTCGGCGCGCTGCTGCCCGTCGCGCTGATCCGGCCGGCCCTTGCGTCTGTCGTCTTTGGCCATCGGTCGCTCCCGCCCCCGGCCGCGGGCAAAAAAACAACGCGCGATGCAGGATTCGAACCTGCGGCCTTTGGCTCCGGAGGCCAACGCTCTATCCAACTGAGCTAATCGCGCATCCAAGGGCCGATATATAGCAGCTCGTCTTGCGAATGCAAGGCTTTTTGCCGGCGCCGCGGCGGGTCGTGGGCATCGGGCCGACAGGATTGGGACTGGCGGCATGATCGGGTGGGAGATCTTGGACCCGGACATTCAACGCCCTTTCTAAAAAGAGGTCTTCTCTCGGGTCCCGGACAGGAAGCCGGGCCTCCAGTAGGAAAGAGGATCGGTGATCCGGATGCGGCCGCGGTCGTGGGGGCGTTGCAAGGTCGCCACCACCTGGGTGGCCTCGCGGGGGCCGAGTCGCTCGGTGTAGTAGACCAGAGGCCGGTGGGGGGTGTCTTCCGCGTACTTGGCTTCGATCAGGGCATCCAGCGTTCCGTCCTTGACCACCGCGAAGTCGACCTCGCGGCCTTCCTTGTCACGAATGTAGCGCAGCTCCATCCGGTGGCCCTCGAGGTCTTCCAGAAAATGCAAGCGCTTGATCAAGTGGGTCGCCACCAGGTTCTCGAACCGGGAGCCCTCGTCCGAGCGCACGTCGGCGTTGTCGAAGAAGTACACCTTGGGCGGCTTGAGAACCGCGCGGGGAAGTCTTTTGGTGTAGGGGCGCACCGTGAACACCAGGTACATCCGTTCGAGCACCTCCAACCAGGACTTGGCCGTCTTGGGAGAGATCTCGAGATCCCGCGCCAGGTTGAACAGCACGATCGGCTTGCCCACCCGCTCGCGCAACAGGTCGATGAACAGGGAAAGCATCTGGATGTCACGCACCGAGCCCAGGTCGCGGACGTCCTCGCGCACCACCCGCTCGTAGCGGTCACGGCGCCAGCGGCGCGAGAAGCGATCGCCGCCGTCGATGAACGGCTCGGGAAAACCGCCCACCCGCAGCAGACGTTGCAGGGCGTCGCGGGGCGCGATGCCCTCGGGGAGCTCGTCGAGGGTGAACGGGTGTAGGCGCCAGGAATGGTAGCGGCCCATCAGCGAGTCGCCCCCGCGGCGGTAGACGTCCAGTCGGGCCGAGCCGGTGACCAGGAAGGCGTGGTGCTCGTGCATCACGTCGTATACGCCCTTGAGCCAGGACTTCCACCGCGGGTACTTGTGGAACTCGTCGAAGACGATCAGGTCGTTGTCCCTGCTCCACTTCTTGGCGAGGATGTCCCGGCGGTGCTCGTCGAAGTCCCAGTTGAAATAGACGCCCGACGGATGATGGCGTTCGAGCACCCATTGCGCCAGGGTGGTCTTGCCCACCTGGCGCGGCCCGCCGATGAACACCATCTTCCTCTTCAGATCCTCGAGCACCGGCGGCGTGATGGTTCGCATGTGACTATTTTGCACCATAATCCAAAACAGTCAAGGCTATTTTGGATTACGATGAAAATCAGCCAGCCCCGGCAACATCCGAAGGCGGATGATGGCCTGGCCCATACAGCCGACGATCCCCCGCCCACTACATGGGCGGCCTGGCCATGCGCGGCAGTCCACAAGCCCTGAAGCCGCTGCTGGCCACCAAAAAACCAGCCGCCATCTCCGCCATGCGCCACCTGCCCCCCGCGGCCGTCCCACAAGCCATCCCGGTGCTGATCGAAAACCTGACCCACCCCGAGCACCAAGTCCGCGCCCTGTCCGAGTTCCAGCTGCACCGATGGACCGGCCAGGCCTTCGACCGCGACTGGACCGGCTACCGCTGGCAGCGCCCCACCCGCGCCGAGGGCCGCCGGATGCAACCCAAGTGGCGCCGCTGGTGGAAAGAGCACGAGGCGGACTGGAGCGCGGAGTAGACCCCGGGTCTCAGTCGGCCGGTTCTCGGGGCAGGGGTAGGTTGTTGCGGGCCGTGTCCAGGATGCGTTCGCCGAGGTCGTGGCCGAACAGGGCCAGGGCGTTTTCGTACAGGGCCAGCCAGCGGT
>CAYVQE010000024.1:0-53900 GCA_964454005.1 uncultured Myxococcales bacterium
CCGCGCGGCGGCTGTGGGCGCGCATCATGAAGGAGCGCTTCGGGGCTAAGAACCCGCGCTCCTGCGCCATGCGCTTCCACACCCAGACCGCCGGGGTCAGCCTGATGGCGCAGCAGCCGGACAACAACGTGGTGCGGGTGACGCTGCAGGCGCTGGCCGCGGTGCTCGGTGGCACCAACAGCCTGCACACCAACTCGCGCGACGAGGCGCTGGCCCTGCCCAGCGAGGAGGCGGTGCGCATCGCGCTGCGCACCCAGCAGGTCATCGCCCACGAGTCGGGCTCGGCCGACATCGTCGACCCGCTGGGTGGCTCCTGGGCCATCGAGTCGCTGACCGATGCGCTGGAGGCCGAGGCCACGGCCCTGATCGAGAGAATCGACGAGCTGGGCGGGGCGGTCAAGGGCATCGAGGAGGGCTTCCAGCAGAAGGCCATCGCCGATGCGGCCTACGACTACCAGAAGAAGATCGAGAGCGGCGATCAGGTGATCGTGGGGTTGAACCAGTTCACCATCGACGAGGACATCCGCTACGACAACCTGCTGCGGGTCTCGCCGGACGTGGAGCAGGCGGCCCGCGAGCGGGTGCGCGCGCTGCGCGACAAGCGCGACGATGCGGCGGCCGGCAGCGCCCTGGACGGTGTGCGCCAGGCGGCCCGCGGCGAGACCAACCTGTTCGGCCCGGTGCTGGCCGCCGTCAAGGCCCAGTGCACAACCGGCGAGATCGCCGACGCCCTGCGCGATGTGTTCGGCCTGTACCGGGAACCGTAAGGCGCGAAGGAGAGCGAGATGAAGCTGGATCACATCGGAATCGCGGTCGAGGATCTGGATGCGGCCCGCAAGCTATACGGCGAGCTGATGGGCTTCGAGCTGGGCGAGGTCGAGGAGTTGGCCGACCGCCAGCTCAAGGTCTGCTTCGTGCGGGTGGGCGACGCTGACATCGAGCTGCTGTGGCCGACCGCGCCCGACTCGGCCGTGGGCAAGTTCTTGGCCAAGAAGGGCCCCGGTATCCACCACCTGTGCTACCAGGTCGACGACGTGCAGGCCAAGCTCGACCAGCTGGCCGCCGCCGGGCTGAAGCTGATCGACGAAAAACCCCGCCCCGGCGCCCACGACACCCTGGTCGCCTTCGTCCACCCCAAAAGCGCCGGCGGCGTACTCACCGAGCTCTGCCAACCCGCCTAGGGCTTCGCTAACTCCCCGCGTCATCCCCATCCTCCTGCTGCCGGCGGGCCTTGCGGCGCACGGCGATGCGCGAGACCAGCACGCCGAGCTCGTAGAGGATGTACATGGGCAGCGCCATGATGCTCTGGTTGATGGCGTCCGGGGTGGGGGTCAGGATGGCGGCGATGATGAACGTCGCCAGCAGTACATACTTGCGGTAGCGCGCCAGGGTGTCGGGGTGGACCAGGCCCAGGGTCGAGATCAGAAACACCATCACCGGCGTCTCGAAGATCACCCCGAAGGCCAGCACGAACATGGCCGCGTTGGACAGGTAGCGGTTGAGCGACAGCAGCATGCGGGTCTCGCTGGTCATCTGGCCCAGCGAGAAGGCGGCCGCCTTGGGCAGCACGATAAAGTAGCAAAAGGCGGCGCCGCCCAGGAAGAACAGGCTGGCCGAGGCGATGAAGGGCAGCGCCAGGCGGCGCTCGCGGGCGGTCAGCCCGGGGGCGACGAACCACCACAGCTGCCAGAAGACCACCGGGCTGGCCAGCAGGATGCCGCCGATCAGCCCCAGCTTGAGCATGTAGAACACCGGCTCGAAGACCCCCAGAAAGACCGACTCCGAGCCCTCCGGCAGCAGCGGCTGCACCGGCCGCATCAGCGCCCAGTGGATCTGCTCCCAGAACACGACCGCCACCCCGAAGCCGACCAGCACCGCCAGCCCGGCGACCATCAGCGCGCGCCGCAGCTCGGCCAGGTGGCCGCGGAAGGTCAGCTTCTTCTCGCTCATGGGCGCGGTCCCCGGGGGCTTCGGCTTACAGCTTGAGCCGCGACATCTGGTCGCCCAGGGTGTCGGCCTGGTTGGCCACCAGGTCGACGCTCTGCTTCATGTTGCCCATGGACTGGCTGTGGCGCTCGGCGATCTCCTTGATGCGCTCGACGGCCCGCACGACCTGCTCGGCACCGCGCGCTTGCTCGCGCTGGGCGCGGTTGAGGTGGTTGACCATCTCGGAGATGTTTTCGATGGCCCGGGTGATCTGCTTCGAACCGCGCGCCTGCTCCTGGCTGGAGCCGTGCACGTGCTGGGTGATGATGCGCATCCGTTCGGCCGACTTCATGATCTGCTCCGAGCCCTTGGCCTGTTGGGCGGTGGCGGCGGCGATCTGCTGCGAGGTCTCGGCGATGCGCTGGATCGATCCGGTCACCTCCTTGGAGCCGCGCGACTGCTCCACCGTGGCGCGGGCGATCTCGCGCACCATGCGGGTCGACTTGGTGGCGCTGTCGAGGATCTGGCGCAGCGCCGCCTCGGCCTCCTCGCTCAACCGCACCCCCTCCTGCACGCTATCGAGACCCTTGTGCATGGCCTGGATGACGTTCTTGGTCTCGGACTGCACGGCCTGGATCAGGTCGCCGATCTCGGAGGTCGAGGCCGCGGTACGTTCGGCCAGATCCTTGATCTCGTCGGCCACCACGGCGAAGCCCTTGCCGTGCTCGCCGGCCTGGGCGGCGATGATGGCCGCGTTGAGCGCCAGCAGGTTGGTCTGTTCGGCCACGTCGTCGATCACGGTCAGCACCTGGCCGATGGCCTGGACCTTCTTGCCCAGGTTGCCCATCACCCCGAAGGCCTGCTGGGTCGACTGGTTGATGTGGCTGATGCCCTGCATGGTCTGCTTGACCGAGTCGGCGCCGCGCTCGGCGTCCGAGCGCACCTCTTCGCTCAGCCCGGCGGTCTGGTTGGCGTTGGCCTCGACCTGGCCGATGGTCACGTCCATCTCGCGCATGGCCGAGGACGTCTGATCGGCGGCGGCGCTGAGGTCCTCGACGTTGCGGGCCACCTCTTTGATGGTCTCGGTCATCTGGGCCATGCTCGAGGTGGTCTGCTCGACGCTGGCGGCCAGCGAGTGGATGTTGTCGGCCATCTCGTCGTTGGTGGCGGCCATCTCCAGGATCGACGACGAACTCTCCTCGGCGCTGGAGGCCAGGATTTCGACGTTCTCGGCGATGCCCTTGAGCGAGAGCAACATCTCGCCCATCGACGAGGAGGTCTCGTCGACCGAGGCCACCTGGTGCTCGGCCCCCTGGACCACCTCCTCGGTGCTGGTGGTGATCTGCTCGACCGCCCGCAGCAGGCTGGCCGAGACGTTGGAGATGGCCGACATGATGTCGTTGAGGTTGAAGCTGATCTGGTTCAGGGCGCCGGCCAGCTCGCCGATCTCGTCCTGGGTGTCGTCGGCGATACTCTCGGTCAGATCGCCCTGGGAGATGCGGCGGGCGGCCTCCATGATGGCTTCCAGCCGCTGGCTGAAACGGTTGGACAACAGCGTGATCAACACCGCGAACAACAGCACCCCGCCCAGCAGGCCGCCCAGCAGGATCCACAGCGCCGTGGACCGCTGGGCCTCGAGCGCGTCGGTGTTCATGCCCACGCAGACGTAACCCACCAGTTGTTTGCCGCTGGCCGTGGTGGCCAGCGGCGCCGCCGGGGCGGTGGGCCGCGGCGCGGGCTCGGCCTCGGGCTGCTCCAGCCCGTCGAGCTCGCCCGGCATCAACGGCATGCCGTCGTCGGCGCTGTCCGCCGCGGCCGGCGCTGCGGTCGCGCCGGGCAGGCCGGGCGGTTCGCTCAGCGCGCCCCGGCCGCGGGTGACCGGAGCGGTGAACACCAGCAGGTCGTCGACCTCGTGCGGTCGAGCGTTGGGTGTCAGGTTGTGGTGGCGCAACAGGACATCGAGCGGGGTGGTGCCGCGCTGCCAGTGGGCCAGCAGGTCGAAGGCTTTTTCATCGCTCGCGGTGGCTCCGCGCTTGGCGCTGAGCACCAGGATGTAATCGAGGTCGTCGGATTCCTCCTGGGCCAGCAGGTCGCGCAGCCGGGCCAGTTGCTCCTTTTCCTGCTCGTAGTAGACGTGGACCGTGCTCACCGCGGCGATGGTCCGGGTCAGCACCTGACCGCGGGCGATGAACGACGCCTCCAGCTGGCCGCGCACGCTGTAGTTCAGGCCCAGGAACACGAGCACCATCACGCCGAACAGCGCGGCCACCATGGCCGCGACCACCTTGGCCCGCAGGCTCCACCGAAATGTGGCTTCCCCTCGTGCGGATTCGTCCATGGCCCCCTCGTCGTCGGGCTTCATCCGCCCACCTTGTGGACATCCGGGCTGTCCAGCAGCGCTGCCGGCAGCTCGAGCCCGATCTTGGCGGCGGTGGCGATGTTGATGGTCAGGGTTCCGTCCGGCGCCTGCAGCGACACCTCGGCCACCGGGTTGCCGGCCAGCAGCGACTTGACCACGCGGCCCGCCCGGCGGCCCTGGGCCCGGTAGCTGGCCGAGTAAGCGCACAGGGCGCCCTTGGCCACGAAGCGAGCGGAGAAGACCATCAGCGGCAGATTGCGTTCGGCCTGCAGCATCAGGCTCTGGTTGAAGAACTCCGGGGTGACGACCTTGCCGTCGCGCAAGATCCACAGCCCGTCGATCCGCTGCTGCAGCGCGCGCAAGGCCTCGGCCACGTCGCGCTGCGACTCGATGGACCGGGCCACCAGGGTCAGCCCGAGCGGCTTGGCGGCCGCCCGGGCCCGCGCCACGAAGGTGCCGGAGAGTTCGGGGTGGAAGATGACGCCGACCCGGCGCAGGCCGGGCACCACCCGCCGAAAGGCATCGAGCTGCTTGCCCGGGCTGGGCTGCATGGTGACGCCGGTGGTGTTGGGCCCGCCCAGGCTGCGTTGCATCGTCTGCGAGACCATGCACAGCACCAGCGGCAGGTCGTCGATGTGCGCGCGCAGCACCTTGGCCGCCAGCGGTCCGATGGCCACCACCACCTGCGGCCGGTGCCGGCGCAAGGCCGCGATCAGGGCTTCCGGCTCGGCCAGCTCGCCCCCCATGACCAGCACCTCCTGCCCGGCCGGACCGGTCGCCTCGAGGCCCTCGATGGCCTGCTGGTACAGCCGCGCCGCCTTGGCCGAGGCCCGCGAGCGCACCACCACCACCGAGGCGGCCAGCGCCGCCTGCGCCGGCAGCAGCAGCAACAACACCGCCGGCAACAGCCAGCGGGGTCGCCGGCCGGTGCACCGCTCGGGGGGACCAGTGCGCGCCAAGGCATGCTCCTCGCCGGAAAGTCTCCGGAAAACCTCCGAAAAATAGTACGTTAGGGAAAAAGCCGCGTCAAGAGTTATCCCGCCTGCGGACCCCCACCCTCCGCCGCCTTCGACGTCGTCGACCTCGGCGATTTTTGCCGTGCCGCAAGGTGCCCCCCGCGCGTGCCGCGCGGGGGAGGTGACTGTTGGCCGGGCGCTCAGCTCAATCAGAAACCTCTACAGCGCGGCAGCGGCAGCGAAGTCGCTGGCACCCCGGCGGCGAGCGGGGTAGCATGGCACTGGAATCGACGCGCGATGGGAGAGCGAACCATGAGACGCACGGGTGTGGTGACGCATCCACTCTACCTCCGGCACGACGCCGGTCCCTGGCACCCCGAGTCGCCTGCGCGCCTGCGCGCTATCTACGAGATGCTGCGCGAGTCCGGCCTGCAGCAGCGGTTGCAGGCGGTGGAGCCGCGGCCGGCCGCCGAGGCCGAGATCCGGCGGGTCCACAGCGGGGATTACTATCGCCGGGTGGCTGCCAGCGAGGGCCGTTCGCTGGCGCTGGACCCGGACACCCACACCTCGCCGGACTCCTTCCAGGCCGCACTGCTGGCCGCCGGCGGCGCCCTGGCCTTGACCGAGGCGGTGGTGGCCGGCGAGCTGGACAACGGCTTCGCCCTGGTGCGCCCGCCGGGCCACCACGCCGAGCGGGCCCAGGCCCGCGGGTTCTGCCTGTTCAACAACATCGCCATCTGCGCCAGCCACGCCATCGCCGCGCTGGGCCTGTCGCGGGTGCTGATCCTGGACCCCGACCTGCACCACGGCAACGGTACCATGCACGCGTTTTGGGACCGGGCCGATGTGCTCTACATCAGCTGCCACCAGTATCCCTTCTACCCGGGCACCGGGGCGCTGGAGGATGCCGGCCAGGGCGCCGGCGAGGGCTATACCATCAGCCTGCCGCTGCGCACCGGCATGGGTGACCAGGAGTACGGCGCCATCCTGCGCGACGTCTTCGCCCCGGTGGCCGCCGCGTTCCAGCCCGAGCTGATCCTGGTCAGCATGGGCTACGACATGCTGGCCACCGATCCCATCGGCTCGATGCGGCTGAGCCCGGAGGGCAGCGCCGGGCTGGTAGGCCAGATGCTGGACATGGCCGCCGGCTCGGCCGGCGGCCGGCTGGTGCTGCTGCTCGAGGGCGGCTACGACGTACGGGGCGAGGCGGTGGCGGTGGACAAGTGCCTGCGCGCGCTGCTCGGCGAACTCGATCCGCCGCGGCCGCCCGAAGGGGCCGGCAAGGCCGCCGGCGTCATCGAGGCGGTGCAGCGGCTGCACGGCCGCCGCTGGCCTTTCGCGAGCTGAGCCGGGTCGGCTGGCTCAGAAGCCGTCGCCGGCGCCGTCGCCGGTCGAGCCCAGCGGACCGCGGATCTTGGTGATCAGCTTCTTGCACTTGCCGTAGTAGAGATTCTTCTTGTCGACCATGCCCATGACGGTGCGGCAGTGCTTGACCGCCTTTTTCGGCGCGGTGGTCTTGATCACGTAGGCGGTCTCGAACAGGTTCTTGGCCTCCACCTCGAGCTGGCGGATGCGCTTGCTGGCCTGATCCAGCCCCGGGTTGTAGCGCTGGGCCTTGACGAAGCTCTGGTAGGCCAGCGGGTACTTCTTGCGGGTGTGGGCGTCGACGCCCTGCAGGAAGTAGACCTTGGCCAGCTTTTTCTTCAGATTGCGGGTGATCTGGCCCTTGCCGCCGCCGAGCTGGCGGTCGAACTTGACCGCCTTGGTCAAGAACTTGATCCCCTGGGCGCTCTGGCCCGGGTTGCGGGCCATCTCCATGCCCCGCTTGTAGAACTGCTGGAAGCGGCGCAGGGTCTTGACCCCGTCCGCGCCGACCCCGGCGTCCGATGCCTGGCTCAGCGCCTCGTCGATCTTCTCGGCCCGGTAGAGGTCGAGCGCCTTGCCGACCAGCAGGTACTTGGGCTTGGGCGGTGGCGCGGGTTTGACCGGGCGCCGGCGCCGCCGCCGCTTGCGCCTTTGTTGGGCGGCCAGCTTGCGATCGTGCTTGTCCTTGGCCTCCTCGGCTCGGCGCTTGAGCTCGGCCGCCGCCTCGCTGTCGGGGAAGGACTGCAGCAGCTCGTCGCCCACGGCGATGGCGTCGTCCCAGCGCTCGTCCAGCATGGCCTGGCGGGCCTGCTCGAGCTGTTCGCTCATGCGGGCTTCCTCGATCCGCTCCTTGAGCTTCCCGGCCTCGTCGGCCTGCATGCTCTCGGCCGGCACCTGGGCCAGGGCCGTGATGGCCTGGTCGTACTCGTCCTGCTCGAGCAGGGCGCCGGCGGTGGTGATGGCGGTCTCGGCGGCCGCCTCTTTCTCGATGGTGGCCCGGTAGTCCTGGATGGTCTTGTCGTCTTCGAGGAAATCGGCGATCTTGCGGATCAGCGGCAGCGCTTCCTGCCACTGCTCCTGCTTGACCATGTCCTTGACCTTCTCGAAGTCGGCCCGGGCATGCTTCTCGGCCTCGGCCCGCTCGGCCTGCTCGCGAGCGGCGATCTGGGCCGGTGTCGGGCCCTCGGGCGCGGCGTCGATCACGAACTTCTTCACCAGGCCCAGCCCCAACAGCAGCACCGCCACCACCCCCACCACGATCAGCAGCTTCTTGCGCTTGCGCTTGCCGGGATCGCCGGTGGTGGTGCCGGTGACGCTGGTGCCGGAAGGGGCGCCGTCGACCGCGGCCGCCGGCAGCATCTGGGTGGCGTCCAGCCGCGGGGCCTGATCGGCGGCGCCGCCGGGGGCGGTGAAGGTGACGATGGCGTCGCCGATCTGGATCACGTCGCCGTCGTACAGCAGCTCGTCGCGGATGCGCTCGTCGTTGAGGAAGGTGCCATTGCCCGAGTTGTTGTCCACCAGGTACCAGCCGTCGTCGCGTTTCTCGATGGTGGCGTGGTGGCGCGATATGAGCGAGTCCGGGATCACCAGGTCGCCGTCCGGCGAGCGCCCGATGACGAACTCTTCGCTGACCACCTCCACGTCGGAACTCTGGCCATCGGAGGTCTCGACCGTCAGCACCGGGAACTCTTCGTCGCCGCCGCTGGCCACCTGCAGGACCTCGGTCTTCTCGCCGCCGCCCTCGGCGCCCGCTTCGTCTTCGACCGGCAGCTCGCCGACGAAGGTCTCGCCGGCGCCGGCCTCGGCGGCCGCGTCCTCGTCGAATACCAGCGCGTCGTCTTCGCCGCTCAAATCCGCCACCTCGTCCTCGGCCCCCTCGTCGTCCACACCCTGCAGGCCGCGGCGGGCCAGCTCCTGGTGGATCGGGCCATCGTCCAGGGCCTGCGCCCCGTCGGCCGCCTCGAACTCCTCTTTGGTGCTCGGGCCTTCGACTTCGTCCGGATCCTGCCGGCGCGGTCGCCGGCGGCTGCGGGGCCTATCATCGTCGGTCATCCGCCCACCTCGGGTTGCCTGTCGCCGGGCCGCGTAGCCCAATCGCCCGCAGGCCGCTGCACGACGCGGTCCGGTTTGCAATTTTCCGTGTCGTTCGACGGTCGCTGCCGCACGACACACTCCCCGCCGGCAGTCAGGATAACATGCCTCGGGAACTGATGCACAACTCTCCCTGGTCGACGCGTCGGTCAATACAGCCGATCGACCTTGAACAACTGGTCCGGTTGGGCCATGTCCTCCGCCGGGGCGAACTCCCTGGGCCGCTCCTCGTAGCGGAAGGCCTCCATCACCGATCCCGGCGTGCCCGGCCGCGCCCGCTTGCCGCTGAACGGGTCGATGCGCACGAAGGTGATCCCCTCCGGGACATCGAACTCGGCCTGCGGCCGTTCGCCCAGGGCCTCTTGCATGAAAGACAGCCAGATGGGCAGCGCCGCCCGCGAACCGGTCTCGCCGCGGCCCAGCGGATCGGTCGGTTCGTCGCGGCCGACCCAGACGCCGGTGACCACGTCGTGGGTAAAGCCCATGAACCAGGCGTCGGCCGAGTCGTTGGTGGTGCCGGTCTTGCCGGCGGCCGGTTTTTCCAGCCGGCGGGCGCGGGCGCCGGTGCCCCGGGTGGCCACGCCGTGCAGCAGGTTGACCAGGATGTAGTTGCCCTGGGCCGACAGCAGCCGCTCGGGCGGCCGGCTGATCCGGTCGTAGGCCCGGTCGAAGCGCTCGTCCCAGCTCTGCCAGGGATCCATGGGCGAGGCGTTGTTGATCAGCACCCGGCCGAAGCGATCGGTGACCTTGCGCACGAAGTGCAGCGCCGGGCGCACCCCGCCGAGGTTGAACACCGAGTAGACGTTGATCATGTCCCAGGGCTTGACGCAGGACGAGCCCAGGGCCAGCCCCAGCTCCTCGCGCAGCGGGGTGGTGATGCCCAGTTCGTGGGCCCAGGCGATGGCCTCCTCGATGCCGACCGCGTCCAGCACCTTGATCGAGGGTACGTTCATCGAGTTGACCAGCGCGGTGTGGACGGTCACCTTGCCTCTGAAGTCGGAGTCGTAGTTCTCCGGCTTCCAGCGGTTCTGGTTCTCGGGATCGTCGTAGACGATGGCGCTGTCGATCAGCACCGTGGCCGGGTTGAACTCGTTCTGCTCGATGGCCAGCGAGTAGTGCAGCGGCTTGAACGCGCTGCCCGGCTGGCGGCAGGCCTGCAGCACCCGGTTGAACTCGGAGTCGCCGAAGTTGTAGCCGCCGATCATGGCCTTGACGTAGCCCAGCCGCGGCTCGACCGACACCAGCGCGCCCTGGACGCCGGGGATCTGATCCAGCTTGACCACCAGGCCGTCCTCGGGCAACAGCCGCGCCAGCCGCGGATGCTCGCCCTGCATCAGCGCCTGGCCGTCGACCCGCTGGACCAGGATCACGTCGCCGGCTTCGAGCACCTGGCGCACATCGGTGATGCGGGCGGCGACCGAGCGGTAGTGCACGGTGGGGTCGGGCTCGCGCGCCCAGCGCATGCCCATCACCGGCAGCACGGACCGGTTGTGGCCGATGGCCACCAGCGCCCGGTTCTCCTCGACCTGTTCGACCACCGCCAGCAGCGGCTCGCCCGCGGGCACCTCGCCGTCCGGCAGCCGCTGCTGGACCGCGTCCAGAAACTCCCGGATGCGCTTCGGATCGTCCAGGTTGAGCAGCGGGCCGCGGTAGCCCTGGCGGTGATCGAGCTGGCGCAGCCCGCGGTTGACCACCCGCTGGGCGGCGTGCTGCCAGTCCAGGTCGACCGTGGTCTCGATCCGCAGCCCGGCCTCGTAGACCCCCTCGGTGCCGTAGCGCTGCTGCAGCCGGCGGCGCACCTCCTCGGTGAAGTAGGGCGCCCGGTGCCGGAACAGGTCCGGGATGGGATGCGCCTCGATCGGGGTGGCGGCGGCCTGTTCGGCCTGCTGTGGCCCGATGAAGCCCACCGCGCGCATGCGATCCAGCACGTAGCTGCGCCGCTCCAGCGCCGCCTGCGGCCGCTCGACCGGATCGTACTCCGAGGGGGCCTGGGGCAGCCCGGCCAGGGTGGCCATCTCGGGTAGATCCAGCTCCCAGACGTTCTGGTGGAAGTAGTTGCGCGCCGCCGCCTGCACCCCGTAGGAACCGTGGCCGAGGTAGATCTGGTTCAGGTAGAGGTAGAGGATGTCCTCCTTGCCGAAGCGCTCCTCGAGACGGCGGGCCAGCACCGCTTCTTTGAACTTGCGGGTGAAGGTCTTCTCGCGGCCGATGAAGCTCTTGGCCACCTGCTGGGTGATGGTCGAGCCGCCCTGGACGATGCGGCCGGCCTGGATGTTCTTGATGGCCGCGCGCAGGATGCCCATCGGGTCGATGCCGCCGTGGCTGAAGAAGTTGTCGTCCTCCGAGGCGATGAAGGCCTCGACCAGCCGCCGCGGAATGTGCCCGGCCGGCATCACATCGCGGCGTTCGATCGCGAACTCGCCGAGCAAGACGCCGGCCTGGCTGTAGACCCGGGTGGTCAGCGGCGGGTTGTACTGGTCGAGCCGGGGCAGCTCGGGAATCTCATCGGCCACCAGCAGGTACAGCCCGCCCACACCGACGGCGCCGCCGGCGAACCACAGCCCGACCAGGCAGACCAGGCAGGCCACCGCCCGCAGCACCAGCGGGCGGCGCCGGCGCGGGTTGGCCACCACCAGGGGGCGATCGTTTCGTCTGTCGCGGGCCAAGCGGGATCCTCCGTGGCGGACAACGGATAGAGACTCTATTGACTTTGACGGGCGGAGTCAACCGAGGGATCTGGTCATATTCCCCGGAGTTACCCCGGCCGGCGGCCCGGCCCGGGTGTTGAAACCGCGCCGGGCCGGTGGTACGCTGCCCGGTCAGCGACGGGATTTTTACAAGCGGACGAGGCGCGCGATGGCCGAGGTGGTCTTTCGAAACGTGGGCAAGCGTTTCGGCGATGTGGTGGTGGTGCGGGATTTCGACCTGGAGATCGCCGATGGCGAGTTCATGGTCCTGGTGGGACCGTCGGGCTGTGGCAAGTCCACCACGCTGCGCATGCTGGCCGGGCTGGAGGCGATCAGCGAGGGCGACGTGTTCATCGGTTCGCGGCGGGTCAACGACGTCCACCCCAAGAACCGCGACATCGCCATGGTCTTCCAGTCCTACGCGCTCTATCCGCACATGAACGTGCGCGACAACATGGGCTTCGGCCTGCGCATGCGCGGCGCCAGGAAGGCCGAGATCCGGCGCCGGGTGGACGAGGCGGCCGCCATCCTGGGCCTGACCGATCTGCTCGAGCGCAAGCCCAAGGCGCTGTCGGGCGGCCAGCGCCAGCGGGTGGCCATGGGCCGGGCCATCGTCCGCGATGCCAGGGTGTTTTTGTTCGACGAACCGCTGTCCAACCTCGACGCCAAGCTGCGGGTGCAGATGCGTGCCGAGATCGCCAAGCTCCACCGGCGCTTGCGCAAGACCATCCTCTACGTGACCCACGATCAGGTCGAGGCCATGACCCTGGCCGACCGGATCGTCATCCTGCACAACGGCCGCATCCAGCAGGTGGGCACGCCGCTGGAGACTTACGAGCACCCCAAGAACCGCTTCGTGGCCGGCTTCATCGGCAGCCCGGCGATGAACTTTTTGCCCTGCAGCCTGGCCGAGGGCCCGCGCCTGCAGGGCGACGGCTTCTCGTTGCCGTTGCCGGCCTCGCTGCAGCGAGCGGTGGCCGACCGCAGCGGCGAGCTGGAGCTGGGCTTGCGGCCCAACCACTTCGCGGTCGAGCCGGCCGCCGAGCAGCCACGACCGGAGCGGATGCGGGCCCGGGTCGAGGTGGTCGAGCCGATGGGCTCGGAGACCATGATCTACGCTCGGCAGGGCGAGACCCTGTTGACGGTGCGCCAGGAGTCGCAGGCGGCGGCCGGGATGGGCGAGGCGATCGACCTGGAGCCCGATCTGGAACGGGCCCACCTGTTCGACGCCCGCACCGGGGAGACCATCGCTTGAGCCGCTTCGCCGGCAGCCTCGGCTGGGCCCTGCTGGCCGGCCTGTTGCTGGCGGCCGCGGCCGGGCCGGTGCGCGCCGAGCCGGTCGAGATCGCACTGTGGCACGCCTACCGCGGCGACGAGCGCAAGGCGCTCGAGGCCACCGTGCGGGATTTCAACACCCGGCACCGCGACATCCGCATCGACCTGACCTTTCTGCCCTACAACGCCTACCTGGACAAGCTCAACGCCAGCATTCCGCGCGGCCACGGCCCGGACGTGTTCATCGCCGCCCACGATCGCATCGGCGGCTGGGCCGATTCGGGCCACATCGCCCCGCTGACCGCCTATGCTTCGGACGCGATCACCGATCGCTTCTTCTCCAAGACCATCCAGCCGCTGATCTACCGGCGGGCGCTCTACGGTCTGCCCACCGCCTACAAGACCACGGTGCTGTTCTACGATGAGAACGCGCTGCAGCGGCCGCCCGAGAACACCGAGCAGATGGTCGCCATGGCGCGCCGGCACTCCGGCGGCGGCGAGGGTGAGCTGGCCAGCTACGGCTTGGTCTGGAACCACTCCGACCCCTACATCCACGCTTGCTGGCTGTTCGGCTTCGGCGGCGGCCTGTTCGACTCGCGCGGCGAGCTGCGGCTCGACACGGCGGCCAACGCCGAGTCGATCCGCTTCGTCCGCCGGCTGGTGGTCGAGGGGCTGCTGCCCCAGGACGTCGACCCGGTCAAGGTGACCACCCTGTTCAACGCCGGCCGGGCGGCCATGGTCATCAACGGGCCGTGGTTCCGGGCCGAGATCGCCGCCGGGGTGGACTACGGGGTGGCGCTGCTGCCCGAGATCAACCACTCCGGCGTGCGCGCCCGGCCCTTCATGGGCACCGAGGCGCTGCTGCTGTCGGCCCAGTCGCGCCATCCGGAGCAGGCCTTCGCGGCCATGGATTGGCTGACCGCGGACGATGCGGCCCGGGTGCGCATGCACCGCGGCCTGCAGACGGTGGCCAACGTGACGCTCTACCGCGAGCCGGAGGCTGTGGCCGATCCGGTGCTGGGGGTGTTCCGCGAGCAGCTCAAGTACGCCGAACCGATGCGGGCCGACCCCGAGATGGGCATGGTCTGGGAGCCGCTGCGCCGGGCGCTCGATACGGCCATCGCCGGCCGGGCCACGCCCGCCCAGGCGCTGGCCGAGGCCCAGCGCAAGGCCGCCCACCGCGTCGCCGATTTCCGCAAGGGCTCGGCGCTGAAGAAGACCGCCGGCGGCGAGGACCAGTTCGCCCAGGCGGTGTTCTGGGGTTTGGGCGGCGCGCTGCTGGTGCTGCTGATCTTCACCGCGGTGTTCTTCGGCCGCTTCCGCAAGATGCTGCGCCAGGCCTGGGCGCAGCGCTCCGCTTACGCCTACATCGGCCCGGCCATGCTGGGCATCGGGCTGCTGGTGTTCGTGCCCTTCGTGGTCGGGCTGGGGCTGGGCTTCTTCCGCTACTACCAGGGCGAGTACTTCTACGTCGGCGGCGAGAACTTCGTCGACATCCTGTCGTCGCGCGAGTACGCCATCACCGACAGCTTCAGCTTCTACTACAAGCTGTTCATCACCGTGCTGTGGACCGGGTTCAACGTGTTCATCCACCTGGCGGTGGGCCTGGGCCTGGCCATGCTGCTCAAGGATCCGCTGCTGAAGCTGCGCGGGCTCTACCGGGTGCTGCTGATCATCCCCTGGGCCATCCCCAACTACATCACCGCCATCATCTGGCGCGGCATGTTCGACGCCGACGACGGGGTGATCAACCACCTGCTGGGCATGGAGGGCTTCTCCTGGTGGCAGACGACCGGGACCGCCTTTCTGGCCAACCTGGTGACCAACTGCTGGCTGGGCTTTCCCTTCATGATGGTGGTCTGCCTCGGCGCGCTGCAGTCCATCCCACAGGATCTGTACGAGGCGGCCGACGTGGACGGCGCCACCCGCTGGCAGAAGTTCCGCCGCATCACCCTGCCGCTGCTCAAGCCGGCGCTGTTCCCGGCCGTCATCATGGGCTCGATCTGGACCTTCAACATGTTCAACATCATCTACCTGGTCAGCCGCGGCGCACCCAACGGCTCGACCGACATCCTGGTCATCGAGGCCTTCCGCTGGGCCTTCGAGCGCGGCGATCGCTACGGCTACGCGGCCGCCTACTCGACGCTGATCTTCGTCATCCTGTTCATCTACACCCTGATGACCAACCGCATCACCAAGGCCACCGAGGGGGCATTCGATTGAGCCAGGGCCGCACCAGGACCGGCCGGGTGGTGACCCACCTGTTCTTGATCGGCTTCACCGCCTCGGTGTTGTTCCCGGTGGCCAAGGTGTTCCAGATCGCCTTCCAGGACCGGCAGGCCTTCGACACCTCGCTGCTGCCACTGCCCGACCCGGAGCTGCTCAGCCTGGACAACTTCGGCGATCTGGTCACCCGCTCCAAGGTCGAGGGACTGGGCCCGGAGCTGAGCGACGCCGAGGCGCGCGCGCTGGCCGCCGGGCTGGCCGCCATCCCCGAGCCGGCCCCGGCCGTCCCGGCGGTCGACGCCGTGCTCGGCCCCGGCGAGCCGGCGGCGCCGGAGCCGACCCGCCCGGCCTTCCAGCCCGATCCCGGGCTGGTCGAGAAGCTGGAGCAGAAGCGCTGCCTGTCCTGCCACCTGCTGCGCGGCCACGGCCGCGACGGCCTGGGCGGCAGCCTGGACCGGGTGGGCCGCCGCTCGCGCGCTACGCTGGTCAGCTGGCTACAGGAGCCGACCCGGGAGAACGCCCGGGCGCTGGGCCTGCGCCAGGATCCGATCGGGGCGATGGAGCGCGAGGTGGTCTGGCTGTTCGGCCACCAGCTGTTCAACTCGGTGGTGGTCTCGGCGGTGACCACCCTGCTGGGGATCTTTCTGGCCTGCACCGCCGCCTACGCCTTCAGCCGGTTTCGCTTCCCGGGCCGCAGGGCGGGCCTGCTGAGCTTTCTGGTGATCCAGATGTTCCCCGGCACCATGATGATGATTCCGCTCTACCTGCTGGTCGACAAGCTCGGCCTGCTGGACCAGCTGCTGGGGCTGATCCTGGTCTACTCGACCACCTCGATCCCGTTCTGCGTCTGGACCCTCAAGGGCTTCTTCGACACCATCCCGCGCGAGCTCGAGGAGTCGGCGGTGATCGACGGGGCCAGCCGCATCCGCATCTTCTGGAGCATCATCCTGCCGCTGGCGCGGCCCGCGATCGCGGTCACCGCCTTGTTTTCGTTCATGACCGCCTGGAACGAGTTCATCCTGGCCGCCACCTTCATGAACGAGGAGACGGCCACCACCCTGCCGGTGATGCTCAACGGCTTCGTCTCCGAGACCAACGTCGAGTGGGGGCACTTCGCCGCCGGCGCCATCCTGGTCTCGATCCCGGTGGTGGCGCTGTTTTTCGCCCTGCAGCGCCACCTGGTCGGCGGCCTGACCGCCGGTGGGGTCAAGGGTTGAGCCCGAATCGGGCGATTCAGGAGCAGTTGCATGGACAATCCGTTCGGACTGGAAAGACCGGAAATACTGGATCTGGCGCCTCCCCAGCCGCGCAACGTCGAGGAGACCGGCCTGACCCTGGGCTTTCTGAACGACCTGGCCTTGAAGTTCCTCTACTACGGCGGGGTGATGACCGGGGTGCAGCTGGCCGATGAGATCGGGCTGCCCTTCTCGAGCGTGATCGAGGCGGTGATCAACTTCCTGGCCGAGGAGCGCTTCGTAGAGATGCGCGGCGGCAAGGGCTTCGGCCGGGCCTCGTTCAGCTACACCCTGACCGAGCGCGGCCGCGAGGTGGCCCGCGAGGCGGTGCGCCGCTCGGCCTACACCGGCAAGGCGCCCGTGCCCCTCGAGCAGTATACCTCGCTGATTCGCTTGCAGATGCAGGACGTGCCCTTCATCACCCGCGACCACCTGCTGGAGCACTTCAAGGGGCTGGTGCTGCCGAGCAACTTCTTCGACCACATCGGCCCGGCGGTCAACTCCAGCCGCTCGCTGTTTCTATACGGGCCGCCCGGCAACGGCAAGACCACGGTGGCCGAGATGGTCGCCGACCTGCTCGGCGGCGAGGTGTTCGTGCCGCACGCCATCGAGGTCGACCACCAGGTGATCAAGGTCTTCGACCCGCTCAGCCACGAGCCGATCGACCTCGAACGGTCGCAACGGCCGCCGCCCATCAAGGGCATGCGGGAGCCGGTCAAGAAGAAGGCCGGCCCCGAGTTCGACCGGCGCTGGCTGCTGTCGCGGCGGCCCTCGGTGATGGTCGGCGGCGAGCTGACCCTGGATACGCTGGACTTGATCTACAACCCGAACACCCAGTTCTACGAGGCGCCGTTCCAGGTCAAGGCCAACGGCGGCATGCTGCTGATCGACGACTTCGGCCGCCAGCGGGTCCATCCCACCGACCTGCTCAACCGCTGGATCGTACCCCTGGAAAAGCGCATTGATTTCATGACCTTGCACACCGGCAAGAAGTTCGAGCTCCCATTCGATCAGCTGATCATCTTCGCCACCAACCTCGACCCCAAGGAGCTGGTGGACGAGGCCTTCCTGCGCCGGATCAAGTACAAGATCGAGGTCGCCAACCCCACCGAGGCCGAGTACCGCAAGATTTTCCAGCTGGTCTGCGGGGCCAAGGGCATCCGCTTCGCGGACGAGGCCCTGAACTACATCCTGGACACCTACTACCGCCAGTACGAGATGGAGCTGCGCTCCTGCCACCCGCGCGACATCATCGGGCTGCTGATCGACGTGGCCCGCTTCCGCCGGGTCAAGCCCCAGCTGACCAAGGATCTGATCGACCAGGCCTGCGAATCCTTCTTCGTGGTCATGTAAGGGCCCTAAGCGCAGCCGGGGCCTCGATTTTGACATTAGGGGGCGGCTGTGGTAGGTGACTGCCCGGCGCCCCGTGTGCGGGCTGGCTCGGTTGAGCGGCGAGGAATGTCCATTGCGTACCGTCTATTTCGACATCGATGACAAGACCGACGAGCTGCGCCACTCCTTCGCGCAACACAAGGAACAATACCGGGATTTCGAGGAGCGCTTCGAGGTCTCGTGGATCTTCCACGAGAATGCGCTCGAGGGCACGGTGCTCGATATCTTCGACCTCAAGGCGGCGCTCGACCACGTCACCATGGGCGACGGCATCCTGATCCCGGTCTACCAGCGCATCCGCAACCACAAGTCGGCCATCGACAAGATGCGCAAGGCCGCCACCGAGTCCAACCGGGCGCCCACCTTGACCTTTATCAAGCAGCTGCACCAGATCCTGTCGCACGGGCTCAACAACCAGCAGGGCGGGGTCTACCGCAAGGAAATTCCCATCCACCGCACCTACTTTCACGATATCTCGGTGCCGTCGAAGATCTCCTACCAGATGAACAAGCTGGTGCGCGATGTCAAGAGCAAGGATTTCAAGCAGCACCACCCGATCCAGCAGGCGGCCGAGATCCACTTCCGGCTGATGACCATCTTTCCCTTCGATCACGACTCGGGCAAGGTGGCGCGGCTGATGATGAACTTCTTCATCCTGCGGGCGGGCTACCTGCCGGTGATCGTGCCGGACGTGGAGCGCCAACGCTACTACGAGTCGCTGCGCGCCAGCACCAACGAGCTGCACCAGCTGATCGTCGATTGCATGGAGCACCAGCTCGACCAGTCGCTGAAGGTGTTCAAGGAAGAGTGAGCCCGCAGTCGCTCAGCGCCGTCCGGGCGGTAGGGCTCCGGTTCAGGGCCCGCCCTGGAGCTGGCGGACGGCCTGCTGGAACAGCCGCAGCGTGGCCGGATCCAGCCCCTGGACTTTCATGTTGTGGAATCCCTTGAGTTTCTGCAGCTGGCCCATCATCTGCTGCAGCGCCTTGTCGTCCGGGGCGCGGCCGATGTCCTCGTCGCCGTGGCGCTCGTGGATCCAGCGCCGGTAGAGCGCGCGCACGCGCTCGGGCTTGCCGGAGGCGGCCGCCAGGGTCTGGAGCAGTTCTTTTGGGCCGGCCTCGCGAAAGGCGTGGCGGGCCACGTAGCGCCGCAGCCCGCGAAACAGGCGCTTGCGGCCCAGCTCGCGGCGCAGCCGGTGGAAGAACAGCGCGCCCTTGCCGTAGACGATGGCCGAGTACTGCAGCTGGTTGGCGAAGGCGCTGGTCGGCTGATCCACCGCCTTGTCAGGCCCGCCCAGCATGCGCATCAGCTGGTAGGGCAGCTTGAGCTGCAGCTCGATCTGCTCGGCCGCCGCGGCCCGGCCGTGGCGGGCCTCGAAGGCCACCACCGCCGCGTAGTTGGCCAGGGCCTCGTCGAGAAAGGGGTGGCGGTTGGAGTCCGAGCCCACCAGCACGTGGAACCACTGGTGGGCCACCTCGTGGGCCAGCACGAACTCCGGGGTCTGGGTCTGGGCGAGCAGGGAACCGAGCAGATCGGCGTTGGGGTTGCCGGTCGGGCCGGCGCACAGGCCCATGGCGATGGTCACCAGCCCGGGGTACTCGATGCCGCCGGCGCCGCCGGTCAGGGGCGCCTCGGCCACGTCGAGTTCGGGGTAGGGATAGGGGCCGAAGAGCTTCTGGTAGGCGTCCAGCGACGCCACCGCGTAGTCGAGCAGCTTCTCGGCGCTGCCGGCGTGGCCGCCGGTCAGCGTGACGCGCACGTCGATGTCGCCGAGCCGACGTTGGTGCGTCTCGTAGCGGGTCGAGGCCTGGATGGCCAGGTGGCGCAGCCCGGTACCGACGACGAAGGTCTCGCGGCCCGCGCCGGCGCCCGAGCCCAGCGGCCGCGAGCCGACCTGGATGCCCGAGGTGACGATGACCATCGGCTGCGGCGCGACCAGCTTGACCTGGAAGTTGGCCACGTCGAAATGCGCCATGTCGCCCATGCCCGCCGGCTCGCCGGTGTCCCAGCTGCCGCCCCGGCGCGAGGCCAGCACCGGGTAGAAGTAGCCCAGGTTGAACACCCCGGCGGCGTGGCCGATGATCCCGTAGCCGGCCTGGGCGTTCTTGCCGAACATCTGGTCGAGCATCTGTTTCGGGCTGGTCATGCCCACCGGGGCCGCGGCGCTGGACGGCAGGCGGGGGATGCGCAGCCGGTAGCGGATGCTCAGCAGCAGCCGCTGGCCCGGCTCCAGCGGCCGCGGCAGGCTCAGCCGGATGCAGCTCGGCCCGACGTCCTCGAACGCCACCGGCCGGCCGTCGACCTCGACCGCCAGCAGCCGCAGGTTGGGCCGGCCGTCGCGACGCAGGTGGGCGGCGTTGGCGAACAGCCGCAGCACCAGCGATCGCAACGGCTCCTGCCACCGATTGCGGAAGTTCAGATCCTGGTCGGCGATCAGCTCGGCCTCGAGCGCGTCGAGTTCGAGTTCCATCTGGTACAGGGGCAGCTCGGCCAGCGAGCCGATTCCCATGCGCCGGGGCATGTTCTTGCGGTAGTGGGGGCGCAGCCCCTGCTCGAACGGCGCCGGGTCGTACTCCATCGGCGATTCGAGCTGCTCCAGCGGCGTGACCGGCGGCGCCGCCGGCGCCGCCGCTGCGCGGCCGGCCAGCAGCCCGGCCGCCAGCAAGCCCAGCGCGGCGGTTTTCGTCCTCATGGCATACCCCCTCGTCGGCTCCAGCTTAGCCACCGCCCCCGGGGCGGCACAATCGGTCAGCCGGCCGCCAGGGCCATCAGCGCCGCGCCGTAGGCGCCCATCAGCTGGGGCTCGGCGGGCAGTTCCACGGGTTCGCCCAGGGCCTCGCCGAGGAAGTCCCGCACCGCGTCGCAGCGGGCCACCCCCCCCGAGAGCATGAACGGCGGCTCGGGCCGCACGCTCTTGGCCAGCGCCACCACCCGGTGCACCAGCGAACGGATCAGGCCGCGGACGATGGAGTCGACCGACTGGCCGCGCGCCAGCAGGCTGACGATCTCGGACTCGGCGAACACGGTGCAGGTGGACGAGATGCGTACCTCCTCGGCCGCCTCCAAAGCGGTGCGGCCGAGCTGGTCGATGGGGATCTCGAGCCGGGTGGCGCTGACCTCCAGAAAGCGTCCGGTGCCGGCGGCGCACTTGTCGTTCATGGCGAAGTTGATCACCTTCCCGTCGGCGCCGATGGCGATGACCTTGGAGTCCTGGCCGCCGATGTCGATCAGGGTGCCGGTGTGGCCCAGCCGCCGGTGGACCCCGCGGGCGTGGCAGGTGATCTCGGTCACCGCCCGGTCGACGTCCGGGGCCAGCTTGCGGCCGTAGCCGGTGGCCACGGCCGGCAGCGCCGGGCGCCCGGCCCGCTGCCGGGCCGCCTCCAGCAGGCGCCGCGCCTGCTCCTCGATCCGGGGAGCGGTCGGCTCGATGAGGTGCCAGGCCAGCCCGCCGGCCGCGTCGACCGCCGCCACCTTGGCCGTGGCCGAGCCCACGTCGATGCCCAGAGCCGCGATCTCGTTCATGCGCCAATGACCTCCAGAAAGGCGCTCAAGCGGTTCTCGGCCTGCTCCCAGGAGAAGGCCCGGGCGTCGTTGTGGTCGGCCTCCAGCAACAGGGCCGGCACCGCGAGCGATTCGGCCAGCCGGTGCTGCTGATCGATCTGGCCGATGGAGTAGGGCTTGCAGGAGCGGTCGGAGTGCAACAGCACGCCGTCGGCCTGGTAGTCGCCGACCATGCGCTGCATGGTCGCGAGCTTGTGGCCGGTGCCGCGGTTGAGGATCGGATGCAGGTAGCAGCGGGCCATCGAGTCCAGCGGCTGCGCCGGGTCGATCAGCTCGGCCAGCTCGCCCCAGGCATTGGTGTAGGTCGAGGCCACCAGGGCCACGCCGCGGGCGGCCAGCAGGTCCCCCATTTTGCGCACTGCGTACCAGATGGGCAGGTTGTCCCAGATCAGGCGTTTGCGCTCCTGGCGCAGCGCGCCCCGGCCGGCGGCTGCGCGCTGCTCGAGCTCGGCCAACAGGGCCTCGTAGTAGGCCACCGTGGCGGCGGCGCCGCGCATCTCGACGATCGGGCCCATGTGGATGAACTCGTCGAAGGCCAGGATCGGCGCCGGCCGGTTGCGTCCGGTCTGCATCACCTGGTTCCAGAGCGAGACCGCTCGGCCGCTCAGCTGCATGGCCCGCTCCAGCGCGGCCGGCGCCAGCGTGCGGCCGGCCACCCGCTCGGCCGTGGCGATGGCTTCTTCGAGCTGGCGGCGCACGAAGGCGACGGTGTGCGCATCGGCCTCGGTGTAGAGAAACGGCGTGTCGATCAGGATCAGCGGTACCTGGAAGTGGTGGGCCAGCACCTGGTACCAGTAGAGCACGGTCTGGCAGATGTTGGTGCAGCAGACCAGCAGGTCGGGCCGCGGCAGCCGGCCCACCGGCGTCTTGCCGCTGAGCACGGTGCCGATGTCGGTCCGTGCATAGGAGCAGATGTCGCGCGACCAGCCGGCCTCCTCGGCCACCTGGCACTGCTCCACCCCCACCCGGCGGATGCCGCAGACCGCGCCGTGGTTCTCGGGGTAGAGCAGAAAGTAGCCCAGGGCCTGCAGGTACTCGATCGGGGCGCCGGAGGTGACCCAGGCCACCTTGTGCTTGCGGTTGGCGTGCTGGCCGCGCAGGTAGTGGCGGCTGATCAGCTCCTTGAGCCACGGGGAGGAGCGCAGCGGCGGGCTGAGGTGCTGGTGGTGCCAGAAGTCGGCCCGCGCCATCTTGCGCGCGCTGCGCCGCCGTTGCAGGCGCAGCGCGGTCTTGCCGATCAGATCCACCTGGAGGTGGTAGAGCAGGGGGTCGAGCCAGCTCATCGCAGCGACTCCGCGAAGGCCTCCAGGCGGGTGACCGCCTGGTCGGGCAGGGGGTCGGCCACGTCGGTCTCCAGCGCCAGCAGCTGCAGCCCGGCGCGCTCCAGGCCGCGGGCCAGCTGGGGCAGGTAGAACTGCTCCGGCTCGCAGAACTTGACCCCCAGGGCGATGACGCCCCGGGCGCCGCTGCGCCGCGCCAGATCGAGCAGGTGCGCCAGCCGGGCCTCGACCGGATCGCCGCGCATGGCGTCCGGAGGCCCGGCCGCCAGCGACTCGGCCAGGTGGGCGTAGGGATCGCCCGCCTGGCCGCTGGGATAGACCCGCCGGCCGGAGCAGGCCAGGTCGTCGGCCACCACCCGCAGCTGCGCGTCGTCCAGGGCGTCCAGCACGGCCTTTGGTTCCGGCACCAGCCCGCTGAGCACCACGCCCGGGCCGGCCGGCGGGGCCTCGGCCGTCTCGGCCAGCGCCGCGGTCGCCAGCGGCTCGAAGTCCTCGGCCGGCAGGTACTCGCGCGCGCGCACCAGGTCGAAAAAGACCCGGTTGGACAGCGCCGATTGCGGCCGGGCATCCAGCAGCGCGGCCAGGGCCGCGTCCGCCCGCTCCTCGCGGGCGGCGGCCGCCAGCAGATCGGCTGCGCCGGGGTTGCGGCCGCTGACGGTGCTCAGGGCTTCGGACAGCCGGCGCAGCTCGGCCGCCAGAAACTCCCGATCGCTGGCCCGCCGGCCCCGCGGCAGGTAGAACGTCAGCACCGGCTGGCGGGTGTCGACGAAGTCGAGCAGCACCGAGCCCAGACCCTGCAGCGAATCGCAGGCGTGCGGCACCAGCACCACGTCGACCGCGTCCAGCCCGCCGTCGAGCAAAAAGCTCAACCCGCAGCGGACGATGGAGCAGGTGTAGGCCTGCAGGTGGGCGTCGCCGGCCGTGGTGTCGCGCCCGGGCGGGCCCCAGACCTCGACCGGCAGCAGGCCGTGGGCGCGCAGCAGCGCCCGCGGGTAGTGGACCGGAAAGACGGCGGCCGCCCCGCCGCCGGCGGCCCGGTGTTTTTCGATGGTCTGGCTGCGGGATGGAACCGTCATGGCCCGTGTCATGGCCCGTACCCTCCGCGTGCTGGCTCCGGCCCAGCATAGGGCACCAGCCGGGCGGTCGCAACACGGCCCGGCGGCTCAGGGACCCTTGCTCCTGTTTTCCTGGCGGTGCTAGCATGCGTTTCATGCGGATGCGAATCGGTTGGACGGTGCTGTTGGGCGCGCTGATCGGTTGCGGGGGCTCGAACCACGGAGCCGACGGCGGCGAAACCGATGGCGGCTGGGAGCCCGCGGTCTACCACATCGATGCGCCGTTTGCGCAGCAGCGCGCCGACCGGCTGGGCGCGGCCTTCGATGCGCTCGCCCTGGCGCGCTGCCCGGACGGCGGCCTGTACGCCGGCGCGCCCGACGGCCTGCGGCGCTACGACGGTCAGGCCTGGCAGCTACAGCCGCTGCCGGTGGCGGGGCCGGTGCGCGATCTGGCCTGCGACGGACAGGGCCGGCTGGCGGTGGCCGCCGCCGGCGGGGCGGTGGTGGCCGGCGCGGCGGTCGAGCTGCCGGAGGGCCTGGCGCCCGGCTGGGTGGCGGTGCGTGCCGCCGGGGGCTTCTGGCTGGCCGGGGCGGGCTTCGGCGCTTGGGTCGACGGCGGCGGCTTCCAGGCCGTCGCCGAACTCGACGGCCGCGAGGTCGCCGCCCTGATCGACGGGCCGGCCGGCGGCTGGCTGGCGGCCGGGGTCGACGGGGTCTGGTCGGCCACGCGGCACTGGGGCAGTGCCGACGGTTTGCCGGCGGCGGCGGTGCGCAGCCTGGTGCTGGCGCCGGACGGCACCGTCTGGGCCGGCACCGCGGCCGGCATGGCCGCACTGGCCCCGGGCGAGCAGGGATTCACCCCGTGGCTGGGCGATGCGGGCCTGCACCAGGGCGACGTGACCCGGCTGGCGCTGGCTCCGGACGGCGCCCGGCTGGCGGCCACGCCGCTCGGCGGCTCGGTCTACCGCCCCGATGGTACGCGGCGCTACCACTTCGGCCGCAACTGGCTGCCGGCCGACGCGGTGCGGGACATGGCCGCCGCGGCCGACGGCACGCTGTGGTTCGCCACCGCGGCCGGCGTCGGCCGGGTGCGTCCGGTGGCGACCACCCTGGCCGAGCGCGCCGCCCGCATCGACGCCATCGCCCAGCAGCGCCACGTGCGGCTGGGCTATACCTCGACCCAGTGCCCGCTGGCCGAGCGCGGCGACGTGGCCAGCGCCTACGGAGTGGACGACGACAACGACGGCCAGTGGACGGGCATGTACCTGGCCGCGCAGTGCTTCCGCTATGCCGTCACCGGCGATCCGGCGGCGCGCGCCAACGCCCGCACCGCGGCCCAGGCCATGCTGCGGCTGGAACGGGTTACCGGTATCGACGGCTTTTTCGCCCGCTCGGTGGTGGCCCCGGAGCAGTGCCCGGACAAGCAGGCCAGCGGGGCCGGCGAGTGGCACCTGAGCCCGGACGGGCAATGGTGCTGGAAGGGCGATACCTCGGCGGACGAGTTCGTCGGCCACATGTTCGGGCTCAGCCTGTACCACGACCTGGTGGCCGACGAGCAGGAGCGGGCCGCGGTGGCGGCCACCCTGGGCCGCATCCTGGGCTACCTCATCGACAACGGCTACCAGCTGCTGGACGTGGACGGCGAGCCGACCAGCCACGGCCGCTTCGATCCCGAGTGGATGGAAAACGACCTGAGCGCCCGGTTCGGCGATGCCGGGCTGAACGCGGCCATGATCCTGGGCGGTCTGCGGGCCGCCCACCACGCCACCGGCGAGCAACGCTTCCTGGAGGCCTTCGCCGAGCTGGCCCACGAGCACGGTTATGCGGACTACGTGCGCCGCATCGAGGAGATCAACACCGCCTGGCACATCAACCACGACTCCGAGGAGATGAGCTTTCTGGCGCTGTATACGCTGATGCGCTACGAGGACGACCCGGAGTTGATGCCCCTGTGGCAGGAGGGGCTGGCGGGCCTGTGGCAGGTGCAGCGGCCCGAGCGCAACCCGGAGTTCAACCTGATGTACGGCGCGCTGTCGCGCTCCGACAGCTACGACCTCGAGCAAGCCGTGGAGACGTTGCAGCAGATGCCGCGGGACCTGATCCTGTGGGGGCTCGACAGCTCGCAGCGCTGGGACCTCGACGTGGATCCGCAGCCCGATCGCCACGGCGATCTGCAGAACCGCTTCGTGTTGCCGTACGGCGAGCGCGAGGTACAGCGCTGGGCCGAGAACCCCTACCGGTTGATCCAGCCCGGCGACGGCCGGGCCGAGTCTTCGGGCCTGTTCTACCTGCTGCCGTACTGGCTGGGGAGGTACCACGGCCTGATCCGCTGAATCGCCCGGATCGCGCCGTTTTTTCAAGCACGAGCGTCCCCGCCCGAAGGGCGGGGGCAACGAAGCCGAAAAGACCGATCGACCAGGAGGACAAGGCAAGCTTTCGGGAACCATCGCCTCGTTCGAGCAGACCGACCAGGGGGCCAGCTGGATCTTCGACAAGACCACCGCCGACCAACTGTCGACCCATTCCAAGCCGCCACATTTCAACAGCTGTCGCGCTGGCTTGACAGTTGCCCTGCTGGGTCTGAAGTTTTTGCAGCGGATTGATCTCTTTGTGTTTTTTTGCGGAGTGTGATCTGGATCGTCAAGCTGGGATGACAGCCGGCGCTTCGCCTCGGGCTGCCGTCTTTTTTTAATTTAGCAAATACAGTGGGTTGGTGGATTGGCGGGCCGGGGCCGGGCGGCTGGCACGGCTGTTGCTAATTACCGGGGTATGAAGCAGGAACCGATGATAGCCGGAAGCACCACCAACAGCTGGAGGAGATGACGATGAAACCGATGCGATGTTTACGATGGACCGCGCCGCTGGCGCTGCTGGGCTGTCTGGCCCTGGCCGCCGGCTGTGTGGAGTACGACAATCCCAGCGGCAAGCAGCAGTACCAGGCGCCCCTGCTGACCGGACCGAACGACGCCCAGGACAAGCTGGACCTGCGCGGCAACGTCGACTTCGGCAGCCAGCAGCGCGACGTGTTCTCGCAGGACAAGCCCCTGACCGGCTACGTGTTCGACGCGCTGCCGGGTGCCCGGGTCACCGTCGGCCTGACGGTCGACAACGGCGAGGACCCGGTGCTGATCCTTTACGGCCCCCAGGACGAGGTTGGCATCTGGGGCCAGCACATCGCCCTGGACGACGACGGCAAGGACGGGCTGAACAGCCTGATCAGCGATTTCCGCCTGCCCGACGGCGGCCGCTACCTGATCGCGCTGGCCACCTACGACGGCTCGGCCGGCGGCGACTTCGATCTGCTGCTCGGCTGTGCGGGCAACTGCGAGGAGCCGCGCTGCCCGGACGTGATGTGCACCCTGTACTGCCCCGGCGGCTTCATGACCGACCCCGACGGCTGCCCCATCTGCCGCTGCGCCGGGGTGGAGTGCGCGCAGGACGCCGACTGCCCGGCGCTGCCCTGGACCGACCTGCCGCCGCGCTGCGTCGACGGCCAGTGCATCTACGACGAGCTGGCCTGTGACCAATATACCCCCTGTCCCGCCGGCTTCCACTGCGTGCAGGACGTCTGTCCGGGCATGCCCTGCGATCCGGACGACGAGGAATGTCCGCCGTGTCCCGGCCACTGCGAGCCGAACCCGCAGTGCGCCGCGGGCGAGCCCTGCCAGTTGGC
Organism: uncultured Myxococcales bacterium; assembly: GCA_964454005.1. Taxonomy (GTDB): domain Bacteria; phylum Myxococcota; class B64-G9; order B64-G9; family B64-G9; genus CAYVQE01. Next base: position 27,079 of record CAYVQE010000024.1, read on the forward strand.
CGACGGCCGGCCCGGCCGCTGCGTCGACGGCCGCTGCGTGCCGCCGCCCGAGCGCTGCCAGGCCGATGCCGACTGCCCCGAGGGCATGGCCTGCGAGGTGGTCTGCTGGGACTGCGTGCCCGAGGATCCCAATTGCGAGCCCGGCTGCGAGGGCGTCTGCGTGCCGGCGCCGCCGCCGGAGTGCGCGTCGGATCAGGACTGCCCCGAGGGCCACGAGTGCATCATGGACTGCTGGGGCTGGTGCGACGAGACCGGCGCTTGCCACGAGGAGTGTCACGGTCGCTGCGTGCCGGTCGAGCCCGAGTGTTCGACCGACTATGACTGCTTCTCCCCGGGCGGCGCCGGCGAGCCCGGCCGCTGCGTCGACGGCCGCTGCGTGTTCGAGCCCATCCAGTGCCAGTTCGACGCGCAGTGCCCGGCCGACCACCACTGCCGGCTCGAGTGGTGCCTGGACTGGTGCCCGCCCGACGACCCGGAGTGCTGCTACGGGGTGTGCGTGCCGGATTACCCGCCCGCGTGCCGGACCGACGCGGACTGCATCGCCCCCGACGGCCAGGCCGGCCAGTGTCGCGACGGCCGCTGCGTGTTCGACGACTGCGTCTGCCCCGAGGTCTGGGATCCGGTCTGCGCCGAGGTCTGCGAGACCCCGGACTGCCCGCCGGACGATCCCGACTGCGGTGGCGGCTGCGAACAGCGCACCTTCGACAACCCCTGCTTCGCCGACTGCGCCGGCGCCTTCATCGTCCATTACGGACCCTGCGGCGAGCCGCCGCCCGAGTGCCTGAGCGACGCCGACTGCGGGCCGGGTGCCTACTGCGAGCCGCGCTGCGAGCAGCCCTGCGATCCGAACGACCCCACCTGCACCTGCCCCGGCGTCTGCGTGCCGCTGCCGCCGATGGAGTGTCTGGCCGACGCGGACTGCCCGGCGGGCTTCCGCTGCGAGCCCGGCCAGTGCGCGGACATGCCCTGCGAGCCGGGCGCGCCCGACTGCCCGCCGTGCCCGGGCCAGTGCGTGCCGGCCGCCGGCGACTGCATCGTCACCGGCTGCTCGGGTGAGATCTGCGCCCCTTACCCGGTGTCGTCCTCCTGTGTCTGGCTGCCGGAGTACGAGTGCTTGATCTACTCCGACTGCCAGGCGCTGACCACCGCCGACGGCCAGCGGACCTGCGGCTGGACCCAGCCGCCCGCGTACCTGGAGTGCCTCGAGCAGTTGCAGGCCGGCGACCGCTGCGACAGCGACGCCGACTGCGGCCCCGGGTCCTACTGCCACCAGGAGTGCTGGCCCGACGGCTACTGCGAGGGCCGCTGCCTGGCCGACGACTGCGTCTGCCCCGAGATGCTGGATCCGGTCTGCGGCGTCGATGGGGTGACCTACGACAATCCGTGCTTCGCCGCCTGCGCCGGTACCGCGCTGGCCCACGCCGGCGCCTGCGCCGACGAGGACCGCCCCTGAGGCCGAATGAACCGCTGCGCGGCGCTTTCCGGTAGCGCCCCGCGGCCGATGAGCCGCCCCGCATCCACACGGATGCGGGGCGTTTTCTTTGGCTGCCGGCCTGCCGCGCCGCGGTGACGAGATGGTGACCGTCGCTGTGGCAAGGTGCCCGCCGGGTCGGCCTTGTGGTCGGCGCGCGCATGCGGTATCAACGAAGCCTGAGTTCCCGGCGGGAACTCTTGGCGCCAAAGACAGCCCGGGAGGAGATGCGGATGATAGGCTCGAAGCTCGGCACGGGATGGATTCTGGTCGCGGCGCTGGCGCTGAGCGCGCCGGCGGCCGGCGAGGAGGGCAACATGGAGCAGTCGACCCGCGAGCGGGATCAGATCGACGAGGTCCATCGCTGGAAGATCGAGGACCTGTACCCCTCGATCGACGCCTGGGAAAAGGACATCGACAAGCTCGAACGCGATCTGAAGGCCTTCGGCCGCTGCGAGGGCACCCTGAAGCGCGGGGCCAAACGCCTGGCCGGTTGCCTGGAGCAGCAGTTCGACATCCTCAAGCGCTACTACCGGCTGTCGGGCTATGCCCAGCGGCTGCACCACCAGGACGCCCGCCAGGTGCCCGGCCAGGAGCTCAAGGAGCGCATCGGCAAGGTCGGCACCGAGCTGCAGGCCAAGACCGCCTGGGTGGAGCCCGAGATCCTGGACCTCCCGCCCGAGAAGCTGGCCGCCATGCGGCGGACGAAGGTGCTGCAGCCCTACGATCACGTGATCGACAACATCGTGCGCCGGAGGGCCCACGTGCTCGATGCGGCCGAGGAGCAGATCATCGCCCGCGCCGGCGACCTGGCCGGCGTGCCGCAGGGCGTCTACCAGACCTTCGCCACCATCAACCTGCCCTTCCCCGAGGTCGAGCTGGCCGACGGCCAGAAGGTCGAGCTGACCCAGGCCATGTATAGCCGCTACCGGGCCGCCAAGAAGCGGCAGGATCGCATCAAGGTCTTCGAGGCATTCTGGGGCACCTATACCGACTTCCGCGAGACCTTCGCCGGGCTGCTGTCAGGCGCGGTCAAGCGCGACCATTTCCACGCCACCGTGCGGCGCTACGACTCGGATCTGGCCGCCGCCCTGGACGCCACCAACGTGCCCACCAGCATCTACACCAACATGATCGCCCAGATTAAAAAGGGCCTGCCGCTGCTGTGGCGCTACCTGAAGCTGCGCAAGCAGCAGCTGGGCCTCGACGAACTGGGTTACCACGATCTGTACACCTCGATCGTGCCCTCGGTGGAGATGTCCTACGACTGGCAGGCCGCCCGCGAGCTGATCATGAAGGCCATGGCCCCGCTGGGCGAGGAGTACCTGGACATCATGCGCCACTGCTTCGACGAGCGCTGGACCGACGTCTACCCCACCATGGGCAAGCGCTCGGGCGCCTACATGTCCGGCTCGGCCTACGACGTCCACCCATACGTGCTGCTGAACTTCAACGACGACTACGAGAGCGTCAGCACCGCGGCCCACGAGTTCGGCCACGCGGCGCATTCCTTCCTGGCCAACGCCAACCAGCCCTTCCACGACGCGCAGTACCCGATCTTCACCGCCGAGGTCGCCTCGACCGCCGCCGAGAACCTGCTGCGGCTGCACGTGACCGAGCAGCAGGACGACCCCGACAAGCAGCTCTACCTGCTGGGCCAGTACCTGGAGAGCTGGCGCCAGACCGTGTTCCGCCAGTGTCTGTTCGCCGAGTTCGAGCTGGAGATCCACCGCGCTGCCGCCGCGGGCGAGCCGCTGACCGCCGATCTGCTCGACCGCAAGTACCTCGAGTTGCTGCGCGAGTACTACGGCGAGGCCGAGGGCGTGATCGCCATCGATCCGCTGTACGCCGTCGAGTGGTCCTACATCCCGCACTTCTACTACAACTTCTACATGTTCCAGTACACCACCAGCTTCATCGCCTCGACCGCCATCGCCGAGAAGATCGCCGCCGGCGACGAGCAGGCCCGCCGCGACTACCTGTCGATGCTCAAGGCGGGAGGCTCGAAGTACCCGGTCGAGCTGCTCAAGATGGCCGGCGTGGACATGATCGGCCCCGAGCCCTACCAGGTGGCCTTCAAGGCCCTGCGCCAGGCGCTGGACGCGGCCGAGGCCCTGGTGGCGAAGAAGGAGTAGCAGCCCCGGATCCGGTCTGCTCGATCACCACCCGCAGCCCGGCGCCGAGCAGCGCGATCATGCCGGCCCGGCTGCGCGCCCCCGCCGGCCCGAGCGCCAGCGGATCGGCGCCGAAGCGGATGCGTGCGGCGCTGACCCGTTCCGGTCCCAGCGCCGCATCCAGCGGCTGCCAGCGGCCCACCCGGACCTCGACCCACATGTGCAGCCGAAAGGCGCCGCGGTGGTAGACCAGACCGGTCACCGCCCGGGCCGGAATGCCGGCCGCCCGGGCCAGCGCCACCAGCAGCACCGACTTCTCCGAGCAGTCGCCGCTGCCGGCGCGCAGCACCTCGAGCGCCGAGGCGAAGCTCAGCCCCAGCTGACTGTCGATCTCCGCGGCCACCCAGCGCCTGAGCGCCAGGGCGGCCTGCCAGGCGGTCTCGGCCCCGGCCGTCAGCCGGCGGGCCAGGGCGCGGATGCGGGGATGACCGCTCTGGATCAGATCGGTCGGGGCCAACCAGCGCTCGTGGCCGGCGGCCGGCGGCGGAAAGGCGACCGGCGGCGGGGCGGCCGGGCTGCGCACCTCGAGCCGCAGGCCGCCCGCGACATCGCCGACGGCGTCGGCCAGCGGCCGCTGCCCCGGACCCGTCCAGCGATCGATCCAGGGGCCGGCCCGCTCGAGCGTCGGCCCATCTTCGGGCAGGCCCTCGATGCGGTAGCGGGCCCGGTACAGGTGCGCCGGATCGGCGATGTGTCCGGCGGTGCGCACCCGCATCAGGCCGGAGATGTCGGGCGCCTTGCGAGGCAGGGCCGGCTCGGGCGCTGCGGCCTGGCGGATCGACTCGAGGTGCAGCGCGCCCATGGTCGAGCGGCGCCGTTGCAGCCGCCAGTCCGGCCCGTACCAGCTGACCGTCCGGGCCCCCGGCTGGTCGGCGGCCCGGCGCGCCAGCCTGACGCCGCCGCCGCCGGCGGCACCCGCCAGCACCTCGACCCGCTGCTCCGCGTAGCCGGCGGAGCGCGGGCTGTAGGCCCGGAAGCGGTGCACCGTACCCGGCTCGGGCGGCTGCTCGGGCCACAGAAAACGCGGATACAGCGCCAGCGCCAGCGCATCGGGCTCGAAGGGCGTACGCCGCAGCTCGGTGCCGCGCAGGGTGAGCATCTCGTCGCCCACCCGGCCGGCGTACAGCAGCCGCTCGGTCTTGCCCGGCTGGCTGCTGCGCTGCCGCAGCCGCAGCAGGCGGCCGCGGGCGTCGATCAGGGCCCGCTGCTCCTGGTGCAGCTCGACCCGCCGGCCCTGGCGCAGCAGGGCCAGCTGCTCGCGTCGCTGCACCGACCAGCGAATCCCGGCCGGCGTCCGGCAGCGCTGCCGACTCAGCCGACCGCTGCCGGCCACCCGCCCGCCGAGCAGCAGCCGGAAGTGGGCGACCGCCGCGGGCGCCGCATCGCACGCGGGCCAGGGCTCGAAACGCGCCAGCTGCTCGGCGCAGGCTGCGGGCAGCGGCTGCCGGTGGTCGTCGCCGCAGCGCTCGCAAGCGCAGGCGGTCCACAGCGCCAGGGCGGCCGCGGCGGCCGATCCGAGCGCGCGCCTCAAGCCCATCGCCGGCCTCCGGCTTGCAATGGCCGACCGGCCGCTCCTATGATCGATCGATGCCGCGCAGCCCGACCATCCAGGTCAGCTACCCCCAGCCCGCGGGGCTGCTCGAGCAGTTTCGGCGCGAAGGCCCCGGCGGGGTGTTGTTTATCGAGACCGGCCGCCGTTTCCATTTGGGCCAGCCGCTGATCGTGGCGGTGCGATTCCCCACCGCGGGCCGTTCGTTTCGGCTGCGCGGCACCGTGATCGCCGCCCGCCGCGGCTCGCGCGAGCCGCCGCTGCCGGCTGGGGTCGAGGTGTCCCTGCCGTCCGACCAGCAGCGCACCCTGCGGCGGGTGCTCGATTGCGCCGAGGGCAAGCAGGTCGACTTCGTCGATCGGCGTGACAAGCGCGTGGCTTGCGCCATCGAGGTCACCTACCGCACCGACGCCGGGTTCGTGCGCGAGTTCGCCGAGGACATCTCGGCCGGCGGTACCTTCGTGCGCTCCGAGCGCCTGTTCGCCGAGGGTGCCGCGCTGGAGTGCAAGCTCAAGCCGCCCGGATACCTGATGGGCATTCGGCTGCGGGCGCGGGTGGCCTGGGTCAAGTCCAGCGGCGAAGACCGTGGTATGGGGCTGGAGTTCCAGTTCGATTCGGCGCGCCAGCGGCGGCGCATCCGCAGTCTGTGCCAGCGCCTGGCCGCCGAGCATAAGCGGCAGCTCGAGCGCGGCGTGCAGGCCTTCAAGCAGCGGGATCGCTCCCGTTCTCGCGGGCGGCGATGAAGCGGCCGAGCGTGGTCTGGGCCTGGTTGTTCAGCGCCAGAAAGCTGATGCCCATGCCCACCGGGGCCAGCGCGTCGCGCTCGGCGTCGGGCGGGTTGACCCACGAGACCAGCGCCGCCACCTGCAGCGAATCGGGCATGCCCGGCAAGGCGAAACGCAGCTCGATGCGCCGGCCTTCGGCCAGCGGCTGGTCGCACTGGACGAAGGCGCCCTCGCGGCTGATGTTGTAGACCGCGCCGCGGTGCCAAGCGCCGTCGTCGCCGAACTCCACTGGAAAGCCGCCGAATACCCGGGTATAGCGGCGCAGCTCGCGGTATTTGGGAAACAGCAGCCGGTTGACCGCGAAGACCACCTCCATCAGCGGCGCCTGGCGGGCCAGCACCTCGTCGCAGCCCAGCGCCAGTAGGCGCTCGCGGGCTTCCGGCGATAGCTTGAGCACGCTGATGCCCAGCACCGGCGGCCGGTCGGCCACCTCGGTCAGCGCCAGCGCCTCCAGCCCGGCGGTCACCGCCGCATAGCTGTCGCCGAAGACCGCCAGGTGGACGAAGACCAGATCGGCTCGTTTCTCGCCCCGGGTGCGGCTGACGATCTCGCGGCCGCTGTGGTGCTCGTCGATGCGGTAGCCGAGGCCCTCGAGCATGGGCAGGATGACCGCCCGCGAACGCGTCTCGGGATCGAATACGGCCACGGTCTTGCGTTGTTCGGGGGTCTGGTCGCCGGCCATGGTCTCTCTCCGGGCTCAGTCCGTCTTGCGCAGGCGGCGGCGCAGCAGCCGCTCCTCGGACAGGGCCAGCTGGTTGTGGGGGTTGCACTCGATGGCGCCCTGGAACTCGCGCAGCGCCTGCTTGAAGTTGCCGTTGCGTTTGGCCAGGTAGCCGAGGTACAGCCGCGGCTCGTCGTAGCGCGGGTTGATCGCCAGCGCCTTGAGAAAGGGCTTGCGCAGCGCATCGGACAGCGCTTGGTCGGGCGGGGTGGTCTCCTGGGCCTCGGCGTAGGCCAGCTTGCCGAGCTGGAAGTGGTAGCTGGGATCCTCGGGGTAGAGCGCGATGGCCTGGCGCAACAGCTCCTGGGCTTCCTGCCAGCGCTTGTGGCGCATGGCCAGCATGGCCTTTTGGGCCTCCACGTCGGCCTTGATCCGGCTGGAGACGGTCGGCTTGGGCCGCCGGCTGGCCAGCTGCTGCAGGTAGTCGCGGCGGCTGTCGTCGTCGGTCAGCACCCGGTAGGCCGTGGCCACCCGATCCAGCAGCCGCCGGGCAAGCTCGCGCTCCTTGTCGCTGCCGTAGGAGGCGTCGATCGCTCCCAGCTTGTGCTGGCGCAGCAACCGCTGGTAGGCGGATTCGATGGCGGCGTCATCCGCCCGGCGATCGACCCCCAGCAGGCTGAAGTGATCCTGGCGGCCCATGGACAGCACCTTCTGCGCCAGCGACTCGTCGATGCGCCCCCGCATCACCGCGGCCAGGGTCGGTGGCCGGAAGTCCTCTTCGCTCTCGATCTGCTCGACCGGCTCGGGCTCGGCGGTCGGGGCCGCGGCCGGCGGCCGGCTGTCGGCCTCGAGCCGATCCAGCTCGGGCCGCCGCGGCCGCTCCACGCCCGAGGCCGCGGCCAGACGGCAGGCGCACATGCTGTAGAGCACCGCCAGCAGGTAGCGCAGGTCGGTGCCGCCGGCCATCAGCTTGGCCAGGCTGGTGCCGCGGCCCAGCGAGCGCAGGATGCGGGTCTCCTTGGCGCCCAGCCGCAGCGCTCGGTCCGGCGACTGGGCGTGGCCCATGAACACGGTCTCCTCGTCGACCGGGAACTCCTCCAGCACCCGGTCGACCGAGTAGCAGGCCAGCAGCCCCGACAGGGTGATCTCGAACACGTCGATGCTGCCGATCATCAGCTCCGGCGGGATGGGTTCCTCGTTCAGCTCGAAGTCGAAGCGGTCCATGCGGAAGCTGTTGATCAGCTTCTTGCGGGCCTGGAACTCCAGGGCGCTGAACACGTCCTGGGGCCCGAGCGCGCCCATGCCGATCAGCACCTCGCCCGCCGGCCGCTGGGTCTGCATCATCTTGTCGAGCATCTGGTTGTACTGCTGTTGGCTCAGCTGACCCTCGTCGAGCAGGATGCGGCCCAGGGTCTCTTCCTGCAGCCGCGACTGCACGTGCACCGGGGCGCCTTCCTGCAGCAGCACGCTGCGCTCGACGTCGGCCTGGGCCAGGCGCAGCCGGCCGCCGAAGCGCGCCCGGTGCAGCTGGCCGAGCAGATACGGCAACGGAATTGGGGCCTTGTCCGTCATGCCGGCAGCGTATCAGGCCCTCCTTGTACCGTCAATGCGCCGTCCGTCCAGGATCTCCCACCACGATCTGACTGATTTCCCAGATCGGCCGTGAGGTCAAGGAAGCGAGGCGTTTTCGAGCGGAGTCGTAGTCATCTACGTCGAGCATCGAAAACGCCTCGCTGACGCAGAGATCGCGGCCGAGGTGGGAAATCAGGGTCCGTACGAGCGGCTTGACAGCCCCGGTTCGGATGGGCTATTCGGACGCTGGGATGATCGAGGTCGCCAACCTGACCAAGCGCTACCACAAGCTGGTAGCCGTCGACGACATCTCCTTCCGCGTCGAGCGCGGCGAGGTGCTCGGTTTCCTGGGGCCCAACGGCGCCGGCAAGACCACCACCATGCGCATCCTGACCGGGGCCCTGCCGGCCACCAGCGGCAAGGTGGCCGTGGCCGGCTTCGACGTGTTCGACGCCCCGCTGCAGGTCAAGCGGCGGGTGGGCTACCTGCCCGAGGTGCCGCCGCTGTACGAGGAGCTCGACGTCGACGCCTACCTGCGTTTCGTCGCCCGACTCAAGGCGGTGGCCCGGCGCGAGCGGCGGGCCGAGATCGAGCGGGTGCTGGGCATCTGCGGGCTCGAAGACGTGCAGCGGCGGCTGATCGCCAACCTGTCGAAGGGCTACCGTCAGCGGGTGGGCGTGGCCCAGGCGCTGCTGGGCCAGCCCGAGGTGCTGATCCTGGACGAGCCGACCATCGGGCTGGACCCCAACCAGATCGTCGAGATCCGCGACCTGATCCGCACCCTGTCCGCCGCCCACACGGTCATCCTGTCGACCCACATCCTGCCCGAGGTGGTCCAGCTCTGCCGGCGGGTGGTCATCATCCACCGCGGCCGCATCGTGGCCGACGACACCCTCGACCAGCTCACCTCGGAGCAGCAGTCGCTGGAGCAGACCTTCCACCAGCTGACCCAGGCCTGAGGGGACCGGCATGCGGAACACCATCGCCATTCTGCTCAAGGAGATGCGCGTCGCCTTCACCACCCCGGTGGCCTACGTGGTCTTCGCCGTGTTCACCATCGTCAGCAGCTTCTTCTTCCTGCGCATCCTGACCGACTTCCAGCGCAGCGTCAGCTACTACACCCAGATGCGGCCCCAGGCGCTGAAGTACCTCAACTTCACCGATCAGGTGCTGGCCCCCCTGTTCTACAACGTGGCCGTGCTGCTGGTCTTCGCCGTTCCCTTTTTGACCATGCGGCTGGTGGCCGAGGAGCGCCGCAGCCGCTCCTTCGAGCTGCTGATGACCTGCCCGGTGCGGCCGGCGCACATCGCCGCCGGCAAGTACTTGTCGGCGCTGGTGCTGATCGGGGTGATGCTGCTGCTGGTGCTGATCTACCCGCTGCTGGTCTCGGCCTACGCCCAGATCGGTGCGGTGGCCTGGGGCACGGTGGCCGCCGGCTTGCTGGGCCTGTTCCTGCTCGGCGCCGCCTTCGCCGCCATCGGGCTGTTCGTCTCGGCGTTGACCACCTCGCAGATCATCGCCGCCTTCATCACCTGGTGTCTGCTGATGCTGCTGTGGGTCATCGGCTGGGCCGCCAGCGACAACGTCGGCGTGACCCGGGCGGTGCTCAGCGGCCTGAGCGCCGTGGACCACATCCGCGGTTTCACCCAGGGGCTGATCGCCATGCAGGATCTGGTCTACTACCTGTCGCTGATCGCCTTCGGCCTGTTCATGACCCACCGCGCGCTGGAATCCCAGCGCTGGCGCTGAGCGGCGGGAGGCGGGCATGAGTCGCATCGGACGGGTGTTGGGCATCTGCGGGCTGGCGGCGCTGCTGTCGGTGCCGCTGACGCTGTTTCTGTGGGACTGGCAGTTCACCTGGGTGGCGCTGGCCAAGCTGATCTTCGGGCTGGCGGCGCTGGTCTTCTGGCTGCTGACCAACGGCCGGCGGCTGCGCCAGACTTTCCAGGGCCGGTCGGTGTTCTACGGCTCGTTCGCCGCCTTGTTCAGCGTGCTGTTGCTGTTTGGGCTGGTGGTGCTCAACTACACCTTCCACGTCCACCCGGTCGAGTTCGACCTGACCGAAGAAAAGATCTTCTCGCTGTCGCCCCAGACCGAGGACGTGCTGGAATTGATCGAGGCACCGGTCGAGGTGCTGGCCTTTTACAGCCCCAAGGAGCGTCCCTACAGCCAGGTGCATAGCTTCCTGGAGCGCTACCGCGCCGCCAGCGAGCGCTTCGACTACCGCTTCATCGACCCGACGGTGCGGCTGGACTTGATCGAGAAACACCAGATCAACCTCGACGGCCCGCGGCTGCTGTTCCGCTACCAGGGCCGCGAGCAGCGGCTGAAGCTGGGTGAGCCCGGCCAGAGCGGGGTCGAGGAGGCCATCACCAGCGCACTGCTGGAGCTGACCCGGGCGGGCGGCGGCGTGCGCCTGTGTTTCACCACCGGCCACGGTGAGCGCGCCCTGGAGGGCGCCGACCCGAGCCAGAGCATGACCGCCTGGGCCCGCGACCTGGCCGGCGAGGGCTACGCCACCGAGCGGCTGGCCCTGCTCGAGCAGCCGCAGGTGCCCGGGCATTGCACCGCGGTGGTCATCGCCGGGGCCCGGCACGACCTGACCGCCGGCGAACTCGAGTCGCTGCGCACCTACCTGGACGGCGGTGGACGGTTGCTGGTGCTGGCCGGCAGCGCTGACTCGGATTCGCTCAATGCGGTGCTGGCGCCGAACGGCATCGTGCTCGGGGCTGGCACCGTCGTCCACCCCGGCGGCCGCTCGCCGCTGGAAGTGGTGACCGACCCGCGCCGCAGCCCCAAGACGCACCCCATCTTCGCCCGCTTCTTCCGCGGTGGCCGGGTGCGGTTGCGCCAGCTACAGGCGGTGTTTCCGTTGGCGCGGCCGGTGCGGCGCCGCGCGCCGCCGGAGAGCCTGCAGGTCGTCGAGCTGGTCTTCTCCGGCGCGCGGGCCTGGGCCGAGACCGATCCGAACGCGGGCACAGGCGCGATACGCTTCGACGAGAAACGCGACCGCAAGGGGCCCATCGCGCTGGCGGCCACCGCCGAGGTGGTCGCCCAGCCCGGCGCCCCGCGCAGCGGGCGCCGGCTGGCGGTCTTCGGCTCGTCCCGGCTGGCGGTCGATGCCGCCTACCGGGCCTATCCCTTCAACCGCGACCTGTTGCTCAACAGCGTGGCCTGGCTGCTGCGCGCCGAGAAGCAGATCACCATCCGGCCGCGGCTGCGGGCGGCCTCGCTGTTGCGGCTCGACGAGGCGCAGCTGAAGTTCATCACCTTCTTCTCGTCCGACATCCTGCCGCTGGTGATCCTGGCGCTGGGGCTCACAATCTGGCAGCTACGACGGTGGGCCTGATGACCTACCGGACGCGCACCCTGCTGGCGGCCTGCATCGGGTTGGCGCTGGTGGCCGGGCTGGGCGCCTGGGCCTACTTCGGCCTCTACCGCGCCGAGCAGCGCCGCGAGCGCGATGCGGTACTGGCCGAGCTGGTGTTCGATCTGGACGAGCAGCAGGTGGTCGCGGTGCGCTATCAGCGCGGCGAGCTGACGGCGGTCATCGAGCGCGGTCAGACCGATCCCCAGGGACTGCCCGAGTGGCGGTTGAGCGCGCCGGTGGCTGCGGCCGCCGACGGCGCGGTGATCAACGGCGTGCTCAGCAGCCTGAAGCTGATGAGCGCCGAACAGCGCATCCCGCTGGTTGAAGCCGATCCGCTGGCCAACTACGGCCTCGACCCGCCGCGGGCCAGCTGGATCTTGACGCTGCGCGACGGCGAGCAGGTGAGCCTGGACGTCGGCCGCCGCAGCCCCTTCAACGGCCAGCTGTACATCCGGCCCGACGGCCGGAATGCGGTGGTGCTGGTGGCCGGCCGGCTGGAAAGTTCGCTGATGCGCAGCCTGTACGAGCTGCGCCGCAAGGATCTGCTGGCGGTCGAGCCCGACCGGGTCCAGCGCCTGGAGGTGGTGGGGCGGGGAGCCGGTGCGGCGGAGCCACGGCGCATCGTGATCGAGCGCCGCGCCGGCCGCTGGGAGTTGACCGCGCCCGTCGCCGACCGGGCCGACGCCCGGACGGTGCGCCACCTGCTGCAGCGGCTGCGCAACCTGCGGGCCAAGGCCTTCATCGAGCGCGATGTCGACGACGCCCTTCTGGGGCTGGCGCCGCCGGACTGGCGGGTGGTGATCGACAGCGGGGCCGACGGGCAGCGCCAGGATGTGCTCATCGGCAAGGGCCGGCAGCGGCCGGTCCATGACAAGGTCTACGTCAAACGCCTGGTTCCCCCGGGGCCGCGGGCCCTGGTGGCGCTACACCACTGGCACGGGCTGGACAAGAGCGTGTTCGACTACCGGTTCAAGGCGCCGGTCGCCTTCGACCCCGAGCGGGTGGCAAAGATCCAGATCGCGCGCACCGAGGCGCTGGTGGTGCTCGAGCGGGCCGACCGGCGCGACGGCGGCGGCAGCGGCTGGAGCCTGCTGGCGCCGCGGGCCGGGCCGGCCAAGGCCTACAAGGTCGAGTCGCTGTTGGGTGGGCTGGCCGGCCTGCGAGCAAGCCGCTTCGCGGGTCCGGCCGAGCCGGCGGCGTTGGAGCGCTGGGGCCTGGCCGAGCCCCGGGCCACCATCCGGCTGTTCGACCCGGAGGGCCAGCAGCTCGCCCGCCTGCGTATCGGTCCGGCTGGCGAAGAAGGCACCGCAGTGCTCGGCACCGCCCGCGATGCGATCTGCCTGGTGCCCGGCGGCGAGTTGGCAGCGCTGCCCACCACCGCCGAGCAGTTCGCCCAGTGAGTTCGCCCGGAGCGCGATCCGGAGCTTGATCCGCCGGGCGGCTTGGCCCTATACTCCTCAATCCCGCCCGGCCGGCCGCGCAGCGGCCGCCGCGGGTGGTGGATTCGAATGCGTCGAACGCGCCCCGGGTGGCGTTTTGGAGGTTGAGAATGGCTCGAGTGACCGTGGAGGACTGCTTGGAGCGGGTGCCCAATCGTTTCGCCCTGGTGATGCTGGCCACCCGCCGCACGCGCCAACTGCTCGACGGGGCCACTGCGCTGGTGCAGGCCAAGAACAAGATGCCGATCATCTCGCTGCGCGAGATCGCAGCCGGGCGCGTGCGCTACCGCCAGCCCGATATCGAGCCCGAGGAGATCGAGCCCGAGAGTTCGGCTCCGTGACCAGCGGACCGGAGCACCGCCGCCATTCGCGCCGTCTGATCGAGGTGGAGATCCGGGTCGGCGATACCACGCTGGACGGCGCGCTGCGGTTCGACTCGCGCGACTTCTCGGCCGGGGGGGTGTTTCTGAAATCGGAATTGTTGTTCGAGCCGGGCGAGGTGCTGTGGCTGGCCTTCGTCTTGCCCGATGCCGATCTGGCCGTGCGCACCCGGGGCCGGGTGGTCTGGGTGCGCAAGGAGCCGGGGCCCGAGCCGGAGGACGAGGCCGGCATGGGCATCGCCTTTCTCGACCTCGACGCGACCGAGCGGGCCGCGCTGGAGGCCTATCTGGAAAGTTCGGACTGAGCGCACGAGGGGCTGCTGATCCTCACTCCTCGGTCTTCTTGAAGCGGATCCCCAAGAACTTGCCCTTGGACTCGGCCTTCTGCTTGCGGTTGCGGTAGAGGCGCAGCTCGCGGGCGATCTCGACGTTCCTGGGATCGATCTTGTTGGCCTTGACCAGGAACTTTTCGTAGTTGGCCTTGTCGCCCAGCTTCTGGTAGACGCGCGTCAAGAACTGGGCCGCCGCGAAGCAGTCGGGCTGTGACTTGGACAGGGCCAGCAGATCGCCCTTGACCTTGTCCAGCCGCACGTCCTCGGCCTCGTCGGAGCGCTGGAAATCGACCCAGTGGCGCCAGGCCAGGTAGGCACCCTCGTCAGCATCCATCTCGGTGGCCCAGCGCAGCGATTCGGCGGCCTTGGTGTAGTCCTTCTTCTTGTAGAAGACCATCGCCTTCTGGAACTGGACCTTGGCCTCCTGCGGTCGCGGGCCGGCGGCCTTGCCCGGCTGGCCCTCCTTGTGCTTGCCCTGACCGGCGAGGTAGGCCGCCCGGGCGTGTGGATCGGACATGATATGCTGGGCTTCGTTGATCTTGGCGATGATCACATCCAGCCGGTGGCTCAGCTCCTCGTCGCCGGAGTTGGCCACCCGGTCCGGGTGGTAGACCTTGGCCAGGGTCAAGAAGGCCTTCTTGACCCGGGCGCTGTCGGCATCCTGCTCCACCTCGAGCACCTGCCAGGGCTCGGCCGTCTTGACCTGCTCGAACTTCTCGTCGATCTTGCGCTGCAGCTCGGCGGACACCGGCTTGGCCCCGGACTTGGCCGGGCCGGCGCTGTGGGCCGCCGCCCGGGCTGCCGGCGAGGCCGGTTGCGCCTGGGCCTGAGCCGGAGCCGGAGCCGGAGCCGGAGCCGGTCGGGCGGTCGCGGCCCGGCCGCCGATCGGCTGGGCGAAGTCGGCCTCCTCGAACTCGAGCATGTCGCAGTAGAGCAGGGCCAGCACCATCATCATGGCGGCGGTGGGGCCGCAGTGGGCGTGCTGGACGAAGTCCTGCGGCAGGCGGAAGTCCTCGAGCAGCTTGGCGTCCTGGAGATCCTCGTCCGGGAACTCGAACAGCGGGCCGCGCTCGACGAACAGCCGCGAGACCTTGAGCGCCTTGCCGATCACGCCGGCCAGGCCCTTCTTCAGGTCTTCCTTGGTGTAGGTATTGCGGATGGCGTTGTAGATCAGCGCATAGGGGTTGACCCGGATGGGCTCGCCCGGCGGGGGCATCTCCTCGTCCTCGATGAACTCGAAGGTGCCCTGCTTGATGGCGAACAACCGCGACAGCTTGCGCGCCAGCTGCACCGACAGGCCGCGCTCGAGCTGCTCGTCGTCGATGGCCTCCATCTGGATCAGCACCTGGCCCTGCAGCTGCTTGGTCTCGGCCATCTTCATCAGCGACTGGTTGAAGGCGTCGTCGTCGATCAGGCCCATCTCGCGCAGCACCGATCCCAGGTAGGCCTGGGATTTGGGGTCGTGGACGCCGGCCGGGAAGCCCTCGTCGAAGTAGACCCAGTATTGGGTCTCCTCGGACTCGAAGTGCAGCATGCCGCTGAGCCGGGCGTCGAGGATCAGCGCGATCAGCAGCGGCAGCGGGTGCGACTCGAGGTCCCCCTCGGTCTGGAACTCGGGCAGCAGTTCGGTGCTCATGACAGGGCCAATGTACAGCGAACCCCCTCCGCTCCGCAACAGCCCGCTTCCGATCGCAGCCGAGGAGGGAACCCGAAGCCACGTCTGGCTGATTTCCCAGATCGGCTGCGAGGTCAAGGAAGGGCAGCGGATTCGAGCGGAGTCGTAGTCAGCTACGTCGAGCATCGAATTCGCTGGCCTGACGAAGAGATCGCGGCCGAGGAGGGAACCCGAAGCCACGTCTGGCTGATTTCCCAGATCGGCTGCGAGGTCAAGGAAGGGCAGCGGATTCGAGCGGAGTCGTAGTCAGCTACGTCGAGCATCGAATTCGCTGGCCTGACGAAGAGATCGCGGCCGAGGTGGGAAATCAGCGGGCGGCTGTGGAGCGGGCGCAGGCGTTGCGCTGAATCGTCAACCCATGGCCGCGGCGGTAGCGGGTCGACAGCGACACCGGCAGCCGGCCGGTGATCGACTGGTGGCCGGTCAGGGCCTGGGCCGCGGCCCGCTGGGCCGCCGGTAGGTAGGAGTAGGTGCACATGTAGCCGGCCACCTTCGGGAAGTGGCGCAGCAGGTAGGGCGAGCCGAACGAGACCGCCACCACCGGCTTGTCCAGCCGCTGGGTCAGCTGCTGGATCAGCCAGGCCTGGTAGACCTTGCCGGCGGCGATCACCACCAGGCGCTGGTCGCGGGCCCGCGCGGCGACACGCTCCAGCTCGCGCTGCCGCTGCCGGCGCGACGACACCAGCCGCAGCGACAGCACTTCGCAGCCGGGCAGCAGCCGGGCCATCTCCTGGCCGAACAGCCGGTAGGGCGAGGCCACCAGCACCCCGCGGCCGGCGCACAGCGGCAGCAGCGAACGCTGGTTGGTCACCAGGGTCAGCCCGCGCACGGCGATGGTGCGGGCCACCTGCTGGTGGTAGGCGTTGGGCAGGTAGGCGAAGGCGCCCTCACCGCCCCGGCCGTCGCGATCCAGTGTGCCGCGGCGCGCCTTGAGTCTGAGGATGCGGCGCACCGAGGCGTCCAGCCGGGCCGCCGGGATCGCGCCCGAGCGCGCCGCCTGCAGCAGGGACTGGAACACCTCGCGCTTGCGCCGCGGGGTCCAGATGACCATGACGATGTCGGCGCCGGCCTGGACCGCCTGCACCGCGGCCGGGCCCACGCCCCGCGTCTCGGAGATGGCGCGCATCTCCAGGTCGTCGGTGATGACCAGCCCGTCGAAGCCGAGCTGCTCGCGCAGCAGCTCGCCGATCAGCCGGCCCGACAGCGAGGCCGGCGTGCCGTCTGGATCCACCGCCGGCACCTGGACGTGGGCGGTCATCAAGGCGTCGAGCCCGGCGTCGATGGCGCGCCGGAAGGGCAGCAGCTCGGTCGCCAGCAGGGTCTCGCGGGGCAGCTGGATGCGCGGCAGGGCGAAGTGCGAGTCGTGCTCGGTGGTGCCGTGGCCGGGAAAGTGCTTGGCCACGGTGGCCAGGCCGGCCGCCTGCTGGCCGCGCACGAAGGCCACGCCGAGCTGGGCCACCAGCTCGGGGTTGTCGCCGAAGGCGCGCACGTTGATGACCGGGTTGCGCGGGTTGTGGTTGATGTCGAGCACCGGCGCCAGGTTCATGTCGAAGCCGAGCATGCGCAGGTCGATGGCGTGGGATTGGCCAGCCAAGAACGCCAGCACCGGATCGCGGGTGGCCCCCAGGGTCATGGTGCCGGGCAGCACGGCCACCGCCGAGCGCACCCGCACCACGTTGCCCCCCTCCTGGTCGATGGCCACGAAGGGTTGGATCTCGTCGGCCATGGCCCGGCGCAGGCCGCGGATCAGCTGGCTGACCTGCTGCGGGCTGCGCACGTTGCGGCTGTACAGCGCCACCGAGCCCACGTGGAACTCGGTCAGCAGCCGCTCGATGCCGGGACCCATCTCCTTGCCGCCGAAGCCCACCATCATCAGCTGGCCGACTTTCTGCTCCAGGCTCATCGAGGCCAGCAGCGCTTCGACCCGCTGCTCGATGGGATCCGGCGCCGCGGCGGCTACACCGTTCTCGGTGGCGCCGCCAGCACCGCCGGCACCGGCCGCGGCCAGCACCAGCCACAGAACCGGCAGCCCGATCATCCGGCTTCCTTCCGTGCCCCCTCGGCGTCCTGGCTGCCTTCGCGCGCCGCGGTGCGGGCGGGCGGCAGGGCGATGGCGTCGAGCTGCTCGACCCGATCGGCGATGGCCGCGCGGTAGGCGTCCAGCTCGGAGGCGGGCACCGGGTCGGCCGGCGGGAACTTCTGGGCCAGCGGGTTGACGTAGTGGCCGCGCAGCTTCATGCCGTAGTGCAGGTGGGGTCCGGTCGAGCGGCCGGTCGAGCCGACCCGGCCGATGACCTGCTTCTGGCGCACCCGCCGGCCGGGACGCACTCCGCGGGCGATGGAGCTCAGGTGACAGAACACCGTGGCGTAGCCGTTGGCGTGGCGCAGCTTGATCATGCGGCCGCTGGCGCCGTGATAGCCGGCCACCAGCACGGTGCCGTCGGCCGGGGCCCACACCGGGGTGCCCACCGGGGCGGCGAAGTCGATGCCGTTGTGCATCCGGTTGAAGCCCAGCACTGGATGTACCCGCATGCCGTAGCTCGACGAGACGCGGGCGAACTTCAGCGGCGACTTGAGAAATGCCTTGCGTAGGCTGTCGCCCTTGTCGTCGAAGTAGCCATGGATGGCGTCCGAATCCGGATCGCCGTCGCCGGCATCGTACCAGAAGGCCCGGTGCAGGCCCACGTCTCCCGCATACTCGGCAGCCAGGATGCGACCGTAGCGGGCGAAGTTGCCGCGCACCCGGTGGCGCTCGACGAGCAGGCGGATCGAATCGCCCGGGTGGGTGTCGACGTAGAAGTCGATGTCCCAGGCGAAGATGTCGACGATCATGGAGACCAGCTTGGCGCGGTGGGGCCATTTTTCCAGGGCGTTCCACAGCGAGCCCTCCACCCGCACGGCGATCTCCACCCGGTCGGTCTCGACCGGATGGACCTGGAGCCGGCCGCGCAGCTGCTCGCCCTGGCGCTGGACGCGGTAGGTCACCTCCGGGCTCTTGCGGTAGGCCAGCTGGTGGACCCGCCCGTCCGGCGCCTGCAGCAGCTCGAAACGCTCGCCGGGCCGGCAGGTGCGGAAGTCGAACACCGGCTCGAGGGCCTGGATCAGGTCGTAGGCCTCGGCGTCGGCGACCCCGCTGCGCACCAGCGCGGTGGCGAAGCTGTCGCCCGGCTCGATGTTGCCGGCGACCTTGCGGCACCACTGGGCGATGGTGCGCTGGCCGGACACCGCGGCGGCGCCTTCGAGATCGAAGCGATGGACGGGCAAGCGCAGCGAGCCCAGCGCGACCCGCACCAGCGCCCGGCTGCCCGCGCCCGGCCGGCCGCCGGCGTCGCGGGCTACCGCGGGCAGGATCACCGGCGCCGCAACCCGGGTGCGCACGCCGGCCACCCCGCTCATCTCGCCCAGCCGGCTGCGGAAGGTCGGCTCCGGCGGGTCGGCCTCCGCTGCCGCTGCGGCCGAGGCCGCCCGGTCCGGGGCGCCGATCGCGTCGGCCCGCTCAAGCTCTGGCATACCGCGAATGCCGAACAGGTAGACGTTGACCCCCAGCAAGGTCACCACCAGCAGCGGCCAGATGCGGCCGCCGCTGCTGCGGGTGCTCTGGCGGGCGAGCAGATCGGGGCGTCTTCGGGCGTGGGCCATATCGCGCGGAGATTAGCACGCTGCCAGTCAAAAGTCAAAAAAACCGGGAGGATAGGATCGAAGTCGGTCCGGGCGGGGAATGCGGCTGTTGGACCCGGCGCCACAAATTACCTATAATGCTCGACTATGGTGGTGGATTGGGATGCCAGCGGTCCGATGTCGGATGACGAGACGCGCAAGGCGGATCTGGCCGAGATCCAGCGTCCGCCGGCGCACACCGAGAGCATCCTGATCGAGATCCACGGCCCCGATTTGGGGAAAAACCATCGAATTCAGGGTGCCGAGATGACCATCGGGCGCGATCCGGACTGCACCATCACCCTGGATCAGGAGAACGTCTCGCGCTCGCATTGCAAGCTGGAGCGGGTCCGCTCGGCGATCTACGTCGAGGATCTGCAGAGCACCAACGGGACCTATCTCAACGACGTGCCGGTGCGGCGCGAGCGGCTGCGCCACGGCGATCTGCTCAAGATCGGCGGGGTGATCTTCAAATTCGTCAGCGGCGGCAACATCGAGGGTCTGTACCACGAAGAGATCTACCGCATGACCATCACCGACGGCCTGACCCAGGTGGCCAACAAACGCCACCTGCTCGAGTTCCTCGAACGCGAGATCTCGCGCGCCATCCGCTTCGGCCGTCCGCTGTCGGTGATCATGCTCGACCTGGATCACTTCAAGCAGGTCAACGACACCTACGGCCACCTGGCGGGCGATGCGGTGCTGCGCGAGCTGACCGCCCGGCTGGGCAAGCTGGTGCGCCGCGAGGAGCTGCTGGCGCGCTACGGCGGCGAGGAGTTCGTCATCGTGTTGCCCGAGACCGGGCTGTCGACCGCCACCACCATCGCCGAGAAGGCCCGCCGCACCGTGGAGAAGCGCGCCTTCGCCTTCGCCGACACCGACATCGACGTCACCATCTCGCTGGGCGCGGCCGAGCTGTCGCCGATGGCGGCCGATCCGGTCAACTTCCTGCGCGCCGCCGACGACAAGCTCTACGAGGCCAAGCGGGCCGGGCGCAACCGGGTCGCCGCCTGAGCGATGCCGATGTGGCTCGGGGGTGCGGTCCGGCTTGTGTCGCAAGTGGGGGGGAGCTATTATTTCAGTTGCCATGTGTAGGATCGCGTTCATGGGTTTTCTGGCCGTGCTGATCGGGCTGGCCGGTTGCGGCGGTTCGGGCGGCGCGGAGTGCGCGCTCGACGGCGACTGCCCGCCGGGCGAGCACTGCACCGCGGCCGGCGAATGCCGTTCTGACTGTCTGCTGAACAGCGACTGCCCGGCGGGCTTCCGCTGCACCGCCCGCGGCCGCTGCGAGCGCGGCTGCGTGCCCACCAACGGCGGGGTGGAGGCCTGCGACGGGGCGGACAACGACTGCGACGGCGAGACCGACGAGGACTGGCCCGAGCTGGGCACGGCCTGTCGCAACGGGGATTGCCCAGCGGGGCTGTGGGTGTGCGCGGCCGATGAGGCCGGCGTGGTCTGCGACGGGCCGCGGCCGGCCGCCGACGACTCCATCTGCGACGGGCTGGACGAGGACTGCGACGGGGAGACCGACGAGGACGCCGGGCAGCGGCCCTGTCCGCTGCAAGAAGGGGTGTGCGCCGGCGCCATGGACGTCTGCCTGGGCGCGGCCGGCTGGAGCGGCTGCGACTACGGGCCGGACTACACCGAGGGCCTGGACGCGAGCTGCGATCAGATCGACGAAGACTGCGACGGCGCCACCGACGAGGACGCGGACCCGGTGCTCGAGCCGGAGGCCGGCGCGCAAGCGGACGACGGGCTGGACAACAACTGCAACGGGCTGGTCGACGAACCCGGCGGGGTCATGATCCCGCTGCCGCATTTCGAGAACGTCTGGGTGGACGCCTACGAGATCGCGGTGTTCGAAAACCCGGATTGCAACGGTGCCCGCTACGGCGCCGGCGCCGACGACTACCCGGATACCTGGCCGGCCGAGGGGCCGGCCGAGACGACGCTCTACGCCTGTTCGCTGCCCGGCGTGCTGCCCAGCGGGCATCTGAGCTGGTACCGGGCGCGGCGGGCCTGCGAGGCCCAGGGCAAGCGGCTGTGCACCATGCGCGAGTGGATCATCGCCTGCAACGAGGGAGCATCGACACTTTATCCCTACTCGACCTTCAACTTCGCGGAGGGGTTTTGCAACGATCCCTTCGCGGGCAGCGGGGCGGTCGCGCCCACCGGTTCCTACGACCGGTGCACCGCGCTGGGCTTTCTATTCGACGCCTCCGGCAACCTGACCGAGTGGGTGTCCACCGCCGACGCGCAGCGGCCCGGCGAGCGCTACACAGGCGGCGGTTCCTTCGTCTGCGAGATCTGCATGGCCGGGTACGACTGCCACCTCTGCCAGAGTGAAAACGATAGGGCAGAGTACGAGAAACTGGCCGACTGCCGCATCAGGGACAACCTCGAGGACAGCTACCCGGCGGAAGCGAGCTTCGAATACCTGGGCACGCGGTGCTGCATGGACGGTCGCTGAGGATCAGGGGAGCGGCACTGCGATGCGCAAACGCGGTGGACGCCATCGACGCTCGAAGCTGGACTGGCTCGTGGCACTGGCTCTTTCGGCGGCGGCCGGCTGCGGCGGTTCGGGCGGCGCGGAGTGCGCGCTCGACGGCGATTGCCCGCCGGGCGAGCACTGCACCGCGGCCGGCGCGTGCCGCTCGGATTGCGTGTTGGACAGCGACTGCCCGGAGGGCTTCCGCTGCACCGCCCGCGGCCGCTGCGAACGCGGCTGCGTGCCCACCAACGGCGGGGTGGAGGCCTGCGACGGGGCGGACAACGACTGCGACGGCGAGACCGACGAGGACTGGCCCGAGCTGGGCACGGCCTGTCGCAACGGGGATTGCCCAGCGGGGCTGTGGGTGTGCGCGGCCGATGAGGCCGGCGTGGTCTGCGACGGGCCGCAGCCGGCCGCCGACGATTCCATCTGCGACGGGCTGGACGAGGATTGCGACGGTACCACCGACGAGGATGCGATCGCCCAACCGCGACCGTGTCCCCTGCAGGACGGCGTCTGCGCCGGGGCGGAGGAGACCTGCCTGGGCGCGGCCGGCTGGAGCGGTTGCGACTACGGGCCGGACTACACCGAGGGTGTCGACGACAGCTGCGACCAGCTCGACAACGACTGCGACGGCGCCACCGACGAGGACGCCGAGATGATCGCCGCGCCGGAGGCGGGCGCGCAGGCGGACGACGGGCTGGACAACAACTGCAACGGGCTGGTCGACGAACCGGGCGGGGTGATGATCCCGTTGCCGCTGTTCGAAAACGTCTGGGTCGACGCCTACGAGATCGCGGTGTTCGAAAACCCGGACTGCAGCGGTGCCCGCTACGGCGCCGGCGCCGACGACTACCCGGCCAGCTGGCCGGCCGCGGGCGAGGCCGACACGACCCTCTACGCCTGTTCGCTGCCCGGCGTGCTGCCCAGCGGGCATCTGAGCTGGTACCGGGCGCGGCGGGCCTGCCAGGCCCAGGGCAAGCGGCTGTGCACCATGAGCGAGTGGAACATCGCCTGCAACGAGGGCACCTCGGCCAACTACCCCTACCAGTCGATCCTCTTCGTGGCCGGCATCTGCAACGACGCCTACGGCGGCAGCGGCCAGGTGGCGCCCACCGGCTCCTACGAAGGCTGCACCGCGCGCGGATTTCTGTACGACGCATCCGGCAACCTGACCGAGTGGGTGTCCACCGCCCCGGAGGCACAGCCCGGCGAGCGTTACACCGGCGGCGCCGGCTTCATCTGCGAGCTGTGCTTGACCGGCTTCGACTGCCACCTCTGCCAGAGTGAAGACGATCGGGGAAAGTACGAGAAACTGGCCGATTGCTGCATCGAGGACGACAGACAGGACAGCTACCCGATGGAAGCGAGCTTCGAGTACCTGGGCACGCGTTGCTGCATGGACGGTCCCTGAGGCTCAGGCCTGGTCGTCCGGCGGGGCGGTGGCGCCGTCGTCGCTGACCTTCTCCCAGCTGTGCTCCTGGCCGTCGTAGCGCAGCAGCCGCGGCTCGTCCTCGACCTGGGTGCGAACCAGCACCGGGCGGGTCCAGATGTTCTGCAGCGCCTCCATGGTCGGCTGGGCCCAGTCCAGGTCGAGGTCGATGCCCTCGTGGCGGTGGGCCAGCAGCAGCTCGCCGCGGTTGGCGTGGTTGGAGTCGATCACCTCGATCAGCGGCTGGCCGAAGTTGGTCAGGCTGAACAGCAGCTTGCGCTTGATCTGATCGAACTCGCGCGTGGAGATGGCCCACTGCTTGCGGCGCTTGTCGTAGTCGAAGCCGAACAGCTTCTTCTCGATGCAGAACTCGGCGTCCATGAACTCGTCTATGAAGGTCACGTCGTTGTGCAGCCGGCGCACCTCGAAGATCTTGTCGCGGCCAAGGCCCAGGTGCCTGTCCCAGGTGCGCTTGCGCCCCATGTCCTCGCACTCGGCGTACTCCTTGCCGAAGCGGCCCTTGTTCCAGCGCTGCTCGATGGAGCGGTACAGCTCCAGGCCCAGCTTGTAGGGGTTGAGCTGCCGCGAGCCGCCGCCCAGGGTGGCCGAGTTGGAGTCGGCGAAGTCGATCACCTCGGCGTCGGTCAGCGCCCGCTGGGTCATGATGGTCGAGTGCCAATAGGTGGCCCAACCCTCGTTCATGATCTTGGTCTGGCCCTGGGGGGCCAAGTAGTAGGCCTCCTCGCGCACGATGCCCATCAAGTCGCGCTGGTGGCGCTTGAGCGGAGCGTGCTCCATCAGAAACAGCAGCACGTCGCGCTCCGGCTCGGGCGGGAAGCGGCGGGCCTTCTTGCGCTCCTCGGCCAGTTTGCGTTTCTGCTGCTCGATATACTCGGCCGGGTTGATGTAGGTCTCGAGGTACTTGCGCCCGACCGGCAGCCGGCCGATCTCCGACGGCGGCGGGGCCTCGGGCTCGTCCTCGTCGGACCGCGGCCGGGCGGCCGGCCGGCGGCGGATGTTGATCGCGTGCAGATCGATCAGGTTTTCCAGCGACAGGCAGGTATCGATGAAGTTCTCCACCGCGTCGACGCCGTGGCGCGACATGTAGCGCCGCACCCGGGTGGCGTGGTTGGCCATCTCGTTCATCATCTTGCGGTTGGTGTCGCGGAAGTAGAAGTTGTTCTTGAAGAAGTCGCAGTGGGCGTAGACGTGGGCCATCACCGTCTTCTGCTCGACCAGGGAGTTGCCCTCGAGCAGGTAGGCGTAGCAGGGGTCATTGTTGATGACCATCTCGTAGATCTTCGACAACCCGTAGGTATAGCTCTTCGACAGCTTCTCGTACTCCATGCCGAAGCGCCAGTGCGGGTAGCGGGTGGGAAAGCCGCCGTAGGCCGCCACCATGTTGATGGCGTCGTAGGGCAGCATCTCGAAGATCACGTCGAAGTAGTCCAGCCCGTACTCGCGGGCGTAGCCCTCGATCTCGACTTGCAGCTCGGCCAGGTAGCGGGGCAGGCTCACCGGCTCACCTCCCCTTGGACAGGAAGTCGCGGATCGAGTCGAAGATGGCGTCCCGAGCGGCGATCTCGCTCAGCACCAGGCGCTCCTCGTCGCCGAACTCCTGGAGCAGATCCTTGATGAACTGGCCCGACCCGTAGGGGCTGTCGACCTGGCCGTAGCCGAACTGGTTGGCGTGGGGCATGATGCGCTGCTTGAGCAGGTCGATGCTCAGCCGGGTGTCGTCCTTGGACCAGTTGTCGCCGTCCGAGAAGTGGAAGGGGTAGATGTTCCACTCGCCGGACGGATAGTCGGCTGCGATCATGTCGGCGCACAGCTGATAGGCCGACGAGATCATGGTGCCGCCGCTCTCGCGGGTGTGGAAAAAGGTGTGGCGATCCACCTCGCGGGCGGCCGCGTCGTGGGTGATGTAGCGGACCTCCACCCCTTGGTACTGGGTCTGCAGCCAGGTGTCGATCCAGAACGACTCGATGCGCACGATCTGCTTCTGCTCGTCGCCCATGGAGCCCGAGACATCCATCATGTATATGATGGCGGCGTTGGACTCCGGGATCCAGGCCGTCTTCCACGACCGG
Source organism: uncultured Myxococcales bacterium (assembly GCA_964454005.1). GTDB lineage: Bacteria > Myxococcota > B64-G9 > B64-G9 > B64-G9 > CAYVQE01. Next base: position 52,157 of record CAYVQE010000024.1, read on the forward strand.
TAGCGCTTGTCGTCGCGGATGGGGATGATCACCGGGTTGTCGGCATCGTAGGTGCCCGACGCGATCTGGCGCTTGAGCGCTTGCTTGTAGGTGCGCTTGAAGTGGCGCAGCGACTCGGGACCCACCCGGTGGATGCCGGTGTAGCGCGATTTCTCGGCTTCGAGCTTGTGCTGGCCGCGCGGCTCGATGTGCGGCAGCTCCAGCTCCTCGCCCAGGATTTCGGCCAGCTCCTCGATGGTCACGTCCACCTCGAGCACGTGCTGGCCTTCCTCGCTGCCCGCCTCGCCGGCGCCCTCGGCCTCCTCGTCGCCCGGGGCCACCGGATCGCCCACTTCGCCGTCGCCCTGGCCCACCCCGCCGGTCTGGCGGTTGCCGTAGCGGAAGCGCGGCAGGTCGATCTGCGGCAAGGGCACCGAGACCACGTCTTTGCCCTTCTTGCCGAACAGCTCGCCCTGGCTCATGTAGCGGCGCAGGTTTTCCTTGATCCGGCCGCGCACGATGTGGCGGAAGCGGGCGTGGTCGGCGTCGATGCGTTGGCTCATGCCGGTCCTCTCCGGTCGCGCCCGTCGCGCGGCGCGGCCGCGATCACTCCTCGGCTTCCTTGGCGTCGCCGCGGGCGAAGATCGAGGCGACGAAGCTGAGCACGTCGGTGGCGCAGATCTCGCAGTAGCCGTAGTTCTTGATCAGCCGCTGCTTGACCACGTCGATCTTCTCCTGGGTGTCGGTGTCGACCACCGAGCTGACCAGGCTGGTCAGCTTGATCGAGTCCTTCTGATCCTCGAACAGCTTCAGCTCGAGCGCTTTCTGCAGCCGCTCGTTGGTGCGGTAGTCGAAGGGCCGGCCGTCGACGGCCAGCGCGCCGATGTAGTTCATCAGCTCGGAGCGAAAGTCGTCCTTGCGGCTTTCCGGGATGTCGATCTTCTCCTCGATCGAGCGCATCATGCGCTCGTCGGCCTCCTCGTACTGGCCGGTGTACTTGTTGCGCACCTTCTCCTTCTGGGTGTAGGCCTTGACGTTGTCGATGTAGTTGGCGCACAGCTTGTTGATGGCCTCCTCGTCTGCCGAGATGGCCCGCTGCACCTCGTTCTTGACGATGTCCTCGTACTCCTGCTTGATGACGGTGAGCAGCTCGGCGTAGGTCTTGAGCGCTTCCTCGCTGGTGATCAGGGTGTGGTTCTTCAGCCCGGCCTCGAGTTCGTTGAGCACCAGGAAGGGGTTGATGCAGCCCTCGGCCTTGCCGCTGACCAGGGCGTTGGACAGTTTGTCCTGGATGTAGCGCGGGCTGATGCCTTCCATGCCCTCGCGCTTGGCCTCCTTGCGCAGCTCCTTGATGTTGTCCTCGGTAAAGCCGGTCAGGCTCTTGCCGTCGTAGAGCTTCATCTTCTGCAGCCGGGTCAGCTTGTGCTTCTTGGGGTCCTCGAGGCGCGTCAGCACCGCCCAGCTGGCGGCCATCTCCAGGGTGTGCGGGGCGATGTGCTGGTCCGGGATGCGCTCGGCGTTGAAGTCCTTTTGGTAGATGCGCACCTCTTCCGAGGTCTTGGTGATGTAAGGGATGTCGATCTTGACGGTGCGGTCGCGCAGCGCCTCCATGAACTCGTTGCTCAGCAGCTTCTTGAACTCGGCCTCGTTGGTGTGGCCGATGATGACCTCGTCGATGTCCGTCTGGGCGAACTTCTTGGGCTTGATCAGGTGCTCCTGGGTGGCGCCCAGCAGGTCGTAGAGGAAGGCCACGTCGAGCTTGAGG
>CAYVQE010000025.1:0-49903 GCA_964454005.1 uncultured Myxococcales bacterium
TGCAAGCTCGGGCTGTACGACGGGCAGTTCGTCAACCTGGACTTCCACACCGTGCCGCACTTCGGCGACGAATCCGTGCTCGAAGAGCATTGGGCCGGAGCGCGCAACAGGGCTATGAAGGGGGCGTTGACCCTCATCGCCCAGGACAGCGCCTCGAAGCTGATCGTGTACACCGACGCAGACATCAAACGCAGCGAATCAGAAGGTCAGGTTCTGGATTTCCTCGGCTTCTGGAAGCGCATTCGCCGCGGGGTCAAGCCGACCTTGGTGTTCGACTCCAGGTTCACCTCGTATTCGAAGCTGTCAGAGCTGAACCACAACGACGTCAAGTTCATCACGCTTCGTCGCCGCGGCAGCAGGCTCATCCGCTCGGTGGACGAACTGGAGCCCTGGAGGCGAATCGAGATCCCCCACGAGAAGCGAAAGCACCGCAAGCCACTGGTGCACGACAGCGAGATCGAGCTTCGTGGCTACGACGGCAAGCTGCGCCAGATCGTCATGCGCAACCATGGGCGCAAGAAGCCGACGTTCCTGATCACCAACGACCTCGAAGCACCAGTGGAGCTGGTTGCGGGCAACTATGCTCGGCGATGGCGGGTGGAGAACGGCATCGCCGAGGCCGTGAAGTTCTTCCACCTCAACGCGCTGTCTTCACCGATCTTGACCAAGGTCCACTTCGACGTCGCGATGACGATGATCGCCGACACGCTCTACTCTATGTTGGCGCAGAAGCTGCGGGGATTTGAGGATTGCGATGCGCCCAAGCTTTATCGACTCTTCATCCGCCGCAAGGCGACGGTTGCGGTCAACGCCGGCATCGTCTCAGTGACCTATCCCCGACGCTCCCATAATCCGATCTTGCGCCGTGTTCCCTGGAAGAATCTGCCGATGGTTGTTCCAGGACTGCTGGGCGGTGCAAAGCTCGAGCTGGGGTTCAAGTGATCATGCTCGAGATCTTATGCCGGGGTGACGGTTATCCGACTGCGAAAATCGGTGTTGAAGTCAAGGAGGCGGATGCCTGCCCTGGTCAGGAAGGAGAACATGCCGCAGTCCCACATCAGAGCCAGCAGCGAGCCGCGGAATACGAGGCGATCGAAGCCGCAAAGAACACCCGTGATTATTGAGTGGAAATGCGATATGAACTTCTCCATGGCGTCTCCCTCTGGGAGTTGGTTGTTCTCCAACTACCTTCATACCCGAGGGAAGACGCCGCCTCCATTTTTGGGTTGCGGGCGAAGCCCGCGCTAAGCGAGAGCGGCGAGGATTGAAGCTCTCCCCGGCTGGTCGCGCCGGCTTGCGCCAGTTGTCTGGCGCGGTCACTCCGGTTCTCCGCTTTCGGGGGCGGGCCCAGCGGCCCCTCGTCTCGTCAGCGCGGCGGCTTCGGCCGCCGAGGCGGCGCAGCGGAAGCCGAAGTGGTGGTAGGGGCGGTTGTGCGGTGTGTGGGCGCGGCGAAAGGTGGTGGTGGCCCGGTCGGCCTTCCAGTACCAGGAGCCGCCGCGCACCACCCGCCGGTCGTGCCCGGGGCAGCGGTCGCGGCCGCCGCAGGGCCCGCGCGGGTCGGGCCCCAGACAGGAGCGGCCGCAGCTGCGGTAGGAGCGCGAGTACCAGTCGGCCACCCACCCCCAGCTGTTGCCGGCCATGTCGTAGAGACCGTAAGGGTTGGGCGGACGGCTGGCCACGACGAAGGTGCGACCCTTCTCCGGGTGGCCGAAGCGCTTGCGCACCCCGCAGGAGCGACCCCGGCGGTCGCGGATGACCGCTCGGGCGCAGGTGGCCGGCTCGTCGCCCCAGGGGTAGCGCCGGCCGTCGGTGCCGCGGGCGGCCTTCTCCCACTCGGCCTCGGTGGGCAGGTGCTTGCCCTGGGCGCGGCAGTAGCGGCGGGCGGCGAACCAGCTCACCCCCACCTTGGGCTGGCGCGGCCGGCTGAAGTCGCGGTAGTTGGTCCGCTGCGGCCGGCAGGCGCCGGCCTCCACGCAGGCCCGGTAGGCGGCCACCGTCACCTCGGTCCGATCCATGTAGAAGGTCTGCAACCAGATGCGCGCCTTCGGCCGGGCGTGGCGCGGGCCCTCGCCCGAACCGCGCAGGAAGAAGCCGCCCGGAATGCAAGCCATGCCGGCCGGCACCGCGGCACAGGGCAGGGCCTCCGGTCCGCTGGCATTCGTTTCATCGGCGCCGCCGCCCGCCGCCGGGCAGCCGGCCAGGATGCAGGCGGCCAGAGCTGCGCACTGGAGTCGCGGTCGCATGCTGGCACTCTACTGGTCGGGCCGGTCTTTGGCCAGCCTCCGCCGACCGTGATGGCAGGCTGCCGCTTGGGCTCAAGTTTTTAACAGACGGGCCGATGGGCATCTTGGAAGGGAGCTTGCGATGGACGCGGCCAATCAGCCCGCTCCGCTCGAGCCGCGGCTCGCTGCAGCCACCGCTAGCGGCCGCGAGCGGCGCCGCCACCTGCGGGTGATGGCCGGCATGCGGGTGCGCTTCCGCTGCCAGGACCTGGCTGCGTTCATCAAGGGCTACTCGCTCAACCTGTCGGCCGGCGGGTTCTTCGTCCGCTGCGCAGAGCCGCTGCCCCGCGGCACCCGGCTGCAGTTCGAGTTCCTGCTCGAGAGCGGCAAGTCCCTGCTGCGGGGCACGGGCGAGGTGGCCTGGAGCGCGGGGCCGGCGGCGCCCGGGCAGCGGCCGCGGGTGCCCGGCATGGGGGTGCGCTTCGTCGAGCTCGACGCGGCTTCGCGCCGCACCCTCGAACGCATCCTGGCCGAGCGCCAGGCAGAGGCGGAGGTTGCCCCGGCGGTCGCGGAGCCGCCAGCGGTCGCCCGCGCGGCGGACGACGGCTCCCCCGTCGGGTTGGCCGCTGCGGCCGAGCCGGCCCGGCGCGCTTGGCTGGTGGATTCGATCATCACCTGCATGGAGCTGGCCGAGTTGGCCCGCGGCCCGGCCCTCGACGAGTTACGCGGCGAGCTGGCCTTCTGGTGCGACGACTACTTCGACGGTCAGGTGGTCGATCTGTCCGTGGCCTGGACCATGCTGCTGGCGGCTACCCGGGTCGGCCTCGAGCAGGCCGCTGTGGCCATGGCCCTGTTCGCGCGGGCCCTGCCGGCCCACGGCTTCGCCCACCGCTTGCCCGAGGGGCTGGAGCGGTTTGCCGGCTACCGGCGGGCCCTGGCCGCCGCGGACGACACGCTGGCGGCTGCGGGCGGCTTCTCCGCCGCGCTGGCGCGAGTCGCGGCCCGCTACCGGCCGGCCGCCGCCCGGGCCCGCCGCGCCGGGCCGCTGCGAAGCGGTCTGTGGCTGGTGGGCCTGGCCCTGATCGGGGTGTCGCTCGGTGCCGGCGCCTGGGTCCTGGTGGCCCCGCGCGGCCCCGAGCCGGTGGACCTGTCGCACCTCGAACACTGCCTGCGGCTCGATGCCGCCCAGCGCCACGACGGCCGTCTGTGGGCCGACATCACCGATCGCCGCTGGTCGCTGATGGGCCGCCGGCAGCGGCGCGAGGCGGTGCGCGAGGTGGCCGAGCGCTTGGCGTTCGAAGGCGTGCGCCGGATCGACTTGCGCGATGCCCGCCACGGCCGCGACGCCCGGGTAGAGCTCGATGCCGCCGGTCGCTGGCGCATCCGCCTGGCCGAATGAAGCGCCTCTTCCCCTCCGTTTTGCAGCGCATCCGTGGACTGGCAGCCGATGAGACGGCTGGTCCAGCGGCTACCAGTCGTCGCCGTGGGGGTAGTGCCAGACGGCGCCGGTGGCGAAGTCGCCGGCCTCGGGGCGGTAGAAGGCGGTCTTGAACCAGATGGAGAACATGTTGTCGTCGTCGACGTCGGTGAAGGCCAGGCAGCGGTACCAGGTGCCGTCGCGAAGCCCGGCCCAGGAGCTGTAGTTGTTGTAGTAGTAGTAGCAGGCGTGGATCGGCTCGCTGAGCACCAGCCCGATGTCGCGGTAGGTCTGCCCGCCGGGCCGGTCGTAGACCGCCGGGTCGACGTAGTTCGCCGAGCCGTCGAGATGGAACAGGTTGCCGAACCCGCCGCCGTTGCCCGCCGGGCACAGGATCCGACGTGCCCTGCTGGGCAGCTGGCTGCTGCTGCTGCTGCCGTCGCCTGCGCCGCGTGCGCTGTGGAAGTACTCCAGCACGCCGCGGTGGCAGCGGCCCAGGTTGATGGGTACCTCGGACAGCTTGGCCTCGCGCACGTGATCGACGAACGAGGGAACGCTGACCGCCGCCAGCACGCCGACGATGGTCACCGTCGCCATCAGCTCGACCAGGGTGAAACCGGCTACCCTTCTGCGCAACGCTCGCCCAGGGTTCATCGGGGCCTCCTTTCGCTTCAAGTTTTTCCATCGGCTGCCGATTGCAGAACTTGAGTGCGAAAAGGAGGCTGTCGATGACCACGGAACACGAAGCAGCGGAAAGCGAAGCGAAACGGGCCCATCCGCGGCTGCCGGCCAACCTGCGGGTTCGCGTGGCCCAGGACGATGCCGGACGGTTCGTCGAGTTCCACGCACGCAACTTGAGCCAGGGCGGAATGTTTCTGCAAACGCCGCAACCGGCGGCCCCGGGCACGGTGGTGCGCTTCGAGGTGCTGCTGAGCAACGGTGAGCGGGCCCTGCGCGGCACGGCCCAGGTCGTCTGGACGCGCAGCCCGCAGCAGGCGGCCGCGCAGGTGCGGCCGCCCGGTATGGGCGTCGAGTTCCGGATGCTCGACGAGCCCTCGCGCGCCTTGCTGGAACGCGAGTTGGCGCGGCTGAAGCAGAGCTCGGCGGGCAGGGCGACCGATGGCGCCAGCGAAGCCGAGCGACGCCGCCGGCCGCGGGTGCTGGTGGGCATGCGGGTCGATGTGCGCTGTCCGGATCGGCAGGCCTTCATCCAGGGCTATGCCCTGAACGTCTCGACGGGTGGCGTGTTCGTGCGCAGCCGTGAGCCCCAACCGGTCGGAACCCGGCTGCAGTTCGACTTCCGCACCGCCGACGGCCGCTCGGCCCTGCGCGGTCTGGGCGAGGTGGTCTGGCATGCCCCGCCGTCCATGCCGGGCCAGCGGCCGCGCATTCCGGGCATGGGGATCCGCTTTGTCGAGCTGGACCGGGAATCGCAGCGGGTGGTGGCAGCCATGGTGGGCGAGCACCGCGATGGCTCCGAGCCGGTACCCGCGCCCCCGGAGGCCGGTACCCGGCCGCCCTGCACGGAGAATCGCCCGCCAGCCGGCGCCTCCGGCGCAGCCGATTTCGCCGAAGCGCTCGATCGGACCGTGGCCGAGTTCGAATCCCTGGAGGAAGAGTCTGGCTCCCCCGCCGGCGCACCCGTCGAGGTGGCCACCGAGGAGGCTGGCACCTCCACCGAGGAGGCTGGCACCCCGGAAGGCACCGCGGAAGACGGTAAGCCGCCGAGTGGGATCGATGGCGCGCTGCGGCGTAGCGGTCCGGCGGCCCGGCTGGCCGGCGCGGAGCTGCGGCGCTGGGTGGTCGCCAGCCTGGTGGCTGCGCTGGAGCTTGCCGATCTCGAGGTCTACGAGTCGACCGATACCGTGCGCAGCCTGCTCAATAGCTGGTGCCAGGACTTTTTCGACGGCGAGCGGGTCGATCTGGAGGTGTTCTGGAACCTGATCCTGTCCGAGGAGGGGGTCGAGTTGGCCGACGGCGTCCTGGTCATGGCCATCCTCCAGATCGCCCGGCGGGATCACGGCCTGGCCTTCGAGTTGCCCCGCGGCCTGGCCGACTGCCGGGAGTACCAGGCCGTACGCGAGCTGGCCCACCGGCGCCTGGCCGCCGGCGGCGGTTTTCGGGCGGCGGTCGAACGGGTGGCGGCGCGGCCGATCGAGACCCTGGCGACCGAGCCCGATCGCTACCAGCGCGCCCCGCGCCCCCGCCGCGCCGACCGGACCGGCGGCGAACGCCGCGGGCGCCGGGCGGCTGCGGCAGCCAAGACTTCGGCCCGGTCGCCGGCGCGCATCGCCGCAGCCGCGGTGCTGCTGGGCCTGGCGCTCGGCTGGCTGATCTACATGCTGGCCGGCGAGCTGCAGCTGGCGGCCGGCGACTTCGATGCCGCACCGCTCGAAGACGTGCTGGTGCTGCGCGACGCGGTGCACAAGGCCGGCGCGCTGCAGGCCTTCGTCGCTGACGAGCGCTGGAACGCGATGGAGCCGGCCGAGCGGCGCCGGGCCGTGACCCGGCTGGCCGAGCGGGTGGCGGACCGGGGCATCGTCCAGCTGCAGCTCTACGATGCGGATGGGCTGGCAGCCGCGGCCCACAACCCGGCCGCCGGCCAGCCCGAGGTGCAGCTCGGAGCCGAGGTCTTCCGCCTGCCCGGAATGGACGCCCCGCCGTCGCCCGGGGCCGCCGGCCGGCCGCCGGGTGTCGCCGGACCGGCGGGCCTGGACCTCGCCAACGCCCAGCCCTGAGCCCGACCGGCTTTTGTACAACCATTTGCTCCCCGCTGCGTCGGTAGCCTAAGCTGTTGCCAAAGACCAGAGCGGACGCCGCCGGCGGGCCCGGTGCCGGGCGGTGGCTGTGGCTGACGTTGCGACAGGAGGCCGTCATGGACGCGAGGGGTACGGGCTCGGGTGTACGCCGCTGGGTGGTGCGGCGTTGGCCGCGAATGCTGCTGATCGGCCTGGCCGCTGGCATGCTCTTGCCGCCGCTGCTGGCCGGTGGCTGCGAGGCGCCGCAGGAGGCGGCGCCGCTGCAGGCCCGGCTCGAGCTGGCCGCCGGTGAGGTCGAGGTCGAGCAGGCCGGGGAGAAGGGGCTGGCCGCCTCGGGCGCGGCCCTGCTCGACGACGCCCGCATCCGCACCGGCGAGGGCGGCCGGGCCCTGATCCGCTTGTCGAACGGCTCCGGAGTGTTTCTGCGCGGCGGCAGCGAGGTGCAGCTGGCTCCGGGTCGGGTGGCGCTGCAGCGGGGGCAGCTGTGGCTGGATGCGCCGCCGACCGAGCGCGAAGCGGTGGCGGTGGAGCTGGGCGAGGTGGTGGTGCACGCGGTCGAGGCGGGCCTGTCCATCCGGCGCCAGGATGGTCAGGTCGAGGTCTATACCGCCCGCGGCAGCGCCACCATCAACGCCCCCGGCGGCCGGGTCGAGGCCCGGGCCGGTGAGCGGGTGCGCGTGGCCGGCCAGGCGGCCCCGGCGGTCGAGCCGGTGGGCTTCTGGGAGGACTGGACCGGCGGCATGGCCGACCACCGCCTGATCGGCGGCCTGGCCGGCAGCGGCGCGGGCCGCATCTACGGCGTCGACCGCGCCGCCCCGCCCGGCAGTCCGGCCCGGACGCTGGAGATCGGCCGCCAGTCGGTGCGGGTGGCCATCCGTGCCGGGTTGGCCGAGACCGAGGTCGATCAGACATTCTTCAACCCGGGTGATCGCCCGGTGGAGGGCTGGTACTGGTTCAGCGTGCCCGCCGGCGCCAGCGTGACCGGCTTCGCGGTCGAGACCGACGGGGTGCTGGTCGAGGGCGAGTTCATCGAGCGCCGCCGGGCCGCGACCGAGTACGAGCGGGCGGCGAACACCGGCCACGCCCCGGCGCTGCTGGAGTGGATCGACGCCCAGACCTTCCGGGCGCGCATCTTCCCGGTGCCGGCCGCCGGCACCCGGCGGGTGGTGCTGCGCTACCTGCAGCTGCTGCCGATCCGCGACGGCGTGCTGCGCTACGTCTATCCCATGCAATCCGCCGAGCCGATCCGCATCGGCGAGTTCGGCCTGACCGTGGACCTGGGCGAGGCCGGCCGCGACATGCACCTGACCACCCTGGCCGATGCCCGCATCGAGGAGGGCGGCCGCCGGGTGACCATGCGCCGCTCGGGCTACGTACCGCGGGCCGATTTCCTGCTCGAGGCCGAGCTGGTCGACCCGCCCGAGCCGATCCGTCTGGCGCGGGCGGTGGCCGGCGAGGATACCGCCGACTACGTGATGCTGCGCTACACGCCCGACATCGAATGGTTGCAGCGTGAGAAGCTGCTGGGCGAGGTGGTGGTGGTGATCGACACCTCGGCCGCCGGCGGCGACAGCGGCCAGGCCATCAAGACGGCCGCGGCCGAGTCCATCCTGCGCGCTCTGTCGACCGAAGATCGCTTCGCCCTGGTGGCCCTGGACGTGCGCCCGCGCGCGCTGCATCCGACCGACGGTCTGGCGCCGGCCACCGAAGACCAGATCGCCAGCGCCCTGGAGCGGCTCAGCGAGCATCCGCCGGGCGGGGCCACCGACCTGTCGGCCCTGTTCGACGTCTCGCTGGCCCGGCTGCACGGGGCCGAACAGCCGGCGGTGATCTACATCGGCGACGGGGTGGCCACCTCGGGCGAGCTGGACGGCGAGCGGCTGGCCGAGCAGCTCGAACGCGCCCTGGCCACATCGCGCGCCCGCCTGTTCACGGTGGGGGTGGGCCCGCAGGCCGACGACGCCCTGCTGGGCACCCTGGCCCGGGCGGGTGGGGGAGCGGCCTTCCACATCGACTCGGCGCAGCAGGCCACCGAGCGGGCGCTGGAGCTGGTGGCCGAGCTCAAGACGCCGACGCTGACCGATTTCGAGATGGATCTGGGCGCCGGGCTCGACGAGGTCATGTCGAGCGCCAACGGCAAGGTGGTCGGCGGCGAGCAGGTGGTGGTGCTGGCGCGCAGCCACCACGATCTGCCGTCGATCATCGAGGTGCGCGGCCGGCTGGCCGGCGAGGCCTTCGAGCGCAGCTACGCCTTGGCCGCGGACGAGCCGCTGGTGTCCGGTTTCGTGCCGCGCTTGTGGGCGGCCGAGAAGCTGCGGCGCATGTTGGGCACGGCCGACGCGCTCGGCGCCGTGCGCGGCAAGGTGATGCAGCTCGGTGTGCGCTACGGCCTGATGACGCCCTATACCAGCATCCTGGCGCTGGAGAGCGAGGCCGCCTACCACCAGCAGGGCATCCGGCGCAACCGCTCGCCGCTGCGCGGTCCGCGGCTGACCGCGCTGGTGCGACCGGCCGCCGGCGGTAAGGCGCTGGCCGCCGCCCATGCGGTCGGCTTCGGCTGCGCCGAGATGGCCGAGGAGGAGCCGGCGGCGCCCGCCGCGGAGCAGACCCCGGCCACCACCGAGGACAAGGCGTACGCCCACCGCGACCTGCGCGCCTTCGGCGAGACCAGCCCGGCCCCGAAAGCCGGAGCGGCCCCGGCGGCCAAGGCGACGGGGAAGCGGCTCCAGGTGCACCGCGAAGCCGAGGCCCGGCCGGCCAGGCCAACCGACGACGAGCTGCGCACCGAGGCCAGCCGGCGGCGGCCGCCCCCGCCGCGGGCGCGGGTCGACCAGGTGATGCGCACCTGCTCGGACGCCGCCCGGCGGCCGCTGCGCCAGCGGGTGATCCTGTGGCGCAAGCGGATGCGCACGGCGCAATCGCCCCAGGACCTGGTCCACCGCTACCAGGCCGCCTGGCATGCCTGCGAGCTGCCCGACTGGCGCAGCGAGGCCACCTTCTTGCGGGTGCTGGCGCCCCGGGTGCGCTCGGAGGCGGCGGCCCGCTACGTGCTGGGCTTCTTCGCCGAGAAGCCCGCGGTGCAACGCTATCTGGCGCGGCTGATCCTGCGCCGGGCGGTGGACGAACGGCTGATCCAGGTGGTCGAGAATTTGTTGTTCGACGGGCAGGTCAACTGGGCCGCGGTCGACATCGAGCTCAGCGAGCTGCCCGACGTCGAGGCCCGCATCGAGCGGCTGCGCCGGATCATGGCCCGGGCGCCCGGCGACCCCAAGGGCACCATCCGACTGGTCCATCTGCTGGTCGAGGCCAATCGGGTCCAGGAGGCGCTGGTGCTCGGCCGCCGCTTGCGCGACAGCGGCCTGACCACGCCCTTTTTGGCGCGCGAGCTGGGCGACGTGCTGGCCCGCAACGCGCTGGACGACGAGGCGGTGCGCACCTACTCCGAGATCGTGGAGTTCGATCCCGGCGACCCCGACTCGCGCCGGCTGCTGGGCGACATCTACCTGGCCCACGGCTGGGCCGACGCGGCCTACCGCCAGTACCAGACCCTGGTCCAGCGCGTGCCCGACGAGGCCCTGTACCGGTTGCGGCTGGCGGCCGCTGCCGCCGGGGCCGGGCGGGTGGACGAGGCCTTGCGCATCGAGCGCAAGGTGGCCCGCACCCCGGGCCGGCCCGGCCCGGACGATCCGCGGCGCTGGGCGCGGCTGCTGTCGGCGGTCCGGCTGGCCCGGATGCTGCATCAGCCCCCGGACGGGGACGGGAGCGAGCGGCTGGGCGAGGCCCTGCAGGCGCGGCTGAAGGAGCTGCAGCTGTTCCGCGGTCCGGGAGTGCTCGTATTGGCCACCTGGCGCGATCTGGCCGCCGACCTGGAGCTGGCGGCCTTCGCCGGCCAGACTCCGGTGGCCGCCGGCGAGGCCACCGACGCGGCCGCGGTGGGCCTGTCGGCGCTGATGTTGGCGCCGGGTGAGCGCCAGCGGCTGGGGCTGCAGCTGCGCCGGCGCAGCCCGGCACCCCGGCGGCCGATCGCCGTCGATCTGATCGCGCTGCGCTGGGACGGTGAGCTCTTCGCGATCGAGGTGGACGAGCACCAACTCGCCGCCGACGCAGCCGGGCTGACCTTGTAGCCCCGCCTGACCCGCCAGTGGATTCGTTGCGGTCGGCGGCTTGCCGGCCTATGATGGATCGCGAACGGATGCGATGCTCGACCCGGACGCCGGGAGGTGCGATATGACGCGACGGGGTGCCTTTTTGAGCTGCCTGCTGGCCGGCCTGCTGGCCTGGGCGGCGCCGGCCGCGGCCGGGGAGGCCACCAAGGTGGTGGTGATGGATTTCGCCGGCGAGGACGCTGGCTTCGATCAGCAGCAGCGAGCCCAGATGTCCGATCGGCTGTCAAAGGTGATGGCCGACTCGGGCCGCTACGAGGTGGTCGATCGCCAGCAGTTCGCAGAGGCGGTCGCCGCCCACGAGGCCGAGACGGGCCGGCCCTGCCGCGACGTGGATTGCAAGCGCATGGTGGCCGGCAGCCTGGGCGCACACGTGGTCCAGCCCGAGGTCGAGCGCAAGGGCGGCGGTTGCGCCGTCAGCGTCGGCGTGATGGGCGGCGGCGGCCAACCGGCTGCCGGCGGCTCGGTCACCCATCGCTGCTCGGTCCAGGGCGCGGCCGTGTCGATGGACGGTGCGGTGATGGAGATGACCCACCAGATCGTAAACGGCGAGCAGCTGCCCGACCTGGCCGAGCTGCAGCAACAGGCGGCTGCGGCAGCGCCGGAGGAGATCGAGATCACCACCGAGGCCGAAGAAGACCAGGCCGAACTCGACGCCGCCCAGCAGGGCGACGGCCGCAAGCACGATGCCGAGGCCGAGGCCCGGGCCGAGGAGTTCGAGAAGCGCGCGGCCGAGGAACTCGGCTGGTAGCGGGGAGCGGATCAGGGCGCGGGCGGGTCGAAGCGGCCGTCACCGTCGACGTCGACGCGCAGCGCGTTGGTCAGACCCACCGCCCGGCAGCCGGCGCACACCGGATCCAGCCGGGCGCCTTCGGGGCCGCGCACCAGCGCGGCGTACCAGGTATCGCGCTGCGGATGCTGCTCGATGACGTGATCGAAGCGCAGCGCCGGGCGCTCGGGGTCGACCTGGCCCGGGACGAACAAGGGCATGCGCACCACCACCTCGCCGTTGGCGATCAGCTCCAGCACATCCAGCGCGATCCAGTCGGCCGCCTCGACCCGCACCCGCAGCTCGAGCGGCTCGGCGCCGGCGGCCAGCTCGCCCGGGCCGGCGTCGCCGGCGGTCAGCCACACCAGCACCCCGCCGGCCACCGCGGTGCGCCCTTGCCGCAGGGCCGTCCAGACGGCGTCCAGCGCGAGCCGATCCGGCCTGTCGTCGCCGCAGGCGATCAGGGTGCGGCCGAAGCCGGCGGCGGCCTCGCGCTGGTGGGCGTCCGATACACCGACCGCGGTGCGGAAGACGCCCTGGTTGTTCATGGCGCTCCAGACCGGCAGCACCTGCTCGAGCATCACGTCGACCTCGTCCATGTCCAGCAGCTCGATGGTGTCGAAGGTGTCGGCGAATTGCTCCGGGTCCAGCGTCTCGAGCCGGGGGATGGTGTCGGGCGGATCGAAGCCCAGCGTGCGCAGCCAGGCGGTGTAGCTCAGCGGGTGGGCCAGGTTGATGATCTGCGCGCCCCGGTCGCGGGCTGCATCCCAGACCGCGGGGAAGGCCAGCTGCTCGACCAGCCGGCCCTGTTCGTAGCGGGCCCAGGGGATGGCGTTGTAGACCCAGCCGCTGGGATGCACCGGCAGCGGAAAGGCGGTGGCGTGGCCGATCAGCGGGCTGAGTTCGATGCCCGGCACCAGCCGGATCCAGGGGTCGGGGCTGAGGCCGGTCCGCTCGCGCAGCGCGCGCCGGCCGGGATCGGGATCGGTCTGGCAATCGTGATCGGTCAGCACCAGCAGTTCGACTCCGGCGGCCATGTTGGCGGCGATCTTGTCGTCCAGCCTGAAGGCCGAGTCGATCGAGCGTTCGGTGTGGGAGTGGATGTCGGCCGCCAGCAGGCCTTGGCTGTCGACCTGGTGTACCAGCCGGGCCTCGATCGCGACCGTGTCGCCGGCGGCGACCGCAAAGGATCGCCGGTCGATGCTGTACTCGAAACCGCGCGAGGCGGTCAGCGTCCAGTCACCGGCGGGCATGGCGCGCTCGCCGCTGCCGGAAGCGCTGAAGGTCAGCAGGGCCTCGGCCACGGGCGCATCCGGCGCGGCCTCCAGCCCGGGCTGCAGCGCCAACCGGCAGGGCAGGGGGCCGCGTTCGTCGCCGGCGGCCGACACCTCCACGCAGCTCCAGCGCAGCCGGGCAGCCTGGGCGAGCGCCAGATCGCGCTCTACCGCGTCGCCGGCGGTCAGGACCAGCGGCTCGGTCGTCACGGCGCCGTGGGCGGGGCTGGCGGCGGCCAGGCGGTAGGAGCCGGCCGGCAGGGCCAGGTGGTAGTGGCCGGCGGCATCGGTATAGGTCTGGCGCACCAGGGCCCCGGCCCGCGGCCCGGCGGCCGCCAGCGCCTCGACGGCCACCCCGGCCAGGGCTTCGCCGGTCGCGTCGGCCAGCCGTCCCGCGACCGCGGTCGCCGGGACCCGGTCGTCCAACCGCTCCAGCACGCCCAGACAGGCGTCCAGGCCGCCCGCAGCGGGCGCCAGCAGCCGCTCGACCACCAGCGGCGTCGCGGCCGCCGGACCGGGGGCTCGATCCGCAGTGGCCGTGAACAGCCGCAGCTCGTGCAGCCCGAAGGCCGACCGCAGCGGGCCGGGCCGGCCGGCGTAGACCAGGCAGCCGTCCGGATGGGCGCCGGCCAGCCAGGCGTAGTCGCCCGGCGCCAGCGGTCCGGCGGCCCGCCCGCGATCGGTGGCGTGGGCCAAGCGGTCGCCGAGAATGACCGCATCGCCGACCTTGACCGCCAGACCCGCCGAGCGCTCGGCGCGCAGCGAGGTGCGGCTGAGCAGGTGCTCGGCGCCGGCGGCCAGCTCGTACTCCTGCACCACCTCCAGCGCCGGCGGCTCCAGCCCGCCCAGCGCGGCATCCAGCGCCGGGATGCCCTGCAGCCGGCCGCTCAAGCGCAGCCGGGCCGGACCGCCGGTCGACCCGTCGTCGACCACCGCGGCCGTGTCCGGCCGGAAGGCGAACAGATCGACCTGGCAGAAGACCTGCTGCAGTAGGTCGGGTGCGGACCGGCCGGCCGCGTCCAACGCCGCGGCGTCGATCAGCCCGCCGCCGTAAGGCCCCCAGGCGCGCACGTCGTCGAGCCCCTGGACCACGAAGGCCACCCGGTGGTTGTAGAGCTTGAAGTCGCCCAGCCAACCGTGGGCCTCGGGCCCGGCCAGCAGCTCACTCTGCCGCGTGATCACCCCGGCCCGCACCTGCCCGGCCGCCAGCGGCTCGTCCAGCGCGGGCGGCACCGGTCCGCCGTCACCTCCGCCCGCGCCACCGCCGCAACCGACCGCCAGCAGCAGCAGCCAGCCCGCGGCCACCGGATTTTTCCGTTTCGGGCCCATGCCACGAGATTACCGTCCCTCGCCCCGGGGCCACAAGCGGTGCGGCTGCACGGCCGGGCCGGCCCTTGACGCACCCGGGGTAGGCTTGGTGTACTCGGGAATGGGAGGTTGATGCCATGCGCAGTGTCTGGATCGCGATCGGCTCGTTGCTGTTGGCCGCCGGGGTGGGAGCGCAGCCGTCGGACATGGGGATCCCGTGCAACGTGCGCGCCGAGCGCGGCGCCTTCAAGGCCATCGTCGGCGAGTGCGAGAACGGTTGGCTCGAGGGCCGCGGCAAGGCCGAGAGCCTCGACGGCGAGGTCTACGAGGGCGACTTCGAGGAGGGCTACTTCCACGGCCGGGGCAAGCTGACCAAGGCCGACGGCTCGAAGTACAACGGCGCCTTCCTGCGCGGTGAGATGCACGGCCGAGGCACCATGAGCTGGGCCGACGGCAGCCGCTACAGCGGCCAGTGGAAACACGGCCAGCCCGACGGCCGCGGCCGATTGAAGCGGGCCGACGGTTCGGAGTACAGCGGCGAGTTCAAAGACGGCAAGCCGCACGGCCAGGGCCGTGCCAGCTACGCCGACGGCAGCGCCTTCGAGGGCCGCTTCGAGAACGGTCAGCCCGAGGGCAAGGGCAAGTACACCGATCCCCAGGGCAAGACCATCCAGGCCGAGTTCCAGGGCGGCAAGGCCACCATCGAAGTGCCCGAGTAACGGTCCACCGTGTCCGGATTCCGGACACCCCCGCTCGCCTCGTCCCTCGCAAGTCCCCGAAAACTAGACACCTGGTTTTTTGGTGCAGCTCTTGCACCAATACGGGCCGGAATCGGAATCGGGCCGGAATCGGAGAGCGGAGTTCGGTCGAGTTGGAGAACACGGCGCGCGGCCCGGTGGCCCGGCGCTGCGCGCCCCAGCCTGGCCCGCCGCCGCGAGTGCTTGCGGGCGGGAAGGAACGACCATGTTGGCCCAGGTCATTTCGGGTGCGGTCATGGGGGTGGATGCCTACCGGGTGCAGGTCGAAGTCGATCTGGCCCGCGGCTTGCCGCACTTCGCCACCGTGGGCCTGGCCGAGGGCGCGGTGCGCGAGGCCCGGGTGCGGGTCGAGTCGGCCATCAAGAACGCCGGGCTCGACTTTCCACCCCGGCGCATCGCAGTCAACCTGGCCCCGGCCGACGTGCGCAAGGCTGGCACCGGCTTCGACCTGCCGATCGCCCTGGCCCTGATCAGCGCCGATGAACCCTTCGACCGCGAGCGGTTGCACAACACCCTGGTGGTCGGCGAGCTGGGCCTCGATGGGCTGGTGCGCCGGGTGCCGGGAGCGCTGAGCATGGCGGTCATGGCACGCCAGCAGGGCTTGGCCCAGATGCTGTGTCCGGCCGACTGCGCTGCCGAGGCGGCGGTGGTGGGCGGGGTCGAGGTGCTGCCGGTGCGCTCGCTGGCCGAAGCGGTGGCACATTTCGGCCAGGGCGAGTCGTTGCAGCCGCTGGCGGTCGACGCCGACCGGGTGCTGCGCCAGGCCGAGCAGCACACGGTCGACTTCGCCGAGGTGCGCGGTCAGCAGCACGCCAAACGGGCGCTGGAGGTGGCCGCCGCCGGCGGCCACAACCTGCTGATGGTCGGCCCGCCCGGCTCCGGCAAGACCATGCTGGCGCGGCGGCTGCCGACCATCCTGCCGCCGCTGAACTTCGACGAGGCCATCGAGACCACCAAGGTCTACTCCATCCTGGGCCTGACCGGCGACGGTGCGGCCCTGGTGGCGCGGCGGCCCTTCCGCGCCCCGCACCACACCGTCTCGGATGCTGGCCTGGTCGGCGGCGGCAGCCTGCCGCGGCCGGGCGAGGTCAGCCTGGCCCACAACGGGGTGCTGTTTCTGGACGAGCTGCCCGAGTTCCGCAAGAACGTGCTCGAGGTGCTGCGCCAGCCGCTCGAAGACGGCCAGGTGACCATCGCCCGCTCCAGCATGACGGTCACCTTTCCGGCCGAGCTGATGCTGGTGGCCGCCATGAACCCCTGTCCCTGCGGCTACCTGTCCGACCCGAGCCACGATTGCCTGTGCTCGAACCAGTCCATCCAGCACTACCGCAGCCGGGTCAGCGGCCCGCTGCTCGACCGCATCGACATCCAGGTCGAGGTGCCGGCGGTGGCCTATGCCGAGCTGACCCAGACGGCCCGCGGCGAGGACTCGGCCGCCATCCGCCGGCGGGTGGTGACCGCCCGCGACCGGCAGCGCGAGCGCTTCGGCGAGCAGTCGGCGGTGCGGGCCAACGCCCAACTGCCGGCCGCCCAGGCCCAGCGCATCTGCCGGTTGGGCGCGGCCGAACACCGCCTGCTGGAAACGGCCATGCACCGTTTGGGCCTGTCGGCCCGAGCCTACGTGCGGGTGCTGCGGGTGGCGCGCACCATCGCCGACCTGGCCGCCAGCGAGCGCATCGAGGCCGGCCACCTGGCCGAGGCCATCCAGTACCGCAGCCTGGACCGGCCGCTGGCCGCCTGACCAGCGCTTGCCATCGGCCGACCGATGCGTAAATTGTGATCGCGCCGGGGGAGAGGCGCTGCGGAGCCGCTGGCTCCTTGGCGGAAAGGATGATTCTACCATGTCGAATGCTGCCGCCTATGTGGAACGTTTCCGGTCCCTGCTGCCGGACGATGCCTTCAGCCGCGGCGACGAGAGCGACGATGGAGCGTTCTATGCCACGGACCGCTTCGTGCCCCACCTCGACGCCCGGGCGCTGGCCACGGTGGAGCGCATCATCGCCACCCTGGTGGTCGAGCGGGCGCCGCGGGTGCTCGACCTGATGGCCGGGCCGGACTCGCACCTGCCGGCCGGCCTGGAGCCGGCGCAGGTGGTCGGGCTGGGGCTCAACGTCCGCGAGCTGGAGCACAACCCGGCGCTGGACGACTGGGTGCTGCACGATCTGAACCGCGACTCCCGCCTGCCCTTCGCCGACGAGCGCTTCGACGTGGTGCTCAACACGGTCTCGGTCGATTACCTGACCCGGCCCTTCGACGTGTTCGCCGAGGTGTCGCGGGTGCTGGTGCCGGGCGGGCTGCACCTGGTGATCTTCTCCAACCGCTTCTTCCCGTCCAAGGTGGTCAAGCTGTGGCGCGAGTCGAGCGAACTCGAACGCCAGATGCTGGTCGAGGATTACTTTCGCTCGGTCGAGGACTTCGGTCGGGTGACGGCCTTCGTCTCGCGCGGCCAGCCGCGGCCGGCCGACGACAAGTACGCCGCCAGCGGTCTGCCCTCGGATCCGGTCTGGGCGCTGTACGCCGAGAAGCGCGGCGCGCCGGCCGAGCGGCCCGCCCGGCCGGCCATCGCGCCCGAGCCGGACCCCGGTCCGCCGCCGGCGGTGGTGGCCGAGCGCAAGCGCGCGCTGCACGAGACGCTGCGCTGCCCATACTGCGATCAGCCGCTGCAGCGCTGGGAGATCGCGCACACGCACTTTACCGAGTGGGATGTCGAGAGCGTCTGGGTGTGCTTCAACAACCAGTGTCCCTACCTGATCTCGGGTTGGGGTGAGATGACCCGCCAGGGCAACCACGGCTTCACCTACCGGCTGATGTACGTGCCCGAGCGCGACGCCTGCCACCCCACGCCCATCGCCGGGCTCAAGGCCGCCCAGGAGGTCGAGGTCACCCCGCGGGGCTGATGCCTTGTCATTCCGCTCGGGGCCGTGGTGTACTGCCCGCGGTGAGCCGACCGCAAAGGAGTGCCCATGGCCCACGAGTTCATCTACACGGTCCAGCACCTGCGCAAGCTGGTCGACGGCGACCGCGCCGTGATCCAGGACCTGACCCTGGCCTTTTTGCCCGGCGCCAAGATCGGCGTCATCGGCGGCAACGGCGCCGGCAAGTCCACCCTGCTGCGCATCATGGCCGGGGTGGATCGGGAGTACGACGGCGATACCTGGCACCCGCCCGAGGTGCGCATCGGCTACCTGGCCCAGGAGCCCGAGCTGGATCCGGCGCTGGACGTGCGCGGCAACGTGATGGCGGCGGTGGCCGAGCAGCAGGCCTTGCTCGAGCGCTTCGAGCAGCTCACCGGACGGCTGGGCGAGGAAC
Source organism: uncultured Myxococcales bacterium (assembly GCA_964454005.1). Classification (GTDB taxonomy): domain Bacteria; phylum Myxococcota; class B64-G9; order B64-G9; family B64-G9; genus CAYVQE01. The sequence continues at coordinate 17,980 of CAYVQE010000025.1, forward strand.
TGGCGGACGACGAGATGGACCGCGTCATGACCGAGTACGCCGAGGTGCAGGACGCCATCGAGGCGGCCGGCGCCTGGGAGCTGGACCGCACCCTGGACATCGCCATGGACGCGCTGCGGCTGCCGCCGGGCGACGCCGACGTGGCCCGGCTGTCCGGGGGCGAGCGGCGCCGGGTGGCGCTGTGCCGGGTGCTGCTCGAGCGGCCCGACCTGCTGCTGCTCGATGAGCCCACCAACCACCTCGACGCCGAGAGCGTCGCCTGGCTGGAGCGCCACTTGGCCGAGTACCCGGGTACGGTGATCGCGGTCACCCACGATCGCTACTTCCTGGACAACGTGGCCGGCTGGATCCTGGAGATGGACCGTGGGGTGGGCCACCCCTTCAAGGGCAACTACTCCGGCTGGCTGGAGCAGAAGCGCGAACGGCTGGCCGGCGAGGATCGCCGGGCGGCGGCCCGCGGCCGCACCCTGGAGCGCGAGCTTTCGTGGGTGCGCTCCTCGGTCAAGGCCCGCCAGGCCAAGTCCAAGGCGCGGGTCAAGGCCTACGAGGAGCTGCTGGCGCTGCACCAGGCTGACGACCAGCAGCGCCAGGGCCTGGAGCTGCGCCTGCCGCCGGGGCCCCGGCTGGGCGATCTGGTGGTCGAGGCCGAGGGCTTGCGCAAGGGCTACGGCGATCGGCTGCTGTTCGAGGAGCTGAGCTTCCGCCTGCCGCCGGGCGGCATCGTCGGCGTGGTCGGCGGCAACGGCGCCGGCAAGACCACCCTGTTCCGCCTGATCGTGGGCCAGGAGCAGCCGGATGCCGGCCGGCTGCGGTTGGGCGAGACGGTGAAGCCGGCCTACGTGGACCAGTCGCGGGCCGCACTGGAGCCCGAGCGCAGCGTCTGGGAAGAGATCGCCGACGGGCAGGATTTCTTCCAGGTCGGCCGCGAGCAGGTGCGCACGCGGGCCTACACGGCCGCTTTCGGCTTCAGCGGCAGCGATCAACAGAAGCGCGTCGGCGACCTGTCGGGCGGCGAGCGCAACCGGGTGCACCTGGCCAAGCTGCTGCGCTCCAGCGGCAACCTGCTGCTGCTCGACGAGCCCACCAACGACCTGGACGTCGACACCCTGCGCGCGCTCGAGGAGGCCCTGCTGGCCTTTCCGGGCTGCGCGGTGGTGATCAGCCACGACCGCTGGTTTCTGGACCGCATCGCCAGCCACATCCTGGCCTTCGAGGGCGACAGCCGCACGGTCTGGGTCGAGGGCAACTACCAGGCCTACGAGGACGACCGCCGCCGGCGGTTGGGCGAGCAGGCCGATCGGCCGCATCGGCTGACCTACAAGAAGCTGGTCAAGCCGTGAGCCGCTGCGCGCCGCTGCTCATGATCGCCTGGCTGGGCGGTTGCGCCGCAGCGCCGGTGGAGCCGCCGCTGCCGGAGCCGCTGCCGCCGGCGCGGGTGATCCACAGCGAGGCGGCCGCGGTGGGGCGGGTCTACGTGCTCGAGGCCGACGGGTTGCACATCCTGCGCTTCGACGATCCGGCCGGCGACGACCAGAGCATGGTGCGCATCGGCGATCCGCGGGCGGTGCCGCTGGACTACCTGCGCCTGGCGCTGGTCGGGCTGGCATGGGCCGACCGGCAGCAGCGGCTGGCCATGATCGGGCTGGGCGGCGGCGGCTTGACCACCGCTGCTTTCCATTCACTGGACGGGCTCGAGATCGACGCCGTCGAGATCAGCCCGGTGGTGGTGCGGCTGGCCAGGCGCTACTTCGGCTTGCCGCGGCATCCGCGCTACCGGATCCACGTCGAGCGCGGGATGCGTTTTCTGGAGCGCAGCGAGCGGCGCTTCGACGCGGTCATCCTGGACGCCTACACCGAGGACCTGGAGGCGCCGGCGGTGATGCGTGACGGCGACGTGTTCGTGCAGGTCAAGCGCCGGCTGCGGGCCGGCGGGGTGCTGATCGTCAACCTGGCGGTGGACCCGGGTCCGGAGGCCCGGGTGCGGTTGCGGCTGGCACGGGTATTCGGCCGGCTGGCCTGCCTCGACACCGCCGACGAGCTGAACCGGGTGGTGATCGCGCGGCGCGACGGCCGCTGGCTGGACCACCAGAGCGTAGCCGCCCGGCTGGCCGCGCTGGCCCGCCGCGGCCGCTGGGGCTTCGATCTGGTCGCGGCCGCCGCCGGCCGCCACGAGTGCACCCCCCAGGATCTCCCACCACGATCTGACTGATTTCCCAGATCGGCCGTGAGGTCAAGGAAGCGAGGCGTTTTCGAGCGGAGTCGTAGTCATCTACGTCGAGCATCGAAAACGCCTCGCTGACGCAGAGATCGCGGCCGAGGTGGGAAATCAGGGACCCCGCCCCTGCCTTGACAACGGCAGACCCGGGTCAGACCGCGGCCAGGGCCAGGCTGGTTTGGCGGATGAGCAGGAAGATCATGTCCAGCTCGAACCAACGGGCCAGGGCGCGATCCAGCAGCACGCTGGCGGCAGCCGGAAATTCATCGTCGGCCCGCCACAGCCCGTAGATCAGCACCAGCCGGGGTAGGGGCTCGAGGCGAAAGCCCCGGTCGCCGCAGTCGGCCGGGCTGGCGCCCAGCGCCCGGCAGCGGGCGGCGAAGCCGTCGAGGTCGGTGCCGAAGCGCTCGACCACCGGGCCGACCGGCAGCGCGTGCGGGCCGCGGAAAAACGTCGCCCCGCCGGGCAGCTCCTTCTCCGAAATGAAATCGCCGCTCAGCCCACCGGCCAGCTCGGCGGTCAGGTAGCGGATGAGCAGGATCTGTAGCTCCTGGCTGGGCGGCGGCCCCGCCGGAGCCATGCGCTCGACCCGCTCGGCCTGCGGGTCGATGCGGTAGCGGGCATCGAGAAAGGCGAGGGTGTAACCCGGGCCCGTCGCGGCCGGCTCCAGGCCGGGATGCGCCAGCAGACCGGCGGCCTGGCGGGCCCGCAGATCCTGCCAGTGCAAAGGGTTGGGGGCGGCGCAGCCCACCGTCGATCACTCCTCCAGGCGCAGGTAGATGGCCGAGACCAGCTGGTCGACCGGGTAGGCGGTCGGCTGCATGTAGGTCACCTGCACCGGATGGCCGGCGGTGGTCAAGCCGCGCTTGTTCGCCTCTTGCTCGAGCTGCGGGATGACCTCCGGCGCCCGCTCGAGGTAGTGGCCCCGGGCGTAGATGGCGATCACTTCTGCCGGCTCGAGGCGTTCGATGGTGAAGCCGTCCTTCGGCTCGACGGCCGCGGCGTCCTCGGCCTTGAGCGGAAAGCACAGCCCGGTGCGCTGGCGGGCGGGATCGTCCACCTGGTGCGGGCCCACCCGGTAGACCAGCTCCGGCGGGCCGAACGGCCGCAGGCCTTCGGTGCGCATGAACTGGCCGATCCGCGGGAAGGCCTGCTCCAGGCCGGACAGCGGGCCGGCCACCTCGGTGCAGATCAGGCCCTGGGCCGGCAGCTGGCGCACCCCCACCGTGCCGTCGGCCACCTGCTGGGGCTGGACGAAATCGTCGGCCGGCCGGCGTTGGCACTTGACCGCGGACAGGTGCTCGTCGCTCAGCGGCAGGCCGGCGAAGGTCGAGCGCAGGCGGTGGGCCATCGCAGAGCCGCAGGCCGGGCGGTAATCGCTGAAGTGGATCGCGATCCGGCCGCGCTTGTCGCCGAGCTGCACCCGGCAGCGGCCGCGGGCCACCAGGTGGGTCGCGGGGTCGAGCAGCAGCTCGCCGGCGAGCTTGCTGTCGGTGGTGCGGTAGCGCAGCACGTCCCAGCGCTGGCCGTCCTCCTCGGTGGAGTCGGCGTCCAGCGCCCAGGTGGCGGTCTTGCGCATGGGCCACAGGTGCGCAGCCAGCAGCAGCGTGTGGTAGGCCTTCTGAAAATCCGCCTCGCGCTGCTGGCAGGGCAGCACCACCGGGCCTTTCTTCTTCCAGCAGCGGTCGATGCCGCCGACCATGGTGTCGTAGGCGGCACCGGCGTTTAGATCGAGACGCGAGCGGCCGGGCAGGTAGGCGTAGCGGCCGGTCAGCTGCATGCTCTCCAACTCGCCCTTCCAGTCGGCGGTGATGAAGGCCGTGCCGTCCATCGCCTCCCAACCGCCGCGGGCGGCGATGGCCGCATCCATCAATTTTTTCGCCGCCGGCGACTCGCCCGGCTCGACTTGGGTGGCGGTCGCCGGGGCCGGCGCGTCGGCCGGCTCGGGCCGGTCGGCGGTGCTCGCGGGACCCGGCTCGGCGGCGGCCGTGTCCGCTTGGCCGGTGATGTCCGCTGCCGGCTTGTCGTCACATCCGACCGCGACCAGCAACAGGCTCAGGCTGCCGGCGGCGATACGCGATACGGTTCTCATTGCTCGACTCCTCGCGTCGGGTTTGGGATCCGGCTGAACGGGCATCCAAGCGCGCTCAGCGTCCCCGAAAGCGGGCCGGGCGGCGCTCGACGAAGGAGCGCACGCCCTCGGCCGCGTCCTCGGTGTCCAGCAGGCCGCGGGCCCGGTCCACCAGCTCCCGGCGGGCAGCATCCCAACCCTGCTCCAGCGCCAGCCGGCAGGCCTGGCGCGTCGCCTGCACGGCCAGCGGCGCCTGGGCCGCCACCTCGGTGGCCAGCCGCCGGGCCGCGTCAAACAGCGCGGGCGGCTCGACCACCTGCTGCACCAGGCCGATCCGCAGCGCTTCGGCGGCGTCGAAGCGGCCGCCGGTCAGCAGCCAACGCATGGCGTCGCCCCAGCCGGCGATTTGGGGCAGGCGTAGGGTGGCGCCGCCGAAGGGCATGATGCCGCGCTGGACCTCCATCTGGGCGAAGCGGGTGTCGCTGGCGCACAGGCGGATGTCGGCCGCCAGCAGCAGCTCCACGCCGATGGTCAGACACCAGCCCTGCACCGCGGCCACCACCGGCTTGCGCCGGCGGCGGTCGAACAGGTCGAGCGGGTCGACGCAGCCGGCCGGCGCCAGCGGCTCGCCGGCGGCCACCGCCGGGCCCACCTCGGCCAGATCCAGCCCGCCGGTGAAGTGATCGCCGTGGGCGAACAGCACCAGGCAGCGCAGATCAGCCTCGTCCTCGAAGGCGGTGTAGGCCGCGGCCAGCTCGTGCAGCATGCGCAGGTCGAAGGCATTGCGCTTGCCGGGCCGGTTCAGCCCGACCAGCAGCAGGTGATCGTGGCGTTCGACGGTCAGGGTCTCGTAGTGCTCCACGACGCCTCCGGATTCGGTCTTCGACGGTGTCCCGCGGTCGACCGCAGTCTAACCGACCTCCGGCCGCGGATCCACGCCGGGCACCGGCCGGCCGGATGGGCGGCCCGCCAGCGGCAAAGCGGGGCGCGGCGGCGCGCGGGTGGTCCGCGGTGGGTTTTCGCGCTAAGGTGGCCCCATGTTGAAGCCGAAAAGGAAAAGACGTCGCCGGCCCAAGCCGAGGCTGGACTGCCCATTCTGCCAGGCGCGGTTGCCGGATGCCAGCCAGCTCGACGACGTGTACAGCGGCGGCGGTGCCCTCGGCGGCCTTTGCAGCTGCGGCGCGGTGTTCATCGTCGACGACACCGGCCGGCTGGGCGGGATGGCCCTGCTCGACGCCCAGGCGCTGCTGTGCGACGGCGACCTGGACCGGGCCCTGGCGCTGGAGGCCGACCGCGACTTCGAGGTGCGCAACCTGCCGGTTCGCCCCCTGGGCTCCAACCCCTTCGAGCGCCCCCGCGGGCCGGCCTACGGTGAGCCGCAGCTGTGGGTGCTGCGGGCTATTCGGGATTGGAGTTGACGGAAGGGGGTCAGGTGATGCGGATGCGGTGGTTGCTGATCGGAGTGCTGTTGAGTTGCTGGCTGCTCGGCTGCGCGGCCGACGAGCCGCAGCGGCGGGTGGGCATCCACCAGCGCGATTCGTTGAGTTCGGACTGCAAGCGCGAATGCGATCGCCAGCGCCAGCGCTGCGCGCAACCGGAGCAACGGGATGCCCCCCCCCGGGAGGTGGCCGGACCGCAAGAGGTGTCGCGGGAGGAATGGCGCCAGCGCTACCTGGAGGCCCAGCAGCGGGCCCGGCGTTGCCAGCAAGAGCACCGCGAGTGCATCAGCCGTTGCCTGGACTGACGCTTCCCGCCCGAAGGGCAGGCGCGCTATCGATCAGCTCCGGCGGCGGATGAGGGCAGCGCCGAGCAGCAGCAGCAGCAAGGCCAGGCCGCCGGCCGGGGCGCCGCGGCTGCCGCCGGCGGCGCAGCCGCAGCCGCCGTCGGAGTCGTCGGGCAGCATGCAGGCCGGATCCGAGGCGCAGTCGTCGATGTCGGCGCAGTCGGTGCGGCCGTCGCCGTCGTCGTCGATGTCGTTGTCGCAGACCTCGGCCGTCTGGCAGGCGGGGTGATCGCGGCAGTCGGGATCGTCGCAGTCGGTGCGGCCGTCGCCGTCGTCGTCGCTGCCGTTGTCGCAGATCTCGTCCTCCGGCTGGCAGGCCGGATCCGCGCCGCAGTCCAGGTCGTCGCAGTCCACGTCGCCGTCGCCGTCGTCGTCGATGCCGTTGTCGCAGTCCTCGGGTGAGGTCTGGCAGGCGGGGTGGTTGACGCAATCGGCGTCGTCGCAGTCGACCGCGCCGTCGCCGTCGTCGTCGACGCCGTTGTCGCAGTCTTCGTCGGGCTGCTGGCAGGCCGGGTCGTCGGCACACTCGCCGTCGTCGCAGTCGACCAGGCCGTCGCCGTCGTCGTCGACGCCGTTGCTGCAGTCCTCGGGGTCGGGCTGGCAGGCCGGATCGCCGCCGCAGTCGCCGTCTTCGCAGTCGATCAGGCCATCGCCATCGTCGTCGATGCCGTTGCTGCAGTCCTCGGGGTCGGGCTGGCAGTCGGGGTGGCCGGAGCAGTCGGCGTCGTCGCAGTCGGCGTCGCCGTCGCCGTCGTCGTCGATGCCGTTGCTGCAGTCCTCGACCGGTTGGCAGCTGGGGTGATCGTCGCACTCGGGGTCGTCGCAGTCGACAAGCCCGTCACCGTCGTCGTCGGCGCCGTTGGTGCAGTCCTCGGGTGCGATCTGGCAGTCGGGGTGGTTGCGGCAGTCGCTGTCGTCGCAGTCGACCAGCCCGTCGCCGTCGTCGTCGACGCCGTTGGTGCAGTTCTCGCCGCCGCCGGAGCACTCCAGGCTCAGGCTGAAGGAGCTGGTGCCCTGCCAGGTGTCGACCACCAGAAAAGCGCCGCCCGCAGGCACGGTGAAGGTGATGCGCTCGGGCGGAACCTCGTTGTAGGAGGCGTCGATGCAGGCGTCCGGGTCGCAGCCCTCGCCGGCGGCCGGCAGCAGGAACAGGTCCAGATCGGAGTTGTCGCCGTGGCTCAGCCGGGCCACCGCGTCGGTGCCGGCCGCGGCGTCGATCCAGAAGGCCAGCTCGGGCCCGTCCCAGGTATAGCCCTGCAGACAGCTGTAGGTGGTGTACAGGTCGACGCCGTTGGCGGTCGAGCCGCTGACCGCCTGGCCGCAGGCGATGTCGTCGGCCAGCACGCAGGCGGTGGTGCCGGCGCAGGCCGGATCCTGGGCGCAGTCCGGGTCGCTGCAGTCAACGGCGCCGTCTCCGTCGTCGTCGACGCCGTTGTCGCAGACCTCGGAGTCGCCGCAGCTCAGGCTCATGTTGAAGCTGGTGGGCTGGTCGTAGGTCTCGATCACCAGGTAGACCGCATCGGCCGGCATGACGAATGAGATCTGTTCGGGATTCTGGCCGCTTTCCACCGAGCCGTCCAGGCACTGGTCGGGGTCGCAGTCGTCGGCGTCGCCGGCCAGCAGGAACAGATCCAGATCGCCGCCGGCGCCGGGCTGCATGGTCACGTTGACCTGGGCGCCCTCGGGCGCGATTACCTGGTAGGCCACCTCGGGCCCGTCCTCGGTGCCCTGCAGGCAGGAGTAGCTGCTGAAGTTCATGGCGCCGCCCACGGTGGTGGAGGTGATCTCGGAGCCGCAGGTGGCCGGATCGGCCTCGGCGCAGGCGCTGGGGCCCAGGCAGTCCGGGTGGCCGGCGCAGTCGTCGTCGTCGCAGTCGGTCAGCCCGTCCTCGTCGTCGTCCACGCCGTTGGAGCAGTCCTCGACCACCACGTTGCCCAGAAATGCATCGATCCAGGCAGCGTAGCGATCGACCGTGGTGCTGGCGCCGGCGCTGGTGCAGTACCGATCGCCGTAGGAGGTCACCCCGGCCACGTACTCGGTGCCGTTGCGGAGCAGGTAGGCCGGCCCGCCGCTGTCGCCCGAGCAGGGCCCGCCCGGATCCTGGTCGTAGCCGAAGGTGTACTGCGACAGCCAGTTGCTACAGCCGGCGGCCGCGTCGCAGACCAGGTCGATGGTGTTTTCCACGTGCAGCTTCTCGCCGCTGGCACCGGTCTCGGTGGCGCCGAAGCCGGAGAAGTCCACCTGGGCAACGCCCTCGTCGGCAGCGCCCAGGCCCAGATCGGCCGGCAGGTGCGGAATGGGGGTGATCCCGGCCGGGGCGGTGGCCGACAGCCGCAGCAGGGCGATGTCGCCCACCAGCTGGTTGCGATCCCAGTTCGGGTGCTGCAGCCCCTCGCTGACCGCCCGGTAGGTGCCGCCGGCGTTGACGTCGTCGCCGAAGAAGATCTGGATGTCGGTCGGGTCGACCGGATTGCCCCAGTAGTCTTCCAGGCAGTGGGCGGCGGTGAGCACCACGCTGCTGGTGATCAGGGTGCCCGAGCAGAAAAAGCCGGTGCCCGGGCCGTCGGTCAGCGCCACGGTGGCCATGTGGGCCGGGTCGGTGTCCGGCGAGCCGTTGGTGATGGGCCGGCCGGTACCGGCCAGGTGCCGCCGATCCGGCTCGCCGCAGCCGAGCGCCAGGCCGCCGGCCAGCAGGAACAGGATGGAAAGCCGCCAGGGATTGCCGAGAATGCGTTCGTTCATGGGATCTCCTCCTCGAGCTGAAACGTGCATCCAGGCTAGCGTCCCGGCCCCGGCGCCGTCAACGCACCGCGCGCCGCGGCCGGCAGAGCGGCTGCCAGCCGATGGGCGCATGCGCTCTGGTTCTCGGCGCGTTTTTGCTGTAGCTTGATTCTTCGAGCGAGACCGAGGCGAAGCGCGCAGGGGGAAAATCCATGCAGTGGCTACAGCGGGGCGCGGTGGTGTGGCTGGTGCTGGGCCTGGGGCTGGCGCCGGCCGGGCTGCGGGCCGGCGCGTCAGATGGAGCGGGCGGGGACGGGGCGGACGCGGTGGCGGTGACGGTGCGCCACCAGCAGCACATGTCCACCCGGGTGAGCATCAGCGTGGCCCGGCCCGAGTCGCCCGCGGTGCTGGCCGCCATCGCGGCCGCCTTCGCCGAGGTGGCCCGCATCGAGCGCCAGCTGTCCGAGTGGCGGGCCGACAGCCAGATCGCCGAGATCAACCGCCGGGCCGGCAAGGGCCCGGTGGCGGTGGGCCCGGAGCTGTTTCGCATGGCCGAGCTGGCGCGCGCTATCTCGGCCGCCAGCGGCGGCGCCTTCGACGTCACCTTCGCCGCGCTCGACGGCCTGTGGGACTTCGACGGCCGCCGGCCGCAGCTGCCGGACGAGGCCGCGGTGTCCGCCCGGGTGGCCCGGGTCGACTTCCGCAAGCTGGTCTTGGACCCGAAGCAGCGGACCCTGCGCCTGGCCGAGGCCGGCATGCGCATGGGCCTGGGCGGCATCGCCAAGGGCTACGCCGTCGACCGCGCCAGCCGGGTGCTGCGCCGGGCCGGCTTCGGCGATCACCTGGTGGTCGCCGGCGGCGACCTCTACGCCGCCGGCCGCCGCGGCGACCGGCCCTGGCGCATCGGGGTGCGCCACCCGCGCGATCGCTCCATCCACGCGGTGCTGGAGGTCGCCGACCAGGGCGTGGCCACCTCGGGCAACTACGAGCGCTTCTTCCGCATCGGCGGCAAGCGCTACCACCACCTGATCGACCCGCGCACCGGCTGGCCGGCCCGCGGGGTCAGCTCGGTGACGGTGGTGGCCCCGGACGCCACCCGGGCCGACGGCTACGCCACCGCCCTGTTCGTGTTGGGCGTGGAAGACGGGATGGCCCTGGCCGAGCGACAGGGTCTCGAGGTGCTCTACTTCGACGCCGATTTCGCCAGCCACCTCAGCGACGGGTTGCAGCTGGAGGCCGTGGACGGCGCCCCCGGCGAGTGAATTCCGGGTCAAAAGTGGGCCGGGTCGCCGCGGCCGTGGGCCCAGGTGGTCAGCGCCGGCTGGCCGAAGACCACCCCGCGGCAGGTGTGCTCGCACAGACCGCAGCCGACGCAGCGGAACAAGTCGACCCGTGCCGGGCGCATGGGGTGGCGGCCGGGCGAGCTGTCGATCACGATGGCCCGGGTGGGGCAGACCCGGATGCAGCGGGCGCAGCCGGCGCCTTCGGCGTAGCTAATGCAGCGGGTCGACTCGAACTGGGCGGTGCCCATCTTGGTGGCCCACTTGTCCTCCAGCCGGGTCGAAAACGGCGGGATGGCCTCGGTGGGACACACCAGGGCGCAGGCGTTGCACTCCGGCTTACAGCCGGCGATGCGCGGCGTGATGGCCGGCGACCACAGCCCGGCGGCGCCGGCCTCCAGGCCGATCGGCTGCAGCGTCTGGGTGGGGCAGGCCTGCACGCACAGGCCGCAGCGCACGTATTGATCCAGAAACAGATCCTCGTCGTCCACCCGCGGCGGCCGCACCACCCGCTCGGGGCTGCCGCGCGCCGCCGCGCCGCGGGCCAGCACCGGCGCCAGCAGCAACCCCGTGGCGCCGGCCGCCAGAAAGCCGCGGCGGGTCACGTCCAGCGGCTCGTCGCGCCGGTCCGGCAGCGGTGCGCCCCAGGCGAAGTCCACCGCCCCGGCGTGACAGAGCCGGCGGCACTGCATACAGCGGATGCACTCGGCCGAGCGGCTGTGGCGCGGGTTGGCCGGCACGGCGCCCATGCGGCATTCCGCCGCGCAGCTACGGCTGGCATCGATGCCGGCGCAACCGTCGCAGTCGCGTACCCGCCGGCGTAGCAGCGGCAGCCGGGCGGCCAGGGCGTACAGCGCACCCAGCGGACACAGGTAGCGGCAGAAAAACCGCGGCGCCAAAGCGGTCAGCCCGAGCACCGCCAGCAGCACCAGTAGCGGCGCCCACAGCACCGGGTGGGCCGATTGAGCGAGCCCGTCCGGCAACCAGTCCGCCGGCAGCACCGCGGTGGCGGCCGGATACAGCGCCGCGGCGCTGGCGCGGCCCAGCAGCACCAGTGGGTCGAGCAGCCAGGCGAGCTGGAAAGACATCACCGCCGCGGCCAGCACCAAGACCAGGATCCAGTACTTCCAGCGCAGCATGCGGCGGTGGGTCTCATCGGAAAAGCGCTGCTCCGGGGGGCGCAGCAGCCTGGCCGTCCCGTCGAGCAGGGTGCCCAGCGGGCAGATCCAGCCGCAGAAGAAGCGGCCCAGCACCAGGCTGGTCGCCAGCAGCAGCCCGGCCGCCAGCAGGCTGGCCACCAGCACCTGGGCCGCGCCCAGCGCGGCCAGAGCCACCAGCGGGTCGGTCATCAGGTACAGATCGGTGCGCATCACCTGGCTCAGCGGGCTGCGCGCGGCCAGGAACAAGAAGACCCACAGCGCCAAAAAGAGCAGCTGTACGATGCGCCGGGTCCAGAGCAGCTTCATCGCCGCCGCCTCCGGGGCCGCCGGCGGCCGGGCCGCCAGCGGGTGTTGGCGGCTGCCAGGCCCAGACCGGCCAAAGGCAGCAGCACCAGCCACGGCTGCCGGCTGCGGTCGCCGCCGGTATCGTCGCCGCCGCTGGTCTCGGGCGCCGGCACCGCTTCGACCTGCGCCGGCTGGGCTGCGGCCGGCGGGCTGAGGACCAGGGCCGCGAGGACGGCGATCAGTCTCAGGATGGTGGTCACGCAGCGCTGCATGGCGGGAGCATTTTAGGGCTCCGCCGGACGCCGGTCAACGCGCCCTGGAGCACCAGAATCTCCCGGCACCATGTGACTGATTTCCCAGATCGGCCGTGAGGTCAAGGAAGCGATGCGGTCGTGTAGCAGGTCGCTCGGGCCATGGGGCTTGCAGCCGGGCCCGGCCCTTTGCCATGCTGCGGGCGTGGCCGTCCGCCGATGGGAGGAGAGTCCATGGTCGAACGCGATGCCAACACCTGGTGGGGCAGCTATGCGCTCGACGGCGAGCGGGTGAGCCGCTGGCGCATCGGGCCGCTGACCCTGTGGGCCCAGCGGCTCGAGGGCGAGTGGCGGCTGGCCTGGCGCTCGAGCGGCGATCCGCTGCAGGACGGGTTGGAGTTCGAGGAGCAGGCCGCGGTGGACGACATCCTGGCGCTGGACAACGCCGCCCGCTACGCCGTGCGCGGCGACGACGGCCAGCTGCAGCTCGCGGCCGCGCTGGCCGACCGCACCGTGGTCACCCGGGCCGAGCAGCCGGTGTCCTTGCTGCCCGGAGAGGACCTGTATGTCTACGTCAGCACCCCGCTTTGGGTGCAAGTGGCGGTGGGCCAGCCGGCCCAGCAGTTGGTCGAGATCCCGGTGCTGCGGCTGTCGGACACCTGGTTCGGCGACAGCACCATGGAGGGCGAGCTGGGCTACTCGGCGCGCACCCGCATCCGGCTAGACCTCGACAATCTGCTCGCACGGCCGCACCGGGCCACCACCGCGGTGCGGGTCAAGAACCGGGCCGCCGACGTGCTGACCCTGGAGCGGCTCAAGATCCCGGTGATGCATCTGGCCCTGTGCCAGGCCGAGGACGGCCGGCTGTGGACCCACCAGGTGGTCTACGAGCGCACCGAGACCAGCGCCTTCGCCACGCTGCACATGCCGGACAAGGCCGAGCAGCAGTGCATCCACGGCCGCACCCGGGGCCGGCTGCTGGCGCCGCCGCGGCTGGAGGCCGACGCCAACCTGGTCATGCGGGCCTTCAGCTCGCTGCTGCGGCTGCGCGAGAGCTGAGCCACCCGAGCGCAGAGTCTTGCGATGGGAGGAGACGAGCCATGGAGCAGGCCTGGGAGACGCTGAAGGAGTGGTTGCGCGATCCGCAGGTGCTGGCGGTGGTCAAGGCGGCCGGCATCCTGCTGGGCGGGTTGCTGCTGGCCAAGCTGACCAGCCGCTGGTTGCGGCTGCGGCGATTGCATCCCCAACAGTCGATGATCATCAGCCGGGTGGGCGGGGTGGTGGTCATGGCGGTGGCGGTGCTGTGGGCGCTGCGCGAGCTGGGCCTGGATCTGGGCGTGCTGCTGGGCGCGGCCGGCATCCTGACCGTGGCCATCGGCTTCGCCTCGCAGACATCGGCCTCCAACCTGATCAGCGGCGTGTTCCTGATGGGCGAGCGGCCCTTCCAGGTCGGCGATCTGATCCAGGTGGGCCAGACCACCGGTACGGTGCTGTCGATCGACTTCCTGTCGGTCAAGCTGCGCACCTTCAACAACGTGCTGGTGCGCATCCCCAACGAGTACATGATCAAGACCGAGTTCAGCAACCTGACCCGCTTTCCCATCCGGCGCATCGACATGGTCATGGGCGTGGCCCACAAGGAGCACCTGGATCGGGTGCGCGAGGTGCTGCTCGCGGTGGCCGACACCGAGCCGCTGTGTCTGGACGAGCCCAAGCCCATGTTCCTGTTCATCGGCTACGGCGACTCGGCGCTGGAGTTCCAGTTCTCGGTCTGGTGCGCCACCGAGAACTTCTGGGAGCTGCGCACCCGCATGTGGCTGGCCATCAAGCGCGCCTTCGACGCCGCCGACATCGAGATCCCCTTTCCGCACCGCACCCTCTACACCGGCGCGGTCACCGAGCCCATGCCCATCCGCCTCGTCGGCGACACCCCCGCAGCCGGTGCCGGCAAGCCCACCACCGAACCCTGAACGCGCCGGCCGCTCCGGCCCGAGGCGGGACTCGGGTCAAGCGATCAGCTGATGCGACCAGAGCTGCCGTAGGAAGTCTTGCCAGGGTAGGATTTCGATGCCGTCGACGATGCGGGGCTCGGGTTCCTGGCAGACGACGATGCGGCGCTGGATGGGGAAGTCTTTTTGTTCGGTGATGGCGTACAAGCCCTTGAGCTGGCGGTCGTGGACGGCCCCGGTGGCCTTGACCCCGATGGCTGATCGCTGATCGAGCACGAAGTCGACCTCGGCCTGCTTGACGTCGCGCCAGAAGTTGAGCGCGCTGCGGGGCGCGAAGTACTGCTGGTAGGCGAACAGCTCCTGGCCGATGAGGTGCTCGAAGGCCTTGCCGTAGGCAGCGGTCTGCGGCTGAACCGCGTAGGCGCCGGTCAACGCGTGGACTGCGCCGATGTCGAACAGGTAGAACTTGCCACGCGAGACGGCCTTGCGCTTGCCGCTGGTCTGCAGCGGGGTCAGCATGTGGCCGAGCAGGGTGTCTTCGAGCACCGTGTAGTACTCGCGAATGGTGCGCGCCGGCACCTGGGCGTCGCGGCCCACCGCCTCGAAATTGAGCAGCTCGCCCGAGCCCAGCGCTGCCTGGTGCAGGAAGCGGGAGAAGTTCTCGATGTTGCGGCTGAGCGCCTCGGCCTGGACCTCCTCGCGCAGGTAAGTGCCCACGTAGGCGGCCAGCTCCTCCTCGGGCTCGCCGGAGAGGTAGACCGGTGGCAGGGTGCCGTAGCGCAGCGCCCGCTGCAGGTCGAAGGCGTCGAGTTCGGCGCTGACGAATGGCAGCAGGCGGCGCGAACGGGCGCGGCCGGCCATCAAGGAGGTGTGCGAGCGCTTGAGCTTGCGCGAGCTGCTGCCGGTCAGCAGGAAGCGCACGCCGGCCTCCTCGATCATGACGTGGACCTCATCCATCAGCTGCGGCAGCTTCTGGATCTCGTCGATCACGATCAGCTGGTCTTCAGGCCGCAGCGCTTCGCGGATGGCGGACGGCCGCTGGGACAGGCGCATGAAGACATCCGCCTTGAGCAGGTTGTAGACCTTGTGGGGCGGTGCCTGGTGGCGGATGTAGAAGCTCTTGCCGGTACGGCGGGGCCCGAGCAAGAGCACACTGGCGCGTTCGAGTTCTTCTTCGAGGGGGATGATGCGCGGAACATACATGTGGATCAGGGTACCTGAGAAGAGCATAATCCGCAACAGAGTTGCGGGAAAATCGGATTTTTCCGCAATGGTGATGCGGAAAATTATCTATCCTCGTAGAGGTCATCCAGCGCTGCCTGGCTGGATGAACACCTGACCAGAGTGCCCTTGAAGATGCTCACCAGACCGTCTCCACACCTGGGAAGGCCCGGATGGCACGGTCCTTGGTCACCAGCTTCGCCTCGTGGTGGATGGCGGTGGCGGAGATGAGGCGGTCGGCGGGAAGATGGCCTGCCCCCACTTTGTCGGCTATTCACCGCGTGTCGTCGGGGGCCAGGATAGTGCAGACGTCGAGGTGGGGCAAAGCGCCGCTTCAATCGGTGGGCGGGTCGGCCCGCGACGGACCGAGGCGCAGCAGCAGGTAGCCGCTGACACCGGCGATCAGCGAGGCGCCCAGCACGCCCAGCTTGGCCACGTCCTGGGTGGCCGCGTCGGGCAGGGCCAACGCGTTGATGAACAGCGACATGGTGAAGCCGATGCCGGCCAGCAACCCGGTGCCGTGGATCTGGCGCCAGCCGGTGCGGCTCGGCAGGTCGGCCAGGCCCAGCTTGACCGCCAGCCAGGCGAAGCCCAGCACCCCGAGCTGCTTGCCCAGCAGCAGGCCGGCGACCACGCCCCAGAACACCGGATGGCCCAGCGCCGTGCCCAGGTTATCACCCGACAGGGCCAGCCCGGCGTTGGCCAGGGCGAACACCGGCAGCACCAGGAAGGTGACCAACGGGGCCAGGGCGTGCTCCAGCCGCTGCAGCGGTGGGGTGGCGCGCTCTAGAGTCAGCTCGACCTGAGTCAGCAGCGCCTGCTGCTCGTGGGTAAAAAAAACGTTCTTTTGCTGCAAGCACTGTCCGAGTTCGTCCAGCAATTCGCGGCTGCGATCGAGGAAGCGATGGCGGTGCATGGGGACGCGGGCCGGTATGGCGAAGGCCATCAGCACCGCGGCCAGGGTGGCGTGGACGCCGGATTTCAGAAAGCCCAGCCAGACCACGCTGCCGACCAGGAAGTAGAACACCGCGTTGCGCACCCCGAGGCGGTTGGCCGCGATCGCCACCACCAGCCCGCCGGCGGCCAGCGCCAGGGAGTAGAGCGAGATGCTGTCGGTGTAGAACACGGCGATGACCAGGATGGCGCCGATGTCGTCGACGATGGCCACCGCGGTCAGAAAGACCTTCAGCCCCAGCGGCACCCGGTCGCCCAGCAGCGCCAGTACGCCCAGGGCGAAGGCGATGTCGGTGGCCATGGGGATGCCCCACCCGGACGCGTGCGGCCCGCCGGCGTTGAAGGCCAGGAACAGCCCGGCCGGCAGCAACATGCCGCCGAAGGCAGCCGCGATCGGCAGCCCGGCCTTGCGCAGCGTGGACAGCTCGCCGGCCAGCACCTCGCGTTTGATCTCCAGGCCCACCAGGAAGAAAAACACCGCCATCAGGCCGTCGTTGATCCACAGCAACAAGGGCTTGGACAGGACGAAGTCGCCGACGCCCACCGTCACCGGCAAATCGCGCAGCGCGCGGTAGCTGGCCGCCCAAGGCGAGTTGGCCCAGATCAGCGCCACCACCGTGGCCGCCACCAGCAGCACCGCGCCCGACAGCTTGTGGGCGGCGAAGGCCCGGAACGTCCGGGTCAGCGCATCGATGGGTCGTTCGGATATATCGAGTCGTGTCATGGTCAACCCTCCGCGCGCACTCGAGATTGTGCAGTTAAACCATTTTGTTCCGGAATTCAACCTGTCGAGCGGGCAGCGGGCGGGGCGGCGCTGTGCTAGTCTGCCGCCGTGATGGAGACGCGCTTGCGACAGCGGCTGGAGCAGATGCTGGCCGGCGACGAGCGGCCGCCGGTCGAGCGGCGGCGGCTGGCCTGGCTGATGGCCCGCTTCGCGCGGCTCGCGCCGCCGCCCGATCCCTGCGGTCTGGTGCCGCGCTGGGACGCGCTGCAGGCCGAACTCGTCGCCGCCACCGCGGGCGACGACGGCGAGCGGCTGGAGGAGGCCTTTCTGGCCCTGTACGCCCACCTGCACGGCCACGAGGCGCCCTACACCGCGGCCGAGCGGCGGCGGATGGACGCCGCCGGCGGCTATTGGAACCACGCCGGCGGGTTGAGCCCGGTGCTCAAGGCGCCCGATCACCTGTTCCCGGCGGCCCGCTCGGCCGACCTGGGCGCCGGCAACGGGCTGCAGGGGCTGCTGATGCAGCTACTCGCCCCGCACGCCCGCACGGTGCAGGTCGAGATCTCCAGCCGGGCGGTGGCCTTCGGCCGCGCGTTGCAGCGCTGGCTGGGCATCGCCGTCGATCGGGTGGACTGGCGGGCGGCCGACGTGCGCGATGTCGACGCCGGCGGCTTCGACCTGCTGTATCTGTACCGGCCGCTGCGGCCGACGGGTCCGGGCGATGCCTTCTACCGCCGCCTGGCTAGCCAGCTGGCCGCGCGCAGCCGGCCGGCGGTGGTGTTCTCCATCGCCGACTGCCTGCGCGATTACCTGGGCCCGGATTTCGAGGTGTTCTACGGCGACGGCCAGCTGACCTGCATGCGCGGCCCGCTGGCCGCCGCTGAACCTCAGTTGCGCGAGGGATAGACCGCCAGCACCAGCTCCATGGGATAGAAGGGCTTGGGTGGCCGCTCGCGCAAATCGGTGTCGCGCTGCCTCTCCTCGGCCAGCCGGGCCTTGGCCCAGGCCGTCATCAGCTGAACCCGGTTGCGGCTGCGCGGAATGTCTATCGCCGCCGGGGCCGAGTGCTGCGGATCGTGGATCCAGAAAGCCTGCTGTGGCTTGTGATCGATTCTGAACATGAACATCGACATCACCCGCTTCCTGCGTGACCTTCCAGCTCCGTTGTACGGGAGCGGGACTGTCGGAGTTTTCAGCCCATGACCGGATCGGCCAGCCGCCCGGTCCGCTTTCACAAGACAATATGGGGTCGAAAACCCGGTCTGACAAGGCCGCAGAGCGGATCGGCGGTGAATGGAAGACCTTGAAAATGCCGCTGATCTGGTCCACACTGCGCGGGATTCGGCGGCCGCTTCAGGCCGCTGTGGACGGCTGGATACGGAGCGATGGCATGAGCGAACGCGAGGGTGCCCCGGAGAGCAACTTCATCAAGGAGATCATCGAGCGCGATTTGGAAGCCGGCACGCACGGCGGCCGGGTGGCCACCCGCTTCCCGCCCGAGCCCAACGGCTATTTGCACATCGGCCACGCCAAGTCGATCTGCCTCAACTTCGGCCTGGCCGCCCGGTACGGCGGCACCTGCAACCTGCGCTTCGACGACACCAACCCCGGCAAGGAGTCGCAGGAGTACATCGACGCCATCATGCGCGACGTGCGCTGGCTTGGCTTCGACTGGGGCCAGCGGCTCTACCACGCCTCGGACTACTTCGACCAGCTCTACCGGTGGGCGCTGGAGCTGATCGACGCCGGGCTGGCCTACGTCGACGATCAGACGCCGGAGCAGATCCGCGCCACCCGCGGCACCCTGACCCGGCCCGGTCAACCCAGCCCCTACCGCGACCGCCCGCCGGCGGAGAACCGCGATCTGTTCGAGCGCATGCGCGCCGGCGAGTTCCCGGACGGCTCGCGGGTGCTGCGGGCCAAGATCGATATGGCCGCGCCCAACATGAACCTGCGCGACCCGACCATGTACCGCATCCTGCACGCCGCCCATCCGCGCACCGGCGATGCGTGGTGCATCTACCCCATGTACGACTGGGCCCACGGCCAATCGGACGCGGTCGAGGGTATTACCCATTCGCTGTGCACGCTGGAGTTCGAGAACCACCGCCCGCTCTACGACTGGTTCTTGGATCACATCGACGTGCCCAGCCGGCCGCGGCAGTACGAGTTCGCCCCGCTGAACCTGACCTTCACCGTGCTCAGCAAGCGCAAGCTGCTGCAGCTGGTGCAGCAGAGCCGCGTCGACGGCTGGGACGACCCGCGCATGCCGACCCTGTCCGGGTTGCGCCGCCGCGGCGTGCCGCCGGCGGCCATCCGCCGGCTCTGTGACCGGGTGGGCGTGTCCAAGCGCGAGAGCACGGTGGATGTGGCCTTGCTCGAGCACGCGGTGCGCGACGAACTCAACCCGCGCGCCAAGCGGGTGATGGGCGTGCTGCGGCCGCTCAAGGTGGTCATCGAGAACTACCCCGAAGGCGAGGTCGAGTACTTCGACGCGCCCCACTTCCCGGACGACCCGCCGCGCATGGGCACCCGGCCGGTGCCCTTCGGTCGCGAACTCTACATCGAGCGCGACGATTTCATGCAAGACCCGCCGAAGAAGTTCTTCCGCCTGGCGCCGGGCCGCGAGGTGCGGCTGCGCTGGGCCTACTTCATCCGCTGCACCGAGGTGATCCACGATGCGGCCGGCGAGGTGGTCGAGCTGCGCTGCAGCTACGACCCGGCCACCCGCGGCGGCGACGCGCCGGACGGGCGCAAGGTCAAGGGCACCATCCATTGGGTGGCGGCGGCCCAGGCGGTCGATGCCGAGGTGCGCCTGATCGATCGGCTGTTCGTCAAACGCCAGCCCGGGGCCAAGGGACGCGACTTCCTCGACGACCTGAACCCGGATGCGCTCGAGACGCTGACCGGCTGCAAGCTCGAGCCCTGCCTGGACCAGGCCGAGCCCGCAGAGCACGTGCAGTTCGAGCGGCTGGGCTACTTCTACGTCGATCCGAAGGACTCGGCCCCGGGCCAGCCGGTGTTCAACCGCACCGTGCCGCTGCGCGACAGCTGGGCCAAGCTGGTCAAGTCCGGCAAGGCCGACTGAGGCGCCGGCCGGCCGCCGCCGGTGGGAAGAGCGCTTTATGGCTGAGACCTCGAACGATCGCTGGTGGCTGGACCTGGATCTCGCCCCGCCGGGCCTGCAGGACAACACCGCCGACGCCGACCGGCTATTGGCGGCGCTGCGCGCGCGGCTGGACTGCGATGCGATCGGGCTCGATCTGGCCCTGGCACGGCGGCTGCCCGAGCGGTTGCGCCGCTGGGGCTATCGGGCGCGCTGCTGCCTGGCCCGCGACCGGACGCGCTGGGTGCTGATCGACGTGCGCGACCCGGACGATGACCGGCCGCTGCCGGCGCTGGCGATCGACCTGGGCACCACCCGCATCGCGCTGCAGCTCGTCGATCTGCGCGACGGCCGCAGCCTGGGCGAGGCCGTGTTCGACAACCCCCAGGGCGCGGTGGCCCCGGACGTGCTGGCCCGCATCCACGCCGCCGGCCGGCCCGGCGGGCTGGAGCGGCTGCAGCGGCTGGTCTGCACCGGGTTGGCCGAGCGCTCGGCGGCCCTGTGCCGCAGCGCCGGGCTCCAGCCCGACGAGGTGGTGCTGGGCGCGGTGGCCGGCAACACCACCATGGGCCACCTGCTGCTGGGGTTCGAGCCGCGCTGGCTGATCCGCGAGCCCTACATCCCGGCCAGCAACACCCCGGGTCTGGTGCCGGCCGCGGCGCTCGACTTGGGCTGGGCGCCGGGGGCGCGGGTGTTCGTCTTTCCGAATGTGGGCGCCTACTTCGGCGGCGACCTGATCGCCGGCATCCTGTGCGCCGGTCTGGACGAGCGCGACGAGCCGGGCATCCTGGTCGACGTGGGCACCAACGCCGAGGTGGTGCTGGGCAACCGCGACTGGCTGATCGGCTGCGCCGGGGCGGCCGGCCCGGCGCTGGAGGCCGGGGTGGCGGCCATCGGCATGCCGGCCGCCGACGGGGTGATCGAGCGGGTGCGGCTGGGCGCCGGCGGCGCGCTGGAACTCGAGGTGATCGGCGGCGGCGCGCCTCGGGGCATCTGCGGCTCGGGCCTGATCGACCTGGCGGCGGCGCTGTTTCGCTCGGGCCGCATCGACCTGCGCGGCCAGCTGGCGCCGGCGGCCTGCGGCGGGCAGTGTCGGCAGGGCGAGAGCGGGCCGGAGCTGGTGCTGGTGCCGGCGGCCGAGTCGGCCAGCGGCGAAGACCTGGTGCTCGATCAGCGTTCGCTGACCAGCCTGAAGAAGGCCAAGGCGGCCATGTTCACCATCCTCGAGACCCTGTGCGCAGCGGTGGCCATGACCCCGGAACAGTTGGCCGCCTTCTACGTGGGCGGCACCTTCGGCTCGGTGATCGACCCCGGGTCGGCCATCACCATCGGCATGCTGCCCGACCTGCCGCGCGATCGCTACCGGGTGCTGGGCAACAGCTCGCTGGGCGGCGCGCTGCGCCTGCTGCGCGACGCCGCCGCCATCGAGCGCATCCACGCCATCCGCGACCGCATCACCTACCTGGAACTCAACGTCAACCAGGACTTCATGATCCGCTTCTCGGGGGCGCAATTTTTTCCGCATACCGACCCGAGCCGCTTCCCATCGGTGCCACCGCCGGCCGCCCGATCGGGCGCCTGAGCAGCAGCAGCAAGCCGGCGGCCAGCCCCAGCGCGATCAGCCCGCTGGCCACCAGCGGCACGCCGTAGCCCCAGGCCTCGCCCGCCGGCCCGTAGACCAGCGCCCCGAGCACGTAGCCCAGCATGGTGGCCATGGCCACGAAGCCGGTGTTTCCGCCCAGCCGCTCGACCGCGAACAGCCGGGCGATGCCGAAGTAGGTCACCAGGAACATCAGCCCGTCGCCCACCCCGTGCAGCAGGCGCATGCCCAGCGACAGCGCCAGCGGCTCGAAGACCATGCCCACGTGGCCGATGCCCGAGACGGCCAGGCCCGCCACGGCGTATACGGCCAGCCGCCGGAAGTCGCGCAGGCCGCGGCCGAGCAGCAGCAGGGTGGCGGCGATGGCGGCGAACTCACCCACCATGTACCAGCCCATGCCGGTCATCGACAGGGCCAGGTCCTGGCGTAGAAATAGACCATAGGCGGTGGCCTCGGCGCCCCAGTGGGAGGCGAACAGCAGCAGCCAGCCGGCGAACAGCAGCACCCGCGGCCGCCGCAGGTCGGCCCGGTAGTCGGCCCAGCGCACCCGGCCCACCGGGGTCGGCAACAGCCAGACGCCCAGGCCGACCAGCGCCACACAGCCCGCGGCCGCCAGTAGCAAGTGGCGCTCGAAGCCCAGCCGGCTCAGCAGTTGGCCGGCCAGCACCAGCCCCAGCCCCAGGCCGATGAAGCGCCCGGCCTGGTAGAGACCGATGCGGCCGCCGGTGCGCCGGCCGCTGTCGGTCTTGAGCACCTGTACGTCCAGGCTCAGCTTGAACAGCCCGTTGGCCAGGCCCCACAGCAGGTAGACGGCCAGCACGGCCCAGAACCCTTGCACCAGGGCCAGCCCGGCCAGGCTGGCCGCCTGGCCGACCATGGCGATGAGCACCAGCGAGCGGCTGCTCAGCCGGTCGTTGACCAGGCCGGCCGGTACGGTCACCGCCAGCGCACAGGCGGCGTGGACGGCGAACAGCACGCCGATGGCGGTGCCCGAGAAGCCCAGCACCTCGTCGAAGTACACCGCCATGTAGAAGAAGGTGACCGCCGTGGCCAGGCTGTTGGCGCCCATCAGCAGCGCCGGCAGCCAGTCGCTGCGCCAGCGCCTCTCCGTCCGGGGCTCGAAATTGCCGTCCATCGGTCGCTCCTGCGGCGTAGTTCGCCGCCCGGTCGCGGTCGGCCGCGCAAGAGTGTCACGCGCTTGGCCCGCGGTCGTCAACCGAGCGACCCGCTGCGGGCGAATCGATGCGCGTGGCACTTGGCTCCAATATCGTGTCTCGATGGGACAGCTGGCACGTCTGGCCCCGGCACGTCTGGCCCCGGGTTTCGGTTCAGGAATTCGGGATTCCGACCGATATTTTGATCGGGATGGTGGAGGACGATGGTCGTCGACAAGCACAAGGAGTTGGCCGGCTGGTGGGGCCGTCACTACCACGGGCCTGCCGGGCCGCTTCCGGCGCCGGATGCCCGCCGGCAGCTGGCCCTGCTGCACGCGTTCACCGGCGTCGGGCTGGTGTCGATCCTGTTCTTCGGTGTCCAACTCGTGTCGCGTGGCAGCTTCCTCATCGCCCTGGTCGACGGTCTGGTCGGCTGCCTGATGGCCGTCAACCTGTTGCTGGCGCGCTGGACCCGCCGGCCCCTGCCGTTCGCCGTGTTGGGGATGGTCGTGATCGGGGGCTACCTGTGGCTGCAGGTGCTCACCGGCGGTGATCAATCCACCGGCTTCATCTGGACCTTCCTGTTCCCGCCGGTGGCGGTGTTTTTGCTCGGCCATCGGCTGGGTCTGGCCTTCCAGCTCGTCTATCTGGCGGCGCTGGTTGTCACCCTGGCCGGCGGCGCGCTGGATCATCTGAGCGGGCTGCCGGCGGATTTTCCGGTCAAGCTGATGGGCAGCCTGCTGCTGGTCTCGGCCTTCTCCTACGCCTTCGAGCGTTCGCGCTACAACGCCCAGCAAAGCATGCTGGCCGAGGTGACCGCCCACCGCCGGACCGAGCGGGCCCTGCGCCAGGCCAAGGAGGCGGCCGAGCAGGCGGTGCAGCTCAAGGGCCAGTTTCTGGCCAACGTCAGCCACGAGCTGCGCACGCCGCTCAACGGCGTCATGGGCCTGATCGATCTGACCCTGGCCGAGCAGCTGCCGGCGAACAGCCGCCGCGAGCTGGGCCTGGCCCGCCAGGCGGCCCGCGACCTGCTGGGCCTGCTCAACGAAATTCTGGACCTGTCCAAGGCCGAGGCCGGCAAGCTGGACCTGCACCGCGAGCCGGTGGACCTGCGCCGGTTGGTGGACGATCTGGCCGAGCTGCACCGGGGTTCGCGTGACAGCCGCCGGATCGAGATCGAGGCCCGGGTCGACCCGCAGGTGCCGGCAGGCGTGAGCGCCGATGTCGGGCGGCTGCGCCAGGTGCTCAACAACCTGTTGGGCAATGCGGTCAAGTTCACCGAGCAGGGCCGGGTGCGGCTGTCGATCGCCCCGCGGCCCGAAGACGGGGCCGACCGCGGTGGCCTGCGGTTCGAGGTGGCCGATACCGGCCCCGGGGTGGCGGCCGAGCAGCGCGATCAGATTTTCAAGCCTTTCGTCCAGATCGACGGCTCCGATGCGCGGCGGCACGGCGGCACCGGGCTGGGGCTGGCCATCTGCCGGCGGCTGGTCGAGGCCATGGGCGGGCGCATCGGCTATCGGCCCGCCGAGGACGGCGGGTCGGTCTTCTGGTTCGAGCTGGCTCTAGAACCGGCGCCGCCGCCCGCGGCCGCTGCCGATCGCCCGGCGAAGCCTGAGTGCGCGACTGCAGGAGAGGTGAGGGGACCGCGCCGCGGCCGGGTGCTGGTGGTCGAGGACAACCCGATCAACGGCCTGGTCGCCGAGCGCATGCTGGAGCACCTCGGGGCCCGGGTCGATCGGGCCGACGACGGGCCGCAGGCACTGGAACGCTGGAGCCCGGGCAGCCACGATCTGGTGCTGATGGATTGCCAGATGCCGGGCATGGACGGCTTCGCGGTCACCGCGGCCATGCGCCGGCGCGAGCCCGAGGCCGGCCCGCGGGTGCCGATCGTGGCGCTGACCGCCCACGCCATGCCCGGCGACCGGCGGCGCTGCCTGGACGCCGGCATGGACGACTACCTGTCCAAACCGATGAGCCAACGGGATCTGGACCGCGTGCTGCAGCGCTGGGTCGACGCCGCCGGGGACCACCAGGCCGGGCCGGCGGCGCCGGCCGACCGCGGCGCGGGCGCTGCGGCTGCCGCGCCGCCCGGCGGCGATTCGGATCCGGTACTCGATCGCCGGCGTGCTCAGGCGCGGGACGATCCGGCGCTGGAGCGGACGCTGCACGAGCTGTTCTTGCGCACGGCGCCGGCGCAGATCGACGGCATGGCCAGGGCGCTGCAGGCGGCCGACCTGCCGGCGGTCGAGCGCGGCGCGCACCAGCTGCGCGGCTCCTGTGCTACCCTGGGGGCCCTGGCGCTGGACCGCGAGCTCGCGCTGCTGGAACGAGCGGCGGCGGCCGGCCAGCCCGAGCGGGCGGCCGAGGCGCTGGAGAGCGTGCGCGCCCGCTACACCGAGCTGGAAAGCGAGCTGGAGACGAACGAGGTATCTTGATTGTAGAACGAGAGGATTCATCCCATGGCCGATGACCAGTTCACCGATCTGCTGCCGGAACCGGCTCCCAAGGACTTCTTCCGCGTCTGCGTGGCCGACGACGAGCCGGTGGCCCGGCGCCTGCTGGGCGCGGTGCTCGAGGCGGCCGGCTACACCAACCGCACCGAGGTCGAACGCGGCGATGCGGCCATCGAGCTGCTGGCCCGCGAGCCGGTGCACCTGATGCTGCTGGACAAGAACATGCCGGGCGCCGACGGGCTGGAAGTGCTGCGCCGCGGTCGCGAGCTGCAGCCAGGTTGCGAGTTCATCCTGATCACCGCCTTCAGCTCGGTGGAGTCGGCCATCGAGGCCATCGACCTGGGCGCCTACAGCTACATCAAAAAGCCCTTCGCCGACGCCGACGAGGTGGTCAAGCGGGTCGAGGGGGCGCTCGACCGGGTGCGGATGCGGCTGGAGAACGAGGTCCTGCTCGACCGGTTGCGCATGCTGCTCGGCGCGCTGGAGCGGCTCGAGGCCGGACGCGGCGGCGAGCCGAGCGAGCCCGACGAGGAGCTGCT
The DNA here is from genome assembly GCA_964454005.1 of uncultured Myxococcales bacterium. Lineage (GTDB taxonomy): Bacteria > Myxococcota > B64-G9 > B64-G9 > B64-G9 > CAYVQE01. Next base: position 43,446 of record CAYVQE010000025.1, read on the forward strand.
GGCCCGGGTGGGCGCGGCCGCCGGCCGGCTGCGCCTGCTGGCCGAGCGGCTGGAGAGCCTCAGGCGGCGGGCCAAGGGCTCGGCCCGCGAGCTGATCGGCAAGCTGGGCCAGGAGATGGATGGGGTGGCGCGGCTGCTGGCCAACGGCGAGCAGCCGGCGCCGTCCGACGAGCAGGGTTCGCAGCCTTGAGCCCGCCGGCGGCCGGTCTCCGGGCCCGGGTGCGGCAGCTGACCCGCGAGGCGCGACCGCTGCTGTGTCCCGAGCTGCGGCTGCGGCTGGCCACCCCGGACTGCGCCCTGTGGCGGGCCACCGCGGCCGACCTGCAAACCCTGGGGCTGGCCGACCCCTTCTGGGCCTTCTGCTGGCCCGGCGGTCAGGCCCTGGCGCGCTTCCTGCTCGATACACCCGCCGAGGTGGCCGGCCGCCGCGTGCTGGCCTTCGGCGCCGGCGGCGGCGTCGAGTCCGTCGCCGCCGCCCGCGCCGGGGCGGCCCGGGTGCGGGCGGTCGACGCCGATCCGCTGGCCCGGGCGGCCTGCGCGCTGAACGCCGAGCGCAACGACGTGCAGCTCGAGATCGACTCGCGGCCCGGCCTGGGCGATGACCCCGCCGGCTGGGACGTGTTGCTGGCGGCCGACGTCTGCTACCAGCCCGAGCTGGCCCGGGCGGTGGTCGGCTGGCTGGAGCGCGCGGCCGGCGCCGGTCGGCGAGCGCTGCTCAGCGACCCGGCCCGCGGCCACTTCACCGCCGGCGGCTGGACCCTCCGCGCCGAGCTGCGCGCCCCGGCCGACACCGACGTCGAAGGCCGCCACTGGGTGCCCACCGCCATCTACCAGCGCGGCGGCTGAAGGGTCGCCGGAGCCGGAGCCCGAGCCGGCGAGCGAGACTACCGTCAGGGCGCGCAGCGTGGTACGGTCGGCCGGTGGACGCGCTTGAGGCAGGAGTCGATGAATCGATGCGTTACAAGGTCCCAGGGGGACGTCGAGTCGAGGGAGGTGCGATGAGAACCAAGGCGTGGGTGTGGATTCTGGCCCTGGCGGTTCCGCTGGCCGCCGGTTCCTGCGTGCGGGTCTACAAGACCGCCAAGGTGCGCAAATCCCTGGTCAAGACGCAGCGCAAGATCACCGATCTGATACGCGACGCCCAACAGCTGCGCGCCGAGCTGCGCCGGGATTCCGAGACGCTGCAGCGAAAACGGCCCGGTCTGGCGCCGGCCATCGCGGCCGAGCTGCAACCCGATCTCGACGCGATCGACGCTTCGCTGGCCGACATCCGCCAGGCAGCCAAACGCCTGGCCGCGCTGCGCGGCGAGTTCGACACCATCGCCGGCGAGCGGAAGAAGATCCGCGAGGATCAGCCCGCCTTCGAGCGCGTCGATCAGCTGCGCCGCGACTACCAGGCCCTGGCCGCCGATACGCATCGGCAGGCCAAGGCCCTGGTCCAAGCGGCCCGCGAGGCCAAGAAGACCCTCGGCCGGCTGAGTCTGGCCGCGCGATCCGGGGGCTGAGCAGCGGCGGTGGCCGGACCGGGCGCTTGCGTCGGTTGACCATTTGTCGCAGGTGGACCGCGAGCGACGAGGAGAGGAGGGGCCGATGGAGACTCGTACCAGCCGGCCGCACATGTGGGTGGCGCTGCTGCTGGCCGCGGCCGTGGGGTGCGCTTCGGCGTCTTACGAACAGCGGGCGGTGGCGGTGCGCTCGGCGCCGGCGCCGGCCAGCGTGCAGCTCGATGGTCGCCCGGCCGGGGGTGTGGCCGCCGCCCAGGGCGGCGAGCAGACCGCGGCCGACGTACCGGCGGCCGACCCCGCGGCCGCCGAGCGGCAGGTGATCTACAACGGCCGCTTCGCGGTGCAGGTCTACGACGTGCGCCGGGCGCGCCGGGACCTGATCGCCTGGGCAAAGGGCCAGGGCGGCCACATGCAGGCCACCCGCGGCAACCAGGTGGTGCTGCGGCTGCCGGCCGAGCGCTTCGACGCGGTGGAGCCGGCGCTGCGCGAGCTGGGTCGGGTGATGGACGAACGCACCGTGATCGAGGCCCGCGACGTGACCGCCGAGGTGATGGACGTCGAGTTGCGCCTGAAGACCAAGCGCGACTACCTGGCCACCTTGAGCGACATGCTCGCAGCCGACGGCTCGCTGGAGGACAAGCTGGCGGTGCAGCGGGAGATCGCGCGGGTGGTCGAGGAGATCGAGCGCATCGAGGGCCGGTTGCGCTTGCTGCGCAGCCAGATCGTCATGGCCACCGTGACCGTGGACTTCGAGCTGGCCACCGCCGGCAGCCAGCGCACCTTCAAGCTGCCCTGGGACTGGCTCGACTGGCTGGGCCTCGAACAGCTGCTGCCCTGAGCGGTTCGCACCCGAGCCATGTGGAGGACGCCATGACGAGCAAGCGAGCACTGGCACTGGCGGGCCTGCTGGCCTCATTCGCGGTCGCGGGCTGCGTGTCGCTGGCCACCCCCGAGGGCTATGCCGAACGCACCAGGACCGGCGGCTACGCCTACCAAGCCGTCTCGACGGACGCCTCGATCATCGCGGTCGAGGTCTACGAAAACGAGGATCCCGAGCGCGGTGACCTGGCCTACTGGACCGAGGCCGCCCGCAAGCACATGACCCTGGCGCGCGGCTATGCGCTGCTCGAAGAGGGCGACTTCGTTTCGCCCCAGGGTCCGGGGCACTGGATGAAGTTCTCCAAGAAGCACAAGGGGGTCGACCACCTGTACCTGCTCGGGCTGGTGATCGACGGCGACGACATCTACGCGATCGAGGCCGGCGGCGAGACCGAGCTGTTCAAAGACGACGTGGAACGGGTTCTGGCGGCCTTCGCCACCCTGGACTGAGCGCGTCCGGGCTCACAGGCGCACCGGCCCCGGCGGCCAGGCGGCCGGGCGCAGCGCGGGGCAGGGTTGCAGCCTGGCCCCGGGCCACAGCGCGGCGGCGATCCGTGCCAGCCGCCGGCCGCTGTCCGGATGGACGAAGTCGGGCGCCAGCTCGGCCAGACAGACCGCCAGGTGGGCGCGGCGTTCGATGTCCGGATCGGGCAGCCGCCAACCCGGGCCGCGGACTCGGGCATCGCCGAGCAAGCACAGATCGAGATCGATGCAGCGCGGCGCGAAGCGATCGGCTCCGCGCACCCGGCCCAGCGCCGCCTCGATGGCGCGCAGCCCGGCGCGCAGCCCGGCGATGTCCAGCCTGGTGCGCAGCAGGACGGCGCCGTTGACGAAGTCGGGCTGCGGCCGCGGGCCCACGGCCGGGTTGCGGTAGAGCTGCGAGACCGCCAGCAGGGTGCCGAGCGTGCGCAGTCGCTCGACTGCGGGCGCCAGGTGGCTCCCGGGCGCGATGTTGGAGCCGAGGCCGATGAAGGCCGGCCGCGGTGCATCACCGGAAACGTCCATGATCGCTCAGCGCACGGTCGCCTCGCGTTCGATCTCCACGCCGACCGACGAGGCGAAGCGCAGCGCGCCGGGTTTTTCCACCCGCACCCGCACGCGTTCGGCGCCCGGCCGGTCGAGGCAGATGCGCGCCAGGTCACCGGCCAGCGCTTCGACGGTGTAGCGCTCGGCGGTCTCCACGTGGTGGATGATCTGCTTGGCCAGCGCCCGGTAGTCGATCGAGCCGTCCAGGTCGTCGCGCTCGATGGCGCGGCCCAGGTCGGCCTCCAGCGCGATGTTGATCAGCACGTCCTGGCGCTCCTTGCGCTCCCAGTCGTGCACGCCGACCACCCCGCGCACCAGCAGGTTCTCGATCAGGATCCGATCCGCGGCCATGTTTTTTCCTCCGCGCGTTCAGGCCAGGTGCCGGCCGCCGTCGAGGTGCAGGATCTCGCCGGTGATGTAGCCCGGCCCCAGCAGCAGGAAGCGGGCGGCCGCGGCCACCTCTTCCAGGCTGCCCGGCCGCTCGGCCGGGATCGGCCGCATCACCTCCGGCGAAAAGTCGTCCTCGCCCGGCGGCGGCAGGATGGCCCCCATGGCCAGCCCGTTGACCCGGATGGCCGGCGCCAGGTCCTGGGCCAGCGAGCGCGTCATGGCGGCCAACCCGGCCTTGGACACCGTATAGGCGAACGAGGCCCGGGTCGGTCGCAGGGCACGCCAGTCGAGCATGTTGAGCACCGCACCGCCGGCCGGCGCCCGGGCGGCGAAGGTGCGGCACAGCAGGTAGGGGCTGGTCATGTGGATGGCCACGTGCTGCTGCCAGAGATCGAGTTCGGTGTCGGCCAGCCCGACCCGGTCGAAGATCGAGGCATTGTTGACCAGCAGGTCGATGCGGCCCATGGCGGCCACCACCCGGTCCACCAACCCGGCGGCCGGCTCGGCCGCGGCCAGATCGGCCTGGAAGGCCTCGGCCGCCACCCCCAGCGCCCGCACCTGCTGCATCGTCTCTTCGGCAGCGTCGCGCGAGCCGCGGTAGTGGACGGCCACGGCCACGCCATGTTCGGCCAGGCCCAGCGCCAGCGCGCGTCCCAGCCGCTTTGCCGATCCGGTCACCAGCGCCACCCGTCGGGTCTTCACCATCGCCCACCTCCCGCGACCCATGGTATCGGATTGACGCTCGCAGGCAAGCTGCGGTACATCGAGCCGCGATTGGCGAACCCCGATTCGAGCGAGGAGACGGTGGAATGACAGAGCGCGCCTTCCAGGACTTGTACTCCGATTGGACCAGCCACTGCTATGGCTGCGGCCGGTTGAACGAGCACGGGCTGCAGATCAAGAGCTATTGGGACGGCGATGAGAGCGTCTGCCGGTTCACGCCCCGGCCCTACCACACGGCCGTGCCGGGGTACGTCTACGGCGGCTTGATCGCCTCGCTGATCGACTGCCACTCCACCGGCACGGCCGCGGCGGCGGCCTATCGCGAGGCAGGTCGCGAGATGGGCACCGAGCCCGAGCTGCGTTTCGTCACCGGCTCGCTGCACGTCGACTACCTGCGGCCGACACCGATCGACGCCGAACTCGAGGTGCGCGGCAAGGTCGAGGAGGTCAAGGGGCGCAAGGTGGTGGTGAACAGCACCCTGGCGGCCGCGGGCCAGGTGTGCGCCAAGGGCCGGGTGGTGGCGGTGCTGGCACCGGACGATTTGATGCAGCCCAAGTCCTGAGCCGCCGGAGTGGGGGCCGGCGCCGATGAACATTCTCTGGTCCTGGTTGATCTTGACGGTCGCGGTGTGGCTGACCGCCCTGGTGCTGCCCGGGGTCAGGCTGCGCGGCATCGGCGCAGCGCTGGGGGTGGCGGCCGTGTTCGGCATGTTGAACTGGCTGCTGGGCTGGCTGCTGTTCGTCGTGCTGGGTGTGGCCAGCCTGGGGCTGGGTTTTTTGCTGGCCGTGATCACCCGCTGGTTGGTCGACGCCATCGTGCTGGCGCTGACCGACTCGCTGCTGGACGGGATCCACATCCGTTCCTTCGGCTGGACCCTGCTGGCCGCCGGGTTGATGGCCTTGATCGGCACCGGAGCCGAGCGTTTGTTGGGATTGGCCGGCTGAGCGCGGCCGCGGGCCGGCGGCGGCCCGCTGGAAAATCCCGGTTCGGATTTGACCTGGACCCCGCCATCGCGCAAATAGAGGGATGGCTTCCGGTTTCGCGAAGCCCTGGTGAGGGATGGGAGGTGCCGCTTCGATGCAGCGTGAATTGAGCAAGACGATCGCTTTGGTTTGGCTGGCGGTGCTGGTGGGCTGGGCCGGCGCTGCGCCGGCCGGCCCGGCGGATGAGCGAGAAGTCGATCCGGTGCTGGCCGCGGTGCAGTCCGAGCTCGAACGCTCCCTGGCCGCCCTGGGCGAGGCGCCCGAGACGCCCTACTTCACGGCGCTCGAGGTGACCGAGATCGAGCGCATCCAGCTGGTGGCCGAGGAGGGGGCGCTGCACGTGATCCGGCTCAAGGCCGCCCGGGCCGACGCGATCGCCCGGTCGCTGTCGCGGATGATCCCGCGCCGTCGCGGGCAGGAGCAGACGGTCTTCATCCAGGCCGAGGGCGAGACGAACTCGATCCTGCTGAAGGCCCCCGAGGCCGAGCGGCAGGCAATCGAGAAGATGATCGCCGAGTTGGAGGCCGACGCGAAGGTCGATCGCGAGATTCGCATCGTGCCGCTGAAGACCGCGGCCGCTTCGACGGTCGTGCCGCTGCTGACGGAGCTGTTCCCCTCTCCCGGCGGCCAGCGGCGACGCGGGACGGGCGACGAGCCCGACCGCATCGTGATCCGGGCGGCGCCCGATGACCAGTCGCTGGTGGTCGACGCCCCGGCGGGCAAAGTCGCCGAGATCGCGGCGATGGCCGAGACGCTCGACCAGCAGGGCGTCGACGGACGGCCCGAGGTGCGCGTCTATCAGTTCAGCAAGGCCAGCGCCCGCGAGGTCGCCTCGGCGCTGTCGCGCCTGTTGCCGGGCAACCGCCGGCCGGCGCCGGGCGAGGTGCCGATGCGCTTCCAGGCCGACTCGGCCACCAACCAGTTGCTCGTCTCGGCCGGGCCGGGCGACTT
>CAYVQE010000026.1:0-47666 GCA_964454005.1 uncultured Myxococcales bacterium
CGATCAGGACCGGGACGGGGTGGCCAACGCCGACGACAACTGTCCCTTCTCTGGCAACCCGCGCCAGCTCGATATGGACCTGGACGGCATCGGCGACGCCTGCGACCCCTGCCCCAACACCCCCGACGACGGCGTGGACAGCGACGGCGACGGTCTGGGCGACGCCTGCGACCCCTGCCCCGAGACCGCCGACAGCTTCGACGAGGCGGGCGACCCGGTCGACACCGACGGCGACGGCATCCCCGACGCCTGCGACACCGACGACGACAACGACGGCGTCGATGACCCGGTCGACAACTGCCCGCGGACCGCCAACGACGACCAGGCCGACGGCGACGCCGACGGCGTGGGCGACGCCTGCGACAACTGCCCGGCCGACGCCAACCCCGATCAGGCCGACATCGACGGCGACGGCATCGGCGACGTCTGCGACAGCGACATGGACGGCGACGGCATCGACGACGCCGAGGACAACTGCCCGGCGGTGTCCAACCCCAAGCCGACCTGCGAGACCGACGAGGACTGCGCCGGCGCCGGCGGCGTCTGCGAGGACGGCACCTGCGCCGAGCAGCTCGACAGCGACGGCAACGGCGTGGGCGACGCCTGCGAGACCGCCGACGAGGTCGAGACCGAGTTCTTCGACGAGGAGCCCAACGATCTGCCGGACGTGCAGGACTTCGGCACCATCAAGAACGGCTACCATTACCGCTGGACCGGCTATCTGGACACCGTCAGCAACGACGGCTCGAGCTGGACCGGCGACTGGGACGTGGCCCTGTTCGTCGCCGAGACCTCCGGTACCATGAAGGCCACCCTGGACTGGGTGAGCGAGGAGGCCGACTACGACGTGCTGTTCGTCCAGCTCGATGGCGATAGCCTGGTCGTTGTCGACGGATACATGGGTGCCACGGCGGACAAGCCCGAGACCAGCATGGTCAACGTCGAGGCCGGTCTGACCTACGGCTTCATCGTGGCCGGCTGGGAAGGCGACCCCGGCGTCTACACGCTGGATTTCGGCTACAACTTCGTCGACGAGACCGAGCCCAACGACAGCGGGGCCACCGCGCAGGAAATCAGCATCATGGACGGCTACACGCTCACCGTCTTCGGCAACGCCAGCTCGGTCGAAAACGACGGGGCTTCCTGGACCGGTGACAACGACCTCTACCTGATCATCCCCGAGGTCGACGGTCTGCTGAGCTACGACCTGGACTGGGCCGCGGCCGCGTCGGACTACGACATCGTGTTGATCGACGGCAGCACCGGCCAGGTCGCCGACGGCTATGCCGGCGCCTCGGTCAACCAGCCCGAGGTCGTGGCGGATGTCCCGGTCACCGCGGGCGTGCCTTACCTGCTGCTGATCGCAGGTTGGGAAGGAGAGCCCGGTGACTACGTCAGCAACATCACCTTCAGCGCGAACTAGGGCAAGTAGCGCGTTGGGATCTGTAGGACGAAAAGGAGGCCCAAAGTGAGACGCAACCGAATCACGACGCTCGCGTCGCTTTTCGTAGTCCCGCTGGTGCTTGCCCTGTCGTTGCCCGCGCTGGCGACGGTTCAGACGGGCAAGATCGCCGGCACCGTGTTCGACCCGGATGGCGTGCCCCTGGCCGGGGTGACCGTCACCATCGAGTCACCCGACATGATGGGCACCCGCAAGACCCAGACATCAGAGGACGGCAGCTTCTTGTTCTTCGGGCTGCCGCCCGGCACCTACACCGTCGATATCGATCAACCCGGCTTTTTGCCCTTCAAGCAGGAGGAGGTCAAGGTGCGCATCGGCGGTACGGTCACGCTCGACATCCTGCTCGAGCTGCCCACCGCCGAGGAGACCGTGGTGGTCACCGCCCGGCGGCCGGTGGTCGACACCGAGAAGACCTCCATGGGCGACAACTACGACGACGAGTTCCTCGAGGAGGTGCCCGTCGACCGCCAGTACCAGAGCGTGGCCGCGCTGGCGCCCGGCGTGGTGGGCAGCGGCAACCCCAACATCCACGGCGGCTCGCTGTACTCCAACCAGTACCTGGTCGACGGTGTCAACACCACCGACCCGGTGACCAACACCTTCAGCTCGAACTTCAACTTCGACGCCATCAAGGAGGTCCAGGTGCTGACCGGCGGGCTGGACGCCGAGTACGGCTACGCCACCGGCGGCATCATCAACCTGGTCACCAAGAGCGGCGGCAACGAGTTCCACCTGGATACCTCGTTCTACGCCCGGCCCAACGCCTTCCGGCTCAAGGACGACTTCGAGAAGGAGGGCGCGCCCACCAACGACAAGTACACCTTCAACGTCAACGTGGGCGGGCCGGTCGTCAAGGACAAGCTGTGGTACTTCGCCTCGGTGCAGATCGACCGCCAGATCGTCAAGCAGAGCCAGACCGAGGACTGGTTCGACCCGGCCAACCCGGAACAGATCCAGCACGCCCCCTGGCGCTGGTTCAGCATGTACGCGCTGGGCAAGCTGACCTACCAGGCCACCGACAAACACAAGCTGACCGTGCTGGTCCAGGGCGATCCGACCTGGATCGAAAACGAGCTGCAGAGCGTCTACGTGGCCGACGAGGCCGAGCGGCAGCGCTTCCAGGGCGGCGGTTTCTACTCGCTGGCCTGGGAGGCGCTGTGGAGCCAGAACCTGTTCCAGAAGTCCCAGCTGGCCCTGTCGCACGGCATCCTGGACATCTACCCCATGGGCTGCCGTGACATGGACGACCCGGACTGCCGCTCGCACTACGACCAGGACACCGGCCTGACCACCGGCAACGACTCGCTGGACTACCTGTCCAAGCGCTACCGGCTGCAGTTCGACTCGTCCTGGACCTACTACCTGGACGGGCTGCTGGGCGACCACGAGTTCAAGGCCGGCTGGCAGTACGCCCACACCTGGCACGACCTGCGCCAGGGCATCCCGGGCGGGGCCAGCTACACCGACCGCTCGGGCCGGCCCTACCGCATCAACCAGCTGGCCACCGACGAGCAGGGCGAGTTCCAGCGGTTGAGCACCACCATCGACGGCGACACCCTGGGCCTGTACATCCAGGACGCCTGGAAGATCACCAAGGCGCTGACCCTGAAGCCCGGCGTGCGCTTCGACTGGGCCGAGATGCGCAACTACCGCGGCGACGTCATCACCTCGTTCACCGCCACCAGCCCGCGCTTCAACCTGGTCTGGGACATCACCGGCGACGGCAAGACCGTGCTGCGCGCCGGCTACAACCGCTACGTCGACACCGGCTACCTGACGCTGGCGGGCTTCGTGGGCAAGAGCCTGGAGACCGAGACCTACGAGTACAACCCGGCCACCGGCGAGTACGACATCTTCCTCCGCTCGGCCGGCGGCGACGACGGCGTCATCGTCAAGGACAAGGACGCGCTGACCGCGCCCCACACCGACGAGGTCACGCTGCAGCTCGAGCGCGAGCTGTTCACCGACTTCTCGCTGGCGGTCAACGGGCTGTGGCGCGAGACCAAGCACATCTACGAGGACGACGAGGCCAACCTGATCTGGAACCAGCAGGGCACCGACGTCATCGGCTACAAGAACGGCCAGGAGAGCTACATCTGGTCGCTGGGCACGCCCAAGGAGGCCTGGCGGCGCTACTGGGGCTTCGAGGTGGTGGCCCGCAAGAGCTTCTCCAACAACTGGCAGTTCAACGGCTCCTACACCTACTCGCGGGCCGAGGGTGCGCCGGATGACTTCATCTCGGCCTACCTGGACAACCCGCGCCAGAACAAGTACTGGTGGAGCTGGCTGGGCTACGACATCCGCCACCGGATCAAGCTGCACGGCTCCTACCACCTGCCCTACGGATTCGAGCTGGGCGGCAACTTCTGGTGGTCCACCGGCGCGCCCTACACCAAGAACGTGCCCAACAAGTACTGGGGCGGCTACAACAACCTGGACTACTACCGCGGCTATTCGCGCGAGCGGCCGGACGACCCCTATTGGAACCGGATTCCGGACCAGGTGGGCTTGAACTTCAAGCTCGTCTGGGATCTCAAGGAGCTGACCGGCCAGCAGATCGACCTGATCGCCGACCTGACCAACGTGTTCCACCTGCGCGACAAGGTCGACCTGGTGACCAACGACTACTCGGAGAGCGCGCCCAACCAGTTCGGCGACTACCTCGGCCACCGGTCCGGCTTCGTCGCAGCGCTGGGTATCCGCTACCGCTACTGAGCGGCAGCGGCTGAAATTGCCCGACCACCCCTCCCCGGGCCCGGCCCGGGGAGGGGTTTTTACTTGCCCCGGACGCTGGCCGGATGGTATTAAGCCCAGCCTGGTGCCGCCGCTGGTCAAGGCGGCGGCTGACAATCGAGCCGAGGTGGTGGAATCGGTATACACGTACGTTTGAGGGGCGTATGGGGTAAAACCCTTGCGGGTTCGAATCCCGCCCTCGGCACTGCTCGACCCTCCCCGATGCCAAGGCTTGGGGAGGGCTTTTTGATCCGCGGCCGGGACCGCCAGGCCGTTGACTGCATGGTTGTCCGGTTGCCCGGGATTGGGATATTCTGAGCGTTATGAACGGCGGGTTGGCAGCTCTGGCGATGTGGCTGATCTGCGGTGCGGCTCCGGCCGAGCCGCCCGCTGCGGCTGCGCCCGCTGGCAGCAGGTTGGCCCAGGCCTTCGACCTGCCGGCGGCCGAGGACGATGCGGCCGCCGACCCGAGCGGGCCACCTGCGCGGGCGAAGGAAAAGAAGAAGAAAGAGAAGAAAGAAAAGGAAAAGATCGACAGCGAGGCCGACCTGTGGAGCATGCCGGAGCAGGACGCGCCCGACGAGCAGCCGGAGGTCGAGCCGGTCGATCCCGACCTGATCGAGGACGTCGACCCGCAGCCCGAATCGTCCGGCCCGGCACCGGCCGGCAAGGACGGCCGGCAGCAGCTGGGCGGCTGGGGAGCCGACCTGGAGCGCGACAGCTGGGGCGACGAGGACCGCATCGACGATGGCCCCTTGCCGCAGGCCCAGCCCGAACCGCCGGACCGAGCGCCGACCGCCGAGCCGGCCCCGGGGCCGGAGCCAGACGATGCGGCCGCGGCGGCCGCCGGCGATCAGCCGGCCCCGGACGCGCAGGACGGCACCGCCGGGGCCGCGGCCGACGGGCCGGCGGCTGAAGCGGTCGTGCCGCAGGAAGGCGTGGTGCCGCTGTCGGGCAGCCCGGCCGATCTGGCCCGACTGTGGCAACGACGGCGGAGCCACCTGGAGCAGCGCGACTTCGAGTTGGCCCGCCAGGATCTGGAGCGCATCGTATCGCTGCGCGAGGAGCTGGCCATCGCCAATCTGTTCCTGCCGGCGCTGGTGCTGGTGCGCGAGGCCCGGCGGGCCGAACAAGGGGAGGACGCCGAGCGGGCCGCGCGCTTGCTGACTGCGGCGGTGACGCTGGCACCCGATCTGGCCGAGGTCCACCTGGCCCGGACCGGCTACACCTTTCGCAATGATCCCCTGGCCCTGGGCCAGCTCACCGGCGGGCTGGTCGCAGCGGCCGCAGCGGCCCTGGACAACCCGCTGAGCCGGGATCGGCTGCTGGTCAACGTCCTGTTCAGCCTGTTGATCGGGCTGACCCTGGCCGCGGCCGTCTTCACCCTGGCCGGATTGCTGCGCTACCTGCGCCTGTTCATCCACGACTTCCACCACATCTTCCCGCGGGGCGTGGCCCTGTTCCAGACCGGTCTATTGGCCATCCTGGTGCTGTTGTTGCCGATCCTGTTCCGGGCCGGATTGGTGCTGGTGTTGATGACCTGGCTGCTGGTGGCCTGGATCTACCAGAGCTGGCGCGAGCGGGCCCTGACCCTGGTGGTGCTGGCGGTATTCGCCACCGCGCCGCTGGTGCTGGAGGTGGCCGTCGAGCGCATGCAGCGGCCGTTGACCACCTATGGCGACGCCGTGGAGGTGCTCTACGGCGCGGGGCGGGCCGACAGCCTGCGGCGGCTCAAGGTGCAGCTGGCCGAGCAGCCGGACAACCCGGTACTGCTGGCGGCGCTCGGCAGCCACTACAAACGCATCGGTCAGCTCGAGCAGGCCGAGGGCTACTACCGCCGCGCGGTGCGCGTCGAGGACAACTCGGCGGTGCTGCTGAACAACCTGGGCAACGTGCTGTTTCTGCAAAACGACGTCGCGGCCGCCCAGGCCCACTACCAGCGCGCCACCAAGATCCGCCCGGACGAGGTGGTGCCGTACTTCAACCTGAGCCGGGCGTACTTTCGGGCCGCCGATCTGGACAAGGGCAAGGACACGGTCAACCAGGCCATCCGCCTCGACCAGCATACCGTGCGGCGCCTGCGCCAACGGGCGGACAAACGCCTGTTCAACACGGCGGTGGCTGATCTGCAGATGCCGGATGCCTGGTTGGCCCGGCTCGACGGCCACGGCGGGCCGCGCTCCGATCGGGTGCTGGCCAATCTGTGGCGCAGCACGGCCGGAACGCCGTCGGTGCGGTTCCAGTGGATGGCCAGCGGGGTGGTGGTGGGGCTGCTGCTGCTGCTGCTCTGGTTGCGGGCCAGGGTCTTCGTCTCCAACGGTTGTGTGCGCTGCGGCCGGCCGGCCTGCCGCCGCTGCTCGCCCGAGCTACGCGATGATTCGATGTGCGGCCAGTGCTTCCATGCCTTCGTCAAGAAGTCCAAGGTCGATGCCAGGAGCCGGATAGCCAAGGAGATCCAGATCCGCAAGCACCGGCGGCGGACCGAGACCTTCGCCCGGGCGGTGGCTTTCGTGGTTCCCGGGCTGGCCCAGCTGGTCAAGGGCCGCTCGCTGCGGGGTGGGCTGATCCTATTGGTCGCGTGCCTGGTGCTGGGCCTGGTGCTGGCCAGCGGCCAGATCGTGCGCGACCCCCATGACCTGGGCGGTGGTCGCAACTGGTTGTTGTTGGTGGCGCCCTTGATCGTGTTCGCCGGCTTCTACGTCTGGGGCATCCTGGACGCGTTTCGGGCCCAGGACTACTGACCCGGCGAGCGGGCCGCGCGAGTCTGGAGCAAGCCATGGCGCTCAAGGGGACCCTGAAAGACTTCGGCATCGCCGACATCTTCCAGCTGATCAGCCACCAGTCCAAGACCGGTGTGCTGCACCTGCAGACCAAGGACCAGGAAGTGCGCATCTCCTTCGCCAGCGGCGACGTGGTGCGTGCCGAGTCGACCACCCGCAAGCAGAAGGACCTGTTGGGCGCGATGTTGGTGCGGGCCGAGGTGTTGTCGAAGGCGCAGCTCGACCAGGCTCTGGGCATCCAGAAGCGCACCCTGAAGCGCCTGGGCGATATCCTGATCGATCAGGGCTTCATCTCGCGCGACGACCTCAAGCAATTCACCCGCCTGCAGACCACCGAGACCCTCTACAAGCTGTTCAGCTGGGAGACCGGCACCTACGCCTTCGAGACCGAGGAGGTAAGCTACGACCAGGATACGGTCGACCCCATCCGGAGCGAAAACATTCTGATGGAAGGCTTTCGGATGGTCGACGAGTGGCCCATGGTGCGCAAGCGCGTCAGCTCCTACGAGATGACCTTCGAGAAGGTCAAGGAGCTGACCAGCGGTCCGGCGCCAGGCGGCGACGACAGCGGCGCCGCCGGCGACGAGATCGACGACGCCTTCGACGAGATGTTCGCCGAGGAGCCGAAGCCGAAGGCCGAACGGCCGAAGAACATCGGCTCGAACGAGGAGAAGGTATTCGGCCTGATCTCCGCCGACCGCGACGTCCAGAAGCTGATCGACCTTTCGCGGTTGGGCGAGTTCGAGACCTGCAAGGCCCTGCTGAACCTGCTCAACGAAGGCTTCATCAAGGTCGACAAGCAGGAGACGGCCAAGCCCAAGGAAAAGCCGGGTGTGCGCCGGCGCCGGTTCCCGCTGGCGCGGGTGCTGGTCCAGGCGGGCATGTACATCTTTTTGGTGGGGCTGCTGCTGGTGCTCTATCACGCGTTCGAGTTGGATCCGGCCAGTCTGTTCCAGGAGTCCAGCACCCGCACGTTCCAGGATCCGGCCGCCCGCGAGCTGCTCCACCGCAACCAGCAGCGGCGGGTGTACGCGGCGCTCGATCTCTACCGGCTAGAGAACGGTCGTTACCCGGACGCGCTCGATGCCCTGGTCGAGGCCGGGCTGCTGGCCGAGGGCGACCTGCGTTATCCCTGGCGGCGACCGCGGGTCTACCGGCAGGATGGCGGCCGCGTATTGGTCCTGCGGCCTTTCGAGTAGAACCATGACAGCGACGAACAGCCAGCAGCAGCCCGAAGCCGACAGCCGGCGGCTGTGCTTCGACGACGGTGGGGTGGCCCGGTTGGTCTTCGGTGCCGGCAACGCCCATTTGCGTTTGCTGGAGCGGGTGGCCGACGTGGCCATCGCCGCCCGCGGCACCGAGCTGACCATCAGCGGCCAGCCCGATCGCAGCGCCCTGGTGGCCGACCTGCTCGACGAACTCTATGGCCTGGCGCGGGCGGGGCGCTCGCTGACCAGCAGCGACGTGGAGCAGGCCTATCTCCTCAAGGCCTGCGATCAAAACCAACCGCTGGCCGACGTGTTCGGCGATGCCGTGGTGGTGTCCAGCCGGCGTCGCACCATCACCCCACAGGGGCTGGGCCAGAAGCGCTACGTCGAGGCCATTCGCCGAAACGACATCGTCTTCGGCATCGGGCCGGCCGGCACCGGCAAGACCTATCTGGCAATGGCCATGGCGGTGGCCGCGCTGAAGCGCCAATCCGTCCAGCGCATCGTCATCACCCGGCCGGCGGTCGAGGCCGGCGAGAAGCTGGGCTTTCTGCCTGGCGATCTGGCCGAGAAGGTCAACCCCTACCTGCGACCGCTTTACGACGCGCTGCACGACATGATGCCGATCGAGCAGGTCGGTCGCCTCATGGAGCGCGGTGTAATCGAGGTGGCTCCGCTGGCGTTCATGCGCGGCCGCACACTGAATGACAGCTTCATCATCCTGGATGAAGCCCAGAACACCACCTCCGATCAGATGAAGATGTTCCTGACCCGCCTGGGCTACGAGTCCAAGGCGGTGATCACCGGCGACATCACCCAGGTCGATCTGCCCGCTGAACGGCGGTCGGGTCTGATCGAGGCGCGCACCATCCTGGCCGACATCGAGGGCATTGCCTTCTGCGCGTTCACCGAGTCCGACGTGGTCCGTCATCCGCTCGTGCGCGACGTCATCCGCGCTTACGAGCGCAGCGAGCGGGGAGGCGATTGCCATGGCCAAGGCGAACGGTAGGAATCAACGCGACCCCCTGGGCGACACCCAGGCGGAGCGCAAGCGCCGCTGGCAGGGGTTGCGCCGCTGGTGGCTGCACCTGACCTTCGCGCTGTTGCTGCTGGTGCTCGGCGTAACCGTGGCCGCTATCAACAACCCGGCCACCACCAGCCCGGCCCTGCCCCGCAGCCTGGATGCGGTGGGTCGGGTGGCCAACTCCGATGTACGGGCCCAGATCGGCTTCAGCGTCCGCGACACCGAGGCCACCGAGCGCAAGCGGGTCGAGGCCGAAGCGGCTATCCGCTCCGTCTATGACTTCGAGCAGAAGCTGGGCCAGGAGCGGCTGCGCCGGTTGCGCGAGGCCTTCGCCGAGATGCACCGCATCATCGAGCGCCGGCGGCAGCAGGCCGATGAACTGCAGGAAATCGGGCCGAAGGCCGCCGGCCGCGGCGCTGGAGAAGATGCCGGGCCGGCCCCGCCGGACGCGGCCGAAGACCGCGCGTCGGCGGGCGCACCCGAGGAGCTGAACGCCCGCATCGACGCCGCGCTCGATGCCCACAAGGGCGAGTTCTTCAAGCTGCTGCAGGTGGTGGTCGAGGAGCGCGACTTCGCGCGGCTCAAGCGCGACCGCTTTTCGGCCAAGACCATGGCGGCCGCGGCCCAGCTGGTCGAACGGACCATGCAGCAGATGATCGTGCCCAACCGGGAGCTGCTGACGGCCGATCGGGCGCGCGGCATCACGGTCCGCTTCCTGCGCAATCGGGTGCCCCAGCGCGAGATGGTGGTCACCGTGTTCTCCCGGATCCAGGATCTGGATGAGGCTCTGTCGCGGGTCGAGCAGAGGGCGGCGTTGGATCTGGTCGACGTCGAGGGGCCGCTGAAGGCCACCATCGTCCGCCTGGCCAAGGCGCTGGTCGAGCCGAACATGTTTTTCAACCGCGAGGAGACGCAGCGCCGCAAGGAGGAAGCCCGAGAGAACGTCCAGCCGCTCGAGATCAGCTACAAGAAGGACGAGATCATCATCCGCTCGGGCGAGCAGATCCAGAAAAAACACGTGCAGGCCTTCCAGCAGATGGCCGAGTTGACCGAGGTGACCCACGCCGGCCAGCTGGCGGTGGGCACCGTGCTGCTGGTGGTCATGCTGCTGTTGCTCGTCGCCTGGTATGCCGGCCGGCAAATCCGCCAGCTGCGGGTGCGGCCCAAGGATCTCGGCCTGCTGGCGCTGGTGATGTTCGTCTCGCTGGTCTCGGTCAAGCTGTGGTTCTGGATTTTCGGTGCCGTCTGGGACCAGTTTCGCCTGCTGCCGCTGGAGAGCTACTACTTCGCCATCCCGTTCGCCGCCGGTGCCATGCTGGTGCGCTTCGTGCTCAACAGCGAGATGGCGTTGGCTTTCGCCGCGGCGTTCAGCGTGCTGGCCGGGTTGGTGATGGAGTCCACCGTCGGCTGGGCGGCCTACTGTCTGGTCAGCTCGTTGGTGGCCGCGGCCGCCGTCAACCAAGTGCGCCAGCGCACCTCGCTGCTCTACGCCGGCGCGCTGACCGGTCTGGCCAATGTGGTGTTGGCGGTGGCCATGTCCCTGTCTGCCGGTTCGTTCCTCTCCTTCCACACGGTGTTCTCGGTGTTGATGGCGTTTTCGGGCGGGATCCTGGCGGCCATCATCGTGGCCGGGGTGGCGCCGCTGATCGAGGTGGCTTTCGGCTACACCACCGACATCAAGCTGCTGGAGTTGGCCAACCTGAACCATCCCCTGCTCAAGGATCTCATCGTGCAGGCGCCCGGCAGCTACCACCACAGCATCATCGTGGGTTCGCTGGTCGAGGCCGCCGCCGAATCCATCGATTGCAATCCTCTGCTGGCGCGGGTGATGGCCTACTACCACGACATCGGCAAGATCAAGAAACCGTCCTACTTCTCGGAGAACCAGCGCGACGGGGTCAACCGGCACGACAAGCTCAAACCGTCGCTCAGCGCTTCGGTGCTGCGGGCCCACGTCAAGGACGGCGCTGAGCTGGCGCGCGAGTCGAGGCTCGGCCAACCCATCCTGGATGCCATCCAGCAACACCACGGCACGTCCTTGATGAAGTTCTTCTACCAGCGGGCGCGCGATCAGGCCGAGTCGCCGGAGCTGGTCAAGGAAGAGGCTTTCCGCCACAGCGGGCCCAAGCCGCAGACGCGCGAGTTGGCACTGGTCATGCTGGCCGACAGCGTCGAAGCGGCCGCCAAGAGCATCGCCGATCCATCGCCCGCCCGACTGCAAGGCCTGGTGCAGAACATGATCAACCGCATCTTCGTCGATGGCCAGCTCGACGAGTGCAATCTGACCCTGCAGGACCTGCACCGAATCGCGCGGGCGTTCAACCGCGTGCTGACCGGCATCTACCACCATCGGCCCGACTACCCCGAGCCGGCCACCCGTGACGCCCGGCCGCGGGAGGCCATTGAAAAGAAGGCGGACGGGCGCAAAGTCTTCGATTCGAAGCCGGGCGAGGAGTCGGAAGTCGAACGGCCGCTGGCCGCCAAGGAACCCGAGGCGGACAAGTCGGCGAACGGTGACGGCCCCGGCGAGGCAAGGCCGGCCGCGGCCGCAGTCGCGGGCGACAAGCGCCGCGACGACGCCAAGCGCCAGGAAACGCCGGACGAAAAACAAGAGGACATCAAGCGCCTGGGCATCTGAGCGCCGAGCCGTTCCATGAGCGTCCAGCTGACCAAACGCCGCGGCACCCCGGCGATCGACCGCCGCAAGCTGCAGCGCCGCGCCCAGCGGCTGCTGGCGGCGCTGGATCTGGCCGATTGCGAGTTGTCGCTGCTGCTGACCGGCGACGCCGAGATGCGTGCGCTCAACCGCGACTGGCGCGGCCGTGACCGGACGACCGATGTCCTCGCCTTCGCCCAGCGCGAAGGCCGCGGGGCCGAGTTGGACCGCGGCCTGCTGGGCGACGTGGTCATTTGCTTGCCGCAGGCCGAACGCCAGGCACGCCGCCGCGCCGTGCCGCTGTGGGACGAGCTACTGGTGCTGCTGGTGCACGGGGTGCTCCACCTGATCGGCCGCGATCACGAAGGGGTGGGGCGCCGCCGGGCCGCGGCCATGCGCCGCGAGCAGCGGCGCCTGGTCGATCGAATGCGGCGGCTCGAACGGCCATGAGCAGCGCGGCCGGCCCCGCCCGCAGCGCCGCGACACGACGCGGGCGTCGTTTGCGCCCACCGCGCTCGGACGCCCTGCTGGCCTGCGCGGCCGGTTTCGGCACGGCCCTGTGCCAGGCGTTGGCTCTGCCGGACCGGCAGGGTACGGAGCTGGGCCGCGGTGGTTGGCTCGACCCGCTGGCCCTGGTGTTGCTGGTGCCGCTGGTCTGGGTCTTGGTCGCGGTCACACCCCGGCGGGCCGCCTGGCTGGGTTGGCTCGCCGGCTGCTGCTACTTCGGCACCAGCCTGTGGTGGATCACCGCACCGATGACCATCCACAGCCCCATCCCATGGGTCGCTGCAGTGCCCATCCTGCTGCTGTTGGTGGCCTTCCTGGCGTTGTTCTGGGCCGCGGCCTGCTGGGCCGCCCGCCGGCTGCAGTTGGGGTTGGGGCTGGATCCGGCCTGGGCCCTGCCACTGGCCTGGACGGCGGCGCTGCTCGCCCGCAACCATCTGCTGACCGGCTTTCCCTGGGCCGCGGTCGGCTACAGCCAGGTGCGCTCGCTGTGGCTGGCCCAGCTGGCCAGCCTGGGCGGCGTCTACCTGGTGGGCTTCGTCGTGGTCTGGACCAACGCCGTGGTGGCCCACCTCGGTCAGGCCTGGCGTGCCCGGCGCCGGCCGGCCTGGGGGCTGGTGGCGGTCTGGGCCGCCTGCCTGCTGGCCGCCGCCGGCTGGGGCGGCTGGCGGCTGGGCACGGCGACCGCCGCCGGCGACCGGCGGCCGCTGCAGGTGGCGGTGGTCCAGGGCAACCTCGACGAACGCGCCCGCTTGCGCGGCTGGCGCGATCAGCGCTGGGTGCAGGAGCGGCTGGGGGCGGCCAGCCGGGCCGCGGCGGCAGCCGGTGCCGAGCTGATCGTCTGGCCCGAGGCCAGCCTGCCGGATCCCTTGCCGGCGACCGCTGCCGCGCTGGGCCGGCGGTTGGGGCTGGAGACGGATCTCGGCGCCGGGCTGCTGTTGGGGGCGGTCGGGCTGGAGCGGCGGGCCGCCGGCTGGCGCAAGAGCAATAGCGCCTTCGTGGTCGACGGCCGCGGGCGGCTGGTGGGCCGGTACGACAAGGTGCATCTGGTGCCCTTCGGCGAGTACGTGCCGCTGGGCTGGCTGTTGCCCTGGGAGTGGTTCGTTCCCGACGGCATGGTCTGGTTCAGCCCGGGGACGGACCACGCCCCACTGGAGACCCCGTGGGGCAGGTTGGGCGTGCTGATCTGCTACGAGGCCGTGTTCCCGGAGATCGCCCGGCGCAGCGCGGCGGCCGGGGCCGAGCTGCTGATCAACATCACCAACGACGCCTGGTTCGGCCGCTCGGCGGCGCCGGCCCAGCATCTGTTGATGAGCCGGATGCGCTCGATCGAGACCGATCGCTGGCAGGTGCGGGCGGCCAATACCGGCTACAGCGCGATCGTCGGCCCCCGCGGCCGCCTGTTGCAACGGGCGCCGTTGGGGCTCGTGATCGGGGGGCCGCGCCGGTTGCCGCACGCGGCGCTGGCCCGACCGGTGACGCTGAGCCACACCGTGGCGCTACGCGCCAGCACCAGCGTCTACGTCGCCACCGGCGACTGGTTCGCCTGGGGCTGCCTGGGGGCCACCCTGGTTGGGCTGGGCCTCGGCTGGTCGCGGCGCCGGCGCCCTCGACCCGAAGCCCCCGAGGGAACTTCGGATTGACAGGCCAGGGGCGTTGCGGTAGGCATGTCGACCAGCTGGATTGGAATGGGAGCCCACGACCATGGCCAAGGAAATCAACGAGCGCCTGGAAAGCCTGCGGGACAGGCTGGATGCGCTAAGGGGGCCTCTTTGACATCGCTGGCAAACGCCAGCGCATCGAGGCCATCGACCGCGAGATCGAGCAACCCGACTTCTGGGACAACCCCCAGCAGGCGGCGGCCATCCAAAAGGAACGGTCCGATGTGGCGGAGCTGGTCGATGCCTTCGATGATCTGAGCACCCGCATCAAGGACGCGCTGGAGCTGCTGGAGCTGGCCGAGGCCGAGGCGGACGAAGAGGTGGCGGCGGGCATCGAGGTCGACCTGGATGGGCTGGAGTCGGACCTGCGCCGTATGGAGTTGGCCCGCATGCTGTCCGGGCCCAATGATCACCGGCCGGCCATCCTGAGCATCAACGCCGGAGCGGGCGGCACCGAGTCCTGCGACTGGGCCGACATGCTGCTGCGGATGTACCTGCGTTACTGCGAGCGGCACGATTGGTCGACCTCGATCACCGACTACCAGGCCGGTGACGAGGCCGGGGTCAAGTCGGTGACCTTGACCGTGGATGGGCGCAACGCCTACGGCTACCTGCGGGCTGAGGTGGGCATCCACCGGCTGGTGCGCATCTCGCCCTTCGATGCGGCCAAGCGACGTCACACCTCCTTCGTTAGCGTCTTCGTCTTTCCGCAGATCGACGACGAGGTCGAGGTCGAAGTGCGCGACGAGGACCTGCGGGTGGATACCTACCGCGCCTCGGGTGCTGGCGGGCAACACGTCAACAAGACCGACTCGGCGGTGCGGCTGACCCACCTGCCGACCAACATCGTGGTCGCCTGCCAGAACGAGCGCAGCCAGCACCGCAACCGGACTACGGCCATGCGCATTCTGAAGGCGCGGCTCTACGAGGTGGAGCTCGAGAAGCGCCGGGCGGAAGAGGACGTGCTGCACGCCCAGAAGAAGGAGATCGCCTGGGGATCGCAGATCCGTTCCTACGTGCTGCAGCCCTACCAGATGGTCAAGGATCACCGCACCAACGTCGAGCTGGGCGACGTCGATCGGGTGCTCGACGGCGATCTCGGTCGCTTCATCGAGGCCTACCTGCTGCAGGCCGACGAGCAGGACGACGGCTGAGGCGGTGGGCCGACGCGAAGGACAGCGCGCCTGGCTGCGCACCCTGATCGCGGCCGTCGGCGGGGCCATGGGAGCCTGGGGGCTGCTGGCCGGTCGCCAGTGGTTGTTCCAACGCCTCGGCTGGCCGGCGGCGGATGCGCTGGAGGTGGGGCTGATCGCGGTCCAGGGCCTGGCGCTGGGCGCCTTGCTCGGCTGGATCGAACGGCCCGATTTTCCGGGCCTGGCCGGCTTCGTCGCCAGCCTGCCGGTGCCGTTGCGGCTGTTGCAGCTCGACGGCTGGCAGCTGGCGCTCGACAACGCCGTCGGCATCTTGCTGCGCTTCGAAGCCCACTTCGCGGCGGTCTACCTGGCCGCCCTGTTCCTGTTCCTGTTCCGCGGCGGCGGGCTGGCCTATCCGCGCTTCATCGGACTGCGTTACCTGCGCTTCAAGCTGATCACCGCCATCTCGGTGGTGGGGGTGGCGCTGGGGGTGGCCGGGTTGGCGGTGGCGTTGAGCATCATGAGCGGCTTCGAGACCGAGTTGCGCAACAAGATCATCGGCAACAACGCCCACGCGGTGCTGCAGAAACGGGGCTTCGATTTTTCCGAATATCCCGGCACGCTGGCCAAGCTGGCGCACGTCGACGGGGTGGCGGCGGCCAGCCCCTTCGTGTTCAGCGAGGTGATGGTGCGCTCGGGCCCCCACCTGTCGGGCGTCTTTCTCAAGGGCATCGAGCCGGGCAGCGTCCAGCGGGTCCATCCGCTAGATGCCGAGCAGGGCTCGGTGACCGCGCTGGACACCGAGGGACCACCCGGAATCCTGGTCGGCCGCGGCCTGGCCGAGACCCTGCACGTCGAGCTGGGCGACGCCATCGAGGTGCTCACTCCCACCGGCGACGAGGGCGGGCTGAGCGGCCCGTTGCCGCGCTCGCGCACCTTCCGCCTGGTGGGCATCTTCCACACCGGCATGTACGAGTTCGACTCCAAGTCGGTCTACATCCACCTGCCCGAGGCCCAGGATTTCTTCGGGCTGGACGACTCGGTCACCGGGATCGCACTGCGGCTGACGGACGTGGCGCGCGCCGGTCCGATCTGCGAGCGGGTCGTAGCGGCGCTGGACGGCTATCCCTACTACACCCGGACCTGGTACGACATGAACCGCAACCTGTTCTCCGCGTTGAAGCTGCAGAAGGTCGGCATGTTCATCGTGCTGGTGATCGTGATCCTGGTCTCGGCCTTCGGGGTGGTGGCCACGCTGATCATGCTCGTATGGGAAAAGGTCAAGGAGATCGCGATCTTGAAGTCGATGGGGGCCACCGGCGACGGGGTGATGAAGGTGTTCATGGTCGAGGGCATCACCATCGGGCTGGCCGGTACGCTGTTGGGGGTGGTGTTGGGCACGGTCACCTGTGCCGCCCTGGCCGCCTGGGGCATGGAGCTGGACCCGGAGGTGTACTACATCGAGCGGCTGCCGGTGGCGCTGCATCCGCTGGAGATATTCCTGGTGGCCGGGGTGGCGCTGCACATCTGCTTCGTGGCCACCATCTACCCTTCCCGCCGCGCTGCGCGGCTGACGCCGGTCGAGGGATTGCGCTACGACTGAATGGGCAGCGGTGGGAATGCCCGTTGGCCGCCGGCTGTTGTCCGTTGAAAAAACGATTCGAATTCCGGCGCATCGGGCCCGCTGGGGACCGGGTTTTTGCTTGACCCACAGGCGGTTTTCGGGCTATCGTGCGGCATCCCGCCGCTGGGCGAAAAGCTTTTTTTAATCGAGGAGTTAGTCGGTTCCATGGACGAGCAGAGCCAACGCCGCCGGCAGAAGCTGGCCGACCTGCGGGAGGCCGGACTGGAGGCCTACCCGAATCGTTTTCGACCCGATCAGCACGCAGCCGACATCCTGCGCAACCACGGCGAGCAGGATGCCGAGCAGCTCGAGGCGGTCGAGACGCGCTATCGCCTGGCGGGGCGCGTCATGGCCCTGCGCTCGTTCGGCAAGGCCGCCTTCATCAGGCTGGCCGACGCCTCGGGCAGCATTCAGGTCTTCGTCCAGAAGAACCGGCTGGGCGACGAGCCTTTCGCCGCATTCAAGCGCTTCATCGAGGTCGGTGACCATGTGGGCGTGGTCGGGCCGCCGCTGCGCACCCGCACCGGCGAGCTGAGCATTCTGGCCGAGCAGCTCGAGCTGGTCAGCAAGGGCCTGCGGCCGTTGCCCGAGAAATGGCACGGGCTGAAGGACGTCGAGATACGCTACCGGCGCCGTTACCTGGATCTGGTGTCCAACCCCGAGGTGCGTCGGATTTTCGAGCTACGTGGCCGCGTCATCCGCTTTTTGCGCCGCGCCCTGGACGAGCGGGGCTTTCTCGAGGTGGAGACTCCGATGATGCATCCGCTGGCCGGCGGCGCAGCGGCGCGGCCCTTCGTCACCCACCACAACGCGCTCGACATGGAGCTGTACCTGCGGGTGGCTCCCGAGCTCTACCTGAAGCGCTTGCTGGTGGGCGGGCTGGAGCGGGTCTACGAGCTGAACCGCAACTTCCGCAACGAGGGCATCTCCACCCAGCACAATCCCGAGTTCACCATGCTGGAGTTCTACCAGGCCTATGCCACCTACGAGGATTTGATCGCGCTGACCGAGGAGCTGATCGAGGGCCTGGCGCAGCAGCTGCACGGCGACAGCCGGGTGGAGTTCGAGGGCCAGACCATCGACTGGAGCCGGCCCTTCGCCCGCAAGACCGTCCACCAGGCGGTGGCCGAGCCGCTGGGCCTGGAGCCGGCCGCGCTGGATGACGGCCAAGCCCTGCAGCGGCTGGCCGACGAGCGCGGGGTGGCCTGCGATCCGAGCTGGGATGCGGGCAAGCTGTTGATGGCGCTGTTCGAGCAGGAGGTGGAGCCGACCCTCATCCAGCCGACATTCATCTGCGATTTTCCGCTGAGCGTCTCGCCGCTGTCGCGCAAGAAGGACGACCGGGGGGATCTGGTGGATCGCTTCGAACTCTACGCCGCCGGTCGCGAGATCGCCAACGCCTTTTCCGAGCTCAACGATCCGGACGATCAGCGCGCCCGCTTCGCCGCCCAGATGGAAGCCAAGGCACAGGGCGACGAGGAAGCCATGCCTTACGACGAGGACTACGTCACCGCTTTGGAGTATGGCATGCCGCCGGCGGCCGGCGAGGGCATCGGCATCGATCGGCTGGTCATGTTGATGGCCGACGCCAGCTCGATTCGCGAAGTCATCCTCTTTCCGCTGTTGCGCCCCGAATCCTGATGCCCGCGACGAAGGCGAGGAGCACCGTTGGAGAAACGCCGCAGCTGGCAGTCGTTCAGCCTGGCCACCGGGGTCGGCCTGGCCCTGACCCTCGGGCTGGCGCTGGGTGTCGAGCAGCTGGCGCAGTGGATCTGGCCGGACCTCGATCCCAGCCGCGACGCCCTGGCATTCGCCTTGGTGGGTTTGGAAGGGCTGGCCGTCGGCGCGGTGTTGGGCCGGCTGGTCAACTACTACCCTTCGTTGGAGGGGCTGTTGGCCAGCGCCGGTCTGGCCGGCCTGTCGGCCCTGCGCGCCGGCCTGGGGTTGGATTCCCTGGTCGAGGTGCTGCTGAAGTTCGAGGCCCACTTCGCGGGTCTCTACCTGGGCGCCTTCATCTTGTTTCTGGCCCGCGGCGGCGGCCTCTTCTACCCGCGCTTCATCGGTCTGCGCTACCTGCGGTTCAAGATGATCACCGGCATCACCGTGGTCGGGGTGGCGCTCGGCGTGGCTGGCTTGATGGTCGTGCTCAGCGTGATGAGCGGCTTCGAGATGGATCTGAAGGAGAAGATCGTCGGCACCAACGCCCATGCCGTGGTGCGCAAGAAGGCCGAGGCCTTCGCCGAGTACCGGACCGTGGTCAATACGCTGCGCGATGTACCCGGCGTGGTCGCGGCCACCCCGTTCATTTACAACGAGGTGATGGCCTCGTCGGAGTTCAACCTCTCGGGCGTGTTCATCCGGGGCATCGATCCGAAGACCGTGCACGGCGTCACCGAACTCGAGATCCGCGAAGGCGGCCTGGATCTGCTGGTGGAGCCGGGGCGGATAGACGAATGGCTGGACGCGCAGTTCCGCCGCAGCGTGGGGGCGCCGCCCGCCGAGCCGCTCGAGCCGGAGCCGTCCGGCGCGGAGGGCCGCGGCCCGGAGCCGGCGGCCGACCGGCCTCCTCCGGCAGGGCTGGACGACGAGGTGCCCGATCCGGTCCCCCTGAGTGCCGGTCGGGCGCGCGAGCCGCTGCCGGGCGTGCTCATCGGCGCCGAGTTGAAGAAGATCCTCAAGGTGCGCGTGGGCGATCGCATCCACGTGGTGTCGCCGTTGAGCGAAGAGCTGGGACCGACCGGACCCATGCCCAAGGCGCGCACCTTCCGGGTGGCGGGCGTGTTCTACACCGGCATGTACGAGTACGACGCCAAGTCGATCTACGTCACCCTGCCGGCGGCCCAGGCGTTTTTCGGCATGGACGATGCGGTCACCGGCATTGCGCTTCGCTTCGCCGACATCGACCGGGCCGAGGCCGTCTGCGCCCGCATCGAGCAGCGGCTGGGCGGATGGCCCTACACCACCCGCACCTGGTACGAGATGAACCGCAGCCTGTTCTCCGCGTTGAAGATGGAGAAGGTGGCCATGTTTCTGGTGCTGGTGATCGTGATCCTGGTCTCGGCGTTCGGGATTGTTTCCACCCTGATCATGTTGGTCTGGGAGAAGGTCAAGGAAATTGCCATCCTGAAGTCGATGGGGGCGACCGGCGACGGCGTGATGAAGATCTTCATGATCGAGGGCATCACCATCGGGCTGGTCGGCACCCTGCTGGGCATGTTGGTGGGCTGGATCGCCTGCCTGGTGCTGCAGAAGACCGGGGTGGAACTGAACCAGGACGTGTACTACATCGAGTCCCTGCCGGTGAACATCGATCCGGTGGAGTTTCTGCTGATCGCGGGGATCGCGTTGCATATCAGCTTTATAGCCACCATCTACCCGTCCCGGCGCGCCTCGCGCTTGCGGCCGGTAGAGGGCTTGCGATACGACTGAGGGCTTGAGATGGACAGCGCCACCACCAAGACGAAGCCAGAGGACCGCACCGCGGCGACCGCGGCAGTGGAGCGCGACGCCCTGGTGGCGGTGCAAGACCTACACAAGGTCTACCGGCTGGGGCGCAAACCGATCCCGGTGCTCAACGGGATCGAGCTGGCGGTGGCGGCCGGTGAGATGGTGGCCATCGAGGGACCGTCCGGCGCCGGCAAGAGCACCCTGCTGCACATTCTGGGCACCCTGGACCAGCCGTCGCGCGGCTGGGTCTGGATCAACGGCAGCGAGGTGTTCGGGCTGCGTCCCGATCAACTGGCTTCCTTTCGCAACCGCACCATCGGCTTCGTCTTTCAATTCCACCACCTGCTGCCGGAGTTCACCGCGCTGGAGAACACCATGATGCCGGCGCTGATCCAGCGCATTCCCCGGACCGAGGCGGCCGCCCGGGCGCAGCGGGTGCTGGCCCGGGTCGGTCTGGCCGAGCGGCTCGACCACCGGCCGGTCGAGCTGTCCGGCGGTGAGCAGCAGCGGGTGGCGCTGGCGCGGGCGCTGATCCTCGAGCCGCGGCTGCTGCTGGCCGACGAGCCCACCGGCAATCTCGACGAGGAGACGGCGGAGAGCATCCACGATCTGCTGCTGGAACTCAATCAGCAGATCGGCATGACCACGGTGGTGGTGACCCACAACCCGAGACTGGCGGGGCGGCTGCAACGGCGCCTGCACCTGCATGCCGGAAGGCTGGTCGAGGACGGGGGAAGGGGAAAAGGTCAAGCATGAACCGGACCATCCTGGCATCGTTGCTCGCCTGGTTGTTGCTCGCCGGAGCGGTTTCGGCCGCCGGTGCCGAGGGGCTGGCCGCGGTCAAAGTGCGGGGCAACAAGCGGGTCGAGACGGACGCCATCCGGATGGTGATCCAGTCGCAGCCCGGCGGGCCCCTGGCGCCGGCCAAGGTCGCCTCCGACATCAAGGCCATTTTCGCCCTGGGCTACTTCTCGGACGTGCGGGCGCTGGTCGAGAAGAGCCTGGAAGGCGACGTGTTGGTCTTCGCGGTGGAGGAGAAGCCTTCGATCGCCTCGATCGCCTACCGCGGCAACGAAGAGATAGCGGAAGACAAGATCGAGGAAGTCATCGACCTCAAGCCGATGTCGGTGCTGGACGTGACCGCGGTGCGCGCCAACGCCGAGAAAATCCGGCAGCTCTACGTGGAGAAGGGTTACTTTCTGGCGGAGGTCGACCACGAGCTCGATCCCCGGCCCAACAACAGCGTGGCATTGACCTTCGTCATCGACGAGCACGCCAAGGTCGAGGTCAAGCGCATCGTCTTTCTGGGCAACGAGAAGATCCCGGGCGAGGAGCTGCAAAACATCATGGAGACCCGCGAGGGCGGGTTCTTCTCCTTTTTGACCAGCTGGGGCACCTACAAGGAGGAAGGACTCAAGCGGGATCTGCTGCGCATCAGCGAGTACTACTACAACCACGGCTACCTCAACGTGAAGGTCTCCGAGCCCCTGGTGGAGATCAGCCGCGATCGGCAGTACCTCTACATCACCATCCCCATCCAGGAGGGAGAGCAGTACCGCATCGGCAACGTCTCGTTCAGCGGCGACATGATGGTCGGCGACGTTCAGCTGATGGCCGCCGCCGATGATGCCCTGGACGATGGGGCCGCCGGACTGGTGCTGCCGAAGAAGCTACAGCGCCGCCTGCAGCAGAGCATGTCCGACGCCGAGATCCAGGCGCTGAAGATCGAGG
Organism: uncultured Myxococcales bacterium; assembly: GCA_964454005.1. Lineage (GTDB taxonomy): Bacteria > Myxococcota > B64-G9 > B64-G9 > B64-G9 > CAYVQE01. The sequence goes on from CAYVQE010000026.1 coordinate 21,964, forward strand.
TGCTGCGCGAGCTGATGGCCGCCGCCGAACAGCGGCTGGACGCGGGCGTCTCGCCCGACGAGCGCGAACCCTTGCCGAGCCAAGGCGAGCTGCACGATGCGGTGCGGGCCGAGGTGCATCGCCAGCTGCAGATCCGCATCCTGGAGCAGCTGCTGTTGTTCGAGCCGGGGGAGATCTTCAACAAGCAGAAGCTCGGCCTCAGCCTGTTCGAGGTGCGCGACGTCTACAAGGACCGCGGCTACGCCTACGCCGACGTCATCCCCGAGACCAACATCGACGCCGAGACCCGCATCATCGATCTGAACTTCAACATCCAGCGCGGGATGAAGGTTTTCATCGAGCGGATCGAGATCCGGGGCAACGACAAGACCCGCGACAAGGTGATCCGGCGCCAGCTGCGCATCTACGAGGGCGAGTACTTCTCGGGCGAGGCCATCGAGAAGTCCAAGCGCCAGATCACGGGGCTGGGCTTTTTCGAGAAGGTCGACTTCAAGGAGAAGCGCGGCAGCGGGCCCGACCGGATCGTCATCACCATCGAGGTCAAGGAGCGCCAGACCGGCACCTTCCAGATCGGCGCCGGTTTCTCCTCGGTGGAGAACTTCATCGCCACCGCCCAGATCTCACAGCAGAACCTGTTCGGCCGCGGCCAGACGCTGTCGTTGATGGCCCAGCTGTCCAGCCTGCGGCAGTTCTTCTCGTTGCAGTTCGTCGAACCCTACTTCCTGGACAGCAACTGGTACTTCGCCACCTCGCTGTTCAACACCCAGCTCGACTACATCAACTTCCTGCGCAAGGCGACCGGCGGCCGGCTGACGCTGGGCTACTGGTTCCTGGACGATTTCCGGGTCTCGTTCACCTACAAGCTGGAGCAGGTCGACGTCTCGGCCGGTCGCGGTACGGCCGAAGGCTACCGCAACGAGAACCTGTTCCAGGACGGCTGGACCTCAAGCGTTGAGACCACCTTGATGTGGGACACCCGCGACAACCGGCTGTTTCCCACCGACGGCCACCTGCTGCAGGGCTCGGTGGAGTGGGCCAGCCCCTACGTCATGAGCGACAACGAGTTCTTGCGCTTGACCGGGGTGGCCCGTTACTACTACCCCATCATCTGGGGCATCGTGCTGAAGATGAACTTGTCCCTGGGCTACATCACCTCGCTGGGCGACGAGGCCATTCCCATCTTCGAGAAGTACTTCGTCGGCGGCATCTACACCGTGCGCGGCTTCGAGCCGCGCTCGATCGGCCCGCGCATCAGGGCACCCCAGGACGGCTACGATCCGGGCTCGGCGCTGGTGGCCACCAACGTCGGCGGCAACAAGCAACTCATCGGCAATCTGGAGCTGGAGTTCCCGATCTTCCCGCAGGTCAACATCCGCGGGGTGCTGTTTTTGGACGCCGGCAACGCCTACGGCGAGCAGGAGGCTCTGTTCGACGATCGCTACAGCGCGGAGACCGGCGAGCGGGAGACCTTCGGCGGCTTGTACTGGTCGGCCGGCTTCGGTTTCCGCTGGTTTTCGCCGATCGGGCCGCTGCGCTTCGAGTGGGGGATCCCCATCACGCGCCGGCCGGAGGACAAGGAAATACTGTTCGAGTTCACCATAGGCAACTTCTTCTGATCGGGCTGGACTGAATGTCGACGGCCGGGCTCGGGTCCAACCCCGAGAACCCGTCCGCGCTATGGGCGTGACGAGAGCAGGACGCGAAAATGCGAACTCAGAGCTGGCGCGACGCTGCGCTGGTCGAAAATCGACGGAGGAGAGACATGTTCCACATCGCGAAATGGACCGGACTGGCAATGATCACGGTGGCGCTGGCCGCGCCCGCAGCCCATGCCGCCGACAAGATCGGCTACGTCAACCTGATGATGGTGCTCGAGGGCACCGAAGAGGGCCAGGATACGGTCGCCAAGCTCAAGCGGGAAGGCGCCGAGAAGGAGAAGGAGTTCAAGAAGCGCATGGAGACGCTCGGCGAGAAGTTCCAGCGCTTTCAGTCGCGGGCCAAGATGATGAAGGAGGAGAAGGCCGCCGAGCAGCTGCGCGAGCTGCAACAGGAAGAGCAGAAGCTCAAGATGCTGGCCATGCAGTTCCAGACCGATTTCGAGCAGCGCAAGGCCCAGGCCCTGTCGAACTTCCAGAAGAAGGTGTCCGGCGTGATCGAGACGGTGGCCCGGCGCCAGGGCATACAGTGGGTCGTCCGCCAGGAGGCCCTGCTCTACGGCCCGCCCAAGATGGACATCACCAACGAGGTCGTCCGCGAGTACGACAAGCGCTACCGCGCCAAGCAGGGTGATAAGGGCAAGAAAGGCAAGAAAGGCAAATAGGGCCAGGGGGCGCAGGGCAACGGGGGATCGCTTGGCTCACCGCTTGGCCGAGATCGCTCGCCTGCTCGGCGGCGAGTTGCGTGGCAGCGATGCCGGAGTGCGGGGCGTGGCCGCGCTGGACGAGGCGCAGCCGGACGAGCTGAGCCTGTGCGGCGACCGGCGCCAGCGGGCGGCTCTGCGTGCCACCCGGGCCGGCGGGGTGCTGCTGGCCGGGCGGCTGGTCGAGCTGGTGCCCGAGGCCCCGTGCCCCTGCGTGCTGGTCGCCGAGCCGCGTCGTGCCCTGGCCATCGTGCTGGCCGAGCTGCATCCCGCAACCGAGCCCGTACCCGGTGTCCAGGCCGGGGCGCTGGTGGCGGCTGAGGCTGCCGTCGACCCCACGGCCCGGGTCGAGACCGGCGCCCAGGTGGGCCCCGGCGCCCGGGTGGGGCCGGGCTGCTGGATCGGCCCGGGGGCGGTGGTGGCGGCGGGCGCCGCCCTGGCGGCCGGCTGCCACGTCGGCGCCGGCGCGGTGGTGCTCGGCTGCTGCCGGCTGGGCGAGCGGGTGCAGATCGGGCCCGGCTGTGTGCTGGGTGCCGCCGGCTTCGGCCTGATCGAGAGCGACGGCCGCTGGCAAGGGATGCCCCAGGTGGGACGGGTCGAGATCGAGGCCGAGGTCGAACTCGGCGCCAACTGCACGGTGGACCGGGCCACCCTGGGCGCGACGCGCATCGGCCGCGGCAGCAAGATCGACAACCTGGTCCAGGTGGGCCACAACGTCACCATCGGCCACCGGGTGCGCATCGCCGCCCAGAGCGGATTGTCGGGCAGTGTGACCATCGGAGACGACGCCGTGCTCGGCGGGCAGGTCGGCGTGGCCGACCACCGGACCATCGGCGCCGGCGCCCAGGTGGGGGCGAAATCGGGCGTGGGCAGCAATGTGCCGGCCGGGGCGCGGGTGGTCGGCTACCCGGCGGTGGCCGTTCAGCGGTGGCTGGACAACGCCTTCGGTCTGCCGCGGCTGCGGCGGGCCTTGCGGCGGCTGGAGGCGCGGCTGAAGTGAGCACCATCCACCCCGGGGCAGTGGTCGATCCGCGCTGTGAGCTGGGTCGCGACGTGACGGTCGGCCCGGGCGCGGTACTCGGCCCCCACGTGCGCATCGGCGACGGTACCCGGATCGGGCCGCACGCGGTGATCGATGGCCGTACCCGCATCGGCGCCGGCTGTCGCATCTTTCCCCACGCCGTGTTGGGCACTCCACCGCAGGATATCAAGTACGCGGACGAGCCGACCGTGCTGGAGATCGGCCGGCGCAACCTGATCCGTGAGTTCGTCACCGTCCACCGCGGCACCCCCCAGGGCCGGGGCATCACCCGGATCGGATCCGACGTGTTCCTGATGGCCTACAGCCATGTTGCCCACGACAACGATTTGGGCGACGCGGTCATCGTGGCCAACAACTCGCAGCTGGCCGGCCACGTGGACCTGGGCGCGCACGCCATCGTCGGCGGTGTCAGCGCGGTCCACCAGTTCGTGCGCATCGGGCCGCACGCCTTCGTCGGCGGCGGCAGCGTGGTGGTCATGGATGTGCCGCCGTTTTGCCGGGCGGCGGGCAACCGGGCCCGGCTATACGGCATCAACCGCGTCGGCTTGCAGCGCCGCGGGTTCGACCGCCGGGCCCTGCGTTCCATCCGCCAAGCCTACCGGGTGGCTTTCCAGTCCAACCTCCTGCTCGGCGAGGCCGTCGGCCGGATCGAGGACGAGCTGCTGCCGGACTGTCCCCAGCTGGCCGTGCTGGTCGATTTCCTGCGCAGTTCCGAGCGCGGCGTGACGCGCTGAGCGATCGCCGCTGCAGGGGGCTCCCTGCCGGCGGCCGACGCTGTGGAGGTCGCCGGCTCAGGGAAGCCGGCAGTTGAACAGCAGCAGATCGGCGGCGCCGGTGCCGCGCAGGCTGAAGGTCACCCCCTGGGCGTCCCAGGTGGTGACGCTGGCCGGAACCGTCTCGGGCGGGCAGGTCGCCAGCAGGCCGGCCACCGGCACGTTGTACCGATCGCCCTCGGGGCAGGTGATGATCAGCGCCGCCGAGCGGCTCTCGATGCGCAGGTCGCCGGCCCCGGTCTCGAGCAGCAGCGCTTCGGCTGCGGTCTGGCGATAGGCCATCAGGAAGTCGCCGTCGAGGCGGGCTTCGAAATCCCAGGCGAAGTCGTTCAGGCCGCTCGGATCGGCCAGCTCGCCGGTGTCGATCGAATTGACGAATACCACCTCGAAGCCGCTGTCGTAGCTGCAGCGTTTGCCGTCGGCGGCCAGGGTGCCGCTGGCGGCGGCGCCGGGCAGCCGGCCGGCGAAGCGGTCCAGGCTGGAGCGCCAGCAGTTGGGGCCGTCGAACCAGGCGCAGTTGATCTCCTCGCCCGGCAGCTCCTCGACCTCCGCGCCGCCACAGCCCGCGGCGGCCAGCGCCAGCAGGAAGCAGCAGGCGATCAGCGCGCGGGCCGCGCCGTTCGAGCCGCGTCTTCGTACCTGGAGGCCGAGGGGCCTCCGAAACATGGAATCGGGGCCGCGATGGGCACTGGGGCTAGAGATCGATGACATTGCAGGTGACGGTGCGCAGCACACCTTCCAGCGGCTGGATCTTGGAAAAGCTGATGCGGCCGACGTCGTTCGGGTCGCTGCCCTCGACCAGGGCCACCAGGTCGAAGGCGCCGGTGACGGCGTGGCAGGTCTTGACCCCGTCGATGTGGCTGACCCGCTGCTGGATGTTGGGGATGGTGCCGGCGGCACCTTCGATCAGGATATAGGCTTGCGAACCCATTCCGCCCACTCCTCGCTCCCCCACAGCTCGCCCCGCTTGCTTGTTCGCACCTCAGTCCAGGTCGATGACGTTGCAGGTGATGGTGCGGATGACCCCCTCGATCATCTGGATCTTCGAGTAGCTGACCTTGCCGATGGCATTGATGTCATCGGCCTCGACCAGGGCGATGATGTCGAATTGGCCGGTGACCGCATGGGCCGTCTCCACACCCTCGATGCTGGACAAGCGTTTGAGAATATTGGGCACGGTGCCCGCGGCGCCTTCGATCAGAATGTACGCTTTCGCCATGCCACGCTCCCGGTCGGTTGAATCGAATCGCTCTTTTGTCCGAAACAATATACGCCACGGCCTTGATCCAGGCAACACCAAACTCGCGCCGCCCGAAAGCCGCCCGTTGACAGCAACAGCTCCCATCCCATAGGAATACTAGAAGATCGCCATTGGGGCCGAACGAGCCGGCGCCGTATCGTGCTGGCGGACGGAGCCGGGGAATGAGGGGTGAAGGTATGCGACGTTTTCGATCGTGGACTCTGGTGCTCGGCGGTGCTCTGGTGCTGGCCGCGGCGGGCTGCGACAGCTCGCGACCGGTCGACGCCTGCGCCGGGCTCGATTGCGACGACGGGGTGGACTGTACGCAGGACAGCTGCGACGACGAGACCGGCGAATGCGTGCACGAGCCCGACGACTCGGCTTGCGGCCCGGCCGAGATCTGCGACGTCGAGGCGGGCTGCGTGGCCGCGCCGTGCGAGCAGGATGCGGACTGCGACGACGGCCAGTGGTGCAACGGCGCCGAGGCCTGTGTCGACGGCAGCTGCGAAGCCGGTACGGCGCCGGACTGCGATGACGGAATCGCCTGCACGGTCGACGGCTGCGACGAGGAGGCGGATGCCTGCGAAAACACCCCGGACGACGGGCTGTGCGCCGAGGGCGAGATCTGCGATCCGGACCAGGGCTGTCAGCCCGAGGCCGAGTGCGGCAGTGATGCCGACTGCGACGACGGCCAGTGGTGCAACGGGGCCGAGAGCTGTGTCGATGGGGTCTGTCAGGCGGGCACCGCGCCGGATTGCGACGACGGGGTGGATTGCACCGTCGACGCCTGCGACGAAGAGGCCGACAGCTGTACCCACCAGCCGGATCATGGCGCCTGCGCCGCGGGCGAGCTGTGCGATCAGCAAACCGGCTGCCAGGCGGTCGACTGCAGCGAAGACGCGGATTGCGACGACGGCTTCTGGTGCAACGGCGCCGAGACCTGTGTCGAAGGGACCTGCCAGGCCGGCGAGCGGGTCGATTGCGACGACGGGATCGACTGCACGGTCGACAGCTGCGACGAGGCCGACGACGCCTGTGCCCATTTGCCGGATGACGGGCTGTGCGGCGCGGGCGAGGTGTGCGATCCGGAGGCCGGCGGTTGCGTGGCCGGCGGCTGCAGCGAAGACGCCGACTGCGATGACGGCCAGTGGTGCAACGGGGCCGAGAGCTGCGTCGAGGGGGCCTGCCAGGCGGGCACGGCGCCGGAATGTGACGACGGCGTCGACTGCACCGTCGACAGCTGCGACGAAGAGGCCGACGCCTGCGCCCACCAACCCGACCACGACCGGTGCGCCGCGGGCGAGCTGTGCGATCCGGAGCAAGGCTGTACGGCGGCGCCGTGCGACCAGGACGCGGACTGCGACGATGGGCTGTGGTGCAACGGCGCCGAGACGTGCGTCGACGGTGCCTGTCAGGCGGGCAGCGCGCCGGATTGCGACGATGGAGTGCCCTGCACGGTCGACGGCTGCGACGAGGAGGCCGACGCCTGCAGCCACAGCCCGGACGATGCGGTCTGCGACGACGGGTTGTGGTGCAACGGCGCCGAGACCTGCGACGCCGGGGCCGGCTGTCAGGCGGGCACGGCGCCGGACTGCGACGACGGGGTGGCGTGTACGGTCGACGGCTGCGACGAGGAGGCCGACGCCTGCAGCCACAGCCCGGATGATGCGGTTTGCGACGACGGGTTGTGGTGCAACGGCGCCGAGACCTGCGACGCCGGGGCCGGCTGTCAGGCGGGCACGGCGCCGGACTGCGACGACGGGGTGGCGTGTACGGTCGACAGCTGCGACGAGGAGGCCGACGCCTGCGAGCATGCTCCCGACGACGGCCTGTGCGACGACGGCGACGCCTGCAACGGTGTCGAGACCTGCGATGCCGAGGCCGGTTGCCAGTCGGGCGAGCCGGTGGTCTGCGACGACGGAGTGGACTGCACGGTCGACACCTGCGACCCCGACACCGGTGCTTGCTCTTACACGCCCGACGACGGCCTGTGCGACGACACCAACCCCTGCACCGAGGATGTCTGCGAGGTGGAGAACGAGTCTGCCGGTTGCGTCCACCGGACGGTCGACAACGGCACCTCGTGCTCGGACGGCAACGTCTGCAACGGCGAGGAGGTCTGCCAGGACGGCATGTGCCGGGCCGGCACGCCGCTGATCTGCACCGACGACAACCCCTGCACCCACAACTACTGCCTGCCGGGCGCCGGCTGCATGACCGAGCCCGAACCGGCGGGCACGCCTTGTCCGGACGACGACCTGTGCAACGGCGACGAGGTCTGCGCCGCCGGCGGAGTCTGCCAGGACGGCGAGCCGCTCGACTGTGACGACGACAATCCCTGCACCGACGACCACTGCTACCAACTCGAAGGCTGCGTGCAGGTGCCCAACGCGGCTGCCTGCGACGACGGCGATCCCTGCACCGTCGAGGATCGCTGTCAGCTCGGTAGCTGTGCCGGGCTGGCCTACGAAATTTGCGGCGACGAAATCGACAACGACTGCGATGGCGAGATCGACGAGGGTTGCAACGGCCAGGGCACCTTCGTGGCGCCGCCGCCCTTCGGCGACGACGACAACCCGGGCACTGCGGCAGAGCCGGTGGCCAGCATCGCGGTGGGCATACAGCGCGCGCTGGAGATCGGCGCACCGCAGGTGGTCTTCGTGGCCGGCGACAACGCCCATGTCTACGCCGAGAACCTGAACCTGTCGCCGGGCATCAGCCTCTACGGCGGCTACTCGGACGACGGCGACTGGGAGTACGACCCCGAACTCTACGGGACCATCATCGGGCCCACCGCCGCCGAGGGCATCCGGGCGGTCAATCCGGGCATCGGCCGGGACACGGTGATCGACGGCTTCGCCATCGTGGGCGCCGACATCGGTGCCAACGACAGCGTCTCGCACGCGGTGACCGTGCGCCAGGCCAGCCCGACCTTCAGCAACAACGTGGTCCTGGCCGGTGAAGCGACGTACAGCCGGGCCGTGCGAATCGAGCAGGGGGCCGCCCCCCTGTTCACCGCCAATGTCATCCAGGGCGCCGACGGCCAGCAATCGGCCACCGTCGTCAGCGTCTCCGCGGCCGGACTGGAGCTGCTGGGCAACGACGTCGCCGGCGGCGAGGCGCCGGTATGCGCCGGGCTGGAGCTGGTCGATGCCACCGAGGTCACGGTCGAGCAAAACCGCATCGTCGGCGGCTCGGCCGCGGGCGGGATGAACGCTGCACGGATCGCCGCGGTCGGCGTCAGCTCTGCCGGTGCCTTCGACGCGCTGCGGCTCGAGCAAAACGCCATCGAGGGCGGCGAGGCGCAAGGAAATGACGCAGCCGCGGTGGCTGTCTACCTCGGCGATTGCGGCGGTGCGGCCGCCGAGTTGATCGACAACTTCGCCCTGATCGGCGGACCGGCCAGCGCCGGGATGTTCGGCAACACCTCCAGCTTCGGTCTGCTCGTCGAGGGCGACTGCCCGGCGCAGATCGAGGGCAACAGCCTGATCGCCGCCTCCTTCGACGGCGCCGACCGGGCCACCGGCATCCTCTGCGCCGACGGTGCTCAATGCAGCATCGTGGACAACGGCGTCATCCTGGGCGCGGACGAAAGCCGGGCCGAACGGCGCGCCATCGGCGTCAACTGCGCCTCCGGCGCTTGTAGGCGCATCGATGGCAACCTGATCGTTGGCGGCGAGGCGCCCGAACTCGTCGGGCTGGCCCTGGGCTCGGGCTGTGATGCACAGGTCGACGCCAACCGCATCTACGCTGGCCGCTGCGCCGGTTTCGCCGGGATAGAGGGCAGCGGCGTCGGTCTGCAGCTGGCCGGCAGCTCGGCGGTGGTGACCAACAACGCGGTCTTCGGCGGTAATTGCGAGCACACCCACGGCCTGCGCGCCATCCACGTCGCCTCGGCCGGCATCGAACCGGCGCAGCCGGCGGTCAACGCCAACCTGATCCACGGCCAGGGGCGGATGGGCCCCGGGTTCGCGGTCAGCACGGGCATCACCTGGGTGGCCGACGGCGCCGCCATGCCGCAGGGCGACTACCGCAACAACATCATCGACGCTGGCTACGGCGACGAACGCCTGCCGGCCGCCGAGCGCGCTGCGGATGCCGATCCGCGCACCTTCGACTTCAACGACCTGGTCGGCGGGACCCTCGCCTTCTACCTCGACGAAGGCGACCAGCGGCGTATCTCCATCGCCGAGGTCAACGCCATGCAGGACATCGTCACCGGCTCCAATGTGGCGCTCTATCCGGCCCTGGTCAACGCCATCCCCTTCGGTGATTTCCACCTGCAGCCGGACTCGCAGCTGATCGATGCCGGCACCGACGAGGGGGCGCCGGCCACCGACTTCGAGGGCGATGCCCGGCCAGCCGGCAACGGGGTCGACATCGGAGTCGATGAGGCCGGCTGATCGCCGGTCGCTGACCTTCGGTGCTTGCCGGCCGGAATCAGCCGGCCGGCTCTTCGTCGAGCCGGATGGCGATGCCGGCGGTGTCGGCGGCATCGACCTGTTGGCAGAACCGGCGGAATGCCGGGTAGTCCGCCGGGGCGATGCGCCCCGGCTCCACCCGCAGCTGCTTCTCGATCACCAGCCGGCGACCTTGCTGGTGGGCCTCCATCCGGAACGATGACAGCGGTGCGCTGAGCCGCAGCGCCTCGGGCAGCTCGGCCCGAGACCCCGGGGGTAGTGCGATGGCGATATGGGTCGCTGTGTCGGTGCGATCGGTCAACACCAGCGGGGTTTCGCGCTCGGCGCCGGCGATCAGGTTGGCCACCAGCTGGAACGGATAGAAGCCGCCCTGCAGCTCGATGCGGTCGCGGCGCAGTCGGGCCCAGCCCGGGGCGCGGAACCGGTAGCGGATCTCCAGCGGGCGGGACGGATCGGACTCGTTGGCGATCTCGAACTGTTCCAACAGGGCGCCGCTGAAGGTGCCGTTCAACCCGGCCTCCAGCACCTGCCGGCGGCGGGCCCGATCCATGGCGTGCAGGACCTGCCGGTAGCGCACCGCCTGCGCGGTGCCGATGGCCTCCAACCCGCCGCCGGCCAGCGTCCCGTCGCGAGTCAGCTCGAGCGCCAGCTCGATGCGTTTCTGCCGCCGCCCGCCGTGGTCGGCGGGCAGGCGGGTGAAGACCCGTTCGGGATCGGTGCCGGTGACCTCGATGGCCGGCATGCCGCTGAGGTGGGAGAATAGAACGTCGAAGGGATTGAAGCGTTCGGCGGGATCAAGCCACAGCTGCCGCGGGTCGTTCTCCCCCGCCACCTTTACCGCCAGCACGCCGTAGCTGTAGTCGCCCTGGTTGGGCAGCGGACCCCGGTCGCGGACATGGGCAGCGGTGCGGGCCAGCAGGACGCGCGGCTGGAGGCCGAGTGCGCGCAGAGCCGCGGTCAGCAGTACCAACCGATTTCCCTCGCGACGGGCCAATACATAAGATGCCGGCACCGAGAAGTCGTCGTCGGCTCCGCTGCGCCGGATTTTGTTGCACACCGTGCGGAAAAGGCGCCGCACCCGGTCGCTCGCCGGGCCTTCAGTGCCGGCGGCGCTGCGGGCGAAGCGCTTCACCGCCGGGCTGGGTCGCGTCGCCTCCTGCAGCTTCAGCCGCAGGATGTCGCGCAGATCGCGCCAGCCGGCGCCGAAGCCGACCTGGACCCGGGGCACCCGCTCGGGCAGGGGGGGGCTGTGGGGCTCTGTGCGGACGGCCGGGGCGTCGCGCATCTCGAAGGTGTAGATGCGGTGCCCGCCTTCCTGGCGCACCTCCGGCGCCGGCGCTCCGTGATGGCGTTCGATCGTCGGCTCGATACCGGCGGGCACGGCCACGGTATACAGCGAGCGGCGGATTGGGGTGCGGACAAAGCCGAACAGGAAATCGCGGCCGAGCCAGGAACGGTTGGCCAACGAGGCGCCGCGCAGTCCGTGCACATAGGCGATCTCGACGAAGCCGCCGAGCTGCAGCGCTGGCAGCGTGATGCTGCTCTTGCCCGGAATGATCTCGGCCTCGTGGCTGCTGCCGTCCGGGCCGATGGTGCGCAGGCGCTCCACCGTCGCCCCGGGCGGCAGGTCGTCCACCTCGCCCCAGCGCTCCACCCCTTCCGGGCTGAGCACCTGGACCAGGCTGTGGACGCGCTCGATGCTGGAGCCGTCGGCGGCTACCTCGACCGAACCCTGATCCAGCAACACCACCGCATCGGCCTGGGGCGGCTCACCCGCCTCGCGGTATGCGGCGATCAGATCCCGGGCCGCCAGCCGCGGCGCTCCGAGCACGCGCACCTGGCTCCGGCCGCTCTCGGCCGCCAGGGTTTGGCGCAGCGGCAGGTGCCAGGGGTTGCGGCGGGCCAGCCGCCGCCGCAGCGCAAGCGCCCGGGGGCGTTCGCCCCGGCGTTCGGCCAGCTCGGCCCGGCGCAGCCCCGACGCCAGCGGATCGACGGCCGAGCGCCGGCAGCGGTCCAGCTCGGCCTCGGCTGCATCCAGCCGGCCCCGGGCGAGCAACAGGTCGACCAACTCCAGCCGGGCGGCGTCCAGCCCCGGGTGCCGTTCGAGGGTGCGCCGCAGCAGCGCGGCGGCCTGGTCGGGGCGCCCGCGGGCGCGCCACAGGTCGGCCTGGCCCTCGCGCCAGTGGCCGAGCGCCTCGAGCCGGCGGGCCAGCTGCAGGCGCTCGGCCAGCGCGTGACGCTCGACGGCCATCTCGTGCAGATGGCGCAGCGTCTCCGGCCGATCCGGCATCCGCGCCAGGGCTCGGTGCAGATCGCGGCGGGCCTCGGGTTCCCAGCCGAGCCGATCGCGCAGCCGCCCTGCGTACAGGGGCCACAAAAAAGACGTCGGTCGCTGGCGCTCCAGGGTGGCCAGCGTCGCAAGCGCGCGCATCGGTTGGCCGAGCTGGGCTTCGAGCAGGGCCAGGCGGAAGCGGCCCAGCAGAAACGGCGGGCACGAATCGGTCGCCTGCAGCAGCAGCTTGCGGGCGCGGGTCCGGTCCATGCCGGGCGGCAGATCGGGATTTTCGAGCCAGACCAAGGCCTGGAGATAGGGGGTGAGCGCAAAGTGGGGAGCCCGCTCGGCGGCCAGCCCCAGCAGTTCCTCGGTCCGCGGCAGGTCGCCGATCTCCCAGCTGGCCAGCGCCGCCAACAGCGGCGTGACCGCGTCGTGGGCCGAACGCCGGGCCAGCGTGGCGGCCCGGGTGGGCGGAGCCGGTGGCAGCGCGGTCTTGCGGATCCCGCTGGCGGTGGCTCGGGGGGCGGGATCCGCGCCACGCCACCATTGAAATCCGGCCGGGCCGCCGTCGGCCGGGGCCAGCTCGACGACCAATCCGGCCCGGCCGTCGCGCAGGGCGGCCTTCAGCAGCAGCCGGTGCCAGCCTTCGGCGACCGCGATGCCCAGATGGATGGTGCTCGGCAGATGCGCCCGGTGGGCCGATCGTTCGCCGAGCGGCTGGTCGTCGATCCAGGCCGCCCAGGAGATGTCCCCGGCGATGCGCAGCGCCAGGGTGGCCGGCCGGTCAAGGCGGAAGTAGGCCTCGGCGTAGCCGGCACCGGTGGCCTCCGGCGACACCAGCTGCAGCCGTCCGCGTCGCGGCCAGGCCGGAATCAGCGGCACTCCGGGCGGCAGCTCCACGGAATCGAGCGGCGCGCGTTCCGGGGCGAACGCCCGCTCCATCGCCGTCAGCGGGTGGCGCCCGAACGGCGCAGCGGTGCGCCAGTACGGCGGTACGCCCATGCGGGCCTCGATGCGGCGGGCCTGCTGCCAATCCCCCGAGCGCCGCGCCCCTTCGCGCAGGATGCGCCTCAGGCAGCGGGCCACCCAGGGGCCGGGCCGCTCGTCATCGGTGGCCGCCAGCCGGTCTTCGATGCGCTCGCGCAGCACGGCGTGACCGTCGCGGACCTGGTGGGCCACCTCGGCCAGCTGCAAGGCCGCCACCCAGGCGGTGGGCGAATCCGGGGCGGCCTCGAGCGCCCGGAGGAAGGCTTGCTGGGCGTCGGCAAAGCGGGCCTCGGCCAGCGAGACCAGCCCGGCCCCCATCCAGGCCAACTGGCGCGCAGCGCGTTGTTCGGGCGCCAACGCTCGGGTGGCCCGCTGCAAGTCGGCGGCGGCCGCATCCCAATCGCAGCCGGACAGAAATCCGGCCCAGCCGCGGTCGAGTCGTTCGAGCGGGCCCGCCGGCGATCGGGCCAAAAGGCTCTGCAACCGTCCGGGTCGGTGGTCGAGCCCGGTGGTGGTCGGATGGGCACAACCGAGCAGCAGCAGGCCGGCCAACCACCCCCTCCAGATCCGGCGGCGTCGGGGCTCAGGGCGGCGCATGGCCGACCTCCTCGAAGCGGACCCGCTGCGACAGCAGGCGATCGACGCGGCCGAGAAAATCGCGAAAGGCCGGGTACTGCTCGGCTGCGACGCGGTGGGCATCGATCCGCAGCCCGGCTTCGACGGCGATGGCGTCGGCCCGGCGCTCGACCCGCAGCCAGGCACGGCCGAAGGGGCCTTCCACCCGCCCGCTGTCCGGTGGCTTGGCTGCGACCGAACCGGGTGGCGGCTGGTGGACGAGCTGCCAGCGGACCATCCAGGCCGGTCCCAGCAGCAAGTCGTGCCGGCGGGTTTGCAGCGATGCCAGATTGCGCTGGTAGGCGGTGGCCTTGCCCAGACTGGGCAGCTCGTAGCCGCCGTTCAGCCGCTGGCCCGGATCGGGCACATCCAGCCGGGCCCGAATGGTCAAGGGCCGCTCCGGCTGCGACAGGGCTTCGATGGCCACGTCTTCGGCGCGGGCTTCCGGGAACAGCTCCTCGGCCATGGCGGCGAAGGTCCCGCTGTGCGAGCGGCCGCCGAGCAACCGCAGGCGCATCTGCGGCGCCAGCACGCCCTGAACCCGCACCTGGGTGTCCACCCGGGCCGGCTGGCCCGGTGCGGCGGCCACCGTCATCACCAGCTCGGTCCAGTTGTGCTCGGGGCCGGTGCGGGGTGTCGGTCGTAGGCGTCGGCCCTCGGGGCCGATCACCAGTGCGGGCACTCCCTGATCCTGGGCCGGCAGCTCGTGCACGTCGTGGAGTGCGGCGGTGCCGTCGAGCCACAGGTCCTGTCGGGGTAGATAGCAGATGGCGTGGTTGAATACCGCCAGCGAGGCCGGGCCGCCATCGCGGGTGCGCGCGTCCAATCGCCCGAGCCGTTGCATGCGCACCAGCGCCAGCCGGGCCGGGATGCCGATCGACTCATACAGGGCGATCAGCAGGGCGGTTTTGTCTTTGCAATCGCCGAACCGGCGCCGCAGCACCTGACCGCACTGGTAGGGAACGTAAGAGTGGATGCCGAACTCCAGGCCCACATAGCGGGTGCTGTCAGCCACGAAGCGGTAGATGGCCCGGATGCGTTCGAGCGGCGTCTCTAGCCCGGAGGTCAGCTCGCGGGCCAGCTGGCGAATCTCGGGCGTCGGCCGCAGGGGATCGGCCACCTGGGCGCGAAACCAGGCGGCCAGCGCGCCCCACTCGGTGAAGGTGGACAGATGCAACACGGCCCGGGTCTCGGTCAGGCCGGGCATGTGGGGCTCGAGGGCGACGGCCGGCAGGTCGCGGCCTTGCCAGCGGTGGATGCGAACCCCGTCGGCCAACCGGCTGTCGTGGGCGATGCCGGCGCCGGGTTGGTTGAAGGCCAACGCGCGGTCAGGCGGGGCCAGCAGCACGTAGGCGCTGCGGCGCACCGGTTCTGTGAACTGCAGCGGCACCAGATCGCCGAAGTAGTCGCCCAGCAGCGCTGCATCGCCCACGTCCTCGACCACGGTGGTCAGCTCCACCCGGTCACCCGGGCGCAGGTCGGGAAAGGTGATCTCGCGGGCGTGCACGTCGTAGTACAGGTTGTACCAGGGCTCCGACAGCGAGTAGTCGTCGATCAACACGCCGCCGCCGCTGCTGCCGTCGGCGTGCCACAGCCGGCTGTGCAGCACCCGCACCTCCTGGCGGCCCGGGGCGTACTCCACGCGGAAGCTGCGGAACCGCTCCACGCCGCGGGCATCCGTCACCCGCACCACCCGTTGGCGGAAGCGCGAGGCCATGCCGTTGGGGTGCAGCCGGACCACCCGCAGATCGAGCAGCCGTTCGGCGCCGCGGCGCGGTGCCGGGCCGGTGGTCTCGGACAGGAAGTGTTCCGGAGCCGCCCGCCAGGGTGCGTAGAAAGGAGCCCCCTGGGGCTCGAGCGCCCGCACCCGGCGCTCCAAGTGGGCGTCCTGGGGCCGCAGCTCGCGCGCGCGATCGAAGGCGGCCAGGGCTTCGCCGCGGCGGCCCACCTCCAGCAACGCCTCGCCGCGGACCAACCAGGGACGCGCATCGTCTGGGCGTAGACCCAGGGCCCTATCGATGGCGGTCAGCCCCTGGCGCACCCGATCGTTGGCCACCAACAGGCGGCCCCGTTGCAGCCACCAACCCAGCCGCAGCGGATCGAGGGACTGCAACCGGTCGAGCCGGACCAGCGCCCGATCCAGCTCTCCGGCCTCCAGGGCCATCTCGTGCAGCGCCCGCAGGCCGAGTTCGTCCGCGGCGTCGATGGCCACCAGACGTTCGAACGCCTGCCGGGCTTTTTCACGGGCGCCCAGACGCCGGTAGAGGCTGCCGGCCACCATCTGCACCTCGGCCACCCCCGGCAGTGCGGCGACCAGGCGAGCGATGGAGCGCTCGGCGCGGGCCTCGAGGCCCAGATCGAACAGCAGCTCGGCTTCGGCCAACCGGCTCGGCAGGTAGTGCGGATCGATCGCAAGCGCCCGCCGGTGGTGGACCAGGGCCCGGGCGGCCTCGCCGCGAACCTGGTGCAGCAGGCCCATCCGGGCGTGCGGCTGGGGGCGGTCAGGGGTCTCGGCGGCGGCCAGGCGGAGCTGCCGGCGCGCCCGATCGCGGTCCTCGCTCATCCGCGCCAGCCACAGCCGCCAGCGGCTGCGCCGGACCGAGGGCCCGGCGCTGGCCACAGCCCGCAGCAGGTACTGTTCGGCCTCGGCGGCATGGCGTTCGCGGGCCGAGCTGTGGTAGAGCGCCCAGCCGGCTTCGGCCTGGAGCAGCGGTCGGTCGGGGTGCGCCGCCGCCCGCTCTTCGAACCAGTCGGCCAGGCTCGGTCGTTCGCGCAAGCCGGCCGGCGGCTCGGGCGGCGGGGCGGCCAGCAGGCCGCGCAGCGCCGCGGCGTCCGGCGGGGTCCGCTCGCGGCCGATCGGACGGCCGGCCGAGTCGGTCACCGCCAGGACGAAGCCGGCCGTGCCCTCGTCCTGGATCAGCTTGAGCAGCAGGCGGTGGATGCCGGCGGTCAGTTGCAGCGATACGATGCGCTGATCGGGCACCAGGTCGCGGGGACCCGCATCGATCAGGACCTCGCGGCCATCGACCCACAGCTTGCAAGCATCATCGCAGCCGGCGTGCAGCAGCACCCGACCGGCGCGTTCGAGTTCGAGTTGGGCGCTGGCGTAGACCACCACCTGGCTGCGCGGCTGCAGCAGCGGGTGCAGCCAGCGGATGCCGCCGGGGGCCTCGGGCAGCAGCCGCCAGTCGACCCCGGCCGGCATGGAGCAGCCCGGCCGCTCGCCCTGCTCTGGCGGGTAGGGTCGATCGAGGCCGTCGCGCAGCTCGTCGCCGAAGGGACCGGCCAGCCACCAGCGCTCGACGAAGCCCAGTCGCGCTTCGGCCCGGCTGGCGGCTTCGGCGCGTCCGGCCGCCCGCAGCCGGCGGATGCGCTGGCGTAGCGCCAGGCGGCGGATCGGCAACGGGCTGCGGCGGTCTTCACTCAGCGCCTGCAGCCGCCGATCGATGCGCTGGCGCGCCTCTTGGTCGGCCAGGCTCCACAGCGGCCGCAGCGACCACAGGCCGATGGCGGCCCGCGGACTGTGGGCCTGGTCGGCGATGAAGTCCAGCCAGTGTTCGATCTCGTCGCGGTGGGCTGCCGGCTGGGCGGCGGCCGGTTGGGCGATCGCCAGTCCGAGCAGCATCAGCATCCAACCCGTCATCCGGCCTCGAACCCCTTTCGCTCCCAAGCCGCTCCCAGCAAGACCCAGCCGCGCTGGTGTCGCTGTCCCTTCATCAGGCCGCGTCCGTTTCCTCGCGGTCTGGGGAGACAGCTCGCATCGAGACTCCATCTTGGTCGTCCGGCCGGTGACATGCAAGTGCAGACCCCGGTCGAGATTGGGGGTTCCGACGCGGGTGGGGTCGCCGGGCATAGGGGCTCGACGGGGCGGCCGCGAGGGCGGGTGCTCACCAGATGAAGTCCGGCGGCTCGATGACCACCAGCTTGCCCACCAGCTGGTCCTCGCCGGCGCCGTGGCCGAAGAAGGTGATGGTGCGGTCGCCGGTCTCGGTCTGCTCGACCTGCATTTCGATGCCGAGCAGCAGGGCCTTGCGGCGGGCCTCGTCCAGGCCCAGCGTGCCGCTGCGCAACAGCTCGAGGATCTCGTAGGCCAGCATGCCCTTGAGGTAGTCGACATCGGTCGACAGCAGCACCGCCTCGGGATCCATCAGCGAGGCCGCCAGGTAGGTGCGGTTGCCGGGCTGGCCGAAGATGGCCCAGATGTTGAGGTCCGCGATGTAGCCCGGGCCAGAGCCGTCGAAATCGGTGCGCAGGGCCTTGGCCAGCAGGGCCAGGGCCGCGGCCTGGCGGCGCGAGTGGATCCGGATATTGGTGTACTGCTTGTAGTTGTTGGCCAGGTTGGTCAGCAGCGGGCTCGCCCGGCCCAGGTCGTGGTTGTCGAGCAGCTGCCGGGCGGACTTCAGATCCATCTCGACCACGGTCTGGGCCCGGGCCGGGCCGAGGGGCCATGACAGCAATAGCAGTAGGAATAACGACCAGATGCGCATCCCCGGGCCTCCGCCTCGTGGTTAGCACACACCCCGGCACCGGATCAAGCCGAACATGTATCAGGCACATTCCATGGCCGTCGGACAGGTGTCAGCCACATTCCAAAGGCACATTCCATGGCCGTCGGACAGGTGTCAGCCACATTCCAAAGCGCCGCATTCCCTGGGCTGGTGGTGGGTCGCTCGCGACCCGGACGGGTGGCCGGCACCCGCTCGAGCCGAACTCGGTTCGAGCCAAGTCCTTGAAATTTCGTGTTTGGTTTTTGGCACAGGACTTGTAGCTGGAAGCGGGTGGCCGGAGGAACCATGGAGCTCGAGACGCGAACACATGCCGCAGTCGCCTGCCTCTGCCTGATCGTCCTGGTAGTAGCTCCCGCCCCGGGCCAGGACGATACGTTCGAAGGCTTCGAGACCTGGGAGGAGGTCGATGCCTCCCGTCCCAGCGAACAAACCGGATCCCCCGACGTTCGCCAGGCCCGCATGGCTTCCACAACCGGCCAAATTGAACGCGCTCCCGCCGAGCGGGCGCCGGCTGTGCAGCCGGCGCCCGCGGCGGGTTCGCTCGAGCAGCAGGCCGCTGCCGAATCGCCGGCTCCCTCCTTCGCGGTGCGCTTCGGTGCCGGGGCCTCCTGGCTGGTCGGGCTGCGCGTGGCCGACCAGGCCAGCGCCGACCGCTGGCTGAGCGATTTCATGCTCTCCTGGGCGCCGTTCGGGCTGGTCGGTGAGATCGGAGTAGACCTGTCGCTGGGCCGCGACAGCCTGGTCTTGTTCCGCCCGAACTTGAAGTTCTTCTTCGCCAAGTCGGCCGCCTTCTCGCTCTACCTCGAGGGCGGCTGTGATCTGCTGTCGCACCAGGCCGGCCTCGAGGTCGGCGGCGGCGGCGGGTTGGGGCTGGTGTTCGGCATCATCGACAACTTGGCCCTGGAGTTCGAAGCCTCGGTCGCTGTGTACTCGCTGAGCGATGCGGCAGCAGCGGCCTTGCTCGATTCGCCGAGCGAACAGCCACCCGGCGTCGAGAGCCCGTCGGGCTTGTCCGTCTTTCCCGCCGTGACCGCCCGCCTGGTGGCCCGTTTCTGAGCTCCGCCTCTCGAAAGCCCGGCCCCGCCGCGGCGGCGGTTGAGTCTGGCCGCCGCTGGGACTATGCTGGGCTCCGCGCGGCTCCGATGCCGATGCCGGCCGCGGGAGGAGGCTCCATGTCACGACGCTCGCTGCTGCTGTTGCCGGTTCTGATCGGGCTGTGCCTGCCCGCCTGCGTCAAGCGCATTCCGGCCAGCGCCGGTGGCGATCGGCAGGTCGTCGCCGGCGAGCCGCTGCAGCTCGGCCAGCCGGTCGAGGTGCCCGAAGGCGCCCGGGTCGAGTGGCAGCTGGGCGATGAAGAACGCGCCAGCGGGCCCCAGGTGCGCCACACCTGGCACTGGCCGGGCGATTACCAGATCGCGGTGACGGTCACCGATCCCGACGGCGAGCAACGCCGGGACAGCGCAGCGATCACAGTGCAGCGTCCGGCCTTGCTGCAGGTCATCCCGGCCGCTGTCGCCATGCTTGCGGTGCTCGACCGACCCGGGGAGCGGTTGTCCGAAGTGCCCCTGTTCGTCGAGCGCCTGTACGCCGCTGGCCAGGACGCCAACGAGCTGTTGGCCAATGTGCGCGAAGCGCTCGGTTTCGATCCGTTCCGGCCGGACGGCTGGCGCGCCGCCGGCGTGGATCCCGGCGGTGGGTTGGCTGCGGTCGATCTGCCGCCGCTGGCCGCCGAGGCGGAGGAAGGCGCGTCCGCGATGCTGCTGGTGGCCTCGCTGCGGCCGGGCGCCGCCGCCCGCGAATCTCTGCTGCGCCTGCTGGGCACGACCGGGCTGATCGAGACCCGGCCGAGCGAACGTGACCCGGCCATCCAGATCGTGCACCAGGTCGAGCCGTCGCGGGTGGTGGCCGCCTTCACCGCCTTCCGCGGTCACCTGTGGATCGACCCCGATGCCCGCCACCGCCAGCGGCCGGAGGCGTTGCTGGCGCGCCTGCGCCAGGCCGGTCCGAAGCCGGGGATCGCCGCCGAGCCGAGCTTCGTCCGGGCCGCGGCGCTGCGCGACGAGCCGGGCGCGCTGCAGCTGTACGTGGCCCCCGGCGAGGTGGATCGAATCCAGCGCGATGGGGGCGCGCCCGCGCCCGCAGCCGTGCCGCAGGCCTTCCTCGACGCGACGACCTTCTTGCGGGGCGACGTCGACGTCGAGCCCGACCGCCTGCGGCTGCAACTGCGGCTCGGGCTGCAGGGCGAGTCGGCCGCCGGCCTGGCCCGGAAGCTGCGGGCCCGCAATCCGGTGCCCCCGTTTCGCAGCCGGCTGCCGGCCGGGCGGCATCTGGTGCTGAAGCTGTCGGCCGAATGGCTGGGGCTGCTGCAGTCGTCGGCCGAGTTGGCCGGCGGCGCCACGGCCTGGTCCGAGCTGCAGGCCGACTTGGCCGCGCTCGAGCAGCGAACCGGCGTGGCCTTGCGCGAGCGGCTGCTGGCCAATGCCGGCGACAGCCTGGCGCTGGCGGTGCGCTTGCGGCTCGGCGTGCTGCTGGGGTTGGTCGGGGGCGACAGCGCCGCCGGTTCCTGGCGTGACGCCGTCGGCGGGGTGCTGCTGCTGCAGCTGCGCGATGCCGATGCCTTCTTCGCCGCGTTGGCCGCGCTGAGCCGCTGGGCGGAACAGTCGGGCCTGGGCCTGCGGCAGATGGGCGACGGACAGTCGCGCCACTGGCTGCTCGGCACTGGCGAAGATCCCCTGGTGGTGGTGCCGGCGCCGGACATGGCCCTGCTGGCCCCTTCGCTCGAGGCCGCCGCCGCGATGCGCGATCGCATCTCAGCCGCGGACGCGCCGCGGAAGCGCTGGCCGGCGGAGCTGGAGCAGCCCGCCCATCAGGTGCTGGCCGTCGATCTGTCCACCCTGACCCAGGATCTCGAACGGACCGCCGCGCCGCCGGGCCAGTCGTCGGTGGCCCTGGTGCGCGGCATGATCCTGATGGGGCTGGCGCGCTTCGGCAAGCTCGATCGCCTGGTGGTCGACGCGGTGGCAGAGCCGGAGGTGGCGCTGATCGAGCTGCGGCTGCGGCTGCGCTGAGGCGCTGAGAGGTCGGAGGTGGCCATGCCCGTTCAACCCACCCGCAACGGCTGGATCGAGGTGATCTGCGGCTCCATGTTCAGCGGCAAGACCGAGGAGCTGATCCGGAGGCTGCGCCGTTCGCAGATCGCCCGCCAGCGGGTCCAGATCTTCAAGCCCGCCATCGACGACCGCTACGACGAGGCGGACATCGTCAGCCACAGCGAGCAGCGCATGGAGTCGACCCCGGTGCGCACGGCGGCCGGTGTTCTCGACCGGCTGGCCGACGGTGTACAGGTGGTCGGCATCGACGAGGCTCAGTTCTTCGAACCGGCGTTGGTGGATGTCTGCGAGCAGCTGGCCAACCGCGGCGTGCGGGTCATCGTGGCCGGGCTGGATCAGGACTACCGGGGCCGGCCTTTCGCTCCGATCCCCGAGCTGTTGGCGGTGGCCGAGTACATCACCAAGAATCTGGCCATTTGCGTGCGCTGCGGTGCACCGGCCAACCGGTCGCAGCGCATCGCCCAGTCCGATTCGCAACTGCTGGTGGGCGCGGGGGATGCCTACGAAGCGCGCTGCCGGCACTGCTTCAAGCCGGAGCCCGACGATTCGGCGATGGAGGAGAAATGAAGGATCGCGCCTACCGGCGGCTGGGTTACCGACCCAACGAGATCCGACATCACTACGGCGAACGGGTGCACATCCTCGGTGACCCGGTGCTGGTGTCGCGGGTGTTGCGCATGTCGCAGCCGGAGACTCAGGCCATCGAGGCCAGCCTGTTGCTGCGTTCGGTCTACCGCGATCTGATGCGGGTGACCATGGCTGCCGAGTTTCCGCGTTGCCGGCTCAGCCAGCCGACCCGCATGGTCCGCCAGGAACCGGACGCCGTCTGGAGCGGCGAGGTGATCGATCCGGACACGCGGGCGGTCAGCGTTGCGCTGGCCCGGGCCGGATTGATCTCGTCGCAGGTCTGCTACGAGGAGATGGGTACCCTGCTGCATCCGGCCCACGTGCGCCAGGACTTCTTGATGGTCGAGCGGCGCACCAGCAAGAGCGGCAAGGTCACCGGAGCCGATGCATTCGGCGCCAAGGTGGGCGGCTCCTACGATGGTCGGATCGTCGTCTTCCCGGACCCGATGGGCGCCACCGGCGGCTCGCTGGACCTGGCGCTGCGCTTCGTCCGCCGGCGGGCCGGCGGCAAGCGGATCCGCAAGCTGATCCTGCTGATGCTGGTGATCACCCCCGAGTTCATCCGGCGCATCGGCCAGGCCCATCCGGACGCGGTCGTCTACGCCGCCCGGCTCGACCGGGGCCGCAGCAGCGCCGGCGCGTTGAACCGATCGCCGGGCGCGCTGCCCGACGAGGAGTCCGGCCTCAACGCCAGCGGCTACATCGTGCCCGGCCTGGGGGGGCTGGGCGAGTACCTGAACAACGCCGAACGCTGAGCCGAGCCTTGGGTTCCGAAGGCAGCACGCGGAAAGGAGCACCGGCCATGGGGGCTGGAATGGACGGGGTGCGCGAGTTGATCTCCGAGCAGCGGATACAGGCCCGGGTGGCCGAGCTGGGCGCCCGCATCACGGAGGACTACCAGGACCGCGACCTGGTGCTGGTCGGTGTGCTCAAGGGCTGTTTCCTGTTCATGGCCGACCTCTGCCGCTGCATCGACCTGTCGCTGTCGTGCGATTTCCTGGGGGTCTCCTCCTACGGCGATCGCATGTCCTCCTCGGGCGTCATCCGCATCACCTCCGACCTGTCGCGCCCCATCGAGGGGCGCGACGTGTTGGTGGTCGAGGACATCGTCGACACCGGCCTGACCATGAACTACCTGCGCGAGAACCTGCTCACCCGCCGGCCGGCCAGCCTGCGGGTCTGCTCGCTGCTGCACAAGCCGGCCCGCCAGCTGGTCGAGACCCACATCGACTACCTCGGCTTCACCATCGAGGACGTGTTCGTCATCGGCTACGGGCTGGACTACCAGTACCGCTACCGCAACTTGCGCTACATCGGGGTGTTGGATCAGCCGGAGGCTGACGGCGACGGTGATTTTTTGCATCGCCGTTGCGGGTACAGTATACAGGATTGAGCGCCGCGATCCGATCGGCGTGTCGACAACGCGGGAGAGGACCATGGCCGAGAACCCCAACGAGACGGCGGCGGCTCCACCGCGCCAAAAGCGCAAGGGTGGGGGGGCCAAGTTCGTCATCGTGCTGTTGATCATCCTGGCGCTGGTGGGCGTGATCGTCTACCTGCTCAGCATGATCAACTCCAAGCGCTTCTTCCTGGTGCCCGAGGGCGACCAGCTGGTGGTCAAGAAAGGCGTGTTCTTCCTGACCGGCAGCGAGCCCTACCAGGGCGACGACCCGCAGGATGCCGGGCTGTACGCCCCGATCCAGCTGCCGGAGGGATTCGGCACCGCGCCGAAGGAGTTCGATGATCTGTCCGAGCTCAACCACACCTTCGCCAACATCCTCATTCAACAGGCACAGAAGCTGGTCTTCTCCGGCAAGGATGCGGCCTACCACCGCGGCCAGGCTTATCTGGACCGGCTCGACCGGCTCAAGGGCCTCAAGCCCGACCAGGTCAAGCTGATCATGGCGCTCAACGCCGATGTCGACTACATCGAGGCCAAGCGCGCCTACCAGGGGGTGGAGAAGACGCTGGAGCGGGCGTTGAAGAAATTCCACCAGGCCGAAACCTACGGCACCGGCCGCTTTGCCGATGCGCCGGAATGGATCGCCAAGCTGGAAAACCTGCTGGCCATCATCCGCGCATCCAAGGCCGGCGAGCTGCCGCCGATTGGAGACCGGTCGCCGGCTCCACCCAGTGCAGAAAAAGACGGAGGCGGCGCAGAGCCGCCCAACGATCCGGAGCCCGAACCGACTTCTCGCCGACCAGAGACCGATGACGAACCCGCTCGAGCGAATTCCGCCGATCCGGATGCGGCCGGCGGCATTTGATGGCGTTTAGCTTCCGAGGCGTCGTCCCGACAGACCGCGACCATTGAAAGCCACGAAGCGCTCTGTCATCCTGTAGTCGAGAGTAGCCGTACGGCCCACGTGAATCCCTGCGGCGACCCTGCATCGTGCAAATTGGTCGTTTGGCTGGCGCGCGAATTGCAAGGACATGATGCGATGGCAAAGCGCGTATACAGCCTGCGCGTGGCACTGGTTTTCTGTGTCGCCCTGCCCGCCACGTTCGTATTGGCGGGCACCGGCTGGCTGGGCGTGCATCTTCTGGCCCGGGATGCAGAGCGGCGGCTACAAGAGGACATCGAATTGGTGGCCCGGGCGCTGCAGGGGCCCGTGAGTTGGGCCATCGAGCGAGGGGGGGGCGAAGCTGTGGAGTCAGCGCTCGAGTCGGCGCTGGACATCGGCCGCGTCTATGGTGTCTACATATATGATGTGTCAGGCAAACTGCTTGCATCGGCAGGAGACATCGATCCGCGCGGCCAACGATCGGAAGTCGAAGACGTGTCCGGAGGGGAGGATCATCAAGTGGGAAAGTACGAGAAGATGCGCGGGCGGCGCGTCTATTCGTTCTTCCTTGCGCTTCGCGACTCGGACGGAATCATCAACGGCGTATTGCAACTCACTCGGCGGCAACGCGACATGGACGAGGCGTTGGCGTCCTTGTGGTTGTTGTCCGCGTTTGCGCTTTTCGGCGGAGTCTTCTCCGCAATGATGCTGGCCCTCTGGGGCCTCCGACGAACGATCACACGTCACATCGATCGGCTGGTTCGGGATGTCGAGTTGGTGGGCGGGGGGCATAGAAGTCACCGGATCCAGGTCACGGGACCTCGTGAGATTGGCGCCTTGGCCGACGCAATCAATCAGATGCTCGAGAACATCGAGATCGCCGAACGCGAGATCGAGCGTCGGCGCCGGACGGAAATGGCTCTGATGCACCGCCTGAAGCGTTCGGAGAAAATGGCCGCCATAGGCGAGTTGGGAGCGGGTGTCGCCCACGAGCTTGGCAGCCCTTTGAGCACCGTCGATGGTCACGCCCAGAGGGCTTTGCGACGATCGGACCTGTCGCGTGCCCAGAGGGAGGTGTTCCAGGGCATTCGACAAGAGGCCGAAAGAATGGCGACGATTGTTCGTCAGATTCTGGAGTTTGGCCGCAACCGGCCGCGCGCGGCGGTGTCCACTGAAATCGGATCCATCGCCCGTGACGCAGTGGGCACGGTCGGGGACGAAGCGGCGGAGGTGGGCGTCGTGATCGAACTGGTTGGCGATCAGGCAAACACTGCAAGGGCTTGCGTCGATCCCGGACGCATCAGGCAGGCACTGGTCAACCTGTTGCACAATGCCATCAAGGCTGCTGCCGGCCGGGTGGAGATCGCAGTCCGGCATTCCGACGGATGGATCTATTGTACGGTGGATGACGATGGAGCGGGAATCGATCCATCCATGGTGGAGAAAGTGTTCGAACCCTTC
>CAYVQE010000027.1:0-1771 GCA_964454005.1 uncultured Myxococcales bacterium
CCCGAGGGAAGACGCCGCCTCCATTTTTGGGTTGCGGGCGAAGCCCGCGCTAAGTTGGGACGAAATGGGATTGCCGAGTTGGCTGCCGGCGTCCAGCCGAATGAATCCATACCTGGAGCGAGAGAGCTGCGCGAGATTGCGGACAGCTCGGGACACGATGTGGATCTGGGCGCCATACCCGAACTGGCCTTGGCGGAGTTGGAGCGCAGTGGTTCTGGAAGACCGGCCTGGTTCGTGGCGACCGCTGTAGCCAGAGAACTGCGAAGGCGAGCAGGACTGAGGGCGGGTCGGGTTACGGATAAGAGCCTTGCCGAACTCGCGGGTGTATCTGCGGATGTCTTGCAGCCGAAGGCGGTTGCCGCTCCGTTTTCTTATGCCTTGAACGGCGAAGGACGGAGATCGAGAGTCGTGCTGCAAACACCGATTGCGACCAATCTACGTTTTGCCCTGGCCCGCATGATTGGTGACCGGATTCTGACGCGGCTCGATGAGCCCTTGATTCCGATCATGCGCTCGTACTCATTTCGACAAAAGCGCCAGCGGGCCTTCGCCGCCGAGCTGCTCTGTCCCGTCGAACAAGTTGTCGAGGAGCTTGATGCAGAGCGCAGCGACGAGAGCCAGGAACGGATCGCAGCCGAGTACAAGGTCTCGCCCATGTTGGTCCGAACCCAACTCGTCAATGCAGGACTGCTCGAGAGAGAATCCCTCAACGAATTCTAGGTTGACCCCCCTTGTCAGCTGCTGAGGGCCCGGCAGGGGGCCTGACACCATTACAGGCACATCTGGAAGGACAGCCTGCGGGGTCGCGTATCACGACGCAAACACGCCCGGAGGGGCTCGAACCCCCGACCTGTGGATTCGAAGTCCACCGCCCACTACTCCCTAACGTGGTATGATTCCAGGGAAATCACGTTCCCGCCAATTGCCCGTGTGGCGCTGGTGTGGCGGTCGGGCTGCACTTGCTCGCCTTCCTCGGCCTGCTCGGGCAGCTTGGTGGGGTCGCCCGGGGCGCCGCCCCGCATGTAGGCCGAAGCCTCGTCCACAGCGCCCTTGAGAAACTCAGGGGACAAGTGGGCGTATTTCTCGACCATGCTCGGGGTGCGGTGGCCCAGCAGCTCGCCAATGGCCTGGAGGGGCACGCCCCGCTGGGCCAGCCCGCTGGCGAAGGTGTGGCGCAGGTCGTGGAACCGCAGATCCTCGAACCCAGACGGGGTGGGCTTGAGCTTGGCCTTCTTGCGTTCCCCGACGTGATTTTTGTGGGCCCGTCGGCAGGCCCCGGCAAACGCCTTCTTGGGGTCGCCCAAGGCCGCCCCGTCCGGCTTGTGGAACACCAAATCGACGCCCGCCAGCCGACCCCGCCATGCGTCCCTGAGTACCTCGCGGGCGTCGTCGTTGAGGGGGACGGCTCGCGTCCGGCCGTTCTTGGTCCGCTCCCCGGGCAGCCGGATCACACCCCGGCCCAGATCCACCTCGGCCCAGGTCAGCCCCAGGATCTCGCCCCGCCGCATGCCGGTCGCCAGCGCCAACCGGACGATGGGCTCGAGGTGGTCGGCGCACTCGGCTAGCAGCCGGGCGATCCGGTCGGGCGTGAGGTAGGCCGACCTCCCGGTGGGCTCCTTGAGCAGGCGCACGCTGCGCGCGATCGGGTTGGCCTTGAGCACGCCCTGCTCGACCGCCAGGTTCAACGCCCGGGTCAACGCTCGCACCTCGCGGTTGACGGTGCCGGGTGAGGGGACCTTGCCGCCGAAGGTAAGATGCCCGTCAACCCGGG
>CAYVQE010000027.1:1781-47105 GCA_964454005.1 uncultured Myxococcales bacterium
GTAAGCCTCCACGTCCGCCGTCGCGATCTCGTCCAGCCTCCTGCGGGCCAGGTGGCTGGCGCACAGGCTGCGCATGGAAAAAAGGTCGCGGCGCCACGAGCGCTTGTGCCGACGAGACCAATCCTCGAACGCTGGCGCGAACTCTGCCAGCGTCACGTTGCAGCGTTCGCGCTCAAGCCAATACCGGCCGTCCCGTACCTGGGTCTGCCGGGCGGCCAGCGCGCGCTCGGCACCACGCCTGTCTGGGCCGTATTTTTCGCGAACCCGCCGGCCGTCTGCCCAGAATTCGAGATACCAAGCTGGGCCGACCGGGGCGTCGACCTCCCTGCCGCACCCAGGGCAGGTTAGATTCGCCACCTTCGCCCGGCTGTCCCTCACCTCCGCGCCAGCCCGGCGGCCGCATCCTGGGCACTTCTCGGTCGCTCGTCTGTAGATCGCCATTTGCTCACCTCCCGCGTGCGCGTCTAAAAATGCTTTTATAGGGGGCCGCCCGTCAATTTTCACCCCCGAAACCGATCGCGTCCAGTGCCAGGTTAATGCCGGTTCGATCACCTAGCTCGTCCAGCAGATCGCCCAAGTCCGCCTCGCGCCCAAGCTCGGCCACCAGCCGATCAAGTGCCCGCCGGCGAACCGCCGACGCCAACAGCTCCAGGTCGGCGTCGGATAATCCATCCAACCAGCGCTCCAGGTCAGCTGGCAAATCAGCTCGTCGATTCGGTTCCATGATCTTCCTCCCGGGCGTTGTCGCCCTCGCCGTCGTCGCCCTTGCGCGCTCGCGGTCCCGGTCGACAACCAGCAGCAGCCCGCAAGCGGGATACCTCGGTCTCCAGTTCGGCGCCGCGCAACTTCCCCGATCGTACCACCGCCAGCAACCGGTCACGGTCGCGCGCAGGTGCGCGCGCCAGGGCCAGGGCCTCGGCCACCTGAAGACCGCGAAGGTCGGCCTCGCTGAAAAGCCTCGCGAGTCGTCGGCCGTTCGTAACCGTGGCCCGGGCAACGCCCAGCTGTTCCGTGCAAAATTGATCCCAGGTCTTCGCCAGCAAACGCCAGCCGCCGCTCCGGTGCAACAACGACGCGTGCTGCCCGATTGCGTGGTAGCGCAACGCTTCGTCGTGCCGATGCAGCAACTTGCGAAGTGTTCCAATCTCCGAATCAAGGATCTGGTCCATAGATTTTTTCTCCTTTGCCTCGGTAGGCATAAAAACGTTTTTAATTTTTGGCGAGGGGGGATCCGATCGATCCTCGATCTTGTCCTCGATCTTGTCCTCGATCTCGTCCTCGATCTCGTCCTCGCCGAGTCGTTCAACAGCACCCTGGTCTAGGATAGCAATTCGCCGGCCAAACGCCTGAATCCGGGTGACTGCCGCAATCCATCCCGGCCAGCCTCGCATCGCATACCGGCCAACCGCCCTGCGCGACCTCGGCAGCTCGACCCTAATTTGCGGCGCGGCACCCCCACTCGGGCCGTGCACCTCGGCCAACGCACCCTCCCAGCGGCGCCGCAGGTCGTCGTAGTCGAGCCGGCGCGGGATGCGGATCGGCACGTGCCGGCCGTCGTCGCGCTCGGCCGTGCCAGCGATGAACCCCTCGATATGAGGGCACCATCGATCGCGTTCATCGGCCGGGTGGATCACTACGCGCCCGATCCATCGCGCATTCGTGCCGGCGCCGGCCTGCTCGGCCAGCCAGCCGCACAAGGCCTCCCAGGCGGCACGGCGCAGGTCGCGCAGGGTCTCCGATCGCGCGGCCCGCAGGCGCAGCTCGGCCGGGATCGTCAAAGTCACCCACAGTGACGGCACCCGCCGACCGGTCGCACGGTCCAGCCGCGCCAAGGCCCGCAGCCACCCGCGCGCTCGCCGGCAAGCCAGCCACGATCGGCAAACCGAAGACGTGCATCGCGATCCCCCGCACCCCGTTCCGCGCTCGGTGGCCCCGCAATCCGTAGTCCGGCGCCGCAGCGCGGCCGGGCCGGTCGGGACTACGTACCGGCGGCCGCCCGTGATTTGTACGATGCGACGCGGCACAGCTACCTCGGCCAGGTGGCGATCGCCCGATGCCGCCTCGGCCCGTTGTGCCGGTCCCCACGCCGCGTGCCACTACCTCATCGCGTCACCCTCGATCTGATCCGCGACTGTGCCGACCACAGCCGCCAAATCAAACCGGCCCTTGTCCCGCAGACCCTCGACCAGCGACAAAGCCAACTCTCGGAGCGCTGGCGCTTCGCCAGGGCCAGATCGGACAGCCCTGGCCCTGGCCCTGCGCCAGCGCTCGACAACGGCCGAGTCGTATCGAATTGACCGGCCGATCCGAATCTCCGCGCCCAGTAGTTCGGCCACGCCGCCCGGGAGGGGCAGGCCCGCACCCCGTCGCCAGCGCCAAGCCTTGACCGTCTGGACGGCAACGCCGATCCGCTCGGCGAGCTGTTTGGTGTCCAAGGTTGTCGGGCCGATGCCGCTCATGCCCCCACTATGAGGCACAAATGGCTAAAAGCCATGGGACGGACTGGCGCGTTTTCGTCCCGGCTGGGACGCACTTGCGCGTTATCGTCCCATCCCGCCGTGTTCGTTGAATCTCGGTAGTGTGGTCAGTCGGTCTTCGGTGGGCGCAACGTAATCTGCAAAGTGTCTCCGAGCTTAGGCAAGAAGCTCCGGCCTTCCCTGTTTTTACAATCTTCAATCACAAGATCAACAACATCTGTGTTGGTCTCGTTGTTATCAATGTCACCTCTTGAAGTGAACCAACGCAGCGCCTGCAGCTTCGCTTCGCCATTCTCGACTACGCCGCTGCTGCGCTTGATGTACTCTGGGCAGCGCTGGGCAATCTTGCGGGCCTTTCGAACGATCGACTCGATCTCTTTCTTGTCCATCCACGGGTGAACGATCACAAGCGGCCAGCCTGAATGATACCGATTGTAAAACCATGTCATGTCCGCAGTGATCTGCGGATCTTCTCCCGTGGCATCTTTGTGCAGGATCAACGGGGGGCGCTCCAGGTCGTCTCCCGTGCGCGGGTTCTCAAGCCAACCGCGATCAACCAGGGACGCCTCGCCCAGATCGTCTTGAACAGCGCAAAGCCATTGGATCCGACCGCCCGGGTAGCGCGGCCACTCTCGCCCCAAGGCGTCCTTGTGGTTGTTCTCTTGGTCGCTGGTTCTGCGTCGCGTGCGGCCTTCGATGAAACTGACAATGCGCTTGTGTAGATCATCCACTTTGCCGGCGTCCAGGTAATCCGCGACCTTCGCCAGCTCGACCTTGCACGCCTGCTCGCCTTTGGCCTTCCAGTCGTCTGCGACTTCCCACCTCTCTTGGTAGCTGCCCACCAGCGCGGCCAGCTCATCGCCCCGGCAACCCTTCATCATCCTGGCAAGCGCATCATGCTCCGGTGGCGCCAGCACGCGACAAGGGAAATCAGGGAACTCCTGGAACACGGGATTGATTTTCTCGTCCAGCTCGCGGGGCACGATCCAGGTCCAGCGGTACTCGCAGAGAGCCTGCTCGAACAGCCGGCCACGGTCGCCCTCTGCGATCCTGTCACCACCCGGCGTGCGTGTGGACCGACCCAGGTAGTGCGCCCGCCAATGATACTCATCGGTCGGTAGATCGTGCGGCATGACAGCCCTCGCCCATCGGGGCACCCAAAGAGGAAAGAAGCGGGGGCGAGCCGCTGGGCGCTGCGGCTTTCGGCTGTACGGGCCTAGCCCCCGCTCAACAGGATAGCATGGGAACTCGACGTGTCGAGGCAGTGCGAATACTGCTCGACCCTCTTCGTCCTCGGCACCGTCTCCAACTGCCCCAACTGCGGCGCCACCTACACCGGCTGACGGAAAGGGTGTCTGACATCCTGCAGAGACACCCTGCAGACGACAACGCCTCGTCGTTGAACTTGCTGCTCGCCGTTTAGCGCTCGATTCCGTCCGGACCGACCGTGAAGACATCGATCCGGAACTGGAAGGTGTACTCGATCAACTGTCCCTTGACTTCCATCGGCAGGAAAACTCGAAATCGCTTTCCCGAGTAGGAGTCGTTCGGGAAGCCAGGAAATAGCTCGTCCAGGTACCAGCCGCCGTCGGACTCCCAATGGATGTTGTCTGCTGGGATCATGACGTCTTCTAGCGTCGCTTGTGGTGGGATTGTGGTGGGAGCTTGCTGCTCATGCCGCTTGATGTAGCGCGTTCCCTTGTGGATGACCTTCTCAGACGTTCCGTCCGTGTCGATGAAGGCTGCCGAAGTCCAGTCGATCTTGATGCCCGCATCCGTCTTGTTGAACAGGACGATCCCGATATCCTGGAGTCCAATCTCGAATGTTGCGTCGATGTGTCCGTCTGAGTAGCTGTTGCCCTGGACAGTTCCATACTCCATCGGCTCAAGGCCGAACTGAGGCGGCGGCACCTCCGGGGCGGGAACGGCATCCTGATTGACCTTGATATGGTAGATCAGCGTCGCGGCCAAGCCGAGAATGCCCACGCCAAGCGCCGAGAATCCGATTGCCAGGTCGCCGGTCTTGTTCGTCAGGTATTCTTTGGGGACCGGGTTGCCGGCTTCGTCCTTATCCGCGGGGCTCAGAGTCACAAAGGCGACTGCGGCGCCGGAAGCGGTAACAGCGCCGCTCGCGATGTAGGCCCAAAGCGGTGTCTGTTTTTCGTACTTGGTGCCCGGGTAGCTCACCAGGCAACCAGAGAAGGCGACCGACAACAAAGCGATCATTACCAACCCACTTGCGTTCCTCATCTGACTACCCCCAAAAAAGCGATCAGCCCGCAATGACAACGTTGGCTTCTGGTCTTGTGTGCAGTAGACCTCAAACAGCCGTACTGCACAAGGGCTCTCCGTGCCCATGGCCAGCCAAAACTCTGGGGCTAAGTCGGTGGTCAGGGCGCCGGACATCGACCGGGCAACACCCACACCCGACCCACGGTGAACTCGTTCACGTCCAGTGCGTCGAGCCCCTGCACAGGTCCACGGACGGCGACGACGCTCACAGAGGCCCTGTGAGCCCTTCTTCCGGCGCCCAAGGTGCGGCTACCCCCTTGTCCTGGCCTCCGGAACACTCCAGCACATTGCAGCCGCCCCAGGCGAGCGGTCTAGGACTGACAGCCTTGGCCGATCCCGTGTGGCGCTGGTGTGGCGGTCGGGCGCCACACCGTGGGGGTGTTTCGAGGTTTGGGGAGGTTTGTGGTCTGACTTCCAATATGGGGGACGATCGCGAAAACCCGCGCCCCGTATGGCCCTACGGCTTCGGTCGCTTGGAAGAAGAACACGCCCGGAGGGGCTCGAACCCCCGACCTGTGGATTCGAAGTCCACCGCTCTATCCAGCTGAGCTACGGGCGCGCGATATGGGTCGTAAAGGATTCGAACCTTTGGCCCGCGGATTAAGAGTCCGCTGCTCTACCAACTGAGCTAACGACCCGAAAACCGGGCCGGGACCGCTGTGGCCCCGCCCGGTGAGGGCGAACGATGGGACTCGAACCCACGACAACCGGATCCACAATCCGGGGCTCTACCAACTGAGCTACGTTCGCCATCCTGTCTGCATGCTTGCAAAGAACGCTCCGGCCCACCGCCGGAGGGAGACGAAATAGCACTGCGGTGGGCGATTGTCAATAGGCCGCTGGCCGCCCTGCGGCCGCTGCCGGCGGATCTTGATTCGCCGGAGCGCTGGCCGGCAGCTTGTTTGACAGGTTCGCGGGATTCGACCGATAATGAGCCGGCAATCCGGAATGGGAGCGATGGCATGGCGTGTCTCAAGATGCAGATGATGCTGCGTTTGTCGCTGGTCTTGGCGCTGGCCCTGCCGGCGGGCTCGGCACTGGCGCAGCAAGGGGGCGACGAGGAGTCCAAGGAGTCCGACGAGGGCTCGTCCAGCGCGCTGGATGAGCCGGTGGTGGCCGGCTTAGACGACGAGGCGGAGGCGGCCGGCGGCGAGGAAGCGGCAGGAAAATCCGATGCGGCGGCCGGCGGCGGTTCCGGGGTGGCGGCCGGGGCCGAGCCGGCCGAGCGGCCGCCGGTGGAGTCCATGTGGCAGCTGCATGAGCCGCTGCGCTTCTACTCGGCCGGGCCGGGCGGCGAGACCGGGCTGGTGCGGGTGCGCGAGGCCTTCGGCGGTCCGCCGATGTCGATGCGGCTGAGCCTGCATGGCGGCTTCTACGAGTCGGACGGCTTTCTGAACTATCTGGACGAGTCCGACTACTCGCAGTCCAATGTCCAGGGCCGGCTGGGCTTGAGCTTCACGCCCATCGAGTACCTCGAGGCCTTTATCGGCCTGCGCTCGAGCTCCAACAAGAACTCGGCCTCGCAGCCCGGCCTGCTGCAGACCCAGGGCGATCTGAGCTTCGGCGCCAAGGGCATCTACCCGGTGCTGCCCTACCTGGGCCTGGGCCTGGACGCGGTGGTCAGCTTCACCAACGGCATCGGCGACGTGGGTCCGGCCTTCGACTCGACCAACTTCCGCACCGACCTGCTGTTGAGCTTCGACGCCCGCGGCCTGGCGCCCGAGGTGCCGCTGCGGGCGCATCTCAACGCCGGCTTCATCCTGGAGAACACCGACAGCCTGGAGGGCAACCGCGAGTTGACCTGGGTCGAGCAGTACGCCCTGCGGGTCAACGGCTACCACCGGGTGGCGCTTGGCCTGGGCCTGGACGCGCCGCTGCCCTACGCCGATCCGGTGGCCATCTCGCCCTTCATCGAGTACACGGTCGAGATCCCCATCGGCGTGTCCAACAGCGACCTGGAGGAATCCTCGCTGGGTGAGGACGCCGGGCTGGCCAACGTCATTCCCATGCGCCTGACGCCGGGCGTGCGGGTCAGCTACCTCGACTACATCACCCTGGACGTGGCGGTCGACGTGGGCCTCGGCGGCGAGAAGGCCTACATCGACGGCGTGCCGGCCACCCCGCCGTGGACGGTGTGGCTGGGCCTGACCTACGCTTTCGACCCGACCGGCCGCGGCGGCCCGCCGGCACCGGTGCCGGCGGTGCTCAAGGGCCAGGTGACCGATCGCAGCGACGGCAGCCCGCTGGGCGGCGCCACCATCACCTTCTCCGGCGGCGCGGCCATGCCGGTGGCCTCGGGCTTCGAGCAGGGCCGCTACCGGGCCGAGCACGACGCCGAGGTCAAGCTGCTGGCGGTCTGCGCCAAGGAGGGCTATGCCTCGGAGAGCCACGAGGTCAAACTGGTGCGCGGCGAGCCGGCCACGCTCGATTTCTCGCTCGAGCCCGAGCCCGAGGAGCCGCCGCCGCCGACCACCGGCAAGGTGGTCGGCCGGGTGATCAACGCCGCCGATCAGATGCCCATCCCGCACGCCATCATCTCGTTCAACGGCGCCGGGCTGACACCGGTGGCCACCGACGAGCTGGAGGGCAAGTACACCACCTACGAGCTGACCCCGGGCGTGCTCGAGCTGACGGCCAGCAAGGAGGGCTACAGGCCGCTGCAGCAGGAGGCCGAGGTCAAGCTCGGCGAGTCGGCCATCCTGGACTTCGCGCTCGAGCCGACCGCCAAGATGGGCACCCTGGCCGGCAAGGTGACCAGCCACCAGGACAAGCCGGTGGAAGCCGAGGTGGCGCTGGTCGGGCCGAAGCCGGCCGAGCTCAAGACCACCGCCGACACGGGCGAGTTCTCGGCCGAGGTGCCGGCCGGCTCCTACGTGGTCAAGGTGACCGCCGACGGCTACCTGACCAAGGCGCGGCGCTTCGAGCTCGAGCAGGACCAGAGCGTGATGGCCGAGTTCAAGCTCTCGCCGCGGCCGAAGCGCAGGGTGGTCATCCTGCAGAAGAACAAGAACAAGATCGCGGTGCGGCGCAAGATCCACTTCGCCTCGGGCAAGACCAATCTGCGGGCCGACGCCCATCAGATCCTGGATGGCGTGATCGAGGTGCTGGTCAATCACCCCGAGATCAAAAAGCTGCGCATCGGCGGCCACACCGACTCGGTGGGCTCGCGGCGGCTGAACCAACGGCTGAGCCAGGGCCGGGCCGAGTCGGTCATGAACTACCTGACCAGCCAGGGTATCCCGCCCGACAAGCTGGAGGCCAAGGGCTACGGCGAGGCCAAGCCCATCGCGCCCAACAGCACCCGCCGCGGCCGCGAGCAGAACCGGCGGGTCGAGTTCACCATCGTCGAGCAGGAGTGAGGCGCCGGGCCGGGCTGTGCCCGGCCCGGGGGCCAGCGAGTTTCTGCCCGGCGGGTCAGTGCGCCTGCTGGACGCTCATGCCCTTGACCTCCTGGTTGAAGAATTCGCGGTTGGCCGCGTTATCCTTCGGCTGCCCCTGAACCGCATCGTCGTCGAAGCGCAGGATCTGGATGGTCTCGGTGCGCTTTTGCTTCAACGCCTTGCTCCGCTCGGCGTGGACGCGCACTTTGGTATCGCCGCGGTAGAGGCCGTAGGCCCCGCGGTGCTTGGCGATGGCGGTCACCGTGCCTTCGAGCGAATCGGCCACGAAGATGCCGCGCAGGTCGGTGTGCCCGGCGGTGAAGCGTTGATTTTCGTTGCCCTTGAGCTGCACCCGGGCTCCGGGCAGGGCCCGGCCGCCGCCGTCGCGCACCGCCAGCCGGGCGCGGCCGGCATCGGGGATCTCGGTGACCTCCAGCTTCAACGCGTCGGTCAGCATCAGGCTGTGGGCCACCTGGTCGCCGCCGCGGGCCAGCACCAGGTAGGCGCCCCGGCCGGGCAGCCGCAAGGCCAGCTCCTGTTCCACCGGACCGGCGGCGCGCGGGGCGTCGAGCCGCAGGCGGCGCTGCAGGATGGGCTTGATGCCGGCCAGGTTGACCGAGGCCAGATCGCGCAGCGAGCCCTTGATCAGGTAGAGCTTCATCAGATCGACCTGGTAGACGCGTAGATCCAGCGCCCGGATGTTGCGCGCGGTCACCTCCAGCGTGGCCCGCCGCGCGCGCTTCGAGCGCACCACCTCCGGGATGCGGAACCAACGCGCCTCGAGCTCGCGGACCGTCTCGGCCGCGTCGGCGAAACGCTCGGCCACCTGGCGATACAGCGGCAAGGCCTCGTCCAGCCGGCCGCGGGCGTGGTGGATCTGGGCCATGATGTAGCGGGCCATTTGGGTCTGGTCCGGGGCGCGGGCCTCGCGGGTGACGCGCCGGCAGAGCTCCAGCGAACGGCCGTAGTCGCCGCGGCGGAAGTGGGCAAAGGCCTCCAGGTAGGCCAGCGCCGGAGCCAGATCGGCCTCGGCGTGCCGGCGCAGACCGACGCCGCTCCAGGCCACCGCCCGCTCGGGCTGCTCGAGCTCGATCTGGGCGGAGGCCAGCGAGAACAGCGCCGCCGGCGCCTCTGGGTGATCCGGGTGGCAGCCGACGAAGCCGGCCATCATGCGCACCACCTCGCCGAGCAGGCCCGGCCGGTCGAAGCCCTCGAGCTCGTGGCCGGCGGCGATGCGGTCGGCCCGGCCGTACATCACCTGGCTGAAGGCATAGGCCGCCTTGGCGGTCAGGTGGTTGTCGGGGTAGGCCAGCAGCAGCCGGCGCAGCAGATCCATGGCCTCGGCCATCTCGTCCAGCGCCTCCAGCCGCCCCACCGCGCCGAGCTGGCGGACGAACAGGGCCTCGGCCACCCCGCGGGCCAGGTGCAGGCCGCCCTCGTGGGCGCCTTGGGAGCGGTAGGCGCGGCGCACCTTGCCGAGCTGCTCGAAGGGGATGACCAGCTCGGGGTTTTTCTCCTTGGCCAGCTCGAAGTACTTCAGGATGCGCGGCTCGTCCTCGGCGGCGATGCTGGCCAGCAGCAGCTTCTCCAACACCGGCTGCACGTGCGAGCCGCGCAGCGTGTGCTCGGTCCACAGCGCCTCCAAGTCGGCGATGGCGGTGGCGTGGTCGTCGGCCTCGGCTGCGGCCATGCCGCGCTGGTACAGCTCCAGCGGGGTGGGCCGCACCTCGGGCCGCGGCGCGTCCGGCTCCAGCACCTGGAAGTCGGCGGCCGGGCCCAGCAGGCTGGTGTCCGGGTAGGCCAGCGAGAGCAGCCGCACCGGCGCGAACCGGTAGCGCCCCGGGTTGAGCGCCGCCAGCTGGTAGCGCACCTCGGTGCGCCGGCCGGTGGCGGCCAGGTAGAAGGCCAGCCGCCGGCCGTCGCGCAGCAGGTGGCTGCGGTGGCCGCCGGCCGAGCCGGCGACCAGTTCGAAGCCGGGCGGAATTCGTTCCAGCAGCACGCAGTGATCCAGCGGCCGATCGAAGTCCCGCTCCACGGTCAGGCGCACCTGCAGCCGGGCACCGGCCGGCAGCCGAACGACGGCGTTGACCCAGCGCGGGCTGCGCGGGGCGACCACCGAGAAGCCGGCCGCGATCGGCCGGCCGCGGTAGTCGGCCGGAACCGGCTCCAGCTGTCGCTGGATGCGGATGCGCGTTCCTTCGCCGTTCGCTTCGCCCGCCGGGGTAACGTCGACGCGGTTGGCGGTCAGCTCGGCGCGGAACCAGGCGCCGCCGGTGCCGATGAGCTGCAGGTCGATCTCGTTGTCGCCCGGTCGCAGCAGCGCCGGCGCCACCGCCAGGCGCACCGAATCGGTGTCCGGCCCCAGATCGAGTTCGCCGGCCGGTTGGCCGTTGACCTGTATGGCGATGCGCGCCCGGCCGCCGCCGGCGCGCGTCGACTCCAGTGCCCGCAGCGCGGACAGGGCTGCGGCGGCCTGGCGCGGAAAGGACCAGCCCAGAAACCGGCCGCGGTTCATGAGCCAGCGGCGGCCGCGGTCGACGGCCGGATCCCGGGGTGAGATCCGGGCCAGCAGCTCGATACCCCGGATGCGGGCCAGCTCGGACAGCGGGCGCCGCTCGGCCCAGCGCTCGACGAAGCCCAACGCGGGGGTCGAATCCAGCTGTGGGCGCAGCAACTCGGCCAGGGCGGCCGCCTGCTCCGGACGTTCCAGCTCGAGCCAGGTCAAGCCCAGCAGGGCCTGCGCGCCGGCGGGCAGCTGGCCTCGCAGCCGGTGCAGCCGGTGCAGGGCCACGTCGGGTACGCGATCGCGGCCCAGGTGGGCCAGGGCGAAGAGCACCCGGGCCCGGCCGCTGAAGTCGTCGGCCGCCAACCGTTGCAGCTGCTCGGTCAAGACCTGGGCCCCGCGATCCAGGGCGGGCTGGGCGAAGGGCCAGTCCAACTCGCCAGCCAGGGGACGGGCCCGCGCCAGGGCGCGAACGGCGGCGGCGGTGGTCGCCAGGTTGAGTTGCCGGGCGTCGCGATTCCAGCCCCAGCCGCCGTCGCTGCTTTGAGCGGTGGCCAGCCGGATCAGAGCCCGGCGCAAACGGTCGCGGACCAGGTCGCGAAGCGCTGGCGCCGCATCGGGGCCCAGCAGCTCCAACAGCTCCAACGCCACCAGGGCTTGCGCGGGCCGATCGCCGAACAGCAGCGGGTCCAGCCGGTCGGCGATGAAAAAACGCGCCAGCTGGCGTGAGGCGCGAAGCTCGAGCTGCGGCTGCTGCAGCCCCGGGGCCAGGGTCAGCTGGCGCGTCACCCGAGCGGGCGCGTCGCCGCCCAGCAGGTCCTGGCTGGTGGCTGTCACCGGCACCCCGCGCCCCACGACGGGGATGCTCCGTTCGATTCGGTCTCCGCGTCGACCCGCCTCGGCGCTCAAACGGCAGGTCAGCTTCTCCCCGGCGGCGGCCGCCGTCTCCAGGGCGGCGAACAGGTGCTCGGCGCTGCGGCCGGCCGGTACGGTGATGGTGGCCCGCTGCGCTCGGCCGCCGCAGTCGAGCGCCAGCGTGGTGCGCGCCGGCCGGCGACCGGCGTTGAATACCCGCACCCGCGGCCGCACCTCGTCGCCGCGTTCGAGCACCGGCGGCAGCAGCAGCCGGGCGAAGAAGTCGCGTTGGGTGCGCAGGCTGTGGCGCTGTTCGCCCAGATGGGTCTGGCGGCTGACGCCGCGGGCGGTCACCCGCCAGCGGGTCAGGCTGTCGGGCAGGGTGAAGACCACCGAGGCCACGCCGTCGGGCCCGGTGCGCACGTCGTGGCGGAAGACCGCGGTCTCGTCGAAACTTCGGCGCCAGCGGCCGCCCGCGCCGCCCATCACCCGCCCCTTGCCCGAGCGCAAAGCGGCCGAACGGCCCATGCCGCGGCCACCGAGCCCGCCGGCGCCGTAGCCGCTGCCCGCCAGGCCCAGACCGTCCTGCAGGCGGCCTTTGCGCTTGGCCATCTTGTCGAACTCGTCCATGGCGTCTTCGGTCATCTCCTTGCGGCGGTCGCGCAGCGCGGCCATGGCGGCCGAGCCCTCGGCCTCGCGCACCTCGGCCCGCTCGATGCGCCGGCCCTCGACTTCGGCGAAGCGGATGGTGGCCGAGGCGCGGGTCTCGATCTCGCCCTCGCTGCGAGCGGTGTAGAAAGTCTGCAGCAGGTCGGGCAGGTTCTCCGGGAACACGGCCAGCAGGGCCTCGTCGATCACCGACACCAGCAGGCGGGCGTCGACCGGCTGCCCGGCCTCGTCGGTGACCACCAGGGTCAGGGTGACCTCCGCGCCCGGCGCATAGGTCTCGCGGTCGGAGCGCAGCGCGATGTTCAGCTCGCGCGAGACCCGCACCGAGCGGCTGGTGACATGGAGCCGGTCACCTTCGATGGCGGCCGCCGCCAGCAGGAAGTTCGGCGCCAGGTCGGCGTCGATCGGCCAGTCGATGGGGGTGGCGCCCGAATCGACCACCAGGGCGCGGTGCTCGAGCACCCGATCGGTCTCGGCGGTCAGCAGCACCAGGGCGCGCTCCAACCGGCTGTGCAGGATCACCCGGGCCGGCCGGCCCGGCACCTGCACCGGCTCGGCCAGCTCCAGCCAGATGCCGGGCGCCTCGCGGCCCACGGTGCGCACCGCGGTCTCGGCCACCACCGGCCGATCGTTCCGATCGCGAGCGGTCGCCCGCAGCACGTGGCCGCCTTCCTCCGCCAGCGCGACCTCCACCTCGGCCCGTCCGTCCGCGCCCAGCTGGACCCGGCGTTGCCAGACGCGCACCTCGCCGCCGGCCTGCGGATGGCGGCGGATCGCTTCCAGGGTGACGCTGGCCGGCCGTGGCCCGCCCGCGGCGCCGGTGGCCCGAACCGTCAGGCCGAAGGGCTGGCCGGCGAAGTAGGGGCCGGCGGCCGGCTCGAGCGTCAGCCCGAACTCGGTCACCGCCAGCAGGGCGCTGGCCTCGGCCATCTGCTGGCCGCGGTGCAGGCGGGCGCGCACGGCCAGGCGCCGGCTGTGCTCGAAGGCGCGGGTCGGGAAGGTGAAGCGCAGCTCGCCGTTCTCGTCGCTGCGCCCGGTGACGTGCTCGTCGGCGCCGAGCAGATCCACGGTCAGGGCCAGATCCGGGGCCGGGGCGCCGTGTCGGTGCAACACCCGCACCGTGCCGCCGAGCTGCTCGCCGCGCAGCAGCACGGGCCGGTCGAGCTCGATCTGCAGCTGGTACTCGAGCCGGCGGGAGTGGTGCACCGCGAAGCGTCCGCTGAACACCGGCCCGTCGCCCCGCTGCAGGCTGAAGCCGTATTTGCCGGTGGCAGCCGCCTCGTCCAGCGCGATGGCCTGGTGGAAGGCGCCGTAGCCGTCGAGCTCCACCGGACCCGAGAACAGGGCGATGCCGGCCGGGTCGTGGACCTGCAGCTCGAGCTCCCAGCCCGGCTCGTAGGTGAAGCGATCGCCGGCGGTGTCGCGGTAGATGCCGGCCAGGCGCACGCGGTCACCGGGCCGGTAGGCGGGCCGGTCGCTGAACACGAAGGCGCGCGGGCTGAGCTGATCGGCCTCGTAGCGCGCGGGGGCGGCGGCCGCCGACCAGGCCAGGTGATCGCCGTCGATGGCCAGCAGCCGCAGCTCATCGACCGGCTGGTCGCTGTCGAGCCGTGTCCGCCAGCTGCCGTCGGCGGCCGTGGTGCCCTCGGCCAGCAGCCGCCGGCCGTCGCTGAGCAGGACGCGCGCGCCCGCCCAGGGACGCTGGCGGCTGCGATCCTGGGCGAAGACGAACACCTCGCCGGCGCCGGTCTTGACCAGCAGGCCGAGATCGCTGATGCGCACCGCGGTGGTGGCCTCGAGCTCGCCGGCGGTCAGGCTGAGCAGGTAGAGCCCGGGGCGTTCGAAGGGCAGGTCGACGCGTTGCTCGATGCGCGCCAGCGGCCGGTAGTCGGCCACGTCCACCGTCCAGGTGCGATCCGGCTCGCACAGGGCGATGTCGACCGCGGTCAGCGCCCCCATGTCCAATCGATCGCGGAAGTACTCCTCGGCCTGCAAGCGGTAGGCCCGTACCGTGACCTGCTCCACGTTGCGGGTGTGCCAGACCAGCTGCGCCGGCCGACCGGCGCGGGAGTTCTCGGGCGACTCCACCAGCAGGCTGGGCTTCTCCAGCAGGCGCAGGCGGGTGGCGGCTTTGCCGGCCACCGGGCTGCCGGACTCCTGGGCCTTGCGGTAGACCGCCCGGGCGCGTTCGAAGTCGGCCTGGTGCTGCTCCAGCACGCGGCCGGTCAGCAGCAGGCCTTGCCAGCCCCAGTGGTGGGTGGCGAACTTGGAGGTCAGGGTGGCGAGCGCTTCCAGGGCGGCGTCTGGCAGCTCGGCCTCGAGCTGGGCCTCGGCCGCCCGGTAGAGCCCTTCCGGGGCCAGCTCCGAGCCCGGGTGCTGCTCGGCGAAGGCGGCGAAGGCCGCGGCCGCCTCCGGCCAGCGCTCGAGCCGGCGGGCCTGTTGGGCGCGCTGCCAGTGCATCTGCTCGATGCCGTCGCGGGCGGCCGACCAGAACTTGTGGGCCGGATGGCGCTGGAGGTAGGCGGCGAAGGCCGCGGCCGCTTCCCGGTAGCGGCCCTGGGCGGCCAGGCAGACGCCGAGTTGGTAGCGGGCCTCGGCCAGCTGGGCCGCGTCACCGCCCTCGTCGATCAGGGCGCGCAGGGCGTCTTCGGCCTGGGCCTGGCGGCCCAGGTGCATCGGCGCCCGGGCCAGCTCGAGCCGCGCCGCGGCCGCCTCGGGGTGCTGCGGATGGTCGGCCAGGAAGCGCTGCAGCGCGGCCAGGCCGTGGGCCAGCTGCTCGGCGTTGCCGGGGGTGGGCATGCCCCAGGCGCGGCTCATCAGGTAGGCGGCCTCGGCCCGCTGGGGCGCCTGCGGCTGCTCGGCCAGCAGGTCGCGCAGCCAGATGCGGGCCTGCTGGTGGTGGCCGGCCTCGATGGCGGCGCGGCCGGTGCGCAGCAGCACTTCGGTCCGCAGCGGGGAATCGGCATGCGCCTCGTCGGCCAGCCAATGCTGGTAGTGCTGGGCCGCCTTGGCGTGGCGGCCTTGCTCGCTGAGGCAGTGGCCCACCCGCAGCGAGACCGCGGCGGCGCGATCGTCCGGCAGGCCAAACTCGAGCGCCGCCCGGTAGAGCCGCTCGGCCCGGGCCGAGTCGGGCTCGCGGCCGCCGGCGCTCGGCTGCAGGGCCTCGTCGGCCAGCTGCAGGAAGCGTTCGGCCAGCCGCAGCCGGTAATCATCGGCCGACAGCGTATCCAGCCCGCTGCCGAACAGCGCCTCGGCTTCGGCGAAGCGCTTCTGCCGCGCCAGACACTCGGCCAGGCCGAAGCGGGCCCCCTGGGCCGCCTCCGCGTCGCCCCGGCCGGCGGCCTCCAGCCGTTCGAGCAGCCGGCGGTAGCGGCCGGCGGCGGCCTCGATCGCGCCCGCCTGCACCAGCGCCCGGGCCTCGAGCAAGGTGGCCCGCTCGGCGCCGGCCCGGCCGGGCCGGGCCAGATCGGCCAGCCGGTCGGCGGCCCGCTCGGCCTCGCCGGCGGCCATCAGCCGCAGCGCTTCGGTGAAGGCATCGGGCCGCGCCTGGCCGCAAAGCAGCAGCAGCGCGATCGGGACGAGGGCAAAGCGGATCATGCACCGGGTCATGGAGGCCTCCTGGATGGGTGCTGCGACGCCTTCTGGTCGTGTTCGCTGAAACGACTCCAGCATAGCCGACGGATGGTTAGGCCGTCTTTGACTTTTTCAATCAGGGTTCGGACGCCAGCGGGGGGCCCTGAGTTCCGCTCGGGCGTCAATCGGCCGCTGCCGCGTAGAGCTGCATCACGTCGTTGTCCGCATCGGGCGGGTGCTCGTCGAAGCCGCCCCAGTGCTCGCGGATGCGCAGCCCGGCGCGTTCGAGGTGGGCGGCGATGACCGCGGGCGGGAACATGCGCAGCCGCAGCTCGGTGGCGAAGGGCCGGCCCCGGCGGTCCAGCGGCAGGAAGCTGTAGCGCACCCGGCTGATGCGGGTGCGCGGATCGTAGCGGTGGTGCTCGCGTTGTTGATAGGCTGCGCCGGCGAGCAGCAGCCGGCGCAGCGGCACCCCTTCGGGCGCGGCCGTGGCCGCCAGCAGCTCGGGCCGCGGCAGGCTGAGGTCGAACAGAAAGCGCCCGCCGGGGGCCAGGTGGTCGCGCACCCGCGCCAGGCAGGCGTCCAGGGCGGCGTCGTCCAGCAGGTGCATCAGGGCGTTGAGCGGCGCGATGATGCTGTGGTAGGGCCGCCCGAGGGAAAAATCGGCCATGCCGGCGGCGAACAGGCCCACCCGCTCGGCGGTGCTGCGGTCGAGCAGCAGCGCCCGGGTGCGGGCGCGGTCCAGCATGGCCGGGGCGTCGTCGATGCCGTCGACCGCCAGGCCCCGGGCGGCAAGGGCGAACAGGATGCGGCCGGTGCCGCAGCCCAGCTCCAGCACCGGCCCGCCGTGGGCGGCGCAGCGGCGGACGTACCAGTCCTGGTCGGCGCTGAAGGGGGCGTACTCGGCCTGGTAGCGGTCCGGGTCGGCGTAGTAGTCGCGCAGCTCCAAGGCTACATGGTCAGGCCGCCGTCGACGTCCAGCGTGCGGCCGTTGAAGTAGTCGCACTCGATGCAGAAGCGCACCGCCTGCCAGATGTCGGCGGGCCGGCCGATGCGGCCCACCGGCACCCGCTCGACCAGGGCCTCGCGGGCGGCGTCCGGCATGCCGCGGGTCATGGGGGTCTCGATCATTCCCGGGGCCACGCAGCAGGCGCGGATGCCGAAGCGCGACCACTCGCGGGCCCAGGTGTTGGTGTTGGCCGCCAGGGCCGCCTTGGCGGCCGTGTAGTTGGACTGGCCGTAGTTGCCGTGGCGGGCGGCCGAGGACATGTTGACCACCACCCCGGGGCGCAGGTCGCGCTCGACCATCTGGGCCACCACCTCGCGGGCCATGTAAGTGGCCCCGTTGAGGTTGACGGCCAGCACCT
The DNA here is from genome assembly GCA_964454005.1 of uncultured Myxococcales bacterium. Lineage (GTDB taxonomy): Bacteria > Myxococcota > B64-G9 > B64-G9 > B64-G9 > CAYVQE01. Next base: position 18,898 of record CAYVQE010000027.1, read on the forward strand.
GCTGCCAGCGCTCGTCGTCCAGCCGGCGCACCGCGCCCGTCTTCTTGTCGCGTTTGACCAGCAGGCCGTCGCGCAGGATGCCGGCGTTGTTGACCAGCGCGTTCAGCCCGCCGAGGTGGTCGGCGGCCCAGGCGGCGAAAGAGGCGCACTGGCCCGGGTCGCTGACGTCCAGCTCGCGGCGGTGGATGGGCTTGGGCAGCGCGTCCAGCCCGTCCACATCCACGTCGCCGGCGGCCACGGCCGCGCCGGCATCGTGCAGGCGTTCGGTGAACTGCCGGCCCATGCCCGAGGCGGCACCGGTGACGATGACCTTCAGCTCGTTCAGCTGCATGTGCTCATCTCCCGTCTGGATACTGGAATGCGTGCTGGTTGCGAGCATGCCATCGGTGATGGGTCGAACGCAATTGACGACGGGGCGCGCTGCGGCGCGCCCCGTCGGTTGTCAGCGGTCGGGCTCGGCTCAGTGTGACAGGTTCTGGCGCATCATGTCGCCGGCCTTGCGGGTCGAGTCCAGCGCCATGCGCCGCCACTCGCTGGTCAGCTGGGCGGTGTGGTTCAGCGAGTCTTTCATCAGCTCGGCCAGCTCGTCGATGGCGCCCTGGGCCTGATCCATGCCCTGCTGCTGGTAGCGGGCGAACTCCTGCGACAGGTCCTCGATGCGGCCGAGCTGGTCGTCGACCATCTTCTTCCAGGCGTCGTAGGGCAGCTGCTGGGTCTTGGCGTCGGTCTTGGTCGTCATGGTCTCTCTCCTCGGTTTTGGGTTTGCGACTGCGAACACGGTCCTTTGTTGCGTTGCCGTTTGCGCCACAGAATCTAGGCCCTGAGAAGCTGGCTGTCAAGGCGAAAATTGTGCGGTGCACCAGGATAATTCAGAACACCCTGAAAGACATGATAAAAAAAACCAAAAATTATTGCATTCGCAAATTTCGGGCTTGACACCCGATTGTGCATGTGCATAATAACGGCCGAACCCGAAGAGGAGGAGAGCCATGATCCACGGCAACTGGTTGGCCTACTGGGCCCAGGTGGTCCCGGAAAAGACGGCCCTGGTCGATCTCGACAGCGACGAGCGGGTGAGCTACCGCGAGCTGAACGCGCGCGCCGACCGCTGTGCCCACATGCTGCGCGCGGCGGGTGTCGACCGCGGCGCGCGGGTGGCCCTGCTGGGCCAGAATCGGCTGCAGCAGGTGGTGGTCTGGTTCGCCGCCGCCAAGCTGGGCGCGGTGGTGGTGCCGGTCAACTGGCGGCTGGCGGCGGACGAGGTGGCCTACGTGCTGGGCGACGCCGAGCCGGCGGTGCTGTTCTACGGCGCCGACGTGGCCGAGCTGGTGGCGGCCCTGCCGGGCGGTGGCTGGGACGGGCTGCGGGTGGGCTTCGATGATCCGGGGGCGGAGGGCTTCGCCGCCCGGATGGCCGCGGCCGAAGCGCAGCCGGTGACCACCGCCGGGCTGGGCGACGACAGCCCGCTGATGCTGCTGTACACCTCGGGCACCACCGGCCGGCCCAAGGGCGCGGTGCTGACCCACGGCTCCATCACCTGGAACGCCATCAACACGGCCATCGGCTGGGACCTGCACCACGACGACGTCACCCTGACCCACACGCCCTTCTTCCACACCGGCGGCTGGAACGTGCTCACCCTGCCGCTGCTGCACCGCGGCGGCACCGTGCTGCTGGCGCGCAAGTTCGACCCGGCCCAGACCCTGGAGGCCATCGGCGCCCACGGCGTCAGCGTGCTGTTCGCCGTGCCCACCATGTTCCAGATGATGCTCGACAGCCCGGCCCTGGAAGCGGCCGACCTGGCCCCGGTGCGTTTTTTCATCTCGGGCGGCGCGCCCTGTCCGGTGCCGCTGATCCAGGCCTTTGCCGGGCGCGGGGTGGTGTTCAAGCAGGGTTACGGTCTGACCGAGGTGGGGCCCAACTGCTTCGTGCTCGACGAGCGCGACGCCATCCGCCGGGCCGGCTCGGTGGGCGTGCCCATGCTGCACCTCGACACCCGCATCGTCGACGGCGCCGGGGACGAGGTGGGCCCGGACGAGGTGGGCGAGCTGCAGCTGCGCGGGCCCACGGTCTGCGCCGGCTACTGGAACCGGCCCGAGGCCACCGCGGCCGCGCTGAGCCCGGACGGCTGGTTCGCCACCGGCGACCTGTTCAAGCGCGACGCCGACGGCTATCATCAGGTGGTCGGCCGGTTGAAGGAGATGTACATCTCGGGCGGCGAGAACGTGTATCCGGCCGAGGTGGAGCGGGTGCTCTACCAGTTCGCCGGCGTCAAGGAGGCGGCCGTGATCGGGGTGCCGGACGCCAAGTGGGGCGAGGTGGGCCACGCCTTCGTGGCCCTCGACTCCGCCGGCGACGGCGCGCCCAACAGCGAGCTGCTGCTGGCGCATTGCAAGCAGCACCTGGCGCGCTTCAAGGTGCCCAAGGCGCTGACCGTGCTGGCCGAGCTGCCCAAGAACCCGTCCGGCAAGATCCACAAGCAGCAGCTGCGGGAGGCCAGCCCATGAGCCGCACCGACGATCCCTTCGACAAGCTTGGCAAGCTGTGGGCCGAGGGCGCCCAGGGCTACGCCGCGGCCATGCAGTCCTTCGCCGAGGCCCTGGAGGGCCGTCTGGGCGGGCAGGCGGCCACGGCCGACCCGGCGGCCTGGGCGCGGACCTGGGGCCGGGCGGCCGGTGAGCTGGGCGGGGTCATCGGCCAGCTGATCGACGCCATCGCCCGCGATATGCCGCAGGCGGCCGGCGAGCGGCTGCAGCGCCAGAGCTTCGGCCAGCTGGGCCGGGCGGCCAGCCAGCGGGTCGAGGACGAGCTGGGCCGGCTGGAGGCGCTGCCGGCCGAGCTGGCCGAGCGGCTGGGCGCGCTGGGACAACGCGAACCGGAGCGGCTGAGCCGCTTGCTCGAGAGCATGGTCGACGAGTATTTGCAGGACCTGCGCACCCTGGCCGACGACGCCTTCCGCATCGAGGTCGGGCCGCTGGCGCAGGCCTTCGCCCAGGTGCTGGCCGGCGAGGCCGACCCGGCGGCGCGCAAGGTGGTCGACCGCTTCGTGGCCGCGCTGGCGGTCAAGGCGCGCTACGGCGTCGAGTACTACGCCGATCCGCAGCGCACCCTGGTGGGCCAGACCCCGCGCGAGCTGATCCACCGCCAGGGCCGGCTGGCGCTGTATCGCTACCGGGCGCCCGCGGACACCCGGCCGGCGGATGCGCCGCCGGTGCTGCTGGTCTACTCGGTGATCAACAAGCCCTACATCCTGGACCTGGTGCCGGGCTTCTCCTTCGTCGAGCACCTGCTGGCGGCCGGGCTGGACGTCTACCTGATCGACTGGGGCGAGTCGGCCCCGGGCGATCGCCAGACCGCGCTGGACGACTACATCGAACCCGGGCTGAGCGGCTGCGTCGAGCAGATCCGCCGGCGCACCGGCGCTGACAAGGTATCGCTGTTCGGCCACTGCATCGGCGGCAACCTGGCGTTGCTCTATGCCGCGCTGCATCCCGAGCGGGTCGACCGGCTGGTCACCCTGACCACGCCGGCCACCGCGGCCGAAGGCGGGGTGGTGGCGGTCTGGACCGACCGCGAGCTGTTTCCGATCGACGACATCATCGAGCAGTTCGGCCACATGCCGGCCAAGTTGATCCGCTACACCTTCATGGTGCTCAAGCCCTACTACGAGGTGCTGAAGTGGAAGATGTTCCTCGAGAACCTGGACGATGACCGGGTGATGGGCCTGTTCCTGCCGGTCGACCGCTGGGCCAACGAGAACGTGGACATCCCGGGCGAGGTCTTTCGCAAGTTCATCCGCGAGGTCTTCCACGAGGGCGGCTTCAGCGGCGCCGGGGTGGCCATCCACGGCCGCAGCGCCCGGCTGGCCGACGTGCGCTGCCCGCTGCTGAACCTGGCGGCCGAGCGCGACTGGATCGTGCCGCTGGAGTCGGCCCGGGTGCTCAACGAGCGCGTCGGCTCCGAGCAGACCGAGTTCGTGCCCATCCCGGGCGCCCACGTCAGCATCATGATCGACCCCCGCGCCCGCGTCCACTGGACCACCATGAGCGACTTCCTCGGCGGCCGCGACCCGGCCGCGAGCGAAGAACCGGCCCGCCGCACCAGCCGCCGAAAGTCCTCCGCCAAGACCAGCGAGAAGCGCCCCCGAAAGAAGGGTGAGAAGGCGGGCAAGAAGCCGGGTAAAAAGACGGCCAGGAAGACGGCCAAGAAGACGGCCAAGAAGACGGCCAAGAAGACGGCCAAGAAGGCGGGTCAGAAGACGAGCCGCAAGACGCCCGCCAAGAGTTCGAAACAAGCGAGCGCGAAGAGCGCCCGCAAGAGCCCGAGGCGGGCGACGAAAAAGAGCACCAAGAATTCGACCGGCAGGAAGCCGGCGAGCAAGAAGAAAAGGTGAATCAGCTGAACGGCGCCGGGGTGTCAGCTGCCCTTGTCAGCTCCCTGACTCCCCGATCGTCGCGGCGATGGTGTCCATGGCCAAAAACAGCGACAGCGGTTCGCCATGCAGCAGACCTTGGCGCACGTCCCCGATGATCTCGAGTCCGAGGTCTTGATAGTAGCCCACGGCCTCTGGTTTGGCGTCGGTCACGATTCCGACACAACCCAGCCGTTCGCGCTGCTCCAGGGCGAGGCGCAATACGTGATGCATCAGGGCGCCTCCGATGCCCTGACCCTGAGCCCGTAGATCGACGCCCAGCCGGGCGAGACGCAGTATCGGCAGCGGATAGGCGGGCAGCCGGCGCTGCAGACGGGCTCCAGGGACACTGGCGCGTTCGATGGATGAAGCCGCCACGGTGGCAAAGCCGACGATGCTCTTGCCAACCACGGCGACGTAGGTCACCGCCAGATGCAGCTTGAACTGGTTCTGCCCGGCGTAGTGCTCGAAGAAGCGATCGAGATCGTCCTGGCCGCAGGAAAACGCGCTACGGTCGTCGTCTCGGCTGAGCGGGCGGATCTCAATCGTCCTTGTCACGCATCAGCTCGCGCAAGGCCGCCGTCGGCGCCGGCGGGTTCTCCGACTGCTCGACGATGCGGTCGAAGGATTCATCGCCCACCACCAGGCGCGCGGGAACCAGGGCCTCGTCCGGCAGCTCCTTGCGGGCCGCCATGAAGTAGAGCAGCGCCTGCTCGACCACATGGTTTTTCTTGAGCCCGTGGCTCTCCGTGAAACGGTCGAGCTGGTTTTTGGTGGCCTTGGAGATGGTGGCCGAGATCTGTGATTGGTCGCTCATGACCTGCTCCAGTTCCTATACCCGACGCAAGACTTGGCATGCGCCGGGTGTTGGCTCAATCGTGCCCGCTCTTTTGTGGTTGCATCCGTTTCGACCAACATGTTGTCGATCGGGCATCACCAAGCGCCTATCAAAAACACGGCCAAGCATTTAAAAACTAGCAAAATGCCCTTCTCCGGTCAATGAATACCTTGGTTCGGGCCCAAGGGTGTCAGACACCGGCACTTGACACATGGCCAATTGATCTGGATCCAGGCGCAAGCCCTCGTATTTGCTAGATCGCAAGTGTCAAGTGCCGGTGTCCGACACCGGCATACGACACCGGCACTTACTTACTCCGGATCTGGTTTGGTCTGGCCGCCGAGGCGGGAGAGCAGGGCGTCCATGCGGCGGCGCAGGTCGTCGAGCTCGGCGCGGGCGGCGGGGGAGTCCTGCTGCTCGGGCTTGGGCTCGGTCTCGGTGCGCGGCGGCTCGGGCTCGGCTGGTTCGGATTGCTGTTGTCGACCCCGCTGGCGGGCCGGGGCGCCGAAGCCGAAGCCGCCGAAGAGCTGGCCGAGCTGCTCGGCCCAGGGCGCGGCGCTGGAGGACAGCTGCTGGGCCACCGACTGCAGCCAGGCGGCGAAGGGGGCCTGCTGCACCGTGCCCTGGACGCGGATGATGCCGTGCAGCAGCTCCAGCGGCAGCAGGTCGAGCCGCTCCTGCTGCTCCAGGATGACCTGGGTGAGCACCTGGCGGGTCAGGTCGTGCTCCTGCTTGGCGTCGACCACCCGCACCCGGGCGCCGGACTGGACGATCTGCGCCAGCTCCTCCAGGGTGATGTAGCGGCTCTGGCTGGTGTCGTACAGCCTGCGGTTGGAGTACTTCTTGATCAGCACCGGTTCGGCAGCGCTCCACATGGCCTCCTCCTTTGCAAGTGCACACTAACCCGCCTGATTCGCGGCTGCAAGTTTTATTTTGCTGCAATCGCAATATTTTTGCTTGACATCGGTTGGCAGCGTATCTAGTATGTTGGGCGATCGTGATGCTGCAAATGCGAAATATTGACGCGACAGCACAAGGGAGGCTTTCATGAGCGCCGACCCCTTCACCCCGCCCGATCCCGTGACCGCCGGCAGCCAGCTGGCCCGCGCCTGGCAGGACTCGATGGAGGCCTGGTGGCAGGCCCTGCTGGGCGATCCCGGCCGGCTGAGCGAGCTGGCCCAGCGCCTGGCCGGGCTGGGCCTGGGCGGTGGCTCGGACGCCGCCGATCTGCAGCGGGTGCTCGAAGCGCTGGAGCTGATCGAGCAGCGCGTCGAGCGGCTCGAGGCCCGCACCGCCGAGCTGGCCGAGAACCTGGCCCTGCTGGTGCGCCACCTGGGCGGGGCGGAAGGCGAGGACCGCTCATGAGCGCCGCCGCCCACCTGCTCGCCCCGGCGGTGGCGCTGGCCCGGCGCCAGCGCCGCTTTCTGGAGGCCACCTGGCTGCGCCGGCCGCCCCAGCCGCGCTGGCACACGCCCAACCGGGTGATCCGCGAGACGCCGGCGCATCGGCTGCGCGACTTCTCGGCCGCGGCCGGCGGGCCGGACGCCGCGGCGGAGGACCCGGCCAGCCGGACGCCGGTGCTGCTGATCCCGCCCGAGGTCAACGCCTCGACCATCGTCGACTTCGGCCCCGGCCAGAGCCTGGTGGCCGCGGTGCGCGCCGCCGGCTTCGCCCGGGTGGCCGCCATCGAGTGGCGCACGGCCCGGGCGGCCACCGACCGGCGCGGCATCGACGACTCGCTGCGCACCATCCTCGACTCGGCGGCCGCGCTGGGCGGCCGGGTGCACCTGATCGGCGTCTGCCAGGGCGGCTGGGAGGCGGCCAGCGCCGCCGCGCTGCAGCCCGAGATCGCCGCCAGCCTGACCCTGGCCGCCGCGCCCATCGACTTCCACGCCGGGCTGAGCGCGGTGGCCGGGCTGGCCCGCGGCCTGCCCATGAGCTTCTTCCAGTCGCTGGTGGCCGCTGGCGGCGGCCGCATGCCGGGTGCCTTCATCGCCCAGGGCTTCGACAACCTGATGCCCTTCGAGCGCCACTGGCTGATCCCGCTGACGGTCTGGAACCACCTGGACGACGAGCGCTGGATGCAGCGCTACCAGCGGCTGGGCGACTGGTACCGGGCCGACAAGGATCTGCCCGGGCCCATGTACCTCCAGGCGGTCGAGCAGCTGTTCAAGCACAACCGGCTCATCCGCGGCCGCTTCCAAGCGCTGGGCCGCACCGTGGATCTGAAGCGCATCGGCTGTCCGCTGGCGCTGGTGGCCGGGGCCCGCGATCACATCACCCCGCCGCCGCAGGTCTGGGCGGCCGAGCAGGCCTGCACCAGCCGGCGCGTGCTGCGGCGCGAGGTGCCGGCCGGCCACGTGGGCAGCTTCATGGGCCGCCGCGCGCTGCGCGATCACTGGCCGCAGATCCTGGCCTGGCTGCTGGCCGCCGAGCGGGCGGACGGGCGTGCGGCCGGAGCATAAAGGAGGCGCGAACCATGGCGGGTCGGCGCGCAGCTGCTAGACTGCAATCCATGACGACGCACTTCACCGCGGCCGGGCTGGGCTTGCTGCTGGCCGGAGCGCTGGCCGCCTGCGGCGGCGGCGGGCCGGACTGCCGCGTGGGCGCCGACTGCGCCTCGGGCCTCTGCCGCTCGGACGGCAGCTGCGCGCCGCTGGCCGACGACGATGGGGGAGTTGACGGCGACGCCGACAGCGGGCTGGATGGCGGCGACGCGCTGGCCGACGCGGGCGACGGCGGCGACGACGGCAGCGACGACGGCGGCGGTGACGCGGAAGCCCCGGACGGCGGCGGCGACGGCTCGCTGACCTGTGCGCCAAACCACGACGGGGTGATCGCCCGCGACGAGGTGCCGCTCAGACCCGGGCTGCGGGCCACCTTCCGCGTCTCGGGCCGCACCGAGGTCGACACCGCCGGCGCGGCCCAGCCCGGCGGCGGCCGGCTGTGGGATCTGACCGGGCCCTACGCCGGCGACGAGAACGTGCTGGTCGAGCTGCGCGATCCGACCGGCACCTGGTTCGCCCCGGTCTTTCCCGAGGCCGACTACTACTCCCGGCTGCGCCAGGACGAGGACCTGCTGGGCGTGTTCCGCACCAGCGACGAGGCGCTGGAGCTGCTGGGCGTGGTCTCGCCGGACGACGGCGTGCTGCGCACCGAGCTGACCTTCGACCCGCCGGTGACGGTCTACGCCTTCCCGCTGCGCGAGGGCGACGCCTGGTCCACCGCGACCACCGTGTCCGGCTGGGCCGCCGGCGCCTGGAGCTACTACTCCGAGGACTACCAGAACCAGGTCGACGCCAGCGGCGAGCTGATCACGCCCTACGGCCGGCTCGAGGTGCTGCGGGTGCGCTCGCGCATGACCCGGACGGTCAACCTGGTGACCACGGCCCGGACCATCAGCCACTTCTTCGCCGCCGAGTGCTTCGGCACCGCCGCGGTGATCCACTCGCGCGACTTCGAGTCCGAGCCCGAGTTCGACGTGGCCGCCGAGGTGCGGAGGCTGGCGCCTTGATCCGCCGCGCGCTGCCAGGCTTGCTGCTGCTGGCCGGCGCCCTGGCCGCGGCCGGCTGCCCGGCCTTCCACGCCGGGCCGCTGCCGGGCGCGCCGGCCGAGGCGCAGTACCTGGAGGTCGATGGAGTGCGGCTGCGCTACCTGGACGCTGGCCGCGGGCCGGCGGTGGTGCTGATCCACGGCTACGCCTCCTCGCTGGAGACCTGGGCCGCGGTGGTGCCGAAGCTGGCCGAGCGCCACCGGGTGATCGCGCTCGACCTCAAGGGCTTCGGCTGGTCGGGCCGGCCGCCGGGCGACTACGCGCCGGGTGCCCAGGCGCGGCTGGTGCTGGGCCTGTTGGACGCGCTGGGCGTCGACCGCGCGGCGCTGGCGGCCCACTCCTACGGCTGCTCGGTGGCGCTGGAGCTGGCGCTGGCCGCACCCGAGCGCATCGAGCGGCTGGCGCTGTACGACGCCTATGTCTACCCCGAGCAGCTGTCGATGTTCTTCCTGTGGGCGCGGGCGCCCTGGGTGGGCGAGGCTCTGTTCGCTTTGTTCTACGACCAGCGCCCGGACGAGCGGCTGATGCTGGCCTTCTACGACCCGCGGCGGGTGACCGAGGACCTGGCCGAGGACGTGGAGCGCGCCATGCAGCGGCCGGGCACCGAGGCGGCCGCGCTGGCGGTGGCCCGCGGCCTGCGGCCGGCGGCGCTTCAGCCGCGGCTGACCGCGGTCGGCCAGCCGGTGCTGCTGCTGTGGGGCCGCGAGGACGCGGTGGCGCCGCTGGCGGTGGGCGAGCGGCTGGCGCGCGACCTGGGCCGGGCCGAGCTGAAGGTCTACCCGCGCTGCGGCCACTTCCCCATGATCGAGGCGGCCGCCGCCTCGACCCGCGACCTGGCCGCCTTCCTGGCGCCGGAGGGGTCATGAGCACCTCCAGGGGCTTCTCGCTGGCAGCGCGCCGATCCGTGTCGCGGCACTCTGCCGCGCGCCGGGCGCCCGAACGGCTGCCCGGCGGCTGGATGCTGAGCGCGGTGGCGGCCGGGCTGGCCGGCCTGGTCGCTTTCATCGGCTGGGCCGGGCCGGCCGCGGCCACCGGCTTCACCGACATCGGCCAGGACATCGAGGCCCACTCCGAGCTGGAGCTGGAGCTGGACGGGGCGCTGCGGCTGCGCGGGGCGCTGCTGCACAACCTGGACCTGGACCGCGGCCCCACCCCCTCGGGCGAGCTGTTCTTCCCGGTGCCGCCTTCGGATCCGCGGGCCCAGCTGCTGACCCACGCCGACATGCGGCTGCGCAACGACCTGGCGGTCTACGTGCCGGCCGCCAGCATGGCGGTCAAGCTGCGGCTCGACGTGGTCGACAACCTGGCGCTGGGCTCGGCGCCGGCCGGCCCGCCGGTCGGCGCGCTGGGCCAGCAGCCGTCGGCGGTGGCCATGCGGGTGCGCCGCGCCTACGGCGAGGCCCTGCTGCCCTTCGGCCTGCTGGCCGCCGGGCGCATGGGCAGCCACTGGGGCCTGGGGCTGCTGACCCACGGCGGCGACTGCGCCGACTGCGACAGCGGCGACGCGGCCGACCGCATCGCCCTGATCACGCCGCTGGCTGGCCACGTCTGGGCGCTGGCCTACGATTTTGCGGCCAGCGGACCGGACGCCCAGCGCCGCGACGGCAAGCGCTCAATCGACCTGGACCCGTCCGACGACGTGCGCACGGTGACCCTGGCGGTGCTCGACTTCCGCCACCCGCTGGCGCTTGAGCGGCGCCGGCTGGCCGGCAAGACCACCTTCGAGTACGGCCTCTATGCCGCCTACCGCTGGCAGGACAACGACATCCCGGCTTCGTATCTGCCGCTGGCCGCCGAGGTGCCGATCGACGGCGGCCAGGTGATGGCCCGCGGGCTGCACGCGGTGGCCGCCGACCTGTGGCTGCGGCTGACCCACCCGCGCTTTCGCATCGAGGCCGAGGCGGCCGTGATCTGGTCGCGCATCGACCAGCCCAGCCTGCTGCCGGGCGCGCTGCTGCACCAGCCGCTGGAGGCGCTGCAGTTCGGCGCCGCCGTCGAGAGCCAGATCGGCGCTCCCGAAGACGCCTGGGTGTTCGGCCTGGACGGCGGCTTCGCCTCCGGCGACCCGGCCCCGGGCTTCGGCGCCTTCGTCGATGTGGGTGACCCGGCCCCGCGGCGCGGCGACCTGCAGGGCGCTCAGGCGGTGCCGCCCTACGACAACCGGCTGGACAACTTCCGCTTCCACCCGGACTACCGCATCGACCGCATCCTGTTCCGCGAGATCGTGGGCACGGTCACCGATGCCTTCTACCTGCGGCCGCACCTGCGCTGGCGCATGCTGGAGCTGGGCCCCGGCCGGCTGGAGCTGGCCCTGGCCGCGGTGGCCTCCTTCGCGGTCGAGACCGAGTCGGCCCCCGGCGGCGAGCGGCCGCTGGGCGTGGAGATCGACCCCAGCCTGGGCTGGATCAACGAGCGCGGTTTTTCGGTGGTGCTGGACTACGCGGCCCTGTTCCCGCTGGCCGGGCTGGACAACCCCCAGCTCGGCCTGAGCGCCGAACCCGCCCAGCTGGCCCGGCTGCGGGTGGTGTACGCATATTGAGAACTGAGACCGCTGCCCAGCCCCGAGGAGGGTGCCGATGCCCGATGACATCCATGTGAGCGGCTTGCTGCTGCTGGCGCTGCTGGCCGCCGGCTGCGGCCAGAACCAGAGCTGGCCGGCCGAGCGCGAGCCCTACCAGCCGGCCGGGCTGGAGCCGCTGGCCTGCGTGCCCGACCTGGACGGGCGCATCACCGCCGCCGAGCTGAACCCGACCTTCGACCTGCCGGTGCGCTACCTGGTCTCGCCGGCCGGCGAGCAGCGGGCGGTCGACGTGGCCGGCCGGGTGGGCGCCGACGGCGGCCGGGTCTGGGACTGGGGCGCCGACTACGCCAGCGACCAGGTGGCCCAGCTCAGCGCCGGCGCGCTCGATGGCCAGTGGTACGCCGAGCACTTCCCGGCCGGCATGCTGGTGCTGCCGGTGGATCTGGGCGGGGTGATCGAGGCGGTCTACGCCTACGACGCCCAGTCCTTCCGCCTGCTGGGGCTGGCCTCGGCCGAGCCCGACCCCCCGGCCGGGCGCACCCTGCTGGTCTACCAGCAGCCGGTCGAGCTGTACCGCTTCCCGCTGCAGCCGGGCATGAGCTGGGTCGGCGTGGGCGAGGTGCGCGACGGAATGTTACAGGATCTGCCCTACGCCGGCCGCGACGTCTACCAGGTCGAGGTGGCCGGCGGCGGCGAGCTGGTGCTGCCCGATCTGAGCTTCACCCAGGTGCTGCAGGTCCACACCCGCACGGTGATCGAGCCGGCCGCCGGCCAGACCACATCCACCCGCCAGGTGGGCTTCTTGTTCGAGTGCTACGGCGAGGTGGCCCGCGCCACCTCGCTGCCCGACGAACCCCAGCGCGACTTCACCACCGCCGCCCAAGTCCGCCGCCTCGGCCTGTAATTTCTACGAAAGTGTTCAGGGGGTCTGTCCCAGCCCCCCTCGCCCCCGAAAACGTTGTTTTCGGGGGCTCACCCCCAATGTCGGCGCGCTGCCGCGCGCCGCGCGAGCGAGCCGTCGTTCGCTCGCGGCCAGCACTCCGTAGGATTTCACCGAACTTGGCCTGCGCATCTCCTGATGTTTACATTTCTACTTGACGTCGTTTTTTTTTGTGCTCCAATATCCATCAAACGCATGCGTTATGGGTCGACCGTTTGGGGACGTTCTATCACGACACGAAGGGAAGGAGGCAGAGCTTGTCTTGGGGGCGCTGTTTTAGGAACCAGCGGCAGTTCATCCTACTCGCTTCAATCGCAATTGCGGCTGTCTCGTCGGCCGCGGAGCGAGAGGTCCAGGACCCGGAGAAGCTGCAGCCGGGTGATGTGATGCTGCAGGGCGAGCGGGTCGGCGACAGGTACCTGGTGCAGATCGAGGCCGATGATCTGGCCGTCGCGGATGGGACCACCGTGGTCGGGATCGATGTGTTCGCCCAGCCGAGCGACACCCATCTCGTTAGAATCATGGATGTGGGCCACATCGAGACCTTGGCCGGATTCCAGGCGGATTCTCGTGACGGCATCGAACCACCGCGGGCCAGCATGGCGAGCGACCTGACCGAGCCGCTCGCCGGCAGGCTGAGCTTCACACCCCCGCCACCTAAGGAGGACGATCGGATTCGATTGGAGTTGATCAGCGAAGAAAAAGGGGAGATGGCTCACGAGGTGTTCACGGATGTGCGCCTGGGCTCACTCGACGGGTTCAAATTCAAGGCGAACATCGCTGCGGCCTGGACGAATACAAAGGGTGGTGGTACATCACGTTGTGGCTGGTGTGGTGGTGACTACTGTGGTTGTAAGATCTGCAAGGGCGTGGAATGGCAGCTCTGCTGCCCACAGTGTGAAATCTACTGCCGCTACGTGTGGTGCCCAAGCCCGTAAGCGCAACGACTATTGACCGCCGGCCTCGTCGTCGCCCCCGCCGTCGAGCAGGCCTTCGAGCGAGTCGGTGCAGTAGTCGATCACGGTCCAGCGCTCGGCGCAGACCGACTCGCCGAGGCAGCGCTGCTGGCAGCTCTGGGTGATGCAGGACTCGCCCTCGGCGCAGTCCCAGTCGGTCTCGCAGGGGTAGTGCGACTGGGCGCAGTAGGGCTGGCAGTCGTAGTCGCTGTAGCAGGCGTTGCCGCTGCCGGTGCAGTTGCCCGGGCACTGGGCTTCCTCGAAGCACTCCATGCCGTTGTCGCACAGGCCCGGGATGCAGAACTCTGAATGGCACTGGTAGTGGCCCTTGCAGGTCACGCCCAGCGACTTCAGCCCCAGGCAGGTGCCCTCGCCCTCGTCGTTGAACTCGCAGTACAGCTCGGCGCCGCACCAGTCGGCGTTCTCGCAGCGCTGGCCGGAGCTCTTCTGGTACTCGCACTTGCCCTCGGCGTTGCAGAACAGCCCCGGCTGGCAGATGCCGGCCTCGCATTCCTGGCCCTGCTTGGGGTAGGCCTTGCACTTGCGGTCGGCGGCGCAGTAGGCGCCCTGCTTGCACTCGAAGGAGTACAGGCACTCCTGGCCCGGATCCAGGGTGCCCTTCCAGTGGCTCTCGCCGCACCAGCGGTCCCAGGGGATCTCGCTGACGTGCTGGAAGCAGGCGCCGTCGAGCAGCATCGAGCCCATACAGGCGGTGGCGTCCTGCTCCTGCAGCCGCACGCTGCCCTTGTAGGCCGCCCACAACATGGGCGCCAGCCGGTCGGCGCAGATCAGCTCCACGTCGCGGCGGCACTCGGGCGGCTCGATGGAGATGGTGATGCCCAGCGCATCCTCGATCTGCTGTCCGGTGCAGCAGTGCCAGATGTTGTGGCAGGCCACCTCGGCCACCTGCTGGCAGTACGCGTCCAGGGTCACGTCGACCGCAGGTTCGCCGTCGCCGTTCGGGCAGCCGGCCGCCCACAGGCCGGCCAGCAGCAGGCTCGTCGCAGAATAGACCGTTTTCATTGGTAGTCTCCTCCAGGTTCGTCAAGACGCCGGCCGCTGTGGGGCCGGCGTGCAAGCGCCGCAATAGCCTTGGGACGGCGCCCGACGGATTTCATTCACGCCGACAGACGGAATCGACATGCGTTTTTCCAGCCAAGCGCCGCTCAGCGGCCGCAGCCGGTCAGACCCAGGCCCAGGGCCAGGCACAGGCTCGGGATCAGCTCGTTCCCATTCATGAGGCCATAGATTGCCGGCGGCGGGACGCGTTGGCACCAGAATCTCCCAGCACTTTAGAGCTGATTTCCCAGATCGGCCGCGAGGTCAAGGAAGCAGGGCGTTTTCGAGCGGAGTCGTAGTCATCTACGTCGAGCATCGAAAACGCCTTGCTGACGCAGAGATCGCGGCCGAGGTGGGAAATCAGGGTTGGCAAGTGTTGCCTTGCAGCGGGATGGGGGTCGATGGTATCTTGCGCGGACTCTGTAGGAGACGACGACGACTTCAACCAACCTGGAGGGATGATAAAATGAATCGGTGGCGAGCGTTGACGACGGCCTTTGCGATCGTGATCGGCCTGGCCATGCTGTCCGGCTGCGCCAAGGTGGAGTCCGGCCACGGCGGCGTGCTGTGGACGGCCTGGAGCGGCACCCAGGAGGACAAGTACACCGAGGGCTGGTACTTCGTGGCCCCCTGGAACAGGATGTACACCTACAACGTGCGCACCCAGGACAAGCGCGAGGACCTGCACGTGCTGGCCGAGAACGGGCTGAGCATCAAGCTGGAGACCTCGGTGCGCTACCGGACCAAGCCCGGCGATCTGTACAAGCTGCACACCACGGTGGGCCCGGACTACTACGAGGTCATCCTGGCGCCGGCCATCCGCTCGGTGGCCCGCGAGGTCGGCGGCCGCTTCACGCCCGAGCAGATTTACTCCACCCAGCGCGGCGAGGTGGAGAAGATGATCTTCAAGATGACCAAGAATTCGGTCGAAGATCGGCCGGTCGAGCTGGAGGCCATCCTGATCCGCAACGTGGACCTGCCGCCCAAGCTCAAGAACGCCATCAACGAGAAGCTCGAGGAGGAGCAGCGGGCGCTGAAGATGGAGTTCACCTTGCAGCGGGAGCAGCAAGAGGCCGAGCGCAGGCGCATCGAGGCCGAGGGCGTGGCCCGGCGCAACCGCATCATCACCGAGTCGATCAACGATCAGCTCCTGCGCTACAAGGGCGTCGAGGTCACCGAGGCCCTGTCCACCTCGACCAACGCCAAGGTGGTCATCATCGGCGGGGGCAAGGATGGGCTGCCGGTGATCCTCAGCACCGACAAGTAGCGACCGTGAACGCGCTCATGCGAGTGGGCGCCGCGCTGCTGGTGACCGCCGGGCTGGCCGGCTGCGGCGGCGGCGACGGCGAGCCCGAGCCGGACACCAGCCCGCCGCGGGTGCTGCGCACCGAGCCGGCCGCCGATGCGGTGGGCGTGGATCCCGGGGTGCGCATCCAGGTGTGGTTCGACGAGCCGGTCGACAACCAGCGGGCGGCCTGGGACGACCAGCTCCACCTGCTGCGGCCCGACGGGGTGGCTCTGTACGGCAACGGCTCCTACGACCTGCAGGCCCACCAGGCCACCCTGGCGCTGGCCGCCGACCTGCTGCCGGGCTCCACCTACGAGGCGGTGCTCGAACGCGGCGTCTGCGACCTGGCCGGCAACTGCACCACCGCCGCCCACCGCTGGCGCTTCACCATCGCCGATTGAGCCTGCGGGAGAAGCCATGAGCCGAGAAGAGCTGCGGCTGGCCGTCTGCGGCGCCACCGGGGTGGTGGGCCGCGAGATGATCCAGATCCTGGACCAACGCAAGTTCCCGCTGGCCGAGCTGCGCCTGCTGGCCTCGGAGCGTTCGTGCGGCGAGCGCATCGAGTTCGGCGACGACGAGCTGGCCGTCGAGCTGCTCGACGAGGCCGCGCTCGATGGGATCGACCTGGCCCTGTTTACGGCCGGCGGCGCGGTGTCCGAGCGCTTCGCCCCGGTGGCGGCCGCGGCCGGGGCGGTGGTGGTCGACAACACATCGGCCTTCCGCATGCAGCCGGACGTGCCGCTGGTGGTGCCCGAGGTCAACCCCGAGGACCTGGCCGGCTTCGCCCAGCGGCGCATCGTGGCCAACCCCAACTGCTCGACCATCCAGATGGTGCTGGCGCTGGCGCCGATCGCGGCCGCGGCCGGGCTGCGCCGGGTGGCGGTGGCCACCTACCAGTCGGTCAGCGGCGCCGGGCGCAGCGGGGTCGAGGAGCTGGAGCGCCAGTCCATCGGGGTGTTCAACTTGAAGCCGCTGGTGGCCGAGCGCTTCGAGCGCCAGATCGCCTTCAACTGCCTGCCCTGCATCGATCGCTTCCTGGACGACGGCTACACCTTCGAAGAGCGCAAGATGATCGACGAGACGCGCAAGATCCTGCACCGGCCCGAGCTGCGCATCACCGCCACCTGCGTCCGGGTGCCGGTGTTCTACGCCCACGCCGAGGCGGTCAACGTCGAGTGCGAGCGCAAGCTCGGCGCCGCCGAGGCGCGCGCGCTGCTGGCCGCAGCACCCGGGCTGCGGCTGATGGACGACCCGGCGGCCGGCGTCTACCCGACCCCGATCGACGCCGCCGGCGTGGACGAGACCCTGGTGGGCCGGGTGCGCGAGGACGTCTCGCAGGACCGCGGGCTGGAGCTGTGGCTGGTGGCCGACAACGTGCGCAAGGGCGCCGCGCTCAACGCGGTGCAGATCGCCGAGCTGCTGGCCCGCGACTACCTGTGAGCCTGACAAATTGTCAGGCGAGCCGCCCGCGGGGTGGCCCGGATTGACAAAAGAGCAAAGCGTCGCGGCCCGCACCGGCCGGCCCTTTGAACAAGCGCAGTAAAAACGGGCCCGTGGCAGTATCCCCGGACGGCCCCGGGTGGCACGCAACTTGCGAAAAGCCATGGAAACGGGTTAGCTTCGGCTCGACTTGAACACGAGGGACACATCGATGAGACGCTGGATTCCGCTTTTGCCGATCGCACTGCTGCTCAGCCCCGCGGCCGGGGCCACCGAGTACGAGCTGGAGGCCAACCTGCTCAGCCCGGCCAACGAGCGGCCCTGGCTCAACGTCGCCGACTGCGAGGACATCGATGCCGGCGAGGAGGGCCCGTCGCTGCGCCTGGGCTGGGCGCTGCCGGTCGGCCTGACGGCCACCTGGCTCAACCCCCAGGAAGCCGACGTGTTCATCTCCTCCAGCGAGACCTGCTCCGCGGTCACCTTCGAGATCGGCGAGACGGCCGAGGCCGGCTCCGACGTGACCATCGAGGAGGGCCAGGTCGAGGGCGAGTTCCCGGTGCTGGACGTGGAGACCTATACCCTGGCCGATCTGATCGACGACAGCGAGTTCGACTGCGCCGGCAGCACCGAGGGCGATCACTACCTGTGCCTGACCTGGGAGTTCACCTACACCAACCAGGTGGGCAACGACGTCACCGACAGCTATTACGCCGCGGCCGGGCTGCGCATCGACCTGATGCCGCCGGGGGTGCCGGCCCTGGACGAGGTGGAAGGCGGCGAGAGAAATCTCAAGGTCTACTGGACCGAGCCGGGCGACGACGACGTGGCCGGCTACGTGATCTACTGGCGCGAGGCCGGCGCCGGCGACGACGCCTGGCAGAACAAGGTCGAGGCCGGCGAGAACGCCGACAACACCACCATCACCGGGTTGACCAACGGCACCAGCTACGAGGTGACCGTGGCCGCCTACGACGAGGCCGAGAACGAGGGCCTGGCCGTGGATCCTCCGCTCGAGGGCATCCCGACGCCGATCGAGGACGGCTACGAGCACTACCGCGAGGCCGGCGGTTCGGAGCGGGGGGGCTTTTGCTTCGTGGCCACCGCGGCATACGGCGCCTACGACCACGGCCTGGTGCGCGAGCTGCGCGGGCTGCGCGACGAGGTGCTGGCGCCGACCGCGGCCGGCCGGGCTTTCATCGACGCCTACTACCGCTTCGGCCCCCGCTGGGCCCGCGCCATCCGCCACCACGATGCCGCCCGCGGCGCAGCTCGCTGGGCGCTGGCACCGCTGGCCGGGCTGGCCGCGCTGCGCCACGCCGGGCCGGCCGAGTGGCTGCTGCTGGCCGCGGCCCTGCTGCTGGCCGGCTGGCTGCTGCTGCGCTTGCGCCGCTGGCTGGCCGCGGCGGTGCGCCGGGCCGGGCCGGCCGGGCTGGCGCTGGCGGTCGGGTTGGCCGCGCTGGGCGCCGGGCCCACCGCCGAGGCCCAGGGCTTGCAGCCGCTGGATTCGGGCGAGCCGCTGCTGGCCGAGTCCATCCCCAACCACCAGCTCCAGCTGCGCTTCGGCCCCTACCACCCGGCGGTCGACAGCGAGTCGGGCCTCGACGGCCAGCCCTTCCGCGAGATCTACGGCTCGGGCTCGGAGCTGCTGTTCGAGATCGGCTACGACTGGCAGATCTGGCGCGGCTTCGGCGCGGTCAGCGCCGGGGCCTCGTTCGGCTTCGTGCAGTACCTGGGCAAGGGCCTGACCGAGGACGGGGCCAAGTCGTCCGACACCACCACCTTCAACCTGGTGCCGCTGCGGCTGACCGCCGGCTACCACTTCACCAAGCTCGACGAGTGGTGGCAGGTGCCGCTGGTGCCCTACGTGCAGGGCGGGCTGTCGTACTACATCTGGTGGGCCACCGACGGGGTGGGCGACGTGTCCAAGTGGGACGACCCGGAGGGCGGCAGCGACGAGGCGCTGGGCGGCATCTTCGGGCTGCACCTGGGCGTGGGCCTGAAGCTGCTGCTGGACTGGCTGGACCACTCGGCCGCGCTGGGCTTCGAGGCCCAGACCGGGGTCATCAACACCTTCCTGTTCGCCGAGTACGAGATCTCCTGGGTCGACGGCTTCGGCGCCGGCGGTCACATGCCGCTGGGCGACGAGACCTTCATGTTCGGCCTCATGTTTGAATTCTGATCCGGCATCGATCTGCCGACAAGCGATGAAAGAAAAACCATCGGGACAGTTTCTTCTCGAGCTGGCCTACGACGGCACCGATTTCTGCGGCTGGCAGGTCCAACCCGGGCAGCGCTCGGTGCAGGCGGAGCTGGAAGCGGCCTTCGCCCGCATGACCGGGCTGTCCGCCCGGGCCCGGGCGGCCAGCCGCACCGACGCCGGGGTGCACGCCCGTGGCCAGCTCGCCTGTTTGCCGGATGCGGGCCGCCACGAAGCGGACGCGCTGCGCAAGGGGCTCAACCACCACCTGCCGGCCGACGTGGCCGTGCGCGCGGTGCGCCGGGTGGCGGCCGACTTCGAACCGCGGCGGGCGGCCCGCGGCAAGCACTACCGCTACACCATCCACCAGCACCCGGCGCGGCCGGTGCTCGAGCGCCGGCAGCGCTGGCACTTGGTCTATGCGCTGGATGTCGCCGCCATGCAACGCGCCGGAGCCGCCCTGCTGGGCGAGCACGACTTCTCGGCCCTGCGCGGCGCCGGCTGCAGCGCCCGCCAGCCGCTGCGCCGCATCGACGCCATCCGCTGGCACCGCGCCGGCGATGCGCTGTTGCTCGACGTCTGGGGCCGGGCCTTTCTCAAGCAGATGGTGCGTAACATCGCCGGTAGCTGCGTCGAGATCGGCCGCGGCCGTTGGCCGGCCGAGCGCATGCCGGAGATATTGAACAGCCGCGACCGCCGCCAGGCCGGCCCCACCGCCCCGGCCCGCGGCCTGTGCCTGGAACGCATCTACCTCGACGAGGCGGACTACCTGGCCGACTGCCGGCAAACAAAAGGAGTCGAGCCCACCCAAAAAAATTCCGTTACCCCTTGACTCGAGCGGATACCTGCCACATTCTCTAATGAACGAACAAGCCGCGGAACAAGCCGCGGAGCCAACCGCAAGCAACGCAGACCTCGAGCAACGCGCAGACCCGGGGGCGACATGCCCGATCCCGATCGCCGCAGCAGGAACGATCCCGTGCCCATCGCCAAGGTGGCCAGCGGCGTGCGCCGCGGCTCCAGCCTGGTGATCGGCGGCGCCAGCGGCACCGCCGCTGGCTGCTGTTCGTCGCCGGCGGCGAGCCCAACTCCACCCGGGCCCGCGAGAACCTGGAGGCGCTGCAGCGCGCCGCCGGGCCGGGTTGCGCCATCGAGGTGGTCGACGTGCTGGAGGACTTCCAGCGGGCCCTGGAGCACGAGGTGCTGGTCACCCCCAGCCTGCTCCAGCTCGAGCCCGGACCGCCGGTGACCGTGCTGGGCTGTCTGAGCGACGCCGAGCGGGTGGCGGCGGCGCTGAGCCTGGAGCTGCCGCGGGGAGGCGAATCGTGAGCGTCCGCGATCTGAGCCGGGCCGCGATCGAGGCCCGGCTGGCCGAGGCCATGGCCGCCACCCGCTCGCTGGCCGTCCAGCTCAGCCCGCCCGCGCTGCACCGCAGCGGGCTGGGCGCGGCGCTGGCCGACCTGGCCCGGCGCATGGCCGAGCTGCACGGGCTGCGGGTGGAGCTCGACTGCCCGCCGGACGAGACCGGCGGCGGCGCCGACCTGCGGGCCATGCTCTACCAGGCGGTGCGCGAGCTGCTGTTCAACGTGGCCAAGCACGCCGGGGTGGACGCGGCCGCGGTGCGCATCGAGCGCGGCGAGGGGCGGTTGGGCGTAGAGGTGCGCGACGCCGGCTGCGGCTTCGAACCCGAGGCGGTGGACGCCGGCGACGGCACCGGCCTGGGTCTGTTCGGCCTGGGCGAGCGGCTGCAGGCGCTGGGCGGCGAGCTGCAGATCGACTCCCGGCCCGGCCGCGGCAGCCGCATCCGCCTCGAGGTTCCGGCCGGACCAGAGGACGAGCAGTAGTCCGCCGCGGGTACCCGATAGCGGCTGTGCTGACACACCCCTGGATCGGAATGGGTCATTGACCAGCCGCCCGCGATCGGGATATAGATGGTGCCTTCGCTGTAGCGAGCCCTGCGCGGTGGGGGTGAGGGACTCATATTGAAGACGAAACGCTTGCAGGTATTGCTGGTCGAGGACAACGACTTGTTCCGCGACAGCCTGAGCGAGCTGTTGCAGCTCGACGGCCGGCTGGAGGTGGCCGGCACGGCGGCCGACGGCGATCAGGCGCTGGAGCTGGCTGCTCGGGCGGAGGCGTTTGCGGCCAAAAACTCCTTGACATTCCGTAGCGCTTGGCCTAGAAAGTGCGCTCCCGGCCTCGGGCCCGCCCGTTTCGGGCTGCGGCGGCGCCCGGGAGCACGATCGGAAGGACGGCGCGAGCATGAAGACTGCATTTGTCAGAAAGAGCGACGTGGAGCGGCGCTGGTGGGTGGTCGACGCCGAGGACCGGGCGCTGGGGCGCATGGCCAGCGAGGTGGCCAGCGTGCTGCGCGGCAAGCGCAAGCCCAGCTTCACCCCCAACGCGGACACCGGCGACTTCGTGGTGGTGGTCAACGCCGAGAAGATCAAATTGACCGGCCACAAGTGGACCGACAAGCTCTACCACGACTACTCCGGCTACCCGGGCGGCATCAAGAGCCGGCCGGCGGCCATGCTGCGCGAGCGCAAGCCGACCGAGCTGGTCTGGCGGGCGGTCAAGGGCATGCTGCCCAAGGGCGCGCTGGGCAACGAGATGATCCGCAAGCTCAAGATCTACGCCGGCCCCGAGCATCCGCACCAGGCGCAGCAGCCGGCGGCGCTCGAGCTGGACTGAGCCGGAAGCCGGCGGCGCTTCGGGCTGGACGATGGGTGAGGGCATGGCAGAGAACAAGACATACGCCACGGGCAAGAAGAAGTCGGCCATCGCGCGCGTCTGGCTGCAGCCGGGCGACGGCAAGATGACCATCAACAAGCAGCCGGCCGACGACTACTTCGGTCGGCCGACCCTGGTGCAGCTGATCCAGGAGCCGCTGGGCACGGTGGAGAAGGCAGGTGTCTTCGACATCCAGGCCCGGGTCGTCGGCGGCGGCAAGGCCGGCCAGGCGGCCGCGGTGCGCCACGGCCTGGCCAAGGCGCTCAGCCTGCTCGACGGCCAGATGCGCTCGCCGCTGAAAAAGGCCGGCATGCTGACCCGCGACTCGCGCGTCAAGGAGCGCAAGAAGTACGGCCAGCCCGGCGCGCGGAAACGCTACCAGTACTCCAAGCGGTAGGGGCTCCAGCGGAGCGAAAGCGCGCCGCCAGGACAAGCGGCGGGCTTGCCCGCCGAAGCATCACCAGAATACCGCCAGCGACTCGAGTTCACCTCACGCCACCACCGATCCGCCGACCCCACCGCGCCCCGCTGCGAAGGCGGGCCCGACGCAACGCCAACCGACGCGCTTCACCAGGCCTGTGCATCGGCGGTTCGCCCTCAAGACACCCGCTCGACCGGTTCCCGTTCCGGTGCTCCGTCCGCCGCCTGCTTGGCCAGCACCCGCTCCAGCGCCGCGCAGACCGCGGGGTCGAGCTGGCGGCTGCGCAGTTGGTGGACGATGGCGATGGCCTCTTGCGGGCCGACCGCGGTCTGGTAGGGCCGATCCGAGGTGATGGCGTCGTAGGTGTCGGCCGCGGCCAGGATGCGGGCGCCCAGCGGGATGTCCTCGCCGGCCAGCCCGTCCGGGTAGCCGCTGCCGTCGACC
Organism: uncultured Myxococcales bacterium; assembly: GCA_964454005.1. Taxonomy (GTDB): domain Bacteria; phylum Myxococcota; class B64-G9; order B64-G9; family B64-G9; genus CAYVQE01. The sequence goes on from CAYVQE010000027.1 coordinate 41,699, forward strand.
CACTCGTGGTGGTGGCGCAGCAACGGCCGTACCGGCTGTAAGAAGTCGATCGGCTCGACGATCTTGTCGCCCAGCACCGGGTGCTGGCGCATGACGGCCAGCTCCTCGTCGGTCAGCCGGCCCTTCTTGCCCAGGATGTCCTCGCGGATGCCGATCTTGCCGATGTCGTGCAGGATGCCGCCGTACTCCAGCTTCCTGAGCTGATCGGCGTCGAGCTCCAGCTCGCGGCCGATGGCCACCGCCAGGTCGGTCACCCGATCCGAGTGGCCGGCGGTGTAGGGGTCCTTGGCGTCGATCGAGTTGGCCAGCGCGCGTAGGGTCTCGACGTAGCCGCGCTCCATCGAGCGCATCAGCTCCTGGTTCTGCTCGTCGTAGTACGATAGCTGGCTGGACATGTAGTTGAAGGTGTGGGCCAGCTCGCCGAGCTCGTTGCGGGCGCGCACCTCGAGCTGGGTGCCGAACTTGCCGCGGGCGATGGCCAGCGAGCCGCGCACCAGCTTGGCGATCGGCCGCGTCAGACCGAAGACGAACAGCATGCCCAGGCCCACCGCCACCAGCAGGCTGATGCCGACCACCCACAGCACCTGGCCGATCATGCGCCGCGAGGCCAGGTAGGCGTCGTCCAGCGGCTCGATCGAGACGATGTGCCAGTCGGGCCGGGCCAGCGGGGCGAAGGCCAGCAGCGCCTCGCGGCCGCCGGGCAGCCGGACCGGACGCGCCCCCGAGACCCGCCGCACCGGCCCGCTGCCGGCCGGCGCGCCCAGCAGCCGCGCCAGCTGGGCCGGCGGGATGTCGCGCTCCAGCCAGTCGGCCGCGGGCCCGGCGCTCTGGGCGATCTGCCGCCAGCCCGGCCCCACCAGCAGCAGCCGGCCGCGGGCGCTGGCGCGCAGGCGCTCGACCAACCGCTGCAGCGGCTCCAGCGTCAGCTCCAGCCCGACGAAGCGCGCGCCGCCGGCCTGCAGCCGGATCAGCAGCGCCACCACCGCTTCGCTGCGCGCCGGCACCTCGAGCGCCGGCCGGGCCGGCCGCTCGATGGTGTAGGCCGGCGAGAAGGCCAGCACCTCGGCGGCCACCCGCTCCGGATCCAGCCCGGCGATCTGCTGCTGGTGGCGGGCCAGCTCCGAGGGCAGGATGCGGGCCGGGTCGAAGGCCTGCAGGTTGCGCAGCGGCCGGCCGTAGCGGTCGTAGAAGCCGATGATGTTGATCCGGGGCCGCTTCTGCAGGATGAACGACAGCAGCCGCTGCTGCCCGGTCAGGTCCAGCCGCGACAGGTCGACGTTGGACAGCAGCAGATCGAGGTCGGCGATCAGGTTCTCGAAGTAGGCCTCGGCCTCGCGGCCGGCGCGGGTGACCCGCTCCTGCTGCAGCTCCCAGGTCAGTGTCTTGACGATGTCGACCGTCGAGCCGATCAGGATCAGCCCGGCCACGGTCACCGGCACCGCGGTCAGCAGCACCAGCAGCAGGGTGATCGAGCGGAACAGCCGCATGGGATTATCGATCCAGCCCCGCCAGCACCCGGTCCAGCAGCTTGGCCATCTTGCGGAGCTTGAAGGGCTTGTTGATGTAGTGATCCGGGCCCGGTTCGTGCTCGCCCGGGATGTGGCCCTTGGAGATGGCCGACATCAGCACGATCGGTAGCCGGCCGCGCTCGCCGGCCAGCCGCACCGAGCGCACCACCTGCATGCCGTCGACCCGCGGCATCAAAAAGTCGGTCACCAGCAGGTCGAACACCTGGTCGCGGAACAGGTTGAGCGCCTCCAGGCCGTCGCGGGCCAGCACCACCTCGACCCCGCGCTCGGCGAGCAGGTCGCGAACCATCTGGCGCACCGGGGCGTCGTCGTCGGCCACCAGGGCGCGCAGGCTCATGGTTCCGCTCCGCCGGCGTCGGCCGGGGTCTGCTGGCCGCCCTGCACCGTCATGCCGCCGCGATCGCTGGCCGCCAGGATGAAGGCGCGGGCCGCCGAGGCCGGGCCCACGTGGCCGTGGGCGTCGACGCTGCGCAAAAACCAGTGGTAGGTGCCGTCGGCCAGCCGCGAGCGCAGCAGGTAGGCGGTGGATTCGGTGGTCAGCTGGCGCACCGGCCGGCGGCCGGCGGGGTCGCGGCTGATCAGCAGCACGTAGCGGGCGGCCTGCTCGACCGGCTTCCAGTGGAAGTGGATCGAGGTGGTCACCAGCCGCGAGCCGGGGAAGGGCAGCACCGGCTCGGGCGGGGCCAGCAGCGCGCGCACCGGCTCGGGCGGTTTGCCCGGCGGTACCGCCACCGCCTGGCCGCGTTCGACCACCCGGCGCTGGTCGCCGGCGGTCACCGCCACTCCCTCGCCGTCCATAACCTCGACCCGGGTCTGGCCGGCCTCGTCGACCGAGACCGCGAAGCGGTTGCGCTCGGCCCGCCGGCGGCGGGCCTGCTTGCGTGCCAGCCGGGCCAGCGCCCAGGTCTCGTCGGCCAGCTGCTGGCAGCGCTGGTAGGCGGCCCGGCGGCAGGCCCGCCGGGCCTGCCCCAGGCTGGCCGCAGCCCGCTCGAGCTGTTCGGCGGCCAGCTCGGCCGCGCCCAGCTGGCGGGCCTGCTGCACCGCCTGGCCGGCCATGCCCAGCGCGCTGACCGCGGGCCGGCGCTCGGGCCCGGGCAGGCGGAAGGTCTCGCCGGGTGGCGGCTGGTGGCCCGGCGCCCAGTCGTGGATGGCCCGGATCTCGTCGGCCGCCCCGGCGTCCTCGTACAGGCGCTTGGCCAGGTCCTCCAGCGTCTGGTCGCCTTGCAGCGCGGCGGTCGGCGGACGCGGCTCGCCGGCCGGCGCCCGGCCCGGCTCCACCGCCGCCAGCAGCAGCGCCAGCGCCCAGACGGCGGTTCGCGTGACGCAGCCGATCATTGGAAGGCCACCTCGCGGCCCAGCAGCTCGGCCTCGGCCGAGGGGGTCTTGATCTTGAACTCGGCCTCGGCCTCGTCCAGCGCTCCGATGTCGGCTTCCAGCCGGCCGCGGTGCAGGGTGAAGGTGGAGCGCTGGGCCTGCGAGCGCCGGTCGATGCGCAGGTCGGTCACCGCCACCAGGCTCTCGGGCTCCAGTCGCAGGGTGTCGCCTTCGACGAAGCGGATGGTGGCGAAGCTGTCGCGCTGGGTGCGCACCTTGTCGTTGACCGCCAGAGCGGTGCCGGCCGCGGCCGCTCGCCAGTCCGGCGCGCCGGAGCGCTTGATGCGCACCTGCCCGGACACCGCCACCAGGGTGGCGGTGTGGGCTTCCAGCCGCGCCTCGCCGGCGTCCGCTCTGTCCGGTGCCTCCGGGGTCTGCTCGGTGCAGCCGGCCAGCAAGCAGGCGAGCACGGTCAGCCAGGGGCCGAGCACTCTCATCGATCGCCATGTTATGCCCAATCGGCGATCGCGGCAAGATCCCGGCGTTCCCGAGCCGCCGCCGGCCGATGCGAAAAGCGGCGCAGATCCGGTGGGCTGGACAAGGGGATTGACAACGCCCGGCGGTCGCGATTTCTCTCGGGGGTGCACCCTCGGATCGTCATCCCCGCCCGGCTCGACGCCGGCCGCCTGCCCGGCAAGGTCCTGCTGCCCATCGGAGACAAGCCCCTGCTGCAGCACGTCTGGGAGCGCGGCTGCGCCGCCGGGCTGGGCGGCGCACCGCTGGTGGCCACCGACGACGAACGGGTGGCCGCCGTCGCCCGCGGCTTCGGCGCCGAGGTGTTCATGAGCGCAGCCGGGCACCGCTGCGGCTCGGAGCGGGTGGCCGAGGCGGCCGTCGGGCTGGACGCCGAGCTGATCATCAACCTGCAGGCCGACGAGGCCTTGATCGACCCGGCCGCGGTGGCCGGGTTGCCCGAGCTGTTCGCCGACCCGGCGGTCGAGATGGCCACCCTGGCCGCGCCGCTGATCGCGCCGGAGCAGCTGACCGACCCGGCGGTGGTCAAGGTGGTGGTCGACGAGCGCGGCGACGCGCTCTACTTCTCGCGCGCGGCCATTCCCCACCCGCGCCGCGGCGGGCCGCCCCAAGCTCCCTGGCTCGGCCACCTGGGCGTCTACGCCTACCGGCGGCGGCTGCTGTCGGACATCTACGCCCGCCCGCCCAGCGCGCTGGAGCGGGTCGAGGGCCTGGAGCAACTGCGCGTGATCGAGGCCGGCCGGCGCATCCGCATCCGGATCTGCCGCGCGGCCCATTTCGGCATCGACACCCAGGCCGACTTGGAGCGGGCCCGCACCGCGCTGGGCCAGGGAGAGGCAGGAGGTTGAGGCTGTGGCCAAGAAGCAGACCAAGTACATCTTCGTCACCGGCGGCGTGGTCTCGGGGCTGGGCAAGGGGGTGGCGGCGGCTTCCATCGGTGCGCTGATGGAAAACCGCGGCCTGAAGATCTCGCTGATCAAGGCCGACCCCTACCTGAACGTGGATCCGGGCACCATGAGCCCCTACCAGCACGGCGAGGTCTTCGTCACCGACGACGGCACCGAGAGCGATCTGGACCTGGGCCACTACGAACGCTTCACCAGCATCACCGTGGGCACCGCCAACAACTTCACCTCGGGCCAGATCTACGATTCGGTCATCGCCCGCGAGCGCAAGGGCGAGTACCTGGGCAAGACGGTGCAGGTCATCCCGCACGTCACCGACGAACTCAAGCGCTGCATCCACGAACCGGCCGCGGGCGTCGACGTGTGCATCGTCGAGGTCGGCGGCACGGTGGGCGACATCGAGGGGCTGCCCTTTTTGGAGGCCATCCGCCAGATCCGCCAGGACATCGGCCGCGAGCACGTGCTCTACGTCCACCTGACGCTGGTGCCCTGGATCGCCGCCGCCGGCGAGCTCAAGACCAAGCCCACCCAGCACAGCGTCAAGGCGCTGCGCGAGGTGGGCATCCAGCCAGACGTGATCCTGTGCCGCAGCGAGCGGCCGCTGGAGAAGAAGCTCAAGGACAAGATCGCCCTGTTCTGCTCCACCGCGGCCGACACCGTGTTCGAGTGCCGCGACGTCGACACCATCTACGAGGTGCCGCTGCAGCTGCACGAGCAGGGGCTGGACGACAAGATCGCCGACCTGCTCAACATCTGGTCGCGCTCGGCCAGCCTGGATCGCTGGCGCAAGGTGGCCGATACGCTGAAGCGGCCCGCGGTCCAGGTGCGCATCGGCGTGGCCGGCAAGTACGTCCACCTGATCGACTCCTACAAGAGCCTGCACGAGGCCCTGCTGCACGGCGGGCTGGCCAACGACTGCGCGGTCGAGCTGGTCTACATCGACTCCGAGCAGCTCGACGGCGAGCAGGTGGGCGAGCTGCCCACGGTCGACGGCGTGCTGGTGCCGGGCGGCTTCGGCGAGCGCGGCACCGAGGGCAAGGTGCACGCCATCGGCTGGGCGCGGCAAAACGGGGTGCCCTTTTTCGGCATCTGTCTCGGCATGCAGATGATGGTCATCGAGTTCGC
>CAYVQE010000028.1:0-28589 GCA_964454005.1 uncultured Myxococcales bacterium
TCCGCTGGATCCCTACGTCTGCGGCGACTCCGACGGCGACGGCTGCGACGACTGCGCCGTCGACGGCAGCCCCAACCCGGCCAACGACGGCCCCGACAACGACGGCGACGGCCTGTGCGATGCCGGCGATCCGGACGACGACAACGACGGCATCCCCGACGACGGCGACGACAGCGGCCTGCCCGGCGATGCGCCGTGTGCCGACGGCGAGACCGAGGCCTGCGACGACAACTGCCCCTGGGTGGCCAACCCCGACCAGGCCGACAGCGACGGCGACGGCATCGGCGACGCCTGCGACGACGACGGCGCCAGCTGCGACGCCGGCGACGACTGCCTGAGCGGCCACTGCCAGAACGGCTACTGCTGCAACGAGGGCGACTGCTGCCAGACCGACGCCGACTGCCCGGCCGACTACGACGCGCCGCTGGCCTGCGACGAGCCGGAGCTGTGCCAGGGCAGCAGCGGCGCGGCCCGCTGCCGCGCCGACCACCAGTGCGAGACCGCCTGGGTCGAGGACGACAGCGCCTGCGACGAGAGCTTCGTGCAGGAATGCGGCTACTTCGCCGACCGGGTATGCGACGGCACCGCCGACCAGCCGGCCGCGGGCTGTGCCACCGAATGCGCCGGCGATGCCGACTGCGACGCCGACGCCGCCTGCATCGGCGGCGCATGCCAGCCGCTGCACAACGACGGCGAGGCCTGCGACCTGGACGCGGCCTGCGACAGCGGCCACTGCCAGAATGGCTATTGCTGTGCTGAAGGCGATTGCTGCGCCGGCGACGGCGACTGCGCGGCCTATGCCGCCGCCCCGAGCTGCACCGAACCCGACACCTGCCAGGGCCAGCGCAGCGACGGGGTGTGCAACGCCCGCTACCAGTGCGAGGCCCTGGCTGTCGAGGACGACAGCGCCTGCGACGAGACCGTGATCCAGGAATGCGGCGACTTCGCCGATCAGACCTGCGACGGCGCAGTCGATCAGCCGCTGTTCGACTGTCCGGACAGCTGCGCCGGCGACGCCGACTGCGACCCGGGCTTCGTCTGCCAGCAGGGCGACTGCGTGGCCGACGACGGCGGGCAGGACGAGGACGGCGACGGGGTGGCCGACGCCGACGACAACTGCCCGCAGATTGCCAACCCGGACCAGGTCGACAGCGATGGCGACGGCATCGGCGACGCCTGCGACGAGGAAGACGGCCGGGTGGCCGGCGGCGGCTGCGGCTGCGCCAGCCGCGCCACCGGCAGCGCCGGTTGGGGCCTGCTGGCGCTGCTCGGGCTGCTGCTGGCCGGCCGGCGGCGGCGCTGACCGCGGCCGATTCGTAATGCCTGCCGCGATCGCGGGGCGACGCCCGCCGGTCCATCGCAACCGCCCGTTATACTTGCCCCGACCTTGACAAGCCCGCCTCGCGGCCCAAATTGATCCGGGTTCGAAATATCATAGGATAACGAGCATCTTGAATTCGGAGGCACCTCCATGACCAAGCGCGCGTTCGAGACCGAGGTCGACCAGCTGCTGCACCTGATCGTCCACTCGCTCTACTCCAACCCCGAGATCTTCCTGCGCGAGCTGATCTCCAACGCCTCGGACGCCCTGGACAAGCTCAAGCACCTGACCCTGGTCGACGAGCACTTCAAACAGGTGCCCTTCGAGCCGCGGATCGACATCGCCTTCGACCCGGACGGCCGCAGCCTGACCGTCAGCGATACCGGCATCGGCATGGACGAGCGCGACCTGGGCGAGCAGCTCGGCACCATCGCCCGCTCGGGCACCCGCGCCTTCGTCGAGCAGCTCAGCGGCGACCAGCGCCGCGACGCCAGCCTGATAGGCCAGTTCGGCGTCGGCTTCTACTCGGCCTTCATGGTGGCCGACTTCGTCGAGGTCACCTCGCGCAAGGCCGGCCAGGACAAGGCCTGGCGCTGGCATTCCACCGGCGAGGGCGGCTACGAGATCGAGCCGGCCGAACGCGAGCAGCCGGGCACCACGGTCGAGCTGCGGTTGAACGACAAGGGCCGCCCCTTCGCCGAGCGCTGGACCCTGGAGTCGATCGTCAAGAAGTACTCCAACCACATCTCCTTCCCCATCTTCCTGCACTACGAGGAAGTGCGCACCGAAGGCGAGGGCGATGAGAAACGCGAGCTGCGCGAGCCCAAGCAGGAGCAGGTCAACGAAGCCTCGGCCCTGTGGCGGCGGCCCAAGCGCGAGCTGACCCAGCAAGACTACGACGGCTTCTACCAATCGCTGGCCCACGATGACGAGGGCCCGCTGCTGACCGTGCACACCCAGGCCGAAGGCACGCTCGAGTACACCACCCTGTTCTTCGTCCCACGCAAGGCCCCGCCCGATCTGTACTACGCCGACTACCGCTCCAACGTGCGGTTGTACATCAAGCGGGTCTTCGTCACCGACGACGACAAGGAGCTGCTGCCCGCCTGGCTGCGCTTCGTCCACGGCATCATCGACTCCGAGGATCTGCCGCTCAACGTCAGCCGCGAGATGCTGCAACAGAACCCGGTCATGGAGCGCATCCGCAACGCCGCGGTGGACAAGCTGATCGACGAGTTCGAAGCACTGGCCGCAGACGAGCAGCGCTACGCCGAGTTCTGGCAGGAGTTCGGCCGGCCGCTGAAGGAGGGTGCCTACCACGACTGGGCCAACCGCGAGCGGCTGATCGAGCTGCTGCGCTTCAAGTCGACCCGGGTCGACGGCTGGACCGGCCTGGCCGGCTACGTCGAGCGCATGGGCGACGAGCAGAAAGCCATCTACTACCTGACAGGCGACAAGGAGCAGAACCTGCGCCGCTCGCCCCTGCTGGAGGCCTATCGCGAACGGGACATCGAGGTGCTGCTGATGGGCGACGAGGTGGACGAGATCATCGTCCCGGCGCTGGGCAAGTACCGCGATCTGGAGCTGCGCTCGGTGCAGCGGGCGGGGGCCACCGAGGAGCTGCAGGACGAGACGAGCAGCGAGGCGGCTGAGGCGGCCCGACCGCTGCTCGAGCGCATCAAACGAGCGCTGGGCGATGCGGTGCGCGACGTGCGTGCCTCGGCCCGGCTGTCCGACTCGCCGTCGTGCATCGTGCTCGACGACCAGGACACCTCGTCCCAGATGCGCGGGCTGCTCAAGTCGCTGGGCCGCGACCTGCCCGAGGCCAAACCGATCCTGGAGGTCAACCCCAGCCACCCCATCGTGGCCAAGCTCGGCGATGTCGAGGACGAGGAGCTGTTCACCGAGACCAGTCGCCTGCTGCTCGATCAGGCCCAGCTGGTCGAGGGCCGGCCGCTCGCCGAGCCGGCCGACTTCGTCCGCCGGCTCAACGCCATGCTGAAGCGATCGCTGTAATCCGATCGGCCGCGGCTACTTCTTGCCGAACAGCCCCTTGAGCCAGGCCCAGAACCCTCGCTTGCGGGGCGCGGCCTCGGCCGCCGGCCGGTCTCGTGGCTCGCCTCCCTTCTCGGCGGCCAGCTCGGCGGCCAGCTCGGCGGCCAGCTCGGCCCGGGCTGCGACTGCGGACAGCTTGGTCAGCAGGTTCTCGGTCGACTCCTGGGCCGACAGCTTGACGTCGGCCAGCTTGGTGCCGTCGCGCTCCTTGGCGCTGACGGTCAGCAGGCACTCGGGAGTCAGGCCGAAGGTGATCTCGATCATGCGGCTGCCGGACTTGCCCGGCGGGATGCCATCGAGTTCGACCACCCCCAGCATCTCGCTCTCGTCGACCTGGTTCGACTCGCCCTGGTAGATGGGGATCACCATGTTGGCCTGGTTGTCGACGTAGGTGTACAGCCCATAGGTGCGCCCGGCCGGCAGGGCGGTGCCAGCGGCGATCACCTTGCGGAACACCCCGCCCGGAGCCCCGACCCCGATGGAGATCGGCAGCACGTCGACCAGCTCGAACGCGGCCTCCTGGTCGATCGAGTGGCCCAGCAAGGCCGCCCCGATGGCCACCGACTCGTCCGGGTGCACCCCCTTGAGCGGCTCCTTGCCGAACAGCGCCTGGATCTGCTCCCAGATCATGGGCATGCGCGTCTGGCCGCCGACCAGCAGGATGTCATCGACGTCCTCGGCCCGCACCGAACGCTGGGCCAGCACCGCCTCGCAGACGTCGAGGGTGCGCTGCACCAGCGGCTGGCAGAGCTCCTGCAGCGTGTCGCGGCCCACGGTCACGTCCAGGTCGACCGGCTTGTCGTCCACCCGGCCGATGAACGGCAGCCGCACCTGGGCCTCCTGCTTGGAACTCAGCGCGCGCTTGGCGAACTCGGCGCCCTGCAGCACCCGCAGGTAGGCCACCCGGTCCATCTGGGGCATCTTGCCCAAGCCGAGCTGGAACTCGATCAGGATGTGGTCCATCAGCTGGGCATCGAAGTCGACCCCGCCCAGGAAGGTGTCGCCGCCGGTCGACAGCACCTCGTAGGTGTCGCCCTTGAGCTCGAGCAGGGTTGCGTCGAAGGTGCCACCGCCCAGATCGTAGACCAGCAGCCGGCGGTCGCCCTGGGACTTGACCCCGAAGGTCAGCGCCGCCGCGGTGGGCTCGTTGAGGATACGCTCGACCTGGAAGCCGGCCAGCTCGCCGGCCTTGCGCACGGCCTGGCGCTGGTTCTCGTTGTAGAAGGCCGGCACCGTGACGACCGCGCGTTCGACGTAGCCGCCGAGGAACTCCTGGGCGGTGTCCTTGATCTCGGTCAGGATCAGCGAGGCCACCTCTTCCAGGCTCAACAGCTTGTCGTCGATGCGCACCGCCGCGTCGTTGTTGGGCCCGGCCACGATATCGTAGTGGAAGCGGTCGCAGACCTGGCGCACGATGGGCGAATCGAAGGGCCGGCCCACCAGCCGCTTGCTGCCGTAGATGGTGCGCTCGGGGTTGATCTCCATCTGGGCCTTGGCCGCGTGGGCGACCACGGTATCGCCCATCGGGTCGATGGCCACCACCGAGGGGATGGTGTTGTGGCCGCGGCGCGAGGGGATGACGAAGGGCTTGTCCTTCTTGACGATGGCGCAGCAGGAGTTGGTGGTGCCCAGATCGATGCCCAGCACCGGGCCTTCCTTCTTCTCCTTCTCACCCGCCTCGGCCGCTCCGGACGCCGGGGCCACCTCGGCGTCCTCGTCCAGCAGCACCATGCGCCGCAGGGACTGATCGAGATCGTGGCGCGCCGGCGGCTGCTGGCTGACCGCCGCCCCGCAGGCGGCCGCCTCGTCGCCCTTGACGGCCGGGGTCGGGCCGGGTGTGATCGATTGCGGCTGGCCGGCCGGAGCGGACGCCGGCTCGGCGGCCGGAGCGGACGCCGGCTCGGCGGCCGGTCGGGGTGGCGGCTCGGCGGCCGGTTCGGCTGCCGGCTCGACGGCTGGCGGCGGGGTGGGATCGTCCACGCCGCGCAGCTGCTGCATCCGGCCCCAGATCTCCTTGGAGCGCGGATCCATGGCCGTGAACCGCAGCGCCATGCGCCCGGCCGGCAACTTGTCCGACTTGCGCACCCGGGCCCGGGCGCGGATGGCCTGGCGATCGTCGGCCAGGATGATGGCGAACTGCAGCAGAGCGCCGTCGGCGTGCTCGCCGGTGTCGCGCACCAGCAGGCCCCAGTCATAGACCGCCGGGGCCAGCCGCTCGACCAGCTCGTCGATGCTGGCGAACTGGGTGCGGTAGACCATCTTGGGCTCGTCGGACTTGACCCGCCCGATGGGCACGCTCTTGTCCTGCTCGCTCAACTCGCCTCTCCCACATGACTTCTGGGCCGATGACGGCTTTCTCACAGCAATAGCAGAAGGTGGGGGCGAGATTCAAGAAATCGGGCCGGCCGCAAACAGCGGGCCACAGCGGCGAATGCTCAGGCGGCGCCCGCTGGGCGCCCGGACGGAGCGCAACTCAGTCCTGCGGAGCGGCCGGCTCGATGGCGCCGATCACCAACCCGCCGCCGCAGGGGCGCAACTCGAGACGGCCGGATACGCTCTCATCGCCGGAGCGCATCACCACCGGCACCCATGAACCCGCATCGGCGGTGTCTATTTCCCAGGGCTGATCAAAGGTCCCCTTGAGCGCCATCTCGGTCAAGCGATCGCCATGGGCGGCCAGACCGAACGAGAACGCCCGGCTCAGCTTCTCGAACGCCCGCATGGCCGCGGCCCCCTCGCCGGCCTCGCGGGCGCCGGCGAATGCGGCTCCGTGCTCGGCCAGATAGGCGGCCAGCTTCTCGCGGGCCACGCCGCAGGGGCGCACCACCCGCTGGCCATCGGCCCCGCCCAGCGCCTCGGACAGCACCACCGGCGCATCGGATCGCAGCGGGCCCACCTGCTGCAGCCGGCGCCAGTCGTCCTCGCCGCGGCGCTCGAAGACCCAGGCCACCAGGTCGTCATCCAGCACCCGGCCGGCCTTCATGCCCGGCCAGACGATGGCCGCCCGTCGCTTGCCGCGCTCCACCTCGGCGATCAGGGCGAAGGCCACCCCGGGTTGCTCGGCGGCCAGGACCTCGGCCACCGCCGCGCGCAACGCCAGCTCGCGGGGCTTGTCGGCCGCCGGACCGGCGTCGGCGCGCTCGCCGGCGCCGGCCGGCTCGGCCGGCTGCGGCGGCGCGGCGGCCGCCTCGGCTCGTTCCAGCCCGGCCCGGGCCGCCCGGCGCACATCCGCATCCACATCGCGCAGGCGGCGCTTGAACTCGGCGCGCACGTCCTCGTCGCGCGGGGCGATGGCGGCCAGCGCCCGCAGGATGGCCGCCCGGATGACGGCCACCTTCTCGCGCGAGATGACCGACAGCAGCATCGGCACCGCTTCGGCCGCCGGCGGCCCGATCTGGGCCAGGGTGCGCACCAGGCCGCGGCGCAGCGCCGAGTCTTTGAAGCGCAGGCTGTGCTTGAGATAGGGCACGGCCTCGGGGCCCAATCGGGCCAGGGCATCCTGGGCCTCCTGCTGGACCTCCCAGTCCTCGTGCCGCAGCAACCCGATCCATTCGGTCACGGTGCGGCCGTCCACCTCGGGCTCGCTGTCGCAAGCCGCTGCGCCGAACACCAGCAACGAGCCCAGCAACAGCAGCAACCCGCGTGCGATATGTGACATCCCAAAGCCCTCCTCTAGATGCGACGCGCCCCAGTGTATGAACGGCCCGCCAATGGATCAACTGTTTTACGCGCTCCGCCGGCGCGCCCGGCGTCTCGTTCGCCTACCCACCCGCGGCCAAATTGTATATACTAAGCGGAGACCTCGCCCGCCCACATCTGCACCGGCGCCGTCTCACGGCTGCCGCTGACCGGGGGGCCGTAATGCGTAATTCGCTGATTTTATTTGGCTTGCTCGCCACCGCCGCGGGGGCGCTGACCCTGGCGCCATCGTGCTCCAACGAGCGGCCGCCGATCACCTGCAGCGACGACGACGGCGACGGTTACGGCAGCGGCGAGGACTGCCTGGGCCCGGACTGCAACGACAGCGACCCGGACTGCCACGAGGGCGACTGCTGCATCGACTGCACCGACCTGGACGGCGACGGCTACGGCGTCGGCGCCGACTGCGCCGGGCCGGACTGCAACGACAGCGACCCGGAGTGCTTCGCCGGCGAGTGCTGCACCGCCTGCACCGATGCCGACGGCGACGGCCACGGCGAGGGCGTCGACTGCCTGGGCCCTGACTGCAACGACCAGGACCCGACCTGCTGGGCCGGCGAGTGCTGCATCGCTGCGGACGGTTGCGCCGCGCTGCTGCAGTGCAGCCGGGCCTGCGAACAGGATCCGGAGTGCGTCGACGCCTGCCTGGCCACCGCCGACGCGGAGGCGGTGGAGCTATGGGAGGATCTGCGCGACTGCGCCGAGGAGTGGGAGTGCGACAGCCACGGCTGTGTGGTGCTGCATTGCAACGCCGAGCTGCAGGCCTGTCTGGCGGACCGCTGAACCGGTCGCCCGAGGAAAATACGGCGCGGTGAACCGGCAGGAACAGATCCGCTGGGTGCCCGAGGGCAGCCTGGCTCTGGTGTGGCAATTTCGCTGAACGACGCGACTCCGGCCTTCGGGCCCAGATGGGAGAAACAAACCATGAAAACCGCGATCCAGATGATCGAGATCTCCATGTGGCTGCTGGCCGCCACCGCCCTGCTGGCCGGCTGCGGCGGCTCGTCGGCCGGCGCCGCCGACAGCGACGGCGACGGCATCGTCGATGTCGAGGACAACTGTCCGGATACGGCCAACGCCGACCAGGCCGACGGCGACGACGACGGCGTGGGCGACGCCTGCGACAACTGCCCGGACATCGCCAACCCGGACCAGGCCGACGCCGACGGCGACGGCACCGGTGACGCCTGCGCGCCGGACGACGACGCCGACGGCGACGGGGTGGCCAACGCCGAGGACAACTGCCCCGATACGGCCAACGCCGACCAGGCCGACGGCGACGACGACGGGGTGGGCGATGTCTGCGACCTGTGCCCGGCGACGGCCGACGCCGATCAGGCCGACGGCGACGACGACGGCGTGGGCGACGCCTGCGACAACTGCCCGGACATCGCCAACCCGGACCAGGCCGACGCCGACGGCGACGGCGTGGGCGACGCCTGCGACAACTGTCCGGACAAACCCAACCCCGACCAGCTCGACGCCGACGGCGACGGCACCGGCGACGCCTGCCAGGCCGGGCTGGACTCGGACGACGACGGGATCGACAACCTCGACGACAACTGCCCCGACACGCCCAACGCCGATCAGCTCGACGGCGACGGCGACGGAGTGGGCGACGCCTGCGACAACTGCCCCGCCGACGCCAACCCGGACCAAGCCGACAGCGACGGCGACGGCACCGGCGATCTGTGCCAGATCGACATCGCCCTGAACGATGTCTTCCCGCCGGCCGGCTGGCGCGAGCAGGACGTGGCCGTCACCCTGTCCGGCTTCGGCTTCGACCCGGCGGTCGCGGTGGTCTTCGCCAACAGCGACGCTGCGGACGTCACCCTGGAGCTGCAGGCGGTCACGGTCGAAGGCGACAGCCGCATCGAGCTGACCCTGCCGGCCGATCCGACCCGCCGGCTGGGTCTGTACGATGTCAGCGTCACCAACCCCGGCGGCGACAGCGCTGTGCTGGAGAAGGCCTTTTTGGTCTCGCCCAACCCGCCGCCGGCGGTCGACGACGTCATCCCGCCCTTCGCCTATCGGGGCGATCCCGCCGATGGCGTGCTGTCGGACCGCTCCATCGCCATCCGCGGCAGCGGCTTTCTGTCCACCCCGGGGGTGCGCTGGGTGTCGCAGTCCGACCCGGGCCTGATCTTCGAGGCCAGCAGCGTGGCCTTCACCGACTCGACCGCGGTCAGCGCCATCATCCCGGTCGAGACCGAGGCCATGCCGGCCGGCGACTACAGCGTGCAGCTGACCAACCCGGACAGCCAGGGCGCGGTCTGGGACGGCACCTTCACCGTCACCGCCACCCCGCCGCCCGACATCCAGAGCATCTCGCCCATCCGCGCCGCCGGCGCCGACTTCAACGGCGGCGTCGTGTCGCTGGGCGTCAGCGGCAGCCACTTCGCCACCGGCGACCCCGGCGCCCAGATCAGCCTGATCGGGCCCGAGGGCGAGATCCCGCTGGCGACCGAGGTGCACAGCGACACCACCCTGACCGGCTGGCCGCCGGCCGGGGTGACGGTCAACAACGGCGGCTACCCGGTTCGGGTGACCAACCCCGACGGCCAGTGGGACGTGTACTACCTGTTCTCGGTCACC
Organism: uncultured Myxococcales bacterium; assembly: GCA_964454005.1. Classification (GTDB taxonomy): domain Bacteria; phylum Myxococcota; class B64-G9; order B64-G9; family B64-G9; genus CAYVQE01. Next base: position 9,671 of record CAYVQE010000028.1, read on the forward strand.
TCCAGCGCCGAGGGCAAGCTCGAGTCGCCCTGGGTGGCCCACCTGGAATCCACCCTGCAGACGCCGCGCTACCAGCACGCCGCCCAGCACGGATTCGACCCCTTCAAGAACGGCTTCATCTACATCGCCGGCGGCAAGGACGAGCCCGGGGTGCCGCTGGACACGGTCGAGTACACCCAGGTCAGCGTCTACGGCCTGCCCGGGGTGTGGAACACGGCCCTGCAGTTCGACGGCAACGGCCATGTGCCCAACCGGCTGAACGAGGCGCGCAGCGGGCTGGCCCTGGTGGGCATCGGCCCCTGGCTGTTCGCCATCGGCGGCTCGGCCGACGGCCAGACCGCCAGCGCCACCAGCGAGGCGGCCCGCATCCTGGGCCTGGCGACCATGCCCTACCTGCGCCGCGAGCCCGCGGTCAGCGCCGCCGGCTCGCTGCCGACGGGCTCCTGGTACTACCGGGTGGCGGCCGTGACCGAGCACGGCGAGGGGCTGGCCAGCCAGGAAGCCATCGCCCGCGACGCCTCGGGTGCGGTCACCATCCGCTGGGCGCCGGTCGACGGCGTGCTCGGCTACAACGTCTACCGCTCGCTGGCCGCCGACGGCCGCTCGCAGACCGAGCGCCTGCTGGCCACCGGGGTGCAGGCGACCGCGTTTACCGACACCGGCGAGGACGCCTGGATGCCGGCGCCGGGCAACCTGCGCGGCCGCGGCACCGAGGTCGGTGGTTCGCTGGCCGCCGGCGCCTGGACCTACCGGGTCCGCGCGGTGGGCCCGGCCGGCGACAGCCTGCCCGGCTACCCCCTCTACACCGAAGTGGCCGCCGGCGAGAACGCCATCGATCTGAACTGGGATGCGGTGCCCGGCGCGCTGGGCTACGACGTGTTCCGCTCGGCGGCGGTCGATCCGGCCGGCGACGAGACCTTCCTGCTGGCGATCGACGTGGCCGACACCCACTTCGTCGACGACGGCAGCCTGAGCCCCAACCCGGATCAGCCGGCCCCCGACGGGGTGCGCCCGCTGCCGCCGGGCAGCCTGAGCCGCTGGCGGCTGGTGACCGACGCGGCCGGCGACCCGCTGCTGCTCGACACGCCGCGCGAGGGGCTGGAGGCGCTGATCGTCTCGCTGGCCGACAACAGCGATCCGGACCGGCCGCGGCAACGGGCCTTCGTCTACGCCGCCGGCGGCCGGCCCGACGACAGCCTGAACAGCGACTACCTGACCACCGTGGAGCGGGCCGAGATCGATCTGCTCGAGGGCTCGCTGTCGGCCTGGCAGGTCGAGAGCGAGGCATTCAAGGTGCCGCGGGCCTTCTTCGGCTTCGTCACCAGCCAGGGCCGCACCGAAAACCCCATGCCGGGCGACGACCCGCCGCAGCAGTGCGGCGACGTCGACGGCGACGGTTACGACGACATCGCCTGCGGCGGCACCGACTGCGACGACTCCGACCCGACCGTGCATCCCGGCGCCGACGAGATCTGCGGCGACGGTATCGACCAGGACTGCGACGGCCAGGACGCGCCCTGCGGCTGCGTCGACGATCTGGACGAAGACGGGGTCATCTCCGAGGCCGCCTGCGGCGGGCCGGACTGCTGCGACGCGGGCGACGAGGCGGTGCGGGGCTGCAGCCCGGAGACCGCCGCCGGCATCCACCCCGGGGCCGAGGAGGTCTGCGAGGACGGCATCGACCAGGACTGCGACGGCATCGACCCGGCCTGCGCCTGCGACACCGACGCCGACGGTGACGGCTACATCTCCAACGAATGCGCCGGCGGCACCGACTGCGACGACTCCGACCCGGACATCCACCCCGGCGCGGCCGAGATCTGCGAGGACGGCATCGACCAGAACTGCGACGGCGTCGACCCGGCCTGTGTCTGCGACACCGACGCCGACGGCGACGGCTACATCTCGGACGAGTGCGAGGGCGGCACCGACTGCAACGACGCCGACCCGACCATCCACCCGGGGGTGTTCGACGGCTGCGACACCATCGACAACGACTGCGACGGCGAGATCGACGAGGACTGCCCGGCCCGCGGCCCGGCCGGCCGCGCCGAGGGCGACATCATGCTGCTGGCGGTCAAGGGCGACGACCGGCTGGCGGCCAACAACAACCAGGGGCTGAGCTCGTCCGAGGCGGCCGTGGTCAGCCAGCAGCCGGCCAGCCTGGGCGCGCTGTCGGCCTGGACCCTGCAGCCGGCCGCCGACATCCATCCCTTCTGGGGCCACGAGTCGCTGCTCTACTTCGATTTCCTGTTCGATTTCGGCGGCGCCCGCTCCGACGGCAACCCCTGGCCCAACAGCCGCAACCAGGTCGAGCGCTTCCCCTTCGACATCGCCGCCGGCGATCCGGCTGCGGTGCTCGGCGGCTTCGAGTCGGCGGCCAAGATGATGACCGCCGAGCGGGCCTACTTCTCGCTGACCCGCCTGTTCTCGGCCCTGATCGCCGTCGGCGGCGTGGATCAGACCGGGCTGGTCGACTACGTCGAGTCGACCCGCCAGTAGGTGCCAGTAGCGGGCTGATCGAGACCCCCATCCGTGCTAGCCTCCCGGACGCCGGCCCCCTGGAGCGGGCCGCGCCCGGGAGGTGACCATGGATCTGCGCTTCGTCTACATCACCTGTACCGACCGCGACGAGGCAGGCCGCATCGCCGAGGCCCTGGTGGCCGAGCGGCTGGTGGCCTGCGCCAACATCATCGCCGGCATGCAGAGCGTCTACTGGTGGCAGGGCCAGGTCGAGCGCGGCGAGGAATGCGTGCTGATCGCCAAGACCCGCGCCGATCGCATGGACGCGCTGGTCGAGCGGGTCGCTGAGCTGCACGCCGACGAGGTGCCCTGCACGGTCGGGCTGCCCATCGCCGACGGCAACCCGGCCTACCTCGACTGGGTGCGCCAGGAGGCCGCTCCACCGGACTGAACGGTGCGCCTGCAGACTTCATAGCTTGCCGGTTTTGCGGGGAAAACGCTTGTCGGCCGCATCGACCGGCGGCCAGCTTTTGCTTGCAACCGCTTGCCGGATCCGTTAGCGTTTCGATGCGCTTTCGACGCCGATGCGCCACCGTCACAGAAGGCGGCGGCGCGGGGACCGCCAGGAGGCTGGCATGTGCCGAATGCTGGGTGTGATGTGCAACGATGCGGACCTGCTCGGGTGCGCCATCGCCGAGGTGGCGCCGGCCCTGCGGCTCGAGCCCGGCGGGGGCCACCACGGGGTGGGCATGGGCACCTACAGCGACGACGAGCCGCTGCTCAAGCGCAGGCCGTCCAATCCCGAGGAGGAACTGGACTACGTGCGCTTGATCGACGACACCGCCTCCACCTGTCTGCTGGTGCACGTGCGCCGCGCCACCGTCGGCACCTGGAACACCAAGAACACCCACCCCTTCCGCTTCCGCCGCTGGCTGTTCGCCCACGTCGGCACCCTGCCGGCGCTGGAGCCGAAGAGCGAGGAGCTGCTGGCCGAGCTGCCGCCCTTCTTGGCGCGCAGCATCCGCGGCGAGACCGACAGCGAGCTGGCCTTCCACCTGTACCTGCACAGCCTGTTCCGCGACGGGACCATCAACGACCTGTCGCTGCCGCCGGAGCAGCTGGCCGCCAGCCTGCGCGAGTTCGCCGGCTCGCTCGAGGAGTACCACGCCGGCGAGTCCCAGCCGAACCACAGCTACGCCATCATGGTCACCAACGGCCAGATCATGGGCGCCGTCTGCCGCGGCGAGCCCATGCACTACTCGCATCGCGAGGGTATCCACGGCTGCACCTGCCAAGACCAGACCGACGCCCAGCGCGAGGCCCACGCCCGGTTCAAGGGCATCATGCTGGGCGTGCGCATGAACGATCCCGGCCACCAGTGGCGCGAGGTGACCGACGGCAGCCTGCTGACCATATCGCGTGACCTGGAGCTGAAGGTCTCCCAGATCTAAAAAGGGAGTCGCCCCCCATGGCGCCACACCGGGTGCTGGTGATCGACGACAGCCCGACCATCCACAAGGTGGTCGCCCACACCCTCAAGCGCATGGGGCTCGAGGTGATCCACGTCCGCGACGGCCAGACCGGCGTGGCCAAGGCGCGCGAACTCGAGCCGGACGTGATCCTGCTCGATTTCCTGATGCCGGGCATGAACGGCTACCAGGTGTGCAAGGCCCTCGGCGAAGAGGATTGCCTGGAGCGGGTGCCGATCGTGCTGATGTCGGCCAAGGGCGAGCTCATGGGCGAGAAGCTGGTCAAGACCATGGGCATCGTCGACTTCATCACCAAGCCTTTCTCGCCCGACGCCGTGGCCACCGTGGTCCAGCACGCCATCGACAAATACGTCGCCGGCGAACTCGAACGCGAACCAAGCGGCTCCGGGATCCTGCCGGTGGGCGAGCGCAAGCCCGAGGACGCGCCCAGCCAGGCCGACCTGTCGGATCCGCGCGGCCACGTGGCCATGCGCGGCAATCTGGGCATGATCCCGGTGGCCGAGGTCTTCCAGCTGCTGAAGTTCCAGTCGCACACCGGCATCCTGCACATGGCCCGCGGTCAGGCCCACCTGGAGGTCTTCATGCGCGACGGCATGGTGACCTTCGCCCGGGCGGTCGGGGTGGACGAGGAGTTTCTGCTGGGCCGCTTTCTGACCGAGGTGGGGGCCATCTCGACCCGCGATCTGGATGTCTTTCTCAAGAGCCGGTCTGAAGACACCCGCCGGCTGCTGGGCGAGCAGCTGGTGCGGTTGGGCCACGTGGAGCAGGCCCAGCTCAACGAGGCCCTGGCGCGCCAGACCGAGGAGCTGATGTACGAGGCCATCCGCTGGGGCGAGGGCGAGTTCGCCTTCTACATCACCGACAACCTGCCGGTCGAGACCCGCGAGGCCGAGCTGCAGCTGTCGGTCGACCAGATCCTGATGGAAGGCTTCCGGCGGGTCGACGAGTGGGGCATGATCGAGAAGGAGATCCGCTCCTTCGACACCGTGCTGGCGGCCAGCCGCGACTCGACCGGGGTCATCAAGCAGATCCAGCTCGAACCGGACGAGGAGCGGGTGCTGGCGCTGGTCGACGGGCGGCGGACCGTCAAGGACATCATCCGCGACAGCCGGCGCAGCTCCTTCGACGCCTGCAAGGTTCTCTATCGACTGCTGTCCAGCCGGATCGTGCGCAAACGCTCGGCCGCGGCCGAGGAGGTCGGGCGGTGATCCTGGAGCTGCTGGCTCCCGGCGACGAACCCGCGCCGCCCCCCGCCGGGCAAGAGCTGGTCCAACGACCGGCCGCCGATCCGGACCGGCTGTGCGCCTGGATCGGCGAACAGCCGATCGACCGGGTGGTGGTGCCCTGGCCGTGCCCGGGCTTCAATCCCTTCGCTTTGGCCCGCCGGCTACGGCAGGCGGCCGGGCCGCCGCTGATGCTGTTCGGCCGGCTGCGGCCCGACACCCGCTTCTGGGCCGAGCGCAACGGCTGCCAGGTGGCCGCAACCCGCGCTGCCGCCTTGGGCGAAGAGCGTCAGCCGGAGATCGCGTCCGGCACGCCGGGGGAACGAGAATGAACGCCATGAACGACGAAGAGTTCGAGATCGACATCGAGGACCCCGCATCCGAGCCCCCGCCCCCGTCCGGCGCCGCGGCCGAACCGCCGCCGGAGCCCGACCGCGCCCGGCCGGGCCTGCGCGCCGCCGGGCCCAAGGTGGCGTTGCTGCTGGTGCTGGTCGGTCTGCTGCCGCTGGCGGCCCTGCCCGTCGCCCTGTTGCCGTTGCAATCGGATCTCGAAGCCCTGACGCCGGCGTTGGCCGAACGGGCGACTGCGCTGAGCCAGGCGGCCGACGACCTGGCCGCGGACTGGCGCCGGGCCGAGCAGGCCCGGGCCGCGGCCGCGGCTGAGGTGGCCGCCGCCGAGCACCACCGCGCCCACCGCCGGGCCATCGAGGCCCGGGTCCGCGAATTGACCCCGCTGGTCGCCGGCAAGGATCCGGAGACGGTGCGCCAGCAGGCGGCCGCGGCCGCGGCACTGGCCGCCGGTCCGTTCGACCAGGCGATCCTGGTGGCGATCGAGCGGCGGTCGGTGGTGCTGCCGGGTGCGGGCGAAGAGATCGCTGCGCTGGACGACGCCCTGCCCGAGCTGGCCGCGGCCTACGCGCCCGGCCGCCCGCCGCCGTCCGAGCCGGACGGCTGGATCTGGCGCCGGCTGCCGGGCACCGGCTACCTGCTGGCGGTGCGGGGTTCCACCCGCCCGGCGCCCAAACCCGTTGCCGCGGCCGCGGTCTCGACCGCGGCGCTGGACCGCTCAGCCAAAACGCTGCAGCAGGCGATCGAGCAGGTCGACGCCTTCGCCGGTGGGCTGGGCGCCACGGCCGTGGCGCTCAGCGTAGGGCTGCCCGGTTTCGCCTTGCTGCTGGCGCTGTTCGGCCTGTGGTGGCTGCGCAACCAGCTGCTGCGGCCGGTGCGGCTGCTGACCCACACCGCCCGCCAGGCGCTGGCCGAGCCCGGCGGGCTGGAGCCGCCCGCGCCGGAGCGGACCGGGCTGCTGGCCGATCTGGCTGCCAGCCTGGAGCGGATCGGCCAGCGGCTAGTCCGGCTGGAGGAGCTGGACGAGCAGCGCGCAGCCGAACGCGACCAGCTGCGCCAACTACGCGCGGCGATCGAGCGGGCCGGCGCCGGCCAGCTGGGCGTGCGCCTGCCGGATGCGCCGGGTGCGACCGCCGAGCTGACCGCCGCCTTCAACGGCCTGCTCGACGCCACGGTCGAGCGCATCGAGACATTGCGCCGCGCCAGCGGCCAGGTGGCCGGCGCGGCCGAGCGGCTGCGCCCGGTGGCCGAGCAGCTCGCCGAGCGGCTGGACCCCGAGTCCCGCCCGGCAGCGGCCATCGAGCCCGGTGCGCTCGGCGAGCTGGTCGGTGCCCAGCTCGAGGGGTTCTGCCAGGCGGCCGAGCGGGTCGCCGCCACCATCGAGCGCGATGCACCCGAGGCGCTGGACAACGAGGCGCTGGAGGCCTTCCGCCGGGCCATCCAGTCCACCCAGCAGGGCTTCGAGCTGCTGCGCGATCGGATCGCCGAGGCCACCCGGGCCAGCGGGCGCCTGGCCGAGCTGCGGCAACAGGTCGAGGTGCTGTCGACCAACCTGGCCATCAGCGCCGAGGCCAAGTCGCCGGCCCAGATGGAACGGCTGGTCGAAGACGCCCGCGGGTTGTCGCGGTCGGTGCTGGATCTGTCCGAGGGCCTTTCCGAGGCGCTGGCCGGGCTGGAGAGTTCGGGCCAGCAGGTCGGTGAGGCCTACCGCGGCTCGGCGGTGCACTTCCAACAGGCGGCCCGCCAGCTGGTGCAATGGGAGAAGCTGCGCCGCGAGCTGGCCCACCAGGTCGACGACCTGAGCCACCAGCGCGATCTGGTCCGGCCCGGCGCCGCGGCGCTGGGCGCCGATCTCAACCGCCTGGCCACCCAGGTGCGCGAAGATCAGCGGGCGCGGCAGGGCGTGGCGGCCACCCTGGATGCGGCCGGCGAGGCCGCCGCCGCCCTGGCCGCAACCGCCGCCGAGCTGCTGCGCGAGTTGGATCGGTTCGACACCGGCCGGCCGGCACCGGGCTCGCTGACGCGCCAGCTCGCCCGCCAGCAACGCGAGCTCGAGCAGGCCATCACCGCCTTGACCGACCTGGCCGCCGATCAGGGCATCGAATCCCTGTCGCAGGATGCCCGGCGCATCCTCGACGACATCGAGCAGCTGGCCGCCGGGGCGCGCCAGCGGCTCGGCACCGCCGACCGCGACGGCGGGCCGCCGCCGGCCGACGCCTCGGCCTGATCGCGCCGGCGGTCGAGGCGCGGAGGGCGACGATGAACGAGCTGCTGCTGACCCTGGCCGAGGAGATCCGCCAGACCGCGGTCTGGCTCGGCCAGGAGCAGGAACCGTCGCCGACCAACATCCGCTTCCGCCTGCACACCCTGCGCGAGGCGGCGGCCATGGCGCATCTGAGTTCCGTCGAGGCCGTGCTAGCCGACCTCGAGCAGCAGCTCATCGAGCCGGCCGGGGTGGAGCTGGAGCAGGTGCTCGAACAGCTGTCCAGCCTGCTGGTGAGTCTGGCCGAGCCGGCCGAAGCCCGCGAGCGGGAGTGGATCGATCAGCTGGCCGGGGTGGAGGCCGAGCTGGACCGGCTGGGCCACGAGCTGAGCCACGGCGCCCAGCGCCTGGGCCGGCTGTCGCTGGGCTCCGACCGGGCCGCCCTGTGCGCCGACCCCGACCAGCGGGCGGCCGCCGCGCTGGCGCTCGGCCGCGAGCTGCGCGGCGAGGTCGACCGTCTCAAGGCCTGGCGCCGGCTGGCGGTCACCACCGCCGATCGGCTGCGCGACGCTGGCCGCATGTTGATGCGCGAGCTGGCCGCCACCCACCGCATCCCGCTGGACCCGACCTTCGCCCGGCTGCGCGAGCGGGTGCGCCGTTGGGGCCGCGCCCAGGGCCGGCCGGTGTCGCTGCAGTGCCGGGCCACCCGGCTCGACATCGGGGTGCGCCAGTTCGAGGCTCTGGCGCGCCTGTTGGAGGGCCTGGTCGAGGCGACCCTCGAATCCGGCCTGGGCGAGCCCCAGCAGCGGCGCCGGGCCGGCCTGCCCACGGTGGCCAACCTGGTCATCAGCGGCGCCCGCCGCGGCTCGTTGCTGGAGCTGCACCTGGAGGATGATGGCGTCGGCCAACGACCCGACCCGCTGCTGGATCCGGCAACCCGCGCCGACCTGGACGCGCTGCGCGCCCGGCTATGGCGCGAGAGCGACGACACGCCCGGCCGCCGGCTGGTGCTGCAGCTGCCGATATGGTACAGCAGCCTCGAGGCCCTGCCCCTGCAGACGCAGCGGGGCGAGGTGCTGGTGCCGCTGGGCGTGGTCGAGCGCATCCTGGCCGAGGGCCAGCAGCCGGAAGCCGATCTGGCGCCGATCGCGCTAGAACGCCGGGCCGCCCCCGCCGCAACCGCCGGCGGGCCGGGCCTGGTCATCGCGCTCGGGTCCTGGCGCGGCTGGCTGGCGGGTCGGGTGGCCGGTGCGGTGGCCCGGATCGTCGTCCAGCGGGCGACCGCATCCGATCCGCGCTGGGCCATCGGCCGGGTGGCGGACGAGGCGCGGGTGCGCCATGTGCTCCACCCGCTGGCTTTCGTGGCTCCGGCCGCTGGCTGGCGGGCGTTGCATCCACAACCCAGCTGACCCCCGGCGGTGAGGAGGTTCGAAATGCGACCGAGGCCTGGCTGGATCGCGGCCGTGATCGGCTTGCTGGCGCTGGCGCCCCATCCGCTGCGGGCGGACTCGGATCGGGTCCGCTGGATGGCCGAGCACCTGCTCAGCGGCCGCGATGTGGCCGACTACGAGACCGCGCTGAAGCGCTTCTCCACGATCTCGGATCCGCGCGTGCTGCCCACCCTGCTCGAGCTGCTCGAGCGCGGATCGAGCGAGGCCCGGGCCGAGGCGGCCGGGGTGCTGTGGCGGTACAACACCGAGCCGGTACGCAAGCACCTGGTCGAGCTGAGCCAGGGCCTGGACGATGCGGTCGCCGTCGAGGCGGCCAAGTCGCTATGCCTGATGGGCTACAGCGCCTCGCTGGGCGTGATCGTCGACGCGCTGAAAAACGACGATCCACAACTGCGCGCCCGGGCCCTGCGCGCGCTGGCGCGGCTGAAAGACCCGGCCGCGAAAAAGGCGGCTGCCCGCCTGCGCGACAGCAAGTCGCCCGGCGACCGGGTCTGGGCGGCCTTCGCCCTGTACCAGCAGGGCGTCGACCGCGACCAGCAGCTCGAGCTGCTGCAGCGCAACCTGCTGGCCCTGCCGCCGGCTGCCTGGTTGCCGCGGCGGGCCGACCCCGACCTCGACGACCTGGCCCGGGCGGCCCGGCTGGGCCGCGCCGGGCGCCAGCGCCGGCTGGCCGCCGCCACCGCGCTGGGGCGCATCGGCGACGCGGCCGCGCTGCGGGTGCTGGTGCGCGGCACCGGCGATCGGGCCACCCTGACAGCCCCCCGCGGGGCGCTGCAACAGCTGCTGCGCCACGGCGACGAAGCCGCCCCGGCGCTGGCCGCCGGCCTGTCCGACGAGCGGGTGTTGGTGCGCCTCGGCGCCGCCCAGACCGCCGACCGGCTCGAGCTGCGCTCGACCGCCGCCAAGACCGCCCTGGGCGCCGCGCTCGGCAAGGCCACCGCGGAACAAGCCGAGCTGGTGCGGCTGGCGGCCCTACGGGCCATCGCCGCGCTGGGGCTCGGGCAGCAGGCCGAGCGCGTCCAACGGGCGCTGCGCGCCGAGGACGCCGACACCCGGCGGGTGGCGGCGCTGGCCCTGGGCCGGCTGGGCGACGCCGGCAGCCTGCAGGTGCTGCTGGGCGCGCTGCGCCGCGAGGACGCCGCCCGGGTGCGCCAGGGGATCTACCGGGCCATCGCTCTGCTGCGCGAGCCGGCGGCGGTGGGGCCGATGTTCGCCCAGCTCAAGAAGCTCTACCAGGAACGGCGCCGGTCGCGGCGGGCGGCCGAAGAGCTGCCCCTGTGCGCCGCCGCCCTGGGCGCGGCCGGCGACACCGCGGCCGCCAAGGCGCTGCGCATGCTGCCCGACCTCGAGGGCGACAAGCGCGAGCTGATGATCGAAGTGCTGGCCCACACCGGCAGCCCCGAGGCGATCGACTTTTTCATGCAGCAGCTGCGCGAGTCGCCGCCCGAGCCCGACGCCCCGGCGGTGCGCTTCTTCGACAGCCTGGACCGACGCTTCATCGGCCGGCTGGAAAAAGCCATCGAGCGCGAGACCGCCATGTGGATCCGGGTGGTGTTGGCCCGGGCGCTGTACCGGCTAGGAAAAAAACAGTACGGCCGCGGCATCCTGTGGGGGCTGGGCCACGATGATTCCTACTTCCGGCGCCTGGCCGCGGCCCTGGCCCGCGGGCTCGAGGTGCCCGGCAGCGTGGTGCCGCTGCGCCGGCTGCTGGGCGACGAACCGCGCACCGCCTGGTACGCCGCCCGGGCGCTGATGACCCTCCGCTCGCCTGCGGCCACCGCGGCGCTGGTCGCCGGCCTGGGCGCCGAAAGCCTGCGGCGGCGGCGCGAGGTCCCGGTCACCCTGTTCTGGGAGGGCTCGCGCTCGGCGCGCAACCCCTTCGCCAAGGAGATCGACAACGAGCGGGTCTGGGTGCTGTTCGCCGAAAACCGCATCGGCGGCGAGTACGACCTGTTTCTGACCTGGTCGGCCGACGGCCGCGAGTGGACCGAGCCGGTGTTCACCGGGCTGACCTCCTTCGCCGATCCGGCCGGCCGGGTGGCACCGCCGACGTTCTCGCTCAAGGTGCGCGGGCGCAAGATCACCATCGGGCTGACCCGCACCTTCGCCCAGTCCAACGACCCGGCCAAGCCGCGCTTTGGCACCCGGCAGCGGGTGCACGAGATGCGCCTGCGCGAGCTGTTCGGCGATCGCGACGGCGACGGGCTGAAGGACCAGCGCGAGCGGGAGCGCTTCACCCGGCCGGGACGCGCCGACTCGGACGGCGACGGGCTGGCCGACGGGCGCGACAAGAACCCGCTGGCCCGGCCGGCCGATCCGGAGCGGCCGGCCGAGCTGCTGCCGGTGCTGGCGTTCAGCCACGCCCTGCTGGTGGCCGAGGACCTGCCGGCCGACAGCCGCCTGCTGGTGGTCGAGTCGCCCGCCGGCAAGCGCCGCCCGCCCGAACTGCCCACCTGGCCCTGGCTGGTGCTGCACCTGACGCCCAAGCAGGCCGGGCAGCTGTGGCGCCAGACCGGCGGCGGTTTTCCGCGGGTTCGTTTCGGGACGACCGACATCGAGCCGGGCGCCAAGCGGGCCAGCCAGGCGCTGCGCATCACCAAGGGCCCGCGCCACAGCGAGCGCATCGAGGTCGGCTTCCGCCGGCGCGACGGCCAGTGGCTGGTCAGCTCCTACCGGCTGGTCGACTGAGCGGGAGCGGAGTGCTGCGATGGCGAACCAGACCCTGGCGGTGGTCAACCCGCACAGCGCCAACGGGCGCACCGGCCGCGAGTGGCCGCGCATCGCCGCCGCACTCGAGCGCGCCATCGGCCCCTTCGATCACGGCCTGACCGAGGGGCCGGGCCACGCCACCGCGCTGTGCCGCGAGGCGCTGGCCGGCGGGGCCGAGCGCATCATCTCGATCGGCGGCGACGGCACCAACAACGAGATCATCAACGGCTTCTTTCGCGACGGCCAGCCGCTCAACCCGCAGGCCCGGCTGGGCTTCATCCCGCGCGGCACCGGAGGCGACCTGCGCCGCACCCTGGGGGTGGGCCTGAAGCTGGCCGACTGCCTGCCACTGCTGGAGCGCGACCGGACGCGGCCCATCGACCTGGGCCGCTGTCGCTTCAGCGGCCCCGACGGCCAGCCGCTGGAGCGGCTGTTCATCAACATCACCTCCTTCGGCCTGGGCGGGCTGGTGGATCGCGCGGTCAACGAGTCGTCCAAGGCGCTGGGCGGCAAGACGAGCTTTCTGCTCGGCACCCTCAGGGCCCTGTGGCGCTATCGAAACCGCCGCGTGCGGCTCAAGGTCGACGCCGCCTTCGATCGCGAGCTGCTGATCAACAACATCGCCGTGGCCAACGGCCGCTTCCACGGCGGCGGCATGCAGGTGGCGCCGACGGCCGCGCCCGACGACGGGCTGTTCGACGTGGTGGTGCTCGGCGATTTGACCAAACCCGCCATGCTGCGGCTCAGCCGCCACATCTACAAGGGCGGCCACCTGGCCCATCCCAAGGTCTTCCACTTGCAGGGCCGCCGCGTCGAGGCCGACAGCGACGAGGAAGTCCTGATCGACATGGACGGCGAACAACCCGGCCGCCTGCCCATCACCCTCGATATCCTACCGGCCGCCCTCAAGGTCATCGCCTGAGCCGCTCCCTGCCGGCTGCGATTCACGCGGAAGCCGCCGCATGCTACCGTCACTCGAACGATGGGCGTTTTTCCAGAGTAGCGGCACACCGCTCGCGGGCCTGCTGCAGCTTCAAGGGGCCGCGGCGCAGCGGGCTGGATCGCCTGCTCGACGGGCTGAACAGCTACCTCGGCAGGCCGCCGCGCAGCCCGGGGGTGACCCGGGTGCGCTACAGCCCGGACGGCTCCCGGCTGGCCGAGCTGTCGGGCTCGGCGCTGCGGCTCAAGGATCGCGCGGGCGCAGCGGTCATGGACCCGGTGCCGGTCGACATCGGGGGCGACGACAGCCTGGCCGTCGAGCTCGGCCTGGGCGAGCTGCTGCTGATCGATCCCGAGCAGCAACAGCCCGCCCACCAAGTGCCCACCCGAGGCCGGCCCACCGCCTATACCTACAGCCCGGACGGCAGCCTGCTGGCCAGCGGCGGCCGCTCCGGCCGGCACCCTGCGCACGGCCCGCCACCAGCGCCCCTTCCACATGCTGGCCGGCCACCGGCTGTCCGTCGCCGACCTGGCCTTCTCGCCCGCCGGCCTGGACGGCCTGCACGATCTGGACGACCTGCTCCAGCCCCCAGCCCCGACCCCAGCAGCGACTGAGCCCCAACACCCGCCGCCCCATCTCGATCTCCAGCCGGCCCCGCCCGCATGAACACCTGCAGCACGCCGCTGAAGATGCGCTGGTTGTGTTGAAAGAAGTAACGGTCGCGCTTGGGTGTACGGTGACAACCCACTGCCTTACCGGGACACGCGGGATGACGTGGTCGACCAGGTGAGCGGCTGTCTCCACCATCCGGCGGGTATTGCACGACGGGCACAGCCCGCGGGTCTTGCAGGAGAAGGGGACGACGAAGTCGTACTTGCAGGCTGCGCAGCGGGCGCGCGCGAAGCCGAGAGCAGGGATGCCGCACTCGAGGAAGGAACGGAATGCACGCTCGACGAAGGCCGGGATGGGATCGTCGTCCAGGCAAGCCTCACGGTGGGGCAGGGCTGGCGGTATACGTCTTGTTTCTCCACGACGATGGCCTGCGGTATATCGAGGCTGAATCGGTGCGAATGTGGGTCGGGCCGAACTCGGAGTTCGATACGGCCGGGTGGCTCTTTCGGGGGGACTGACCCGGCGGCGCCGCAAGAAGCAGCGTTGACCCCGAACTTGGGTTTTCGACCTGTAGGCACGATATAGGCGATCTTCACCCCCCCGGTGCGACGTGGTGTACAATGAGGCGTGCTCACTCGCCTGCTCATCGGTTGTCTGCTCCTGACCTGCGCAACCGCCAGCGCGGCGCCGCCCAGCGTGGTGTGCCTGGGGACAAGGTGCTGCTGCGCCAGAAGCCGTCGGCTAAGGCAAAGGCGATCGGCGTGATCGAGCGCGGCGAGCGGGCCAGCCTGGTGGCCACCAGCCCCCGCGACAGGATTACCGTCGACGAGCAGACACTGGACGACAAGTGGTTCCAGGTGAAGACGGCTGCCGGCAAGACCGGTTGGGTGTTCAGCCACTACTTTGCCCGGCACCAGTTCACCGCCCGAGCCACCAAGGTGCCCGGGCAGCATGTGCTTGGCTGGTCGCGCGACTATCTCTACGCCTACGTGACGGTCGAATACCAGGGCTGCGCCTGTGACGGGCCATCGATCTACTTCCAGGTCCGGGACCTTCTGCGGGACAAGGTGGTGGTGGAGATAGAGCAGATCTGCGATCCGCGCCATTCCCTGGAGCAGTTCTGGGACAAGCACCGGCTCGACATCCACCACCGCCTCGACGCGCTGGGGGTGATGCCCGTCGAGGACCCGAAGCTTGTGCAGTCCGGGATCTCGCTGGGCAAGCGTCACCGGCCGGCGGGGTTTTTTTCTGGGCTTCTTGATGGCACCGCGCCTCGGTCGGTCTGAGCGCGGACCCGATGGCGAGGCACGGACCGGGCAGGTCGCCGACTGGTAGCCGCGCCTGGCCAGCATCGAGCAGGCCGCGCCAGCAATGTGACAAGTGCCTCATGGAGGGCCCGCGGCAGTGCGCAACTCGCTGTTGATGAACAACAAATACTGGTCCTCTCTTGACCGCTGACCTGAGTCGTGAAATGGTTTGGTCTGCCTCGGAGGGTCGACGATGAGCACCGGCGGCTTGGAAACCTTCCAATGGAAGACCTGCCCGCTATGCGGCGCTGCAGACCGCCAGGTGCACGTCGCGTTCAATGAACTCGAGTTCGTGCGCTGCGCCGAATGCAGTCTGGTCTATAAATCACGAGAGATCAGCACGCTGCGGCCCAACGACTACTACGAAGCGGACTACTTTCTAGGGCGCAAGTCGAAGAGGCACAAGCGATTCGAGCATCGGGTTCACAAAGCCATGCGGCAGATTCGCGAAGGCCTCGAGTTCACCGAGGCTAGAGAACTGCTGGACATCGGCTGCGCCCTGGGCTACGTGCTCGAAGCCGGCAGGCGACTGGGGCTGAACTGTTCGGGACTCGACATTTCGGAGTATGCAGCCGATTTTTGCAAAGGGCTGGGCTTCGATGCCAGACAGGGATCGCTGGAATCCATCCCCTGGGATGAAAAGCTCTTTGATTTGGTCGTGATGAAGCACGTACTGGAGCACTCGCCCGATCCCCGCGAAGCCCTCGCCGAAGTTCACCGGGTCCTGAGGCCGGGCGGCAGCGTCGTCGCAACCGTGCCCAACCTCCGCTACTGGAAGGGCATCCTGCTCAAGAGGCGCTACCGGTATTTCCGTCCCGACGACCTCGGCATGCAGCACTACGTCTACTATACCCCCGCCACCCTGGCGCAGGTCTTCGAGAGAGCCGGTTTCCAGGTAGTCCGCCGAAGCAAGGTCACCTACCGGGTCAAGGCAGCCAAGCGGGGTCCTATGGCGGCCATCCTCGAGCCGCTTCGATTCGTAGGACTCGCCCTGTGGCAAGGCCTGGCGACGGCGCTGTACCAGCGCAGGGAATTGCTTGTCGTCGCCCGTAAAGAGTGTGCCGACTGATCCCAAGGCGACGCGTCACAGCCGGTGTTCCTCCGAACCCTCTTCTCGGGATGTCCCGATGATCTCAGATTTCTCCGAGTATGATCCGGCGGTCCCGTCCTGCAGCCGACCCGCGTCGATCCTCACCGACGAGAGTAGAAAAGCATACTTCGTAAACGCATCGAAGGCGCCGAGACAAGAAAATACGAAGCCGGCCCTGCCATGAAGGCAGGCTCCTTGCCCGAAGTACAACTTCAAGAACCGAGCAGTTGTGCTCAGGATCAAACGAAACAGGCTTCCCGTGCGTCCACGCGAACGCAACTGTTCGGCCATGATCAAGCTGCGATTGATACTCTTCCTCAACGAGGACGCGATGGAATCGAGCGGCTCGTGTTCGAGGTAGCCGTGTCCGATCTTGCGGCACCGCAACCCCGTGAGATCCAGCGGCGCATGTGGACTGTCGGTGTCGATCCACTTGCACTTTGCGGCGATGACCAGCCGCGGATGCTTGGACCAGTGGTACCCGCGCAAGCCGATCGGATACGGATTCTTCCTTCTAAGGTAGTAGCAATCACAGACTCCGGCCTCAACCGCTGCGAGTATCCCTTCCGCCAACTCCTCGGAGACAACCTCGTCAGCGTCCATGCTGAGGAGCCACACACCTTTTGACAGATCTCTGGCAAAGGCTCTTTGTTTGGCGAAGGTCTCGTGTGGGTGCCTGACTGCCCTCACTGGTAGGTCCTGCAGCAGTTCCCAAGTGCCATCCGTTGAGAAGTCATCCACAACGAGGATCTCATCGCAGAAGACCAGGCTTCGGACGCACCGCTCGATCGTTCTAACGCCGTTGTAGACGAGAACTGCGGCCGATAGTCTGGGTCTTTGTTGGTGCTCTCCCACTGGTTCACCTCTCCAAGACGTTCAGTCACGTTCGGTCAATTCGGACATCACCGGCAACCCATCGGAGCGGCCTTGCAAGCCATGACCTCCAGTTCGAACCCGTGCCACCACTGCAGCGATGACAGCTTCTGGCGAGAGATCGCGCATGCACTTGTGATGCCCCAGAGGGCAATGCTTCTGCCCGTGCCGATGACATGGTCGGCACTCGATGTCGGCGTACAGGGCCGTCGAGCCAGCTGCGTGGACATGAAGACCATGGTCGGTCGGGCCATAGAGAACGACGGTCTGAGTGCCGGCTGCCCGGGCGAGGTGGGTCAATCCCGAGTCGGGCCCGACGACGACAGAACACCTCTGGAGAAGCGCCAGCGATTCGACCAGGGAATTGCCCAGGCAACTGTACAGGTCTGTCGCTCGACAGTCCCCGTCCAGCCTTCTGAGGGTCGCCCGCACCTCGTTTTCAACATCACTCTCTTCCGGACCACCGAAAAGCAGCGGCTCCAGCCCCAGCGCGGTAACTTTCAAGCAGAGCTGTGCGAGATTCTCTACCGGCCATCGTTTGGTCGACCAGTGGGCTCCGATGCAGACCCCCACCAGCCGTTTTGACTCCAACCCATGGCCAGAGATGAACTCTCGCGCATAGGCCTCTGCCTTGCCGGGAGGGACCAAGTGCGGCCTATGGGACGAGGGTTCTGCGCCGAGATGACGCAACAGGTCGAAATCTTGTTCCAAGCGACAGCGCTCGCTCCGTCTGATCCTGACCCTGTCCGTGAACAACAACCCTGCTGGTCCAATCCAGAAGCCGATCCGCCTCGGAATCCTCGCCCAAGCCCCCAGCAGCGCAGTCCTCGATGACCGATGAGGTGCGACCAGGAGGTCGAACCGATGCCTTCTCAGCCTCGAAGCGGCCCTGAAGAGGCCTCGCAGTCCCGCGTCAGCATCGCGCTTGTCGAATAGAATTACTTGGTCTATGCCGGGGATGCACTTCGCCAGGGCGACCTTCTCGGAACCGACCACGATCGATACGGCGGCGTTCGGGTAGCGCTCCATCAGACCGAAGACCAGGGGGGTCGTCAGGACGACGTCTCCGATGAATCCTGTTTGGAGCACCACGATCTTTTCGATGCCGGCCACCGAATTCACTTCCTGGGAAGATACGCCTGGAGGCCCATGTCCCATCGCTAGCGACCCATAATCCTCTGGTAGAGCGCCTCGACTACCGCGTGGTGTTTATCAATCGTGAACTCTTCGGCCGCCTTCTCTCTGGCGGTGCGCCCGAGCTGGACGCAGTTGTCGAGGTCGCTCAGCGCCGAGATGATGCAAGCCGACAGATCCTCCGGCCCGAGGCTCCTCGGCACGAAACCCGTGACCCGATCCTCCACCATATCAGCTAGCGCGCCTATGCGCGGCGCGATCACCGGGACGCCACACGCCATCGCCTGGGCTGCGGCCCGGCAGGTCCCGTCGTTGCCAGGTGACAGGATAACCTTGACATCAAGGCTGCGGTAGAACATCGGGAGGTCCTTTCGATACCCGATCACGATGACGCTACCACCGAATTCCGGACCGGAAGCAGTTCGAGCGACCGCGTCGTAGAGTTCCCCTCTGCCGGAAATCAGCAGGCGGGCAGACGGCATGGCCTCGTGGACTTTGCGCCAAGCACACAGAAGTGCCATATGTCCGCGTCCGGCCTTGATTCGGGCGACGATTCCCACCGTGGGAGCACCGGCGGCAACACCCAAGTCTGCCCTCACAGACGCGCCATCGTTTCCCGGGTGATACTCGGTGAGATCGACAACGCTTCGAATAGTCGCAACCCGGTTGGGACTCACGATCTGCCTGGCCACCAACCCGTCGCGTTGCCTGGTCGACACGGTGAGGATACCGTCCGTCCCTTTGATCTGCCAACCCATTCCGATCCCTAGTGGTCCATCCTTGTTGAGGGTCCTGACCAGCCTCGTCCTGGAAGAGCGAGATCTGGCCACCTTGGCCAGGCTGTGCTCGTGGGACTTGTGGCAGTGGACGATGTCGTATGCACCTGACTTCCAAAGCTGCCTCAGGGCAAGGACATCGCGCAGCTGCGCCCCCAGACCCGCCTTGACGGAGAGTGTCAACCTCCGATCCAAGTCCACACCTGCAGAGCATGCCCTCTCAGCCAGGTTTCCTTCACGGAATGTGTCTACGACGATCAACACGCGATGACCCGCCCGCACTTGAGCGCGAGACAGGGC
>CAYVQE010000028.1:28599-46995 GCA_964454005.1 uncultured Myxococcales bacterium
GAACGGCTTTTCGAGGGACTTTCCGAAGGGCCGGCATCGCATGCCCATGCGGGTGTATTTCCATTGACCAACATCAGTGAAGATGCAGACAACTATTATGTCCGTGCGGAATTGCCCGATGACCCGCCCGCACTTGAGCGCGAGACAGGGCCAGAACGAGTTCCGCGGGGCCTGTGTAGTAGTGGTTGGACAGGAGGTGCAGGATTTTCATCGGCTATCCATGCCTCGCACAAGCGCCCTACGAGGAACCCGAATTCTCTGGGTGGCGACCGGATTGAACCCGATAACAGCGGACTCCGGGGAAGCCAGCAGCCGATTCCCTGAACGGAGCAGGAGTCCATTTCTGCAATGCCCTCGTCGTGGCGCTGCCTCCAGTTCGAATCGGGAGACAGCTTGAGGGCAACCATGCAGAGGAAGCCAGATGAGGCGCCAGTCGGTGCGCAACGGTTCTCCACCCAATCTGGATATGCTACGGGAGGTATTCGGCCTCGATCTCTACGACCATGATCCTGTGACCCTCGTTCAGACTTTGGCTGGGGATGGCGTCTATCGGTGTGAGGCTGGCTGCCACCTCGAACTCCTGCCCCTCCCAGAGGCCAACTAGAATCTTGTCATCGGCACTGCTAGGCAAAAGACGACCAGCTTGATCGATCGCCGAATGGACTTTCTCTTCATCCGCACCTGGACCCCCTTCCATCAAAGGTTCAAAGATGGCAAACGCCAGTCCTGCTCCCGAGTGGTACAGAGCATCCCAATCCCGAAAACCCCTGTCAAGGGCGACGATCAGGCGGATAGGAAATTCAAAGGCCCTTTTCCCTTTCCGACCCACCCCTGCATCTCACCCCAGGGCTGGATCATACCACGCCATCTTCCCATCCGCCGCCGCTGCTCCCCGCATCCGTCCCTCTCGGCCGCCAGGCGCGCCATGAGTTCCAGGGGGTCCATGAACAGGCAGGTCCGCCGATCCTGGGTGGGTTTGCGCAACTCGTAGGCGACGGTCTGCTCGTCGACGGGCGCCAGCCGGCCCGATGGAGAAAGGCCACAGCTCCAAAACTAGCGTCCCCTGGCGCTCCAGGGCTGTGCTTGCGAACGGCGGTTCTGACCGCCCGCATGAACACCTGCAGCACGCCGCTGAAGATGCGCTGGTCAGAAAGGAGTCCTGCGGCCGCCTCGGACGGTAGGCCCCGGTGGTGACCGGATCGAGGCGAACTTCGCGCCGGGCTGTGTGGGCCGCTTCCACGGCGGCGGCATGCAGGTGGCGCCGACGGCCGCGCCCGACGACGGGCTGTTCGACGTGGTGGTGCTCGGCGATTTGACCAAACCCGCCATGCTGCGGCTCAGCCGCCACATCTACAAGGGCGGCCACCTGGCCCATCCCAAGGTCTTCCACTTGCAGGGCCGCCGCGTCGAGGCCGACAGCGACGAGGAAGTCCTGATCGACATGGACGGCGAACAACCCGGCCGCCTGCCCATCACCCTCGAGATCCTACCGGCCGCCCTGCAGGTCATCGCCTGAGCCGCCGCTGGCGGCGGGCGGCGGTGAGGGTTAGGCCGAGGGTGAGCAGCAGGGCGGCGGGCCAGGGGGCGATGGGGTCGGCGCGGCCGGGTCCGGCGTGGCAGCCGCAGCCGCCGCTGCTGTCTGCCTTGCACTTGCCGTCCTGGCAGACCTGGCCCTCGGGGCAGCTGCCGCAGGAGCCGCCGCAGCCGTCGGAGCCGCACTCGCGGTCGATGCAGTTGTAGGTGCACACGCACCGGCCGTCGATGCACTCCTGGTCGCCGGCGCAGCTGCCGCAGCTGCCGCCGCAGCCGTCCGGGCCGCACTGGGCGGTGCTGCACTGGGGCAGGCAGGTGCAGGTTCCATCGACGCAGCCCTCGCCGGCGGCGCACTGGCCGCACTCGCCGCCGCAGCCGTCCGGGCCGCACTCGCGGCCGGCGCACTGCGGCGCGCAGTCGCACTGGCCGCCGACGCAGTCCACCCCTTCGCCGCAGGTGCCGCAGGAGCCGCCGCAGCCGTCCGGGCCGCACTCGCGGCCGGCGCAGTCGGGCTGGCACTGGCACTGGCCGTCCTGGCAGACCCCGCCTTCGCACCAGCCGCAGACCCCGCCGCAGCCGTCCGGGCCGCACTCGCGGCCGGCGCACTGCGGCGCGCAGGCGCAGACCCCGGGCCGGATGCAGCGCTCGCCGTCGGCGCAGCCGGCCGCCGGCGTGTCGGCCGCCTCGCAGTCCGGGTCCCAGACTCCACATAGACAGTCGCAGCCGTCGCCGGCGGCGTAGCGCGCCAGGTCGCACTCCCAGTGCTCGGGCGGGTCGTCGCCGGCCTCGGCCTCGGCGTCGAGCCGCTGCTGCTCGACCAGGTCGATGTAGCGCGCCATGCAGCACAGCCCGTCTTCCTCGCAGTAGGAGTTGACCGCCGTCACCCGCGCCGCGCCGGCCTCGTCCGGCCAGCCGGCGCCGCCGCTCATGCCGCGCAGCGTGTGCATGCTGTGGCAGATCAGGTAGTCGGACAGCTCCTCGATCTGGCCCGAGTCGGTGTACAGCCACTGGCCGTCGTGCTCGCCTTCGGAGGCGTAGCCGGCGGCGAAGACGGTGCCGCCGAGCTGCGCGTAGCCCCAGTAGAGATCGGCCCAGCCGGTCAGCTGGCCGGTGTCCTGCTGCAGCCGCACGATGCCCACGTCGCCGCGGTGGTCGTGATCCTCGGCCCACCATGTGGTCGACTCCAGGCTGGCGGCGCTGGACTCGCCGTAGGGCGTCAGGTGGTAGCCGGCCATGGCCGGGTAGACCCAGACCTGGTCGGCCCAGCCGCCGTAGTCGTGCGAGAAGATGCAGTGGCCGGCGGTGAGCACGGTGTGCACCCCGACCATGGTGCCCGAGCACAGCGACACCGTGCCGCCGGGCTGCTGCGGGAAGACCGCCTCGATCTTGACCTGGGTGCGCAAGAATTCGTCGTTCCAGGGCGCCTCGACGCGGCTCAGCGCCCGCGGCACCGCGGCCGGGGCCGGCGGCGGGCCGGGCCGCGGATGCGCCGGCGCCGGGTCCAGCTCGTGGACCACCCAGCCCAGCGGCGCCGCCGGCCGGGTGTGCAAATAGCGCCGGTGGGTGGCGGCGTCGACCACCTCGTCGGCCAGCAGCGGCTCGGCCGCACCGGCCGGCGCGGCCCAAAGCAGCAGCGCGGCGGCCAACAGCGCGGCTTGCGCTTCGATATGTCTGACACAGGGCATCGCAGCCGCTCCCCTCCCCCCGCGAAAAAAAACGGGCCCTCAGGGCTCGGCCCCATAGGCCTCCAGCAGCAGCTCGGCCAGGTCGAGCACCGGCAGCTCACCGGCCCCGTCGAGCTGGCGCACGCAACCCGGACAGGCGGTCACCACCCGGCTGGCGCCGGTGCGATCGAGTTGCTCGCCCCGCAGCCGGGCCGCGCCGGCGGCCACCTGCGGCAGGGTATGGGGCACCAGCCCGCCGCCGCCGCAGCACAGCGCGTCGCGGTCGGCCCAGCTCGGCTCGCACAGGGGCTCGGCCAGCACCGCCGCCAGCAGCTCGCGCAGCGCCGCCCCCCGCTCCAGGTAGCGGCTCGAATAGCAGGGATCGTGCAGCGCCACCGCCCCGCCCAGCCGGCGCGGCGGCGGCCGGTCGGCCACCCGCGGCGCCAGGAAGGCGTCCAGCGTGACCACCCGGGCCGCCAGCGGCACCTCGGCCTCGGCAAAGGTGGCCACCAGAGTATGGGCGCAGGTCGGGCACGGGCAGATCACCTGGCGCACGCCGGCCAGCCGGGCGGCCAGGGTGCGGGCGTGGGCGGCGAAGCCCTCGACGTCACCCGCCTGCCACAGCGGCGCGCCGCAGCACAGCGGCCCCTGGTGGAAGATGCCCACGTGGTCCACGCCCAGCCGATCGAACAGGGCGAACAGCGGCGCCAGCTCGCGGCCGCCGGCGCGGATGGCCTGGCAGCCGGCGAAGACCACCGCCTGGGCCTCGGGCACGAAGAAGCGCTCGTCCACCGCGTCGCGCAGCGGAGCGTCCAGGTCCTCGCCCCAGGGGTCACCGCTGTCGCGGAAGCGGTCCAGCAGGGCCGCCACCGCCGGGGCCTCCTCGCCGGCCCGCAGCGCCAGCCGGCGGGCGGCGTACAGCGCGGCCGGCACGTCGTTCTCGTGCGCGCAGTGGGTGCGGCAGTGCAGGCAACCGAAGCAGTGCAAAAACACCTCGCCGTATTCGCCGGCCGCCTCGGCGCGGCCCTGGCGCACCATCTCGGCCAGGCTCATCTTGAACCAGGGGGTGACCGTCTCGCGGTGCTCGACCTCGGCGGTCGGGCAGCAGAAGCGGCACAGCTTGGGGCACCAGGTGCAGTTTGCCAGATCGCGCCGGCTGTCTCTGAGACTGCGGCTCATCGTCCACCTCCCGGACGGCAGCCGACCCGCACCCGCTGCATCGCGCCCACGCCCGATCCCCCCGTCAATCCAGCGGCCAGTGCTGGGGATCGAGCAGGCCGTCCGGGTCCAGCTCGGCGCGCACCCGGGCCAGCACGGCCCGGGCCTGCTCGGCGGCAGCCGCCTGTACGCCGTCGGGGTCGACCAGCCGGCCCCAGCCCGGCCGCGGGTCGCCGGTCAGCCGCCGCGGCGCGGCCACCCGCAAGCGGCAACCGGTGGACTCGGGCCGATCCAGCACCGCCAAGGCGTAGCCGCCCATCAACCGGTCGGCGCCGCGCAGCACCCGCTCCAGCTGCGACCAGCGCACGCCGGCCCGGTAGCTGCGCCGGCCGCTGAACACCGAGGCGGCACGCCAGGCGCGCACCCGCTCCAACTCGCGCAGCTCACCGCCGCCGGCCTCGGCCCGGGCGCGCAGCCAGCGCATGGTGGCCGCGGCCAGGTCGGCCTGGCCCTCGACCGCGAACCACACCCGGGCCATGCGCCGGCCCTTCTGGCCGTCGACCAGCAGCTGCAGCCGGCGCGGCGGCAGCAGGCCGTCGAGGGCCTGGTGCACGAAGGCGAAGGCGCGTTTGAGCGAGCGGAACCGCAGCCCGGCCATCAGCTGGCGCTCGGGCAGCGGCTCCAGCTTGAGACAGGCGCTGGTGATGACGCCGAAGGTGCCCCGGGTGCCCAGCAGCAGGCTGAACAGGTCCGGGCCCACCGCCGCCCGCGGCGTCTGCACCGAGCGCACCAGGGTGCCGTCGGCCAGCACCGCCTCCAGCCCGGCCACCGCCGGCTGCGGGATGCCGAGCACGTCGTCGGCGATGCGGCTGCGGCCGGCCAGCCAGGCGCCGACGCTGGCGGCCGCATCGGGCTCCATGTCCACCGGCCGGCAGCCGGCCGCTGCGGCCGCCTGGATCACCGCGTCCAGCGCCATGCCGGCGCGCACCGTCATCCACAGCGCCTCGGCCTTCATGTCCTCGACCCCGGTCAGCCGGCTGGTGTCGAGCAGCAGGTGGCCGCCCGGCGGCAGGCCGCTGCGACGCCGGCCGCCGGCCGCCGCGCTGCGCACCGCCACCGGCAGGCCCTCGGCGCGGGCGCTGGCCAGCACCAGCGCCACTCCGCTGGCATCCACCGGCCGCAGCCAGGCGGCCGGCTCGGGCCGCGCCCCGGCGGCCGCGGCGCCGGCGCCGCCGGCCACCGCGGTCTGGCCCATGGCCGAGCGCAGCCGTTGCCAGGCCTGGGTGGGCAGCTGTCCGGCAGCGCTCACGGTGCCGCCTCCCGCGGGCCGGGCTGGGCCAGCTTGCCCGGGTTGAGCTGGCCGCGCGGGTCGAAGGCTCGTTTGACCGCCGCCGCCAGCACCCGGGCGTCGCCGAGCTGGCGCTCGAGGAAACGGGCCTTGCTCAGCCCGACCCCGTGATGGTGGCTGACGGTGGCGCCCTCGGCCAGCACGGCCGCCTGGGCCGCCTCCCAGATGCGGTCGTACAGCGCGGCCGCGGCGGCGTCGTCGCGGGCCGAGGCTGCGAAGGTGAAGTAGATCGAGCCGCCCTCGCGGTAGGCGTGGGAGAAGTGGGCCATGACGAAGGCCAGCTTGGCCAGCGCCTGGCGCACCGTGCGGTAGAGCCGGCCCAGCTTGTCCCAGGTGGCGGCCACCTCCATGGTGTCGACGAAGGCGCCGGCGGCGAACAGCGGCGATTGCTTGTAGGAGACGCTGTAGCGGTGCTGCCACCAGTGCCGCGCCGGGGCCTCGCCCAGGTCCTCGGCCCGCCGGGCGGCGCACAGCCGGCCGGTGAGCCCGGCCACCAGCTCCAGCGCCTCGGCCTCGCCCTCGTGCACCACCACCAGCAGGCAGCCGCCCGGCAGCAGATCAGCGGCCCGGTTGAGCAGCCGCGGCGCCTGCAGCAGGCGGTTGAGCGACCGGCGCATCACCGCCCGCAGCGGGCCGCGCAGCGCGCCGCCCAGCTCGTCGAGCAGGCTCTCGGTCACCTGCTCCTCGGGCAGCTCGGCGCGCTTGCCGGTCTTGGCGATCAGGGTGTCGAAGGGATCGTACAGCCGCAGCACCGCCGGACGCAGGCCCTCGCGCAGCATGTCGCGCATGACGGCGATGCCGCTGTCGACGTCGGGCAGCTTGTAGGCCCGGTACCAGCGGCCGGCCGGCAGCGGCCGCACCACCAGCCGGGCCGCTGTGATCAGACCCAAGGTGCCCTCGGAGCCGATCAGCAGCGGATCCAGGCTCCAGCCGGGCCGGCCCGGCTCCGGCAGGGGGGTGTGCTGCAGCCGGCCGCCGGCGTCGACCCAGCTCAGCCCGCGGCACATGTCCTCGATCTTGCCGTAGCGCGAGGAGCATTGCCCGGCCGAGCGGGCGGCCAACCAGCCGCCCACGGTGGAGCAGTACATCGAGGACGGGAAGTGGCCCAGGGTCCAGCCGCGGCGCTGCAGCTCGCGCTCGAGCACCTCGCCGACCGCGCCGGCCTCGACGTCCAGCAGCCGGTCGCGCTCGTCCAGCGCCAGGATGCGATCCAGCCGCTTGAGGTCGACCACCACCCCACCGTGCAGCGGCAGGGTGCCACCGCAGACGCCCGAGCCGCCGCCGAAGGGGATCAGCGGCTGACCGGCGTCGGCCGCCAGCCGCACCACCGCCGCCACCTCGGCGGCGTCGGCCGGCCAGACCACGGCCGCCGGCGGGCTGTCGATCGAACCCAGCCGCTGGCGGATCAGACTGCGGGGCCACATGTCGCGGGCGTAGGCGATGCGATCGGGCGCTGCGGTCGAGACGTGCTCGGGCCCGAGCAGGCCTTCGAGCGCATCGATCAACCCGTCGTCGGTCAAGGCGGTCGGCCGCAGATCCATGTCCACAGCCTATCGCCGGCCATGGCGGCGGTCAATGGCACACGGTTCTTGACGGAGTTGCCCCCAATGGCCATGCTTGAGCCCCATGAACGGTCTGACCACCCTACCCACCGCCCGTGAGCTGCTGGCCCTCGATGCCGAGCAGGCCGAACGCCGGCTGCGGGCGCTGTCGCCGGCGCAGCAGCGCGAGCTGGTGCTGCAGCTGCCGCCGGGCCGTCGGCGCCAGGACCTGATCCTGCTGTCGGACCGGCCGGCCACGCTGTTGCGGCTGCTGCCGCCCGAGGACTTCCTGCTGACGATCAAGGAGATCGGCGAGCCGGATGCGCTGGCGCTGATCGAGCTCAGCGCCAACGCCCAGCTGACCTATGCGCTCGATCTCGACCTGTGGCGCCAGACCGACCTCGACCTGGCAGCCGCCGACCGCTGGTGGGAGCTGCTTCTCGAGTGCGGCCCCGAGCGCTTCGTCCGCTGGGTCGAGCACAGCGACTTCGAGCTGCAGGTGCTGCTGTTCGAGCGCTGGTGCCTCAAGCTCGAGCGCGACGAGCTGGGGGCGCTGCCCGACAGCCTGTCCCGCCGGGTCATCAGCCCGGACAACACCCACTACCTGTTGGTCAAGCTGGGCGCCGACCTGGATCATGTCCGGGCCGTGGTCGACTTGCTCTTCCACCATGCCCCGGACCGCTTCGGCGCCCTGGTGGCCAACCTGGGCACCAACCCACCGGCCGAGCTGGAGGAGCTGGCGCTGCGCTGGCGCAACGCCCGGCTGGCCGACCGCGGCTGGCCGGAGCCCGACGAGGCCCAGGCCGTCTACGGCCTGCGCGAGCCGCAGCGGCTGGAGAGCGCCCCGCTGCCGGCCGGGATGGAGAACCCGCCGCGCTACGCGCTGGAGCGGGTGGCCGGCGGCCGGCTGCTGGCGCCCGGCATCGACCGGGTGGCCGAGGTGGCGGTTCGCGAACGGCTGGCGCTGCAGCTGGCCAATCTGATCAACCGGGTGCTGGTGGCCGATGGCCTGGAGCCGGCCGATCCCGAGATGCTGGACCGGGCCGGCCGGGTGGTGGCCGGACGGGTCGAGCTGGGCCTGGACGCGCTGGGCGCGGCCGACGCCGAGGCGGCCGCCGGGCTGCTGGCGCGCAGCCCCCTGCTGCACCTGGCACAGGTGGGCAACTGGACCATCCAGCAGCGGGCCCGCCGCGCCCGGGCGCTGCTGCAGGCCAGCGCCGACGGCCTGTTCGAGCTGCTGGCCTCCCCGCGGCCCGATCGGCTGCGGGCGCTGGCCGACCGGCGGCCGATGCTGCTGGAGCGGGCCGGCGAGCTGCCGCGGCCGCTGGCCGGCCGCGACGACCTGGTGGAGCTGGAGCGCGATCTGGACCGGGCCGAGGCCGCCCTGCTGCTGGCCCAGCGGCTCGGCCTGGGCGCATCCCGGCTGCCGCGGCCCTTCCCGGCCGGCTGCTGGCCGGAGGCGGTCGAGGGGCTGAGCCTGGAGATGCTGCTGCTGACCGCCTTCGCCCACGGCAGCGAGCGGCCGCAGCCGCTGGTGCCCATTGCCGCCGAACGCCTGGACGCGCTGGCGGTCGGGCTGCCCGACCAGCGGGCCGAGCTGCGCGCGGTGCTGGAGCCATGGGCCGCCGCGGTGGCCGGCGCCAGCCCGCCGGCCGGCCTGCCCGGTCTGCTCGACGAGCTGGCCGGCCGTCTGGCCGCCTGGGCGACCGCCTACCGCCACGGCGCCCGCGATCCGCGCTACCAGGATGCCCTGTGGGTCATCGAGCAGCCCGGCGGGTGAACCCCCATCCCCACCTTCCCCCTGGAAGGGGGAAGGGGTTTTGCTCGGTGAGTTGGTGCTACGGGTTGTTGCTACGGGTTGGTGCTACGGGTTGACGGAGCGGATGCGGTAGTTGCCGTGGTCGACCACCAGCAGCGTGCCGTCCTTGGCCACCGACAGCGACGCCGGCTGGTTGAAGCGGGCCTCGTCGATCGGCCCATCGTGGTAGCCCTGCTGGCCGGGCTTGCCGGCCAGGGTCGAGACCTTGCCGGCGGCGATGCGGCGGACGCAGTGGTTGCCCGTATCGGCCACGTAGATCACGCCCTCGGCGTCGACGTCCAGCGCCTGCGGCGTGTGGAATTGGGCCCGCCTGGCTGGACCGTCGGCGTGGGCGCCCTTGTCCTTGCCGCTGCCGCACTTGCCGGCCACGGTGGCCACCCGGCCGCCGGCCAGCTTGCGGATGCAGTGGTTCTTCTGGTCGGCGATGAAGGCGGCGCCCTGCGGCCCGACCGCGATTCCGGCCGGCTCGTTGAACTCGGCCTTCTTGGCCGGGCCGTCCGAGTAGCCGAACACGATGTAGCCGTCCTCGTCCTCCTTGCCGCCGCGGCCGGCGGCCAGCTCGACCTGGCCCTCCTTCGTGATGCGCTTGATCTTGGAGTTGAGCATGTCGACCACCAGCAGGTTGCCCTTGCCGTCGAAGGTCAGATCGACCGGACACCAGAAGCGCGCCTCCTCCAGGCTGCCCAGCTCGTCCAGCCCGGTGGCGTCGGCCTCGCTGGAGCATAGCCCGGCGTAACTGGATACCTCGCCCTTGGGCGTGACCTTGCGGATGCAGTTGTTGTTGCAATCGGCCACGTAGATCATGCCCGAGGTGTCGACCGCCAACCCGCGCGGCTTGTCGAAGCGCGCGAACTTGCCCTTCTTGTCCTCGCGGCCCGGCTTGTTGGAGCCGACGAAGCGCTCGGCATTGCCCTGTCTCGAGATCTTGTAGATGCGGTGCTGATCCGTGGCCCAGATGGTGCCGTTGGGCGCCACCTCCACTCCGGCCGGCATGGTCAGCATGAACTGGACCACCGGATCGTTCTTGCCGCCGAGCACGGTGCCCACGCAACGCGACAGGCCTTCGTTGATCAGGTCGTCGCAGTCGTTGTCCTTGGCGTCGCAGATCTCCTCGGCGCCCGGCTTGACCTCCGGATCCTCGTCATCGCAGTCGACCGGCGGATCGCAGGCCTCGCCGGCCTTGACGCCGTCGCCGTCCTCGTCCTCGCACTTGCCCGTCTTCTTGCGCTGGTAGCGCTCCTGGGCGGCCCTGGCATCCCTGGCCCGCATGCAGCTGCCGATCTCGGCGTCCGGCGGCTCCTTGTAGCACACCCAGACCTCGCCGCGCCCCGTGGCCATGTCGCGGCAATGGCTGTCGGACTTGCACTGGCCCTTCTCGAGGCTGGTACAACCGGTCAGGCCCAACGCGGCCGCCAGCGCGACCGCGATCAGGGAACCGATCCACTTGCTCATGGGATATCCTCCTTGCGGCCGTTTACGGCCTGATCCAGCGCAGGCGCCCGGCCTCGGCGTCGACGACGAACAGGCTGCCGTCGGGGCCCGGGGCCACGTCCACCGGCGCCTCGAAACGGGCTTTCTCGATGGGCCCGTCCACGTAGGTACTCTCGGTCGGTTTGCCGTACAGCGTATCGACCCGACCCTTCTTGGTCACCCGCCGGATGGCCCCGTTGCCGGTATCGGCCAGCAGCAGCCGGCCCTGCGCGTCCCAGGCCATGCCGTGCGGGTAGTTGAACTGCGCCGCCTGCCCGCGGCCGTCGGCGTAGCCGCCGACGCCGAGCAGGGTGTCCGACGCGCCGGCCAGGGTGCTGACCTGGGCCGGCTCGGGCTCCCAGCCGCCGCCGTCGGTCTTGGCCACCGCCCCCACCGGAGCGCCGGGTACGATCAGGCGCAGCCGGCAGTTGAACGACTCGGCCACGTAGATGCGGCCCTCCGGGCCCACCAGCGCCGACTGCGGGTCGTTGAAGCGCGCCTCGGGCCCCGGCCCGTCGGCGAAGCCGTCCTGGCCCTCGCCCTCGCGCACCTCGACCTGGCCGGCCCCGGCCACGGTGGTCACCTGGCCGTCGGGCGCCACCCGGCGGATGCGGGCATTGCCACGGTCGACCACGATCAGCGAGCCGTCGGGCGCCCGGGCCACGTCGGCCGGGCAGTAGAAGCGGGCCGCCGCGGCCGAGCCGTCGGTGTACTGGCCGGCGTGCTTGGTCAGGTTGGAGCACAGCCCGGCCACCGTCGAGGTGGTGCCGTCGGGCCGCACCCGGCGGATGCAGTTGTTCTTGCAGTCGGCCACCAGCAGGCTGCCGTCCGGCTCGCGGGCCATGCCCAGCGGATAGCTGAAGCGGGCCTCGGGGCCCGGGCCGTCGGCGAAGTTGGACAAGCCGCTGCCGGCCAGCAGCTCGACGCGGCCGTCGAGCGAGACCTTCCACAGGTGGTGGTTGTCGCTGACGACTGCGAAGCCGGCCGGGTCGTAGACCACCCGGCCCGGCCGGTCGAGCCGGTGCTCGGCCTGGTTGCCCCAGGCGGCCCCGCCGAACAGGGTGCCCACGCAACCGGTCAGGCCCTCGTTGACCATCCCGTCGCAGTCGTTGTCCACCCCGTCGCAGACCTCGGTGCGGCCCGGGGCCATCTCGCGATTGGAGTCGTCGCAGTCGAGCGGTTCGCCCGGTTTGCAGCCGTCGCCGGCGCGCACGCCGTCGCCGTCGGCGTCGCGGCAGACCTTGGGCTTCGCCTCTTCCTCGCGCTTCTGCTCGATGGCCTCGACCTGTTTCAGCGTCAGGCACTTCTCCTCGAAGCAGACCTCGGCCCCCTCGCAGTGGGCGTCCTTCTCGCAGGTTCCCTCCGGCCGCGAGGGGCAACCGCCCCCCAGCAGCGCCAACCCCACCACCCCGAGCCACCAACATGCCGCCGAAGATCGCATCCCGCCTGACGCTCCGTCCTCTCGCGACCGCGCAGATCCCGGTCGGGCCCCGCCGCCGCGCTCAACTGGTTTCCTTTGCTCTATTCGGCGCTACGATAGGATCGGCCGGCGCGGCCTGTCAAGCCCCAGCCCGCCAGAGTTGGAACCATTCCGAATCCTTGACCACCCCGCCGGGGCGGCCTACCATGGCCTCGTTCCGCGGAGCCGACGGTGAACCCGAGCGTCAGGAGGTCGGCGGTGATCGACTTCAAGAAGGTCAAGTTCATCTCCAACAAGGACGACAAGGCCCAGGCGGACAACCCCCAGGCCGTCCAGCAGCAGAAGATGGCCGCCCAGGACGTCTCGGTCAGCCGCAAGCTGGACGAGATCGTGGCCAACGCGCTGGCCATGAGCGCGTCCGAGATCCACCTGGAGGCCTTCGCCGACCGCACCCGGGTGCGGGTGCGCACCCAGGGCAAGCTGCAGGAGATCGACAGCCTGGAGGCCAAGATCCACACCAACCTGGTCAACCGGGTCAAGGTGCTCGGCGGCATGGACATCACCAAGCACGGGGTGGCCCAGAAGGGCTACTTCAAGGTCGACACCGACGAGCGGCAGGTCGAGCTGGTGGCGGTGATCATGCCCACCCCGCTGGGCGAGAAGGCCATGATCAAGATCCACATGCGCCAGGCGCTGGGGCTCAAGCTGGACCAGCTCGGCATGTACCCCAAGGTGCTGGAGGCGGCCCGCAAGCAGCTGGCCCGGCCCAACGGCCTGCTGCTGGTGGCCGGCCCGCCGGGCTCGGGCCGCACCACCACCGGCTACGCCTGCCTGCAGGAGCTGCAGAGCGACGACAAGAACTGCGCCACCTTCGAGTCGAACATCCGCTTCGAGATGCCGGGCGTGATCCAGTCCAAGCCCGAGGAACGCTTCGATTTCAACTTCCTCGACGGGCTGCGGGCGGCGATCGACATGGAGCCCGACGTGCTCTACATCGGCGAGATGAACGACGCCGAGGCGGCTCGGATGGCCCTGTCGGCCGCCTTCGGCAAGCGCATCGTGATCGGCCGCATGAACGCCACCAACGGCGCCACCGCGGTGCTGGCGCTGCTCGACATGGGCATCCCGGGCTTCCTGGTGGCCCAGGGCGTCATCGGCGTGCTCAGCCAGCGGCTGGTGCGCCGGCTGTGCGAGCAGTGCCGCCAGGCCTACCAGCCGCCGGATGCGGTGCTGCAGGAGCTGGGCATCCGCACCGGCCAGCAGCTGAAGTTCTACAAGGCCGGCGCCTGCGAGGCCTGCGGCCAGACCGGATTCCGCGGCCAGCTGGGGCTGTTCGAGCTGTTCGTGCCCTCGGACAAGGTGCGCGAGAAGATCATCGCCCGCGCCCCGGCGGCCGAGATCAACGCCGCCGCCGCCGAGACCGGCTTCGTCCCCCTGCGCCACGACGGCATCCGCAAGGTCAGCCAGGGGCTGACCAGCCTGGAAGAGGTCATGGCCAAAATGTGAGCCGCGGGGGTGGGGGCGGACAGGACCTCGCCTCAGTCCAGCTTCAGCTTCAGGTCGGCCAGTTGCGGCTCGGCCACCGGTGAGGGCGAGCCGCTCATCAGGCACTGGCCGCGGGTGGTCTTGGGGAAGGGGATCACCTCGCGGATCGAGGCGCTGCCGGTCAGCAGCATCACCAGCCGGTCCAGCCCCAGCGCGATGCCGCCGTGCGGCGGGGCGCCGTACTCCAGCGCGTCGAGCAAAAAGCCGAACTTCTCGCGCGCCTCGTCGTCGCCGATGCCCAGCGCGCGGAACACCCGCGCCTGCACCTCGGAGCGGTGAATGCGGATGGAGCCGCCGCCCACCTCGACGCCGTTGAGCACCAGGTCGTAGGCCCGCGAGCGCACCGCCAGCGGGTCGCTCTCCAACTGGTCGAGGTCGTCCGGATGCGGCGCGGTGAAGGGATGATGGCAGGCCTGCACCTCGCCGGTCTCCTCCGATGTCTCGAACAGCGGGAAATCCGTCACCCACAGCAGCTCCCAGCGGTCGGCCGGGATCAGATCCAGCTGGCGCGCCAGGTGGCTGCGCAGGCCGCCGAGGATGGTGTGGACGCGCGCGGCCGGGCCGAGCTGCATCAGCAGCACCGTGCCCTCGACCGCGCCGGCGGCGGCGTTGATGGCCTGGCGCATGGCCGCATCGACCCGCTTGGCCAGCGGCGACTGGCTCCAGCCGCCGTCGGCGCCCACCTTGGCCCGGGCCAGCCCGGCGCCGCCCATCTCGCGCACCCGGGCCTCGAGCGCATCGACGTCCTTGCGCGACAGCTTCGCCTCGGGCGGCGCGGCGATGCACTTGACCACCCCACCCTCGCCCACCGCCTTGGCGAACAGGTCCAGCCCGCCGCCGCCGTGGGCCTCGACCACCGCGGTCAGGTCGACCAACTCGAGGCCGTAGCGCAGATCGGGCTTGTCGCTGCCGAACCGGGCCATGGCCTCGGCGTAGGGCATGCGGGCGAAGGGCCGTGCGGGCCGATGGCCGACCGCGTCGGCCAGTACCGCGGCCATCATCTGCTCGACCACGGCGTAGATGTGGCGCGGCTCGACGAAGCTCATCTCGAGATCGATCTGGGTGAACTCGGGCTGGCGGTCGCCGCGCAGATCCTCGTCGCGGAAGCAGCGCACCACCTGGAAGTAGCGCTCGTAGCCGGCCACCATGTAGAGCTGCTTGTAGATCTGGGGCGACTCGGCCAGGGCGTAGAAGTGGCGCGGCACCAGCCGGCAAGGCACCAGGAAGTTGCGCGCCCCGCCCGGCGTATTCTTGATCAGCATCGGCGTCTCGAGCTCCCAGAAGCCGGCGTCGACCAGCGCCCGGCGCACCTGCTGAGTGATCCGATGCCGGGCGTGCAGCCGGCGCACCATCTCGGGCCGGCGCAGATCGAGCGCCCGGTGGCGCAACCGCTGTTCCTCGCCGACGTTGACCCCGTCGACCAGCTCGAACGGCGGCACCCGCGAGCGGTTGAACACGTGCAGCCCGTCGGCCAGCAGCTCGATCTCGCCGGTGGGCAGCCTGGGGTTGCTGTTGTCCCCGCGCGAGCGCACCTGCCCGCTGACCGCCAGCACCCACTCGGGGCGCACATCGCCGGCTGCGGCGAAGGCCGCCTCCGGCGTGTCGTGCGGATCGAAGACCACCTGGGTGACGCCGTGGCGATCGCGCAGGTCGATGAACACGCAGCCGCCCAGGTCGCGGCGGCCGGCCACCCAGCCGAACAGCACCGCCCGCCCGCCGGCGTCGGCCGCGCGCAGTTGGTTGCAGTGGTGGGTGCGCTCCAGTTGCTCGATGGGTTCGGTCACGGCGGGACTCCCCGGCCATCGCGGTGGCCATGTAAGCCCAGGTGCCAAATCAATGCGTTGGCAGTTCCAAGGGAAGTTCGGCTCAGTCTCTCAGCTCGATCATCTCCAGCTCTTCGAGAATGTAGACCACCCGGTAGACCGCCTTTTCGAAATCGCCACGATCCGATCCGCCCAGGGTGAGCAGGTCGCGCAGCGAGCGCTGGCCGTCGATCAGGTCCAGCACCCGCTGCTCGCGGGCCAGCAGCCCCAGCCGGTCCGCGCCCAGGTACGGGTTGTCCAGGCGGCGCGGATTGCGGTCCAGCCGGGGCCGGTAGCGGTTGCGCAGCATCTCCTCGGGCGTATAGCGGCGTACGCCTTCGGCCAGCAGGGCGAAAGAGCCGACCTTGAGCGGGATGACCTCGCCGGTGTAGGTCTGGCCGCTGAAGAAGCGGTAGGTGCCCACCGTCCAGCTGAACACCTCCAGGATCTTCCCGCGCACCTGCTCGCCGAGCTTCTCGAACAACTCGTGCGGCTGCATGATGCCCAGCCCGATCAGGGTATCGCCCAGCCGGCCGGAAAAGCCCTTCATCACCTGCACCGCCTCGTCGCGCTGCTGCTCGGTGATGACCTTGCCGGCCACCAGGTACTCGCCCAGCCGCTCCGAGGTCAGGTTCGACTTGACGAACTCGGGCATGCCCTGGCGCAGGTAGATCTCCTTCTTCACCCCCGGCCGGGTCAACACCAGCCGCCCGTCCTCGCGGGCGATGGCCAGCCGGTAGAACAGCTTGGGGAAGCTGACCTCGGCCAGCAGGCCCTGGTAGGACGCCAACGCGTCGGGGTCCGACTCCTCGGGGCTGGGCAGCTTGCTGAGCTGCGGAGCCAGCTCGGGCACGTCCTGGATCGACTGCCAGGTGCCGCCCTCGCGCAGCAGCTCGCCCTGCTGGCCGAGATGCCCGGTCTGGATGCGCTCGAGCACCTCGCCCATCTCCATCGGACCGTTCGGTTGCTCGCCCGGCTGGCGCAGCCAGTAGCGCGGCGGCTGGGCTCGGGTGGCCTCGAGCTTGGCGTCGGTCTCGACGCGCCGCTGCCGATCGCGCTCGAGCCGATCGGCGAACAGGTGCTTGAGGTAGCCCTCCAGGTGGGTCTGGGAGATCTTGATGCCGCAGTCGAACAGGTAGTCGTCGACCGCCTCGCGGAACTCGGCGGCCGAGCGGAAGCGCGCCGCCGGGTCGCACTGCAGCGCCCGCTGCATGATCTCCAACAGCCCGGCGGGCAGCTCCGGCACGTGCTGGCGGATGTCCGGGATGTTGGCGTCGCGGATGGCGATCAGGATGTCGAGATCCGAGCCGTCGACGAACATCCGCCTGGTGGCCAGCATCTCCCACAGGGTGATGCCGGCGGTGAACACGTCGGAGCGCGCATCCAGCGGCTGGTTGCCGTCGACCTGCTCGGGCGACAGGTAACCCATCTTGCCCTTCAGCCCGCCGACCATGGTCTTGGTGCCGCGATCGGCCGCCTTGGCGATGCCGAAGTCGGCCACCTTCACCTCGCCCTGGTAGGACAGCAGGATGTTGGCCGGGTTGAAGTCGCGGTGGATGATGTTCAGCGGCCGGCCGTCCGGGGCGGCCGCCCGGTGGGCGTAGTCGAGCCCCTTGAGCGCCTCGGAGACGATGAAGCAGGCCAGCTCCTGGGGCAGCCGGGTCTTGGCCTTGCGCAGCCGCGACAGCACGTGGACCAGGTCGATGCCGTGGACGTACTCCATGGCGATGAAGTAGCGGCCCTCGAGCCGGCCGAGATCGAAGATCTGCACCACGTTGGCGTGCTGCAGGCTGGCGCAGATCTTGGCCTCGTCGATCATCATGTCGATGAACTCTTGGTCCTGGGCGAACGAGGGCAGGATGCGCTTGATGACGATGGTCTTCTCGAAGCCGGATACGCCGTAGGACTTGGCGCGGAAGATCTCGGCCATACCGCCGTAAGCGATGCGATCGACCAGCAGGTACTTGCCGAACCGAGCGGGCAACTCGGTCTCGGGTTGCTGCTCATCGGTCATCGTGCGCTCCCTTGCTTGACCGCGCTCAAACCCGCACCGTGCCCGCCAGCTCCGCGCAGCCGCTACAGCCGGACTGTGCCACGAAATCCGTCAGCCCCTCAAGGATCTTGTTGGCCGCGCGGGGATCGCGGAAGGTGGCCGAGCCCACCTGCACCGCGCTGGCGCCGGCGCGAATGTGCTCCAGCGCGTCGCGCCAGTCGACGATGCCGCCGCAGCCGACGATCGGCAGCTCGACCGCACGGGCCACCTCGAACACGGCCCGCACCGCCACCGGACGAATGGCCGGGCCGGACAGGCCGCCGATGGTGTTGCCCAGCAGCGGCCGGCCGTCGATGGGGTCGATGGCCATGGCCCGCAGCGTGTTGATCAACACCAGCCCGTCGGCCCCGGCGGCGGCCACCGCCCGGGCCACCGCCACCAGATCGGTGACGTTGGGCGACAGCTTGACCAGCAGCGGCAGGTCGCAGGCGGCACGCACCGCCCGGGTCACCGCGGCCGCCGCGGCAGCATCGGCGCCGAAGGCGAGGCCGCCGGCGGCCACGTTGGGGCACGAGATGTTGACCTCGAGCGCATCGACCCCGGCGGCGGCACCCAGCCGCTCGGCCAAAGCGGCGTACTGCGCGACCGAGTCGCCCAGGATGTTGACCACCACCGCCGGCCGGGCCGCCCGCAGCCAGGGCAGCTTGTCGGCCAGGAATCCCTCCAGCCCGGGGTTCTGCAGCCCGACCGCGTTGATCATGCCGCAGGGGGTCTCGGCCGTGCGCGGCGCCGGGTTGCCGGCCCGCGGCTCGAGCGAGATGCCCTTGGTGACGATGGCGCCCAGCGCCGCCGTGTCCATCAGCCCGGCGTACTCGCGGCCGAAGCCGAAGGTGCCCGAGGCCACCAGCACCGGGTTGGCCAGCCGCAATCGCCCCAGCCGCACCGCCATGTCCGGCCCGCTCATCCGAACACCTCCGCCGCGTCGAACACCGGCCCCTCCGAGCAGACCCGCTGCGGCCGGCCGGCCACCTCCAGCGTACAGCCCATGCAGGCGCCGGTGCCGCAGGCCATGCGGTTCTCCAGCGAGACCTGGGCCGGCACCC
>CAYVQE010000029.1:0-35483 GCA_964454005.1 uncultured Myxococcales bacterium
CGTCGCAGCGGAAGCCCTCCGGGCAGTCCGTATCCAGCACGCAGTCGTAAGCGCAATCACCTTCCTGCCGGCAGTACTGGCCGGCCGGACAATCCCCATCAAGCTCACAGCCGCCACCCCCGCCACAGCCCATCCCAGACACGGCCAACAATATACAGGTCACCATGGCGAGCCACTTCATCGATCGCGCAACCTCCCTTTGAAAACGATAGCACAACCGCGGTCCGCGGTGCAGCGCCGAACCCGGGTCACGCTTGCAAGCCCGGCGATCTCCCGCCGGAATCGAAAACGGTGGAGCAGGCCGCTGCTCAGTTGAGGCAGCGGTCGAAGTGGATCCGGCCGCGGGCGCTGCCCCGGCCGGCGCGGCAGTCGAGTTCAAGCGCTCCGCGGTAGCCCACGCCACGGCTGCCGCGGCCGGGCCGGTCCTCGAGTTCGATGTCGAAGCGGCGGCAATCCTGCTCTTCGAGCACCAGCACGCGCTCGCCGATATGCAGCCGCAGCCGCGAGCCGGCCAGCTGATCCTCCCGGATGCGCAGCCGGGCGCCGCCGTCGCCGCTGGTGACGATCACCCCGCGGAAGCCCTCGCGCTGGCCGGAGACACAACCACCGGCGTCGAAGCCGATGCGCGCCGAGCCCAGCGGGCTGTCGACCAGCCGCAGCTCGCCCTGGGTCGGCCCCGGCTCGGGCGCGCCGGCGTCCGGGTCGTAGAAGATCAGGGCCGCCAAAGCCCCGGCCGCCAGCAGCGCTGCCACGATGCCGAAGATCCGCG
The DNA here is from genome assembly GCA_964454005.1 of uncultured Myxococcales bacterium. GTDB lineage: Bacteria > Myxococcota > B64-G9 > B64-G9 > B64-G9 > CAYVQE01. Next base: position 770 of record CAYVQE010000029.1, read on the forward strand.
CCCGCCGCCGCGCCCGCTGCTCGGCGGCCATCAGCACGGCCAGCTGCAGTTTGATCTCGTCCTCGATCTTGTGTTCTGGCGCATCGGCCACGGCCCATCGTCCTCCGGGCCCGGCAGTCTAGCAGAACCCGACAGCCGAGCCCAGGGCGATGGCGCCACGGCGCGATGCCGGGGCTCAGCGGTTGGTGGGGGTGGTGGCGTGCAGGCTGGCCTGGGGGGCGAGGACGTCTTCGACCAGCTCGCCTTCGAGGCTGAGCTGGGCCGGGTGCAGCCGCTCGACGATCGGGGCCGCGCTGGGGGCGACGATGCGGGCCAGGGCCACGGTCTCGCCGGCCTGGTCGGCCAGCTGGCCGGGCAGGCTCAGCGCAGCGGCGGGCGGGGCCAACGGCAGGGCGGTGGCCGGCGGGTTGGGTTGGGCCGAGGCGGCACCCGACAGGGCCAGGGTGGCGGTGGCGGCGATCAGGGTAGAAATATTCTTCATGGCGGCCTCCCTACGGTCTCGACGGTTTTTCATCCCGTTTTCGCTTCCCAGTCTAGCGCCCGGTGGTCATCGCTGATTCATGGCTGCATCACCGTTGTGTCAGCGGCGCTGTTTCTGCGCTGCATTCGATGGGTCAGACCGGCGGGCGGGCCGAAGGGTTGCCCGGATGGGAGACTTTTTTGGGGGATCCCGCCGCCGGTCTCAGGGAGCGCGCTGGTCGAGGCGCTGCTGCCAGTGGAACTCGCGGGTGGTGACCGCCGACTCCATGCGCTGGATGCGGCGATCGAGCGCGTCGTAGTCGCGCTTGAGCCGCCGCAGCGCCATGCTGCGCGAGCGGGCATAGGAGTTGTAGAACTCCTCCTCGAGTTCGTCCTCCAGCGGCAGGGCCGGCTCGGGCTGCATGAACCAGGCGGCCAACAGGTAGACGGCCACCGCCGGCCAGAAGCCGGTGGCCAGCAGGGCGATCACGGCCACCAGCCGCACCCACTTGACCTCGACGTCGAAGTAGTCGGCCAGGCCGCGGCATACGCCTAGCAGCCAGCCGCGGCGGGAACGATACAGGCTGCGGCGCTTGCGCCGGCGTCTAGTCATGGCGGCTTTCCTTTCCCGGGCGCGGCTCGTAGAGCAGCGTCTCGAGCGCCTCGATCCGGTGCTCCATGCGCTGCAAGCCCTGGTACATCTCCTGGATCATCTTCGACTCCTGCTTCAAGACCTCGTCCTTGCGCTTGCGGCCGCCCTGGAGCATGCGGATGGCGATCAGCAGGAAGATGCCCAGGATGACCAGCGCGGCCAGACCTCCGGCCAACGAAACCAGCAGCACCTGGTACTCCATCTGGCTCATGCGCAAGGCCTCCTGTCGGTTGCCGTCTCCGCGCCCGGCGATCGAGCCGCCGAGCGCCGTCGATGGTAACCCGGCTGCGGCCGGCGGCCAAGGGCTCCAGCCGCGGCCCGGATCAACCCCCGCCCCCCTCGGTGCGCTTGCGATCGCGCGCCGCGCGCAGCCCGGCCAGCTCGTGCTCGATCTCGTCGTCCTGCTCCAGCGCGGCGAAGCGCTGCTCCAGGCTGGCCTGGCGCCCGGCGTTGACCAGGTCGGCCTCGGCTTCGGCCCGGTCGATGCGCATCTCCAGCGCCTCGAAGCGGGCCACCGCGTCGGTGCTGTCGGCCCGGCGGATCTGCTGCTGGGCCCGCTTCTTGCCATTGGCGTGGATGGAGCGCTGCACCAGCACCCGGTGCTTGTCGCGCGCCTCCTGCAGCTTGGCCTCGAGCTGGGCGATGTCGTCTTTGTACTGCTCGACCAGCGCGCCGAGCTCGGCCAGCTCCCGGTCGCGGCGGTCGGCCCGCTCGAGCAAGCCGCGCTTTTCCAACAGGGCCTCGCGGGCCAGATCCTCGCGGCCCTTGTCGACCGCCAGCTGGGCCTTGCCGGCCCAGCTGGCGGCCTTGGCCCGGATGGCCGCCGCCTCGCGTTCGGCCTTCTTGCGCGCGGCCATCACCCCGGCCGCGTTGGCCTTGATCTCGACCAGGGTGTCCTCGATCTCCATGATCATCAGCTTTATCAGCTTCTCGGGATCCTCGGCGCGCTCCAGCATCACGTTGAGGTTCGAGTTGACGATGTCCTTGAGGCGGGTGAAGATGCCCATGATCCGGCCTCCTGTCTCCGGTTTCCACTCGGCCCACGGTATAGCAGGCCGCGGGCCAAAAGCCCTGCGACGAGTCAACATACTGTAATAAAGGAACTTCACCGAATACAATGCGGCTGCCTCTTGGTGTTTCAATCTAATTATGTGGTTTTTTTCGCCATATTCTGGTAATTCTAACCCATGGAGCGCACCGCCTCTCGACCCGCTGACAACAGCCTGGGCCACAGCGAACCCTTCCTGGCCTTCCAGCAACGGCTGTCCCAGGCCGCCCGGGTCGAACGGCCGGTGCTGCTGATCGGCGAGCGCGGCACCGGCAAGGAGTTGGCCGCCACCCGGCTGCACTACCTGTCGCCGCGCTGGCAGGAGCCGCTGGTCACGCTCAACTGCGCCGCGCTGACGCCCAACCTGATCACCAGCGAGCTGTTCGGCCACGAGGCCGGCGCTTTCACCGGCGCGGCCGGGCGCCGGGCCGGCCGCTTCGAGGCCGCCGACGGCGGCAGCCTGTTTCTAGACGAGATCGGCCAGTCCCCGATGGATGCCCAGGAGAAGATCCTGCGCGCGGTCGAGTACGGCACCTTCGAACGGGTGGGCGCCAGCCAGCCGGTGCGGGTCGACGTGCGCCTGATCGCCGCCGCCCAGCCCGATCTGCCGGCGCTGGCCGAGCGGGGTCGGTTCAAGCGCGACCTGCTCGACCGGCTGAGCTTCGAGGTGCTGCTGCTGCCACCGCTGCGCGAGCGCCACGGCGACATCCCGCTGCTGGCAGCCCACTTCGCCGCCCGCATGAGCGCCGAGCTGGGCCGCGAAGCGCTGGTGGAGCTGAGCCCGGCGGCCATGGACCGGCTCGAGCGACACCACTGGCCGGGCAACATCCGCGAGCTCAAGAACACCGTCGAGCGGGCGGTCTATCGCAGCCCGGGGCCGGAGGTCGCGGCCGCGGCCATCGAACTCGACCCCTTCGCCGCTGCCCGCCCGACCGCCCCGCCGCCGGCCGCCGCCGAGCGCGATGCCACCGCGGCCGGGCCCGTCGAACCAGCGGCCGCCGCCGCGACCCTGCCCCGGCTGCCCGAGGCGGTGCGCCGGCTGGAGGTGCAGCTGCTGCGCCAGGCCCTGCAGCGCGCCGGTCACCACCAGGGCCGGGCCGCGGCGCTGCTGGGCCTGAGCTACCACCAGTTCCGCGGCCTGTACCGCAAGCACCGTCGGGCCCTCTGATCCGGTGTTGCCTCGAGCGGTTCGGGTCGATACTCTCCGAGGTGCAACAGTCCCCGAGAGGAGAGATGGCCATGCTGGACACAGACGCGCTGCAGCCGGTCGAGCTGACCCCCATCGGCCGCATCCGAACCCCGTTCGAGCCTGACGGATTCTGCCCGTCGCAACCGGTCGAGCGCGAGCAGGGCGAGGCGCGCATCGAGTTGCTGGAGCAGTACCTGCCGGCGCTGGCCGACCTGGACCGCTTCAGCCACATCTTCGTGCTGTTCTACCTCGATCGCGGCCGCGGCCAGAAACCGACCGCGCGGCCGCCCTGGGCCAAGGGCCGCGAGGTGGGCCTGTTCGCCAGCCGCTCGGACCGGCGGCCGGTGCCCATCGGGCTGAGCAGCGTGCGGCTCAAGCGCATCGAAGGCCCGGTGCTGGTGACCAACTTGATCGATGCTTTCGACGGCACGCCGGTGCTCGACATCAAGCCCTACATCCCGGCGCTGGACGCCAAGCAGGACGCCAACCACGGCTGGATCGAGGATCTCGACGGCTGGTGGCACATGCTCGAGCACGTCCGCGGCCTGCCCCACCATCACGACCACGGGCACGGGCACGATCACGACCACGGGCACGGGCACGACCACGAGCATCCGCACCACCGCGGCCCTTCGCCCGATGATGAGAACTGACGGGGCCGGCCGCCGATCGCGCCGGCCTCCAACCCTGCGAACAGCGAGGAAAGCATGACCAAGAACGTTCTGGGCATCGGCAACGCCTTGACCGACATGCTGGTCGACACCAGCGACGAGAAGCTCACCGAGTTCGAGCTGCCCAAGGCCAGCATGCAGCTGGTCGATGCCGCGCGCATGGGCGACCTGATGCAGAAGCTGGGCGAGGCCTGCAACGAGCGCCGCTGCGCCGGGGGCTGCGCCTCGAACACCATCACCGGCCTGGGCGAGATGGGCATCCAGACGGCCTTCATCGGCAAGATCGGCCCCGATCCGATCGGCGAGTTCTTCGAGCACGATCTCATCTCGCACCGCGTCGAATCGCGCCTGCTGCGCTCCGAGACCCCCTCGGGCACGGCCCTGGCGCTGATCACGCCCGACGGCGAGCGCACCTTCGCCACCCACCTGGGCGCGGCCGTGGAGCTCACCGCCGACGAGCTGACCGACGAGATGTTCCTGGGCGCCGACTTCTTCCACATCGAGGGCTACCTGGTACAGAACCACGCCCTGATCGCCACCGCCGTCGAGAAGGCCAAGGCGGCCGGCTCCACCGTGTCGATCGACCTGGCGGCCTACAACGTGGTCGAGGAGCACCGGGTCTTCTTGCAAGGCCTGCTGGGCAAAGGGCTCGACGTGATCTTCGCCAACGAGGACGAGGCGCGTATCTTCACCGAGACCGACGACGAGCAAAAGGCCCTGGACGCGCTGGCCGACTGCTGCTCGGTGGCGGTGGTCAAGATCGGCGCCGGCGGCTCGCTGCTGGCCCGCGACGGCGAGCGGGTGCACGTGCCGGTCGATCCGGTCGATCCGGTCGACACCACCGGCGCCGGCGATCTGTTCGCCGCCGGCTTCCTCTACGGCCTGGTCCAAGATCGGCCGCTGGAGCAATGCGGCCGCATCGGCTCGCTGCTGGCCCGCGAGATCATCCAGGTGGTCGGCACCAAGCTGCCGCCGGCCAACTGGCAGCGGCTGATGGCCGCCATCGAGGCCCCCTGATTTCCCACCTCGGCCGCGATCTGGGAAATCAGTCAGATCATGCCGGGAGATCCTGGTGACGCCGACCCCCTTGCTTTAATCTTCGAATTCCGCATAGGCTGAAATGTGTCCCCTGATGATCAGGGTAAGACCAAAAGAGCCAGGCCGATCCGCCCGGGCAGCGGCCGCTTGGTTCTAGACCGCCAGGCCCGGGCAAGGATCGGTGCTCTGTGAGGATCTTCGTCGGCAATCTGAATTACGGAACCACGGACGAGACGCTGCGCGAGCTGTTCGAGCAGCACGGCGAGGTGGTTTCGGCCCAAGTCGTGACCGACCGGGAGACGGGCCGCTCCCGGGGGTTCGGCTTCGTCGAGATGAACGATGACGAGGCCGGCCGCCGCGCCATCGAAGCCCTGGACAAGCAGGTCTTCGACAGCCGGACGCTGACGGTGGATCAGGCGCGCCCCCGGGGAGGCCGGCGCTGAACGGGATGCGCCATCATTCACCCGGACCGAGACGCCCGGAGCGCCAGCGTTCCGGGCGTCTCGGCTTGCGCGTTGTGAGGATGAGCCGATGCGCGCCGCCGCCTTGATCGCCGGCGTCCTGTGGGCCGCGGCGCCGGCCGCCGCCGAGCCCGCGCCGGATGCGGCCGACGAGCCGCCGACCGACCACGACCGCGTCCATGGCGATCCCAACTGGAAGATGCTCGATCACGTCGAACAGGTAATGCAGCGGCTGGCCAAGCACGAGAAGCGTGGCTGCGCCGTCGCGGTCGATGCGGCCATCGCCTACGTCCGCGAGCACAAGGCCGAGCTGCGCCGGCTGCGGCGCCAGGCCCGAGCGCAGGAGTCGAGCCTGTGCCCCAAGGCCCGCACCAAGTCCCCCCGCCGGCTGCGGGCCAGGGCCGAAAAGATGGGCGAGCGCTACGGGCCACTGATGTTCGCGCTCTACAAGAACTGCGACCCGCACATCGATCGCCTGCAGCGCGAAGCGCTACAGTTCATCGGCTCGAAGTGCGACAGTTCGGCCGGCAAGGCGCAGCCGGCGGCCGAGACCACGCCGCAGCAAGAACCAACCGGCGATCAGAACTGAGACTCCTCGGTCGAGCCCGTCAAGGCCTTGGTCTCGACGTCCTCGCCCCCGATGGCTGTCTGGATCTCGTCGAAGTAGCCCGTGCCCACGAAGGCCTGGTGCTTGACCGCCCTAAAGCCCGCCACCTGCCAGCCGCCGACGCGCACCGACTTCCATCACCCATCGGATTTGACCTTCAAGATAATAACCGGAGGCGGTGTATCAAGAGGACAAAATAGTCCGATATTCCGCTCCCGGCGTTTCAGAGCCGGATACCCTGCCAGACGAACCACATTCCCATGCCCAGCACCACCAGCAGCGACAGCACGAACACCACCCACCGGGCCCGCAGCAGCAGCTCGCCGGCCAGCCCCAGGCCCAGCATGGCCGGGATGGTGCCGAGCCCGAACAGGGCCATGGCCCCGGCGCCGGCGGCCGCCGACTGCAACCCGGCGGCCGCTATCAGGGCGCCGTACAGCGGACCGCAGGGCAACAGCCCCAGCACCAGCCCGATCAGCAGCGGCCGCCGCGGTGGCCGGGCCAGCTGGCGCGACACCCAGCGTTCGATGAAGCGCAGGCTCTCGATCCGCGCCAGCGGCAGCATGCCGACCAGGGCGAAGCCGGCGTAGAGGATCAGCAGCCCGCCGACGACGATGGCGGTCAGCCGCTGCAGCCCCAGCAGCGAGCCGCCCAGCTGCACCGCCGAGCCCAACAAGCCGGCGGCTGTGCCCAACAGGGCGTAGGTGATGGTGCGGCCCAGGTTGTAGGCCAGGTGGGGCAGCAGTCGGCGCCAGCCCCGGCGGCCGGCGTCGCGCTGGCCCTGGGCGATCCACAGCACGAAGGGGCAACACATGCCGATGCAGTGACCGAAGCCGGTCAGCAGGCCGAACAGGAAGAAACCGGAACCGGTCAGCAGCTCATTCATACCGCCCCACCGCAGGCAGAAGCTTCCACGGGAACTCCGGTTCAGGGGACATCGAACAGGAACACCTTCTCGTAGCGCCGGCCGTCGTGCGCGAAACGCAGGCGGCCGTACCAGCGTTTGCCGCCGTAGATGCACACCGGCACCACCACTTGTGACCGGTAGGCGCCGGCGTCGAAGCGCGGCCGGTAGACGATGCGCCCCATGTCCATGTCCATGTTCAAGGTCAGCTCCGGCGCCAGGCCGGCCAGCGGCCGACCTTGGCGGCGGATCCGGAAGCCGAACCACAGCTCGTGCATCGGCTCGATGGGCCGCTCGACCGCCACCTCCAGCCGCAGCGGCCCCAGATCGAAGGTGCGATCGGCGCGGGTGACGTCGTCGTCCGGGCGATAGGGAATCACGAAGCGCTCGCCCATCACCGCCCGGCCGCAGTCGGCCCGGCGCAGCAACAGCCCGGCGCCGGCCAGCACGGCCAGCGCGGCCAGGCCCAGCACCAGCTGCCGGCGACCCGTCGCACGATCATCCATGGGGCGCATCATAGACGAGTCGCCGGCACGGGACAACGCGGTCGCCCATCGAGCCCTATCGGGCAAACAGGCCGGTGATCGCTTCGCTGCTTGAGCCGCCGCGATCATGGTGATAAGCGGTGGCTGGGGAGGACACCATGCGATCGCGGTTGCTCTGGGCGTCGTGCGTCGGGTCGGTCTGTTTGATCTGGCTTCTCGGGCCCCGGCCCCTTCCGGCCGGCGAGCCCTTTTCCAAGGCCGCCACCGGCGAACCCGAGCTGGTCCAACAGGGACCGGAGCGGGCCTGGTGCCCGGTCTGCGGCATGAAGCTGCGCCTGTTCTACAAGACCTCGCACGCGCTGCGCACCGCCGCCGGCCGCCAGCGGCAGTACTGCTCGCTGCGCTGTCTGGCCAAGGACCTGGAGCGGCTGGGCGAGACCGGAGCGAACGCCATCCGCGCCGTCGACGCGGCCGGCGGTGAGCTGATCGACGCCCGCTCTGCCCACTACGTGCTGGGCTCGGACGTGCCGGGCACCATGAGCCGGCGCAGCAAGCTGGCCTTCGCCGACCGCGCCGCGGCCGCGGCCTTCGCCGCCAACTGCGGCGGCCGGGTGGTCTCGTTCGACCGGGCCCTGGCCGCGGCCCGGGCCGACCTGGCCGCCGACGACCGCCGGCTGCGCACCAAGCAGAAGCTCGAGCTGTGGCCGGCCGGCGAGCGCATCTTCCGCGCCCGCTGCCGAGCCGACGCCCTGTCGCCGACCTCCTTCGACAGCATCCACCGGCTCAAGGCGGCGCTGGTGCGCGAGGGGGTCTGCCGCGGGCTGGGCGAACCCGAGCTGCAGCGGGTGGCGCACTACCTGTGGCATCGCCGGACGAAGGCGGCCGGCGGCAAGGAGCGCCCCGCCGGCATCGCGGTACCGGAGCGGGTCCGCTGCCCGGTCTGCGGCATGTTCGTCAAGCCCTACCCGCGCTGGGTGGCCCGGGTGAAGCTGGCCGGCGGCGGGCAGCTCTACTTCGACGGCGCCAAGGACATGTTCAAGTTCCTGCTGCAGCCCGGCCGTTGGGGCCATCCGGGCGCCGAAGCCGAGATGGTCCAGGTCACCGGCTACTACGACCTGCGCCCGCTCGACGGCCGCAGCGCCCGCTACGTGATCGGCTCGGACGTGCTGGGTCCGATGGGCCACGAGCTGGTGCCGCTGCCGGACGCGGAGCGGGCCGCGACCTTCATGCGCGACCACGGCGGCCGGCGCAGCCTGACCTTCGATCAGGTCGATCTCGAGCTGCTCGATCAGCTCGATCGGGGCCGATGAGCCCGCGGCGCCGGCTGGCGGCCTGGGCGCTGTGGCTGGCGGCCCTGGCCCTGTGGATCGCGGCCGCCCTGATCGACCTGGCGCTGCGCGCGCCCGCCGAGCAACGGGCCACAGAGCGGCGATTGACCGTGGTCGAGCTGACCGGGCTGCCCGGCCTGTGGTTGAGCACCGGCGCTGCCGGCGTGCGCCACCGCGGCCTGGCCGACTCGAGCTGGCGCGCCGGGGCGCACCCCGAGCTACCAGGGGTGCTGGCCGGCGAGGGCATCCTGGCGCCGCCGGAGAAACGATGAACACCAAGCTGTGGGCATACGCTGGCGGCATGTGGTGGCGCCGGCGGCGGCACAACATCCCGCTGGCGCTGCTGCTGGCGCTGCTGCTGGCGCTGCTGGGCGGCGCCCTGCTGACCGCCGGCGCGCTCGAACGGGCGGTGCTGGACAGCGCTCGGGCCCTGCCGGCCATCACCGTGCAGCGTCTGCAAGGCGGCCGGCTGGCCCCGATCCCGACCGAGCGGGTCTACGCCATCGCCGAGCTGCCGGGGGTGGACTGGGCCCGGGCACGGCTGTGGGGCTACCAGTACTTCGAGCCGGCCGGCATCACCTTCGTGTTGGTGGGCCTCGACCCCTGGCTGGACGCCTACCGGCCGCAGCTGACCCGTGCGCTGCGACGGGTGGACGCCGACGCACTGAACCGCCGCGACGGGGTGTTGATCGGCGGCGCCGTCCAGCGCGCCCTGGCCGAGGTCTACCACCGGCCGGAGGCGCTGGAGCTGGCGTTGCCCGACGGCGGCCGGCGGCGCTTGCCGGTGGTCGGCCGCTTCGACGACAGCACCGCCTGGCTGGCCGCCGACCTGGTGCTGACCTCGCAGGCGGTGGCCCGCGAAGCGCTGGGCCTGTCGCGCGGCACGGCGACCGACATCGCGGTGGCGGTGCCCAATCCGGACGAGGTGCCGGTGCTGGTGCGCAAGATCCAGCAACGATTTCCCGACGTGCGCCTGGTCACCCGCGCCCAGCTGTTGCGCTCCTACCGCTCGCTGTTCGACACCCGGGCCGGGCTGCTGCTGGGCCTGTTCGCCCTGGTGCTGGCCGGCTTCGCGGTGCTGGTGCTCGATCGGGCCGCCGGTTTGTCGGCGGCCGAGCGCCGCGAGCTGGGCGTGCTCAAAGCGGTCGGCTGGAGCACCGCGGCGGTGGTGCGCGTCAAGCTGATCGAGGCGCTGGGTACCGGGCTCAGCGGCGTCGGCCTGGGCCTGGCGCTGGCGCTGAGCTGGGTGTTCTGGCTCGACGCGCCCGGTCTGCTGGCCGTCTTCTCCGGCTGGGAGCGGGTGCGGCCGGCCTTTGCCCTGCCGGCCGCGCTCGACGGCGGCGCCCTGTTCGTCACCGCCGCGCTCGGGCTGGCCGTCTACCTGGCCGCGGCCCTGGTGCCGGCCTGGCGGGCGGCGGCCCGCGACCCGGACGAGGTGCTGCGATGATCCGGCTCGACGCGGTCGAGCTGCGCTATCCCGGCGTGGCCGCGGGCACGCCGGCCGCCGTCGGCGGGGTGAGCCTGGAGGTGGCCCGCGGTGAGTTGGTGGTGCTGGCCGGCCCATCCGGCAGCGGCAAGACCAGCCTGCTGCGGCTGATGGCCGGGCTGCGCCGGCCTTCCGCCGGCCGGGTGGAGGTCGACGGTCTCTTGGTCTCGCGGCTGCCGGACGCCCGGGCGGCCGCCTTTCGCCGCCAGCGCATCGGCATGATCTTCCAGCGCTTCGAGCTGGTGCCGGGGATGCGGGTGCTGGAGACGGTCTGCAGCCCGCTGCTGCCGGAGCCGACCCCCTGGCGCGCCGTCCGCCGGCGGGCCGAAGCGCTGCTGGCCGAGCTGGAGCTGGCGCCGCTGGCCGACCGCCGGGTCGAGCAGCTGTCGGCCGGCGAGCAGCAGCGGGTGGCCATCGCCCGGGCGCTGGTGGCCGACCCACCCCTGATTCTGGCCGACGAGCCCACCGCGGCGCTCGATCCGGAGCTGACCGAGCGGCTGCTGGGGACCCTGGCCGACTGGAAGCAAGCCGGCAAGACCATCCTGATCGCCTCCCACGACCCGGTCCTCGAGGGGCTGTCGCTGGCCGATCGGATCGTGCGGCTGCGCCACGGCCGGCGGGTGGATGCGCCGTGAGCCTGCTGGCGCCAGGCGTGCTGGCCGTGCTGGGCCTCGACCTGCTGGTGCTGGCGGTGCTGGCCAGCGCCCTGCCGACCGCGGTGCGCGCGGCGGTGCGCTGGGAGTTCCCGGCCGCCACCCCGCGGCAGCTGGCGCTGGAAAAGCGGGCCGAGCTGGCCGCCGGCGCGGTCTCCTTCGCCCTGGCCTTCAAGCTGCCGGCACTGGGGCTGGTGCTGGCCGCCTTCGACGCGCTGGCCGCGCGCGTACCGGGCGCCATGTGCGCCGTCGGCGTGCTGCAGGCGGCGCCGCACGGCTGGCTGGGCCTGGGGCTGCGGGTGCTCAACGTGCTGCTGCTGGGCCTGTGGTGGAGCGCCCACCGCCGCGACCTGGCCTCGGCCGGTTGGGATCACAGCCAGCGCAAGTTCGGCCTGTTCTTGGTGCTGTTCAGCGGCCTGGTGCTGGAGGCTGCCGCCAGCCTGGCCAGCTTCGGCGGCCTGGCCACCGATCGCATCGTCTCCTGCTGCGGCACCCTGTTCGACACCGACGCGGCCGGGCCCGGCGCGCTGCTGGCCGGGTTGCCGGCCGCGCCGCTGCTGGCCGCGCTGGGCGGGCTGTTGGGTTTGATGGCCGCGGCCGCCTGGCGCCGCTGGCCGACGGTGTTCGGCCTGGCCAGTCTGGTTTTTCTGCCGCTGGCCCTGGTGGCGCTGGTGGCCGTATTCAGCCCCTACGTCTATGAGCTGCCCCACCACCGCTGCCCGCTCTGCCTGCTGCAGCTGGAGCACGGCGGCATCGGCTACCTGCTCTACGGGCTGCTGCTCTACACCGGCGGCCGCGGGCTGGCGGCGGCCTTTGCCCGCCGCGTGCTCGGCGAGCCATCGCCCGGCTCGCTGTGGTGGCCCTGGGCGGCCGCGGCCGGCTTCGTCCTGCTGGCCGCTGCCTACCCCGTGGTCTACCGGTTGCGCAGCGGCTGTTGGCTCTGAAAGGCCGGCTCGACCGGATTGACAGTTTCTGTAGTTTTTTCTATGATTAGATTGAGTACCGGAACCTCTTTATCCGGAGGATGAGATGATGATCCGATATGTGCTGGGAATCGGTCTGGGGGTCGTATCGATCTGCGCACTGGGTCCGCTAGGCTGTACCGGGAACCAGGGCGAGTGCAACTACGACACGGACTGTCCGCTGCCGGGCTACGTGTGCGACGAGGAGACCCACCGCTGCATGCTGTCCGATCAGTTCAGCGACATGAAGGACGGGCTCTGCAACGGCCCGCAGGACTGCGACCCGGTGATGCAGGACTGCGTCGACGGCGTGTGCGTGCCGCGCTACGTCCCCGACGGCGGCACCGACGGCGGCGACGACTACCAGCCGCCGGATCGGCCCGAGTGCCAAGGGGTGGCCTGTGAAGAGCCTGGCGAACCGAACCAGGGCATCGACCGTGACGGCGACGGCTGGGGCGACTGCTGCGACTGCGACGACCGCGATGACACCGTCAACCCGGGGGCCAAGGAGATCGTCTACAACCGCAAAGACGACGACTGTGACCCGGCCACCCCGGACGGCGACGTGGACGGGGACGGCTACGACTCGGTGCTGGTCGGCGGCAGCGACTGCGACGACCGCAACGCCAACGTCAACCCGGGCGCCGAGGAGGTCTGCAACGGCATCGATGACGACTGCGACGGCGTGATCGACGGGCCCGACGTCTGCCAGACTCCGGACGGCGGGACCGACGGCGGCGACGAGCCGCCGGACTGCCCGGACATCTCCGGCGTCTACGACATCAATGCGGCCTGTCTGCAGATCTCGGACGCCAACGGAGTGGAGATGGTCCAGGACGGCTGCAGCCTGTCGTTCAACCTCGACGCCATTTTCTGCACCGGCACCATCGACGCCGCCATGAACCTATACATCTCCTGCGCCGGGCTGGGCATCCCCTGCACCGCCCGGGCCAGCATGACCGAGACGTTCACCGTGAGGTGCTCGGCACAGTGCAGCTTCATCTTCGAGCCGGTGGACGCGGGCACCGAATGCAACTTCCACGCCGACCCGGACTGCACCAACGCGGGCCAGCTGTGCGGCGTGGTCGGCCAGAACGGCGACCCGCTGACCGTGTGCGTCGAGACCATTCCGGGTGGCCGCGAGCCGGGATACTACTGCGACGCCGACGAGGACGTCTTCTGCAGCAACTCGCTGTGCATGGATGGCACCTGCGGCGGCATCTGCACCGAAGACGTCCACTGCGAGGACTACCCGGGCACCACCTGCCAGACCGAGTTCTACAGCGACGGCGACGGCAACCAGGGCAACATCCAGGTGTGCATGCCCGAAATCGACGGCCAGACCCGCTGCGGTCGTACCTCGGAGTGCTCGCCGCAGCGAAAGTGCAGCTACCGCCAGCGCGAAGCCGACGTGGTCACCGTCTGCCAGCAGCCCAACGCCGGCGGCGGCGAACCGGGCGAGACCTGCATGACCAGCGACGAGTGCCTCAACGGTGTGTGCGTCTGCGGCGCGGGCCTGTGCGACGGCACCAGCCAGGGGGTCTGCTCGGCCATCTGCCGGGAGGACGGCGACTGCATCCAGTCGCACGTCTGCGACACCATCTACATCCCGGACCTGGGCGGCACCGACCACGCGGTCAGCACCTGCCTGCCCGACCCGGACTCCTGCAGCCGCAACGCCGACTGCGACGTGGGCAAGTCGTGCCAGGTGTACGTCACCCCGGACAGCCTGCTGGAGACCGACTGCATGTACGGCGCCGGCGACTCGGTGGACAACACCGGCGATCCGTGCAACAACGACAGCGATTGTTTCTCGGTCTGGTGCAACGCTGACGACAACTACTGCCACGGGCTGTGCCTCTCGGACGCCGACTGCCCGACCTTCGAGGACAGCCCGACCGACTGCCAAAACGACGCCGAGTGCACCCTCGAGGAGCTGTGCAACGGGGAAAGCTGCAACCGCGACTTCGAGTGCGCCACCCAGGTGTTCATCACCGGAATCGACCAGCAAGGCCAGAACATCTACCAGACGCTGAACATGTGCCGGCCGATCCGGCGCGAGTGCGAGCTGCCGGCGGACTGTCGCGACGGCGAGGCCTGCACCATCGACAACAACCAGACCGCCACCGCGGCCCGCTATGCCTGCCACCCGGGCTACGGCCCCGGCGAGATGGGCGACGACTGCTCGCAGGGCGGTTCGGCCTCCTGCTGGAGCGGCGTCTGCGTCCAGATCGGCGACACCGGCGAGGCCTACTGCACCCAGTCCTGCGTCACCGGCGCCGACTGCGGCCCCACCGAGAACTGCGACGACCCGGAGGTGACCTGCTGGGGCTGCCAGGCCATCCGCGTCGACGTCCGCCCCGGCTACGTCTCTTACGTGCCCGCCTGCATCCGGCTGTAGCTGTATTGCCCCCACCCGCGGTGGTACGGCCCGCCGTCCGACCGGGCCGCGGCATCAGTCTGAAGGCGATGGCTCCCGTGGGGGTCGGCCGCGGCCGTGGTTGACAGGTGGTCGGGGCGGTGCGAAAATTCGGCGCAATCCGCTAGGGGACGCCGATGCCGAGTGAATTCGAACACCTGCCGCCCGAGATCGAACTTCCGGACAAAACGCTGCCCAAGTCGGAACTGATCATGGGCGTCGATCTGGGCACCACCTTCTCCTGCGTGGCCATCGTCCAGGACGATTTCCCCAAGGTCATCCCGTCGCGCAAGGGCCTGCGTACCACGCCGTCCATCGTTGCGGTCGATGACAAGGGCCGGCTGCTGGTGGGCGAGGACGCCCGCAAGCAGCTGTTGATCAATCCGACCAACACCATATACGGCGCCAAGCGATTCATCGGCCGCCACTTCTACTCGGACGAGGTCTCGGCCCTGTCGCGCTACTTCAGCTACCAGGTCCAGCCCCTGGGCGATATGCAGATCGGCGCCGTGGTCGGCGACCGGACCTTCTCGCTGCAGCAGGTCTCGGCGATGATCCTCAACGACCTGCGCAAGAACGTCTGCGAGTACCTGAAGGAGAACGTCGACCAGGCGGTGGTCAGCGTACCGGCCTACTACACCGAAAACCAGCGCGAGGCCGTGCGCCAGGCCGGCACAATCGCCGGCATCGACGTGGTGCGCATCATCAACGAGCCCACCGCCGCCTCGCTGGCCTATGGGCTGAACCGGCAGCTCGACACCCGCATCCTGGTCTACGACCTCGGCGGCGGCACCTTCGACGCCTCGGTGCTCGAGCTGTTCGAGGACGTGTTCAAGGTGCTGGCCACCGGCGGCGACACCTTCCTGGGCGGAGTCGACTTCGACGAGCGGGTGGTCGAGTACATCCTGTCGGAGTACGAACGGCAGGAGGGCCAGATCCTGCAGTGCGACAGCGTCATCACCCAGCGGCTGAAAGACGCCGCCGAGCGGGCCAAGATCGATCTGTCGACCAAGAACGTCACCACCATCGACCTGCCCTACATCACCATCTCGGGCGGCCAGTTCAAGGACTTCCGCTGCGATCTCGACCGCGAACAGCTCGACGAGCTGACCCGCGACCTGGTCGAGCGCACCATCGAGGTCTGCATCGAGGTGATCGACGCGGCCGACATGACCCCGGAGGACATCGACTCGGTGATCCTGGTCGGCGGTCAGACGCGCATGCCGCTGGTGATCGACCAGACCAGCGGCTTCTTCGGCAAAGCGCCCACCAAGGGCGTGCACCCCGACGAGGTGGTCGCTTGCGGCGCAGCGCTGATGGCCGACTCGCTGGGCAAGGAACGCACCGTGCGGCTGATCGACGTGCTGCCGATGAGCATCGGCGGCCGGCAGCCCAACGGCGGCTTCAAGGTCTTGTTCCCGGCCAACTCCACCCTGCCCACCGAGGCCGAGATCGGGGTGGCCACCACCCGGGACGGCCAGGATGCCATCGAGGTGTTCATCTACCAGGGTGAGTCGCCCCGGGCGGCGGAGAACGAGTTCCTGGGCGCCTTCGTCATCACCGGCTTTCCCAAGGCCAAGGCGGGTCAGACCAAGCTGGTGGTCAACCTGGCGCTGAGCCAGGAATCGATCCTGGACGTGACCGCGCGCAGCCTGTCGACCGGCATGCCGATGCACGTGCAGATGGTGGCCCGCACCCCGCGCCCGGCCGAGGACGTCGACCTGCAGCCGATCACTCCGGCCGCCGGCGAGCCGGCGCCGCCCGCCCTGCCGGCCGCCGCGGTGGCCGCCGGCGCTCCGGCCACCGCGCCGACCTATCCGTCGATCGGGGCCGAGGGCCCCCCGCCACCGCCGCGAAAGCGGTTCTCCGGTCTGCGCTCCTTCATCCGCCGCATCACCGACTGATCCACCGCGGCGATGCGCACAGTTTGGCACCCGACCCGAAGACCGCATCCCGATGGCTGATCCCCGCCTGCAGCTGCCCGCCGGCTATCGCCCGCCGCTGGCTCTGGCCGACCTGGAAGCGGCCATCAAGACCATCAAGGACCGCTTTCAGGCCGAGCTGGCCGCCGGCCTGGGCTTGCAGCGGGTCACCGCACCGCTGTTCGTCCGCGCCGGCACCGGGCTGAACGACGATCTGAACGGCATCGAGCGTCCGGTGCGCTTCCGGGTGCCGGCAGCCGACGAAGCCGAGGTGGAGCTGGTGCAATCGCTGGCCAAGTGGAAGCGCTGGGCCCTGGCCCGCTATGGCTTCGGCCCCGGTCGCGGCCTGTACACCGACATGAATGCGGTGCGTCCCGACGAGGTGCTGGACAACCTGCACTCGATCTACGTCGACCAGTGGGACTGGGAGAAGATCATCGAACCGGCCGAGCGCAGCCTCGACACCCTGTACACCGCTGTCCGCGGCATCTACGACGCCCTGCTGCGCACCGGCCGCCAGCTGGCCGTGGAGTATCCCGCCATCGCCGTCGAGCTGCCGGCGGCGCCGGTGTTCATCAGCGCCGCCGAGCTGGCCGCCCGCTATCCGGACCTGCCCCCGGCCGCGCGCGAGGACCGCATCTGCGCCGAGCATGGGGCGGTGTTCATCAGCGGCATCGGGGCGCCGCTGGCGGACGGCCGGCCGCACGACGGCCGGGCGCCGGACTATGACGACTGGCAGCTCAACGGCGATCTGCTGCTGTGGCACCCGCTGCTGCAACGGGCGGTCGAGCTGTCCTCCATGGGCATCCGGGTCGACGCCGCCGGCCTGAGGCGCCAGCTGGCCGCGGCCGGCGCCGAGCGACGCGCCGCGCTTCCCTTCCACCGCGCCCTGTTGGCCGGCGAGCTGCCCCAGACCATGGGCGGCGGCATCGGCCAGTCGCGGCTGTGCATGCTGCTGCTGGGGGTGGCCCACATCGGCGAGGTGGCGGTGGGCATCTGGCCCGAAGCCATGCAACGCGCCTGCGCTGCAGCCAACATCTTCCTACTGTGAAGCGCGCCGGGCCGCAGCCGGCGGCGCGGCCGGCGGCGACGCCGCCGAACGCGCCACCACCACCCGGTTGCGCCCGCCGGCCTTGGCCCGATAGCAGGCCGCGTCGGCCGCCCGCAGCAGGCCGCTGGCGTCGAGCCGACCCCCGCCGGCCACCACCACCCCGGCCGACAGGCTGGCCCTGAGCTCCGCCCGACCACAGCGCAGCCGCAGCGCGGCCACCCGCTGGCGCACCTTGTCGGCGATGCGCCGGGCGCGGACGGCGTCGGCCTCGGGCAGCACCAGCACGAACTCCTCGCCGCCGGCCCGGGCCGCCAGATCGCAGGCGCGCAGACTGCCGCGGATGGTCTTGGCCACCGCGGCCAGCAGCCGATCGCCGGCCGCATGGCCGTGGCGGTCGTTGACCCGCTTGAAGTGATCGAGGTCCAGCATGGCCACCGCCAGACCGCGCGCGTAGCGTCGCTGCCGGGCCACCTCGCGCTCGAGCCGATCGAGCAGGCTGGCCCGGTTGTGCAGCCCGGTCAGCGGATCGCGGGTGGCCCGCCGGTAGAGCTGGCGCAGCACCCGATCCTCGTCGGGCAGGTTGAGACGAAAGGCCAGCTTGCAGCGACCGAGTTGCACGCAGTCGCCGTCGGCCAGCCGCCGCCGCCGCACCGGCCGGCCGTTGCACCAGGAGCCGTTGGTCGAACCCAGGTCGCACAACTCCACCGCGCCCGGCAGGCGCCGCAGCAGGGCGTGGCGCCGCGAGATGCCCGCGTCCTCCAGCCGGATATGGGCACCGGAATCGCGGCCGATCAGCCGCTCGCCGGGCTCGATGGGAATGACCCGCCCCGGCTCGCGGCCCACCAGCACCACCATGCACGGCAGCCGCCGGGTGGGCGTGGTCACCTCCGGGGCGACCTGGGCGGTCGGGTCCATCAGGCCTGCGCCTCGACGGCTGCGGCCTGCAGCTGCTGCTCCAGCTGCGCCATCAGCTCGGGTTCGCTGCCCAACCGCTCGCGCACGCCTTCGCGCCCCTGCCCCAGCCGTTCCTCGCCCAGCGAGAACCAGGCTCCGCTCTTCTCGACCACGCCGCAGTCCAGGCCCAGGTCGATCAGCTCGCCGGCCCGGCAGATGCCCTTGCCGTAGAGCACGTCGAACTCCACCATGCGGAAAGGCGGCGCCAGCTTATTCTTGACCACCTTGACCCGGGTGCGGTTGCCGACCGCCTCGTTGCCGCGCTTGACCGCACCGATGCGGCGGATGTCGAGCCGCACCGAGGCGTAGAACTTCAAGGCGTTGCCACCGGTGGTGGTCTCCGGGCTGCCGAACATGACCCCGATCTTGTGCCGGATCTGGTTGATGAACAACACGGTGGCCAGCTGCCGGCTGACCTGGGCGGTCAGTTTGCGCAGCGCCTGGCTCATCAGCCGCGCCTGCAGGCCCACGTGGGTGTCGCCCATCTCGCCCTCGATCTCGGCCCGCGGCACCAGGGCGGCCACCGAGTCGACCACCACCAGATCGACCGCGCCCGAGCGGATCAACACGTCGGCCACCTCCAGCGCCTGCTCGCCGGCGTCCGGCTGGCTGACCAAGAGATCGTCCAGGCCGACGCCCAAGGCCGCGGCATAGGTCACGTCGAGCGCGTGCTCGGCGTCGATGAAGGCAGCCACCCCGCCGCTGCGCTGGCACTCGGCGATGGCGTGCAGCGCCAGGGTGGTCTTGCCCGAGGCTTCGGGGCCGAACACCTCGACCACCCGGCCCCGCGGCAGGCCACCGATGCCCAGGGCCCGGTCGAGGCCCAGCGATCCGGTCGGGATCACCGGCGGAGCCTCGGCTGGATCGCTGTCGCCCAGCCGCATGATGGTGCCCTTGCCGAACTGCTTCTCGATGGTGGCCAGCGCCGCAGCCACCGCCTTGACCCGTTCCTTGACTGCACCCATGTCTCCGCCTCCTCGCCCGCGGGTCGATCTCCGGACCACCCGCATTCGGTTGAATGAGCCTGTCGGGCACAGCAGCAATGAACGGGCCAGATCAGCATGGCCTTGTACATCGGGGGGTTGGCTCGAAAAGGGGTGTCCGGAATTCGGTCACGGTGACCGAAATCCGGACACGGCGGGATGGGCTCTCAGCCGGACTTGCCGGAGCCCGGGCCCGGCGCACCGCCGGGGGCGCCGGGCATGCCACCGGCCGGCGTTTCGGCCGCGGCCGGACGCTCGGCAGCGGCCTCCGGGCTGTCCATCAGCGAACGAGGCTCGCGGGTCAGGTCCACCCGTTCCTTCAACTCCTTGCCCGCGGTGAAGAAAGGTACCCGCTTGCGCGGCACCTCGACCGGATCGCCGGTCTTCGGGTTGCGGCCCTTGCGGGCCTCCCGGTTGCGGACGCTGAAGCTGCCCCAGCCGCGGATCTCCACCCGTTCATCGCGGCACAGCGAGTCGGTCATGCAGTCGAAGACCGTCTCGACCACAGCCTCCACGTCCTTCTTTTTCATGCCGTTCATCTTCTCGGCGACCGCAAGTACCAGCTCGCTCTTGGTCAACTCCCTGCCCCTTTCTCCGCGTCGCTACGACGGCGAAAGCCCTGTCTCATCCATCTCTCGCCCCCAGAGCATAGCCGCAGGAGAATTAAAATGCAAGGAATTCGGCTCGTTCCCTGGTTCGCAGGGTCTCGCCTGGCGCTGGCCGGGCTTGAACCCTGCGCCGGGCTGGTCTACAGTCGGCGCGGAGGCCCGGCATGAACGACTTTGCCGCCGAACTCGGCGCCAGCGATGTGATCGACGCTGATCATCCCCGCCTGCGCGGGCTGGCCAGCGCCTGCCGCAACGCGGCCGCCGGTCGGGCCGATCTGGCGCGGCGACTGTTCGAGGCCATCCGTGACGGGGTGCGCTACACCCCCTATGCCGCCTTTCACCAACGGGCGACCTACCGGGCCAGCGCCACGCTGAAGCGCGGCCACGGCTACTGCGTACAGAAGGCCATCGCCCTGGTGGCCGTGGCCCGGGCGGCGGCCATCCCCGCCCGGCTGGTCTTCGTCGACATCGTCAACCACCGGGCGCCGGAGTCGCTGATCGCCTCCATGGGCAGCCGGGTGTTCACCCACCACGCCTACGCCGAGCTGTGGCTGGACGACCGCTGGACCCAGGCCACGCCGGCGTTCGACCGCGAGCTGTGCGCGGCCCAGGGCTGGCCGCTGGTGGAGTTCGACGGCCGGGACGATGCCATCCTGCCGGCCCGCGACGCCGCCGGCCGGCTTTTCGTCGAGTACACCGCCCACCACGGCCGGTTCAACGACCTGCCGCTGGAGCGCTTGCTGGCCGCCTGGGATCGGGTCTATGGCCCCGATCGGGTGGCGCAATGGCGGCGGGCCATCGATGCCGGCGCACTCGAGCGACCGCCGCCCGCCGGCTGAGCGCAGACCCGCCGGCCGGCGACGCGCTCACCCGGCGCCGTGGCCGACGGTGATCAGATCCATGGTATCGAGCGCCTTGGAGGCGTTGAAACAGGCGTGCAGCGTGTCGAACGCCGGCCAGCAGGCCCCGCCGCCGGTGATGCGCTCGGCCACCCAGCGTTTCATCACCAGCGCCTTGCGATGACGCACCAGCGCCGGGATCGGCGTCTCGGCCGCAAAATCCGTCCCAGGCACCAGCCACCAATCGCGTCCGCCGGCGTCGGCCACCACCACCGCCAGGGTGTCGAACAGGATCGGTGAGGCGAAGTCGCGGGCGAAGGGCAGGTTGCGATCGGTGTGGACCAGGGCGTAGCGCGGCTCGAGCCCGGCGTCCTCGAGCAAGCGGAAGGCCAGCGCAGCGATACCGCCGGCCGAGCCGTGACCGCGGGCCGCCACCCGGTGGGCCGGCTCGCAGGGCAACCAGCGCATCCAGAACGGTACGTCGGCCGCGTCGACCCGTAACCCCGCGATATGTCGGCCCACGGCCGCGATCCGCCGCGCGGCCGACAGCGGGGCTGCGGCATCGCCGTCGGCCGGCGCGATGGATGCCTCGATGTCACCGTCGCGCGCCATCCACAAGGGCGTGTGGAACACCCGGCCGTTGAGGTACTCGAATCCGCGGCAGCGGCTGGCGCGGGCCACGAACGGAACCCGCTCCGCCGGCAAGGGCGGCAGCGGCTGCTGCAACTCGTAGACCGCCGGGGAGACGCCGGCCGGGCTGCTGCGCTCGACGCGGCCGGTGCCGTCGTAGAGCACCGCCGCCATGTCGAGCCGGGTCGAGCCCGAGTCGTGCGGATGGCCGAACACCGCCCGCGAACGAAGCGTGCAGAAGCGCTCGTCGGCGAAGCGCCACAGCTCCTGCTCGGGGCCCGACAGCGGATAGCGGATCTCGATGGTGTCGCCCGGATTGAGCGGCCCGATGCGGAACTCGGTCTCCCGCGGGTAGCCGGAGCGACAGGGCCAGTCGACCAGGGGCCGGGTGCCCATCTCGTCGACGTTCATGCCGCGGGCTCTCCCGTCGGCCGTCCAGGCGTTGACCCGCACCGGCGGGGTGACTTCCTGGTAGTGCACCACGGCGAAGGTGGAGACCTTTTCAGCCCCCTGCTCGTCGAAGATGCGCAGCACCCGGCGGCGCACCGCGTCGGGTATGGTCATGTGATCGGTGGTGCCCATCTGGCGCAGCAACCGAACCTTGAAGTTGTCGTAGTTGCGCGCCCAGTAGTCCTCGTAGCGCTCGTCCTCCAGCACGATCACCCCGTGGGCCCGGCAGCGATCGAGCATCCCCGGATCGAGCTGTTTCAGATCGACCTGCGGCATGGCCGGTGCGCAAGCGGCCAGCAGGCAACACGGGATCAGGCAAGAGAGCGCAAGGCGCATCGCGGGCTCCTTTGATATGAGGCGAGACCGGTTGGACCGCATCCGCGACCGGCGACGGCGCTCATCTTAGCCGACGAGTCCGGACCTGTCCACATCCGCTGCGGTCGGCGGGCCGCAGGCCGTCGGATCATAAAAAGGGCTCGGTTTCAGCTCCCTGGACCGCAATTCAGCCGTTTCGCCGTTTCGCTCGACCGCCCGGCCGGCGGGCTTGACAAAACATTGGGATTCCAGCGGGATATGAAGCTGAAAAAAACACCTCCCGCGCTGCGGCAAGCCTTGACTCGCCCGGATCTTTGAGGCAAAAAGGTGGCGGTCTACGGCCGGAGCGGTTTCGATCCAGCCGCAGACCTCCACCGCTGCCGACAGGAGACGCGCATGACGGAGAAAAACTCGGTGGCCATCGGCGTCTACATCTGCCACTGCGGCACCAACATCGCCAACACGGTCGATGTCGAGGCCGTGGCCGAGGCGATGCGGGCCGAGCCCGGCGTGGTGCTGGCCAAGGACTACAAGTTCATGTGCTCGGATCCGGGCCAGGATCTGGTCAAGAAGGACATCGAGGAGCACCGGCTGGACCGGCTGGTGGTGGCCGCCTGCTCGCCGCTGATGCACGAGCGGACCTTCCGCAAGGCGGCGGCCGAGGCTGGGCTGGATCCCTTCCTGTTGCAGATGGCCAACATCCGCGAGCACTGCTCCTGGGTCACCCGCGACCGCGAAGCGGCGACACCCAAGGCCATCGCCGCCACCCGGGCCGCGGTGCGCCGGGTGCGCTGGATGCGCCCGCTGCCGGTCAACAAGGCCCCGGTCGACCGCTCGGTGCTGGTGATCGGCGGCGGGGTGGCCGGTATCCAGGCGGCGCTGGACATCGCCGACGCCGGCTTCCAGGCCACCATCGTCGAGCGCGACGAGCGGCTCGGCGGCCACATGGCCATGCTGGAGCGGGTCTTCCCGACCATGGAGAAGGCCGACGACCTGCTCGGGCCCAAGCTGGCCGAGGTCGAGGCCAACCCGCGCGTCGAGGTGCTGACCCGCCACGAGGCCGTGGAGGTCGCCGGCTCGGTGGGCGCATTCAGCGCCAAGCTGCGCGATCTGGACGCCAACGGCCAGGGCGAACGCGAACTCGAGGTGGGCGCCATCATCGTGGCCACCGGCTACGATGTCTACGACCCGGGCGTGATGACCCAGTTCGGCTACGGCCGCTTCGACGACGTCTACACCGGGCTCGAGTTCGAGCGGATGTGTCGCGCGGACGGCCCGACCGGCGGCAAAATCGTGAAGAAGAACGGCGAGGAGCCGACCGCGGTGGCCATCCTGCACTGCGTCGGCTCGCGCGACGAGAACCATTGCGCCTACTGCTCGCGCATCTGCTGCATGTACGCCATCAAGCACGCCGCCCTGGTGCGTGAGCGAACCGCCGCCCAGACCTACAACTTCTACATCGACCTGCGCTGCTTCAGCAAAGACTACGAGGAGTTCTACCGCCAGGTGAGCAGCCAGGGCGGGCGCTTCATCCGCGGCAAGGTCGGCCAGATCACCAACCTGGCCGACCCCGAGCGCGATGAGCCCGAGGGCGCGCTGATCGTCATCGCCGAGGACACCAACCTGCAGCGGTTGATCCGGCTGCCGGCCGACATGGTCATTTTGGCCGGGGCCATGACCCCGTCCAACACGGTCGAGCGGGTGCAGCGGATGCTGCGCATCTCGCGCTCCACCGACGGCTTCTTCCAGGAGCGCCATCCCAAGCTCGGCCCCACCGAGACGGCCACCGACGGCATCTTCCTGTGCGGCACGGCCCAGGGCCCCAAGGACATCCAGGACACGGTGGCCCAGGCCTCCGGCGCGGCCGCGGCCGCGCTGCGGCTGCTGACCCAGGGCGAGGTGGAGCTCGAGCCCACGGTGGCGATGGTCTCGCCGGCGGCGTGCACCGGCTGCAAAATGTGTCTCGACGTGTGCGCTTACGGCGCCATCGGCTTCAACGACCGTTGGCAGATCGCCGACATCAACGCCAGCTTGTGCAAGGGCTGCGGCACCTGCGCGGCCACCTGCCGGGCCAACGCCATCGAGGCGCAGCACTTCACCGACCGCCAGATCGTCCATGAGCTCTGCGGCCTGCTGGCCGAGCGCTGATCGCGACCCGTGGAGGACGACCCCATGAGCGACACCCAAGAGCCCCGGATCGTCGGGTTTTTGTGCACCTGGTGCTCCTACACCGGGGCCGACCTGGCGGGCACCTCGCGCATGGAGGTGCCGGCCAACCTGCGCATCATCCGCGTACCCTGCTCAGGCCGCATCGACCCGCTGTTCATCATCAAGGCCTTCCAGGAGGGCGCCGACGGGGTGATGGTCTCGGGCTGCCACCCGGGCGACTGCCACTACATCTCGGGCAACCTCTACGCCAAGCGCAAGCTGGCCGTGCTGCGCCGGCTGCTGGACTGGATCGGCATCGAGCCGGAACGGGTCCACTTCACCTGGCTGTCCGCCTCCGAGGGGGCACAGTACTCGGAGGAGACCCGTGCCTTCGTCGAGCGCGTGCGCTCGGTCTCCGACAGGCCCAACCAACTGGCGCGCGCGGAGGTGCAGTCATGAACGACGCGCTGCGCCAGACGGTCCGCGAGCTGTTCGAGCAGGACAAGGTCAGGTCGGTCATCGGCTATCGCCAGCACCCGCTCAGCGGTGAGGTGGTGCCGGCCATCATCCGCTCGGCCGATCAGGCCGACGAGCTGGTCTTCGACGACCGCTGCGTCTACAACCTGGCCCGGGCGGTGCTGCCCGAGATGGAGGGGCCGGTGGGCGTTGTGGTCAAGGGCTGCGACGGCCGCGCGCTGAACATGCGCATCACCGAGAACGACTTCGCGCGCGAGCACGTGGTGCCAATCGCGGTGGCCTGCCCCGGTGTGCGCGGCGCCGAAGAGGATGAGCTGGCCGAGCGCTGCCAGCGCTGCCGCATCCGGGTCTCGCCGCTGGCCGACGTGACCGTCGGCGATCCGGCGCAGGTGGGCGAGCCCAGCGCCGAGCGGGCGCAGTTCATCGACCACATCCGCCAGATGAGCCCACAGCAGCGCGCCGAATTCTGGAACGAGACCTTCGCGCCCTGCACCCACTGCTACGCCTGCCGCGAAGCCTGCCCGCTGTGCAGCTGCAAGGTCTGCATCACCGACAAGAACATGCCGCAGTGGATCGAGAAGGCGCCCAAGGCCTCGTCGAACATGATGTGGCACCTGGTGCGGGCCTTCCACCACGCCGGCCGCTGCGTCGACTGCGGCGAGTGCGAGCGGGCTTGCCCCGAGGGAATTCCGATGCACCTGCTCGATCTGTGTCTGGCCGAAGACATCGAAGACATGTTCGGCTTCCAGACCGGCGTCGAGGAAGGCGCCGAATGGCCTTTCCTGCTCTACGATCCCGACGATCCGGACAGCTGGCTGGGAGGACCCAACCGTGGCTGATTGCGTCAAGGTAAGCGAGGAGGCCCTGCTGGCAGGGCTGCGCCAACGGGGCCCCATCTTCGCCCCGAACGAGGACGGTCATTGGACGCGATTCGAAGGCGAGGGCCTGCCCGCACCGGGCTCGGTGCGCCCCAAGCGGCCCTTGCGCGATCTGTTTACCCCGCCGGTGCGCGAGATCGCCCACTGGAAGGGTCACGGCACCCGGCCCGAGCTGCAGCCGGCGGCCGTCGACAGCGAGCCCGGTGCGGTGTTCGGTGTGCGGCCCTGCGACGCCCGGGCGCTGCAGTGGTTGGACGAGATCTTCTTGGCCGAGCCCCACGTCGACACCCACTACCAGGCGCGCCGCGAAGCGTTGTTGCTGGTGGGCGTGGCCTGTCAACCGCAGACTGCCTGCCTGTGCGGCCTGTTCGACTACGGACCCGACGACCCCGAAGGCCTGGACGTGATGCTGCACCCGGCCGACGGCGGTTTCGTGGCGGTGGCCGGCTCGGAGCGTGGAGCCGCGTTCCTCGACGGGCTGGCGGACACCGCCACGGCGGCCACCCCGGAGCGCCGCGCCGGGCCCAGGCCCGACTGGTGGCCCGGCTTTCCCGAGCCCGAGGCCCTGCTGCGCAACTTCGAGCATCCGGTCTGGGACGAGCTGCAGGTCGGCTGCATGAACTGCGGCGCCTGCACCCTGTACTGCCCGACCTGCCAGTGCTTCAACATCGTCGACGAGTCCTACAAGGATGACGTCCAGCGGCTGCGCATCATCGATTCCTGCCAGCACTCCGACTTCACCCGCATGGCCGGCGGCCACAACCCGCGCACCAAGCGCGCCTCACGGCTGCGCCAGCGGGTGCTGCACAAGTTCGCCTACATCCCCGAGCGGCACGAAGGCCGGCTGGGTTGCACCGGCTGCGGTCGCTGCGTCGAGCTTTGCGGCCTGCGGCGCCACCTGTTCGCCGACCTGGCCGAGATCAAGCGCCAAATCAGCGAGGAGGCCAGCTGTGGCTGAGCAACGCGATCCCCTGCTGCCCATGGTGGCGCGCATCGTCGAGCGCATCGACGAGACCCACGACACCGTCTCGTTCACCTTCGAGATCGAGGACGAGCAGGACCGCCAGGCCTTCCGCTACCAGCCCGGGCAGTTCTGCGAGATCAGCGCCATGGGCGAGGGCGAATCGACCTTCGTCATCTCGGGCGATGCCGACCGGCCCGAGAGGCTGACCGTCTCGACCAAGCGCATGGGCGCGCACACCGAGGCGCTGCACCACCTCTACCCGGGAGCGCTGCTCGGCTTCCGCGGGCCTTACGGCAAGCCCTTCCCGGTCGACGAGTGGCACGGCAAGGACGTGGTCATCGCCGGCGGCGGCATCGGCCTGGCGCCGCTGCGGCCGGTGATCTACCACGTGCTCAACCACCGCGACGACTACGGCAAGCTGACCATCATCTACGGCGCCCGCAGCCCGCAGGATCTGATCTTCCACCAGGATCTGGACAACTGGGGCCAGGCGCCCAACACCGAGCTGGTGGTCACGGTGGACAAGGGCGACGAGACCTGGGAGGGCCGCGAGGGCTTCGTGCCGGCGGTGCTCAAGGAGGTCTCCCCCTCGGCCACCAAGGCCATCGCGGTCACCTGCGGCCCGCCGATCATGATCAAGTTCACCCTGCCGGTGTTCAACGAGATCGGCTTCGAGCCAGACCAGATCTACACCACGCTGGAGATGAAGATGAAGTGCGGGCTGGGCCAGTGCGGCCGCTGCAACATCGGGCCCTTCTACGTCTGCAAGGACGGCCCGGTCTTCACCCAGACCGACCTGCAGACCCTGCCCCAGGAATTCTAGGCCGAAGCCACCCGCCGGCGCAGCAAGCCGATCAGCAGCAGGCCCAGCAGAGCCAGGCCGGCCGCCGGCCGGCCGGAACTGCTGCAGCCGCAGCCGCCGCCCCCGCCGTCGTCCGGCTCGTCGCCGCCGTCGGGGCTGCCGCCGTCGGGTGACTGCTGGCGCAGGCGGAAGGACCAGGCCTCGCTCCAGCCCGAGTCTGCACCCAGGGCGTCGCTGGCGCGGGCCTGCCAGGTGTAGCCGGCTCCCGGGCTCAGCGCGGCCGCCACCGCGTACAGCACCCGCGGGCCATCCAATCGGCCGGAGCCCTGTGCGACAACCTGCTCGGCCTCGTCGAGCAGCCGGAACTCGACGGTCACCTCATCGCCGTCCGGATCGATCACCTCATCGACCACCAGCTCGGGCGCGGCGTTGAGCACCACCCCGTCGGCCGGCGAGCGGTGCACCGGCGCCGGCGGCGGCCGGTTGGGCCCCGGCGCGGCGCAGCCGGTCACCGCCTCGGAGTTGCGCCCGGCCTGGTCGCGGGTGAACACGGCGTAGCAGTAGGTGGTGCCGTTTTCCAGGCCCGCGTCCACCACCGCCTCGTCCAGGCCGCTGAAAACCGCACTGCCCAGGTGCGGCGCGGCCGGCGGCGCCGCCCGGTCACGGCGCACCACCACCTCGGCCAGCAGCGGGCTGTCCGGGTTGCGCCAGCTCAGCGCCAGCTCGGCGTCACGGCGCTCGATGACCAAATCGGCCACCGGCGGCATAGCCTGCTCCTCCAGCACCTCGATGTCGACCGTCACCACGGCCGGGCTGTTATCGGCCTGGTCGTCGCGGATGGCCAGTTCGCTGCTGTGGAAGCCCACCTCGAGCTGGCCCAGATCGACCGTCAGCGCAATGCTGCGCGCGGTGCCCGGGGCCAGAATGGCGCCGGCCGGCTCGGCCGACAGCCAGGCGGCTGCCGGATCGCAGCTGAAGTCCAGCGGCCGGCCACCGCTGTTGGTCAGCCCGAGATCGACCGTCGGGTCGGGCCCGCCGGCCGCGGCCACCAGCGAGAAGGTCTCCCGGTCGAGCGCGATGTGGGGCGGGCTGGGCAGCACCCGCAGCAGCACCGGAACGCGGAAGGGTGTGTTCCAGGCCCCGGCCGAGTGCAGGATCACCGTGCCGTGGTACTCGCCCAGCTCCAGCCCGGCGTGATCGATGGCCACATCCAGCGCGGTCGGGGTGCTGTCGCCGGCCAGCTCGGCCTGCAACCAGTCGCTGTCCGACGCGACGGACAAATCCAGCGTGCAGTCGGGCTGGCTGCAGTCCAGCGCCACCGATGCCGCCTCGGGAACCGGTCGATCGGGCACCGCCTCGAAGGCCAGTTGGCGCGGCTGGGCGATCAGCTGATCGCCGCCCGGATCCAGCTCGACCCGACCGAAGAAACGCTGGTGGTCGACGATGAACTGCTGCTCGTTGTGGCGCGGCATGTCGGGCGGAAAGACGCCGGTGTAGTCGCGCTGGCCGCTGGCCAGATCGGCCACCCAGAACAGCATGCCGAAGCTGCCCTGCGGGCCCACGTCGAGCATGGACCCGACCAGATCGACGCTCATCTCGTAGACCCGGTGGCCGTCCTGGAAGCCGTAGTCCATCGTCACCCCATCCGGGTTGGCCTCTGGGTAATCCGGACCGCCCAGGCCGGCGCCGTCGTTGAACAGCAGCCACCAGTAGGTCACCCCGTCGAGCAGCAGGTACTCGCCCTCGTCCGAGGAGGCCTCGTCCAGCGGCCACAGGCCGTCGAGGTTCTTGTCGAAATACAACCGCATCTGATCGCGGCCGGAGTTGCTGTCGTCGCGGCGGTCGTCGACCGCCAGATAGAGCACGTCGCCGCAGACCATGGAATGCAGCATGACCTGGCCCACCGCACCCGGGTCGATGGCCCGCGGCAGCGCCCGGGCCCACTCGCCCGGCTCCAGCTCACCGTCGATCACCGGCTGTGCGTCGGTGCCGACCTGCGGCACCTGCAGCACGGCCGGCTCGATCACGGTCAGCGTCACCACAAAGACGAAGGGGCTGTTGTCGGCCCCCGGCGCCTCGAACACCAGCTCGCCCAGGTGGCTGCCGGCCGCCAGCCCGCTGGAGTCCACCACGACCTCGATGCTGTCTCCATCGCCGCCGGCGGCCGTGCTGGCGCTCAACCAGGCCTGCTCACTGGTCGCGCTCCAGGCCAGCTCCCCCACCCCGTCGTTGACCACGGTCAGCTCGACCTGCTGCACCTCATCGTCGCCCGCCCGGGCGAAGAAGGCCACCTCCGGCGGATAGACCCCGATCAAGGGCCCATCGGTGCCCAGGTTCTTCTTCAACCGAACCGCCGGATCGCCGAGCAGGTTGCTCTCGTAGCCCACCCAGCGAAAGTAGGGATCTGAGAATGCCCAGGCGTTGTCCTCCTTGCTGTAGTTCAGCGCCTGGCCCAGGGTGGTCAGTCCCTCCGAGAAGAAGGCATCCCAGAACTCGCGGTGGAAGCGCTGGCTGACCCCGTCGCGACCGTAGCCGCCCCAGCCGTAGCGGGCGTTGGCCACCACGGCGAAGGCGCCGTGCTCGGCCAGCGACAGGTGCTCGGCAAAGGAATCCTCGTTATGTACGTAGTCCGACTCATCGACCTTGTTGTCGAATGAACCGTTGTAGCAGCCCTGGGAGTACTGGAAGAATGGGTGCGCGTTGACCAGGCCGTCGGCGTGCTGGTTGTACAGCCGCATGTTGTACATCTCGTTGCTGTGGCCCAGATGGTTGACCAGGTGGGGACCGGCGTCCAGGATGGGCAGCAGCTCGTCCGCACCCCAGGACTCGGCCCCGCCCAGGTCGCGATCGTAGA
This sequence comes from uncultured Myxococcales bacterium, assembly GCA_964454005.1. Lineage (GTDB taxonomy): Bacteria > Myxococcota > B64-G9 > B64-G9 > B64-G9 > CAYVQE01. The sequence continues at coordinate 31,007 of CAYVQE010000029.1, forward strand.
GGGTGTGGCACTCGAAAAACGGCAGGCTGTCGAAGCCCAGGGTGTCGATCCCGCCCATGGACGAGCCGGTGATGAGGTCGTCCATGTAATCGCCGCCCCAGACCGGGCCCTCGAACAGCCACTCGCCGAGCATCCAGACTTCCTTGAGCCAGTTGCCGGCGGCGGCCTCGTAGGCCAGGGTCTTGGCCACGAAGCGGCGCACCTCGGTGGCGCTGTCGGCGGCCACCCGGCCCACGTGCAGCTCGGCCATCAGGTCGATCACCCCGCCGTCGGGTCCATCCTGCAGCTCGCCGTAGTCGCCGTCGGCGTCGTGGTCGAAGGAGCCGTCCAGGCAGGCGTAGTAGAGATCGGCCGGGATGGTGTCGATCAGGCTGCCATCCTGGCGCGGGATCTCGACGTAGAACTTGCGCACCGGCATCAGGTAATCGCCGCTCTCGCCGCCGTTGTCGCCGGCGTCGGCGTCGCCGACCAGCAGCACGTACTCCACGCCCCACTCCTGGTAGGCCTCGGTCAAAAATTGGCGCACCCGGGTGGCGTCGTCCTGGCCGCCGTCGGGCCGCTGGCCGTCGTAGTTGGCGACCACCCACTCCAGCGCCACGACCTGGGCCGGCAGGCCGCCGGCTGCGCGGGCGACGGCCAGGGCCTCGAGCGAGTCGTCGCCGCCGAGTTCCAGAAACTGCTGCGGCGCCACGATCAGATAGCGGTAGTCGCCCGGATCGAGTCGGGCGGCCCGCGGCACGGCGGCTCGTTTCGGGTAGGCGTCCAGGGCCCGGGCGTGGTCCAGCTTGCCGGCCAGCGCGGCCCTGTCGGCCGGCCGCGCCCGGTAGAAGGTCGAGACCGGACCGCCGGGCGCGGTGCGCACCACCAGCCGCGCCCGATCGAGCCGCTCGACGCGGCCGCTGGCCGGGCTGTAGCGCAGCGGGTGCACCCGCACCGTCAGCACCCGGTAACCGCGGCTGGTCTGCACCCCGGCGCTGTCGATCCAGCGGGCCGGCACCGGCTGGTCCGTACCGTAGATGGCCGGGTCGGGCGGGGTGGGCGCCGGCCGGACCCGGGCCGACAAGGGCACCGGGTGCTGGGCGGGCGCGATCCGCCAGCGGCCGGACAGCACCTCGGAGCGCACCTGTTCGAGCTCGACGGCCACCACCCGCTGGCCGGGCGGCAGGGCCAGGCGCAGCGGCCGCACCGGCAGCAGCGGCGCACCCGGGCTGGCGTGCAGGCTGGCCCCCGGCACCGCGAGCAGATCGCCCAAGGGGCTGCTGCGGGGCTGCGGCGGCTCGAAGGCGATGGGCAGGTTGATCTCGTCGGCCGCTGCCGACAGCGGCCCGGTGAGCGAGGTCAGCATGACGAATGCGGCGAGCATCGGCGACTTCATCGGCAAGCTCCTGTTTTCTTGGCCCCCGTGAACCACATCTTAGCGGTTCTGCCGTTTATGGCAAAGGGGCAATCCGAGGCAGGCTCAACGGCCAGCCTGGCTCAGCGTGCGGAACGAACGGTTGAGCAAGGCGTTGGCCCGGGCGTGGTCGCCGGACTCCAACGCGGCCATGATGTCCTCGGCCAGATCCATGGCCCCGGCCGCAGCCGCCCGATCGCCGGCCCGATCGAAGGCGCGGTTGAAGCGCGCCAGCTTGGCCCGGACGAAGGAGCGGTCGATCACGATTTCCGCCAGGTGCTTTTCGGCGCGCAGCATGGCGTTCTGGGCGGCTGTATGGCGCCCCCGGCGACGCAGCGTGCGGATGCGCTTGAGCTGGCGGTCGAGCGTCGGGTCGTCGCCGCGGATGACTCCCTTGGCGCGCATGGCCGAACGCAGCTGCCGCCACTGCCGTTGCGTCTCGCGCGCCTCGGCGGCCCGCTGGCGGGCCTCATTGGGCTTATCCGGCGCCACCAACTCCGGCTCCGGAGCCGCTCGGGCATCCTGCTCGTCGCCGGCGGCCCGAGCGGCGGCTTGATCCGCGTCCGGCGCCGGATCGGACCGCTCGTCAACCGGATTGCCGGATTCGCCGCCGGCCGGATCCCGCTGCCGTTCCTGCCGCGCGGCCGCGACCAGATCGTCCTTGCTGACGACCTGTTCGTTCGGCGACGTTGACTCGACAACGGACTCGGTTGTCCCACCGCCATCGCTCACCAGCAACACCCCGATAACCACCCCCAGCCCGATCAGGGCCAGCAGGCCGAGCCCGGCGGCCAGCTTGAACAGCCAGGCGGAACCGCTGCGGGCTGGCCGCTTTGCGGTTGGAGGCGAATCCCCTGAACGCCCACCGCGATCGGGCAGCAGGGCGGTACCGTCGGGCAGCGGGGGCAGCGGGGGCGGCGGTGGCTGCGGCGCGGGTACCGCGTCCAGCAGGCCGAAGCCATCACCCGCCGCTGCCGCGGTGGTCTCGCCGGTCTCCTCGTTCTCCGGAATGTAGAGCGGCTGGGGCGGCCCGTCGTCCCGGGCCGGCGGCAGCGGCTCGGGCACCAGCTCGCGTGGTCCGGACTCCTGCTCGGCGGGCTGAGACAGATCGGGCGGCGGTTGGGTGAATGCGCTGCCCGCCTGCGGCCGCGAACCGGTGCCGGTTCCGGCCGGCGCCACCGGCACCGGCCGCTGCCGGTTGGGCGGCGGCTGGGGCGAGCCGGCCGGCAGCGCGATGCCCTGCCACTGAACGCGGAACAGGTTGAAGTGCTCGCTCTTGCCCTTGAGAATGGCGCCGGCGGCGAACTCGGTGTTCTGCTTGTTGCGCGTCAACTGGGCGCGGGTGAGTTCCGAGATGAGGATCTCGCCGCCGCCGGCCTGGGAGCTGACCCGCGAGGCCACGTTGACCGCGTCGCCGAACACGTCCTGGTCCTCGATGATGCACGGTCCGGTGTGCAGCCCGATGCGGATGAAGATGCGGGCGTCCTCGTCCTGGGTGGTCCGGTTCTGCTGCTCGATCGCCTGCTGCATGTCGATGGCCGCCTCGATGCCGTCGTCGGGCAGCAGGAAATAGGCCATGATGGCGTCGCCGATGGTCTTGAGCACGCGGCCGCGGTGGCGCTGGATGACCGGGAAGAGCAGCTTGTTGTGCTTCTCGATCCGCTTGCGGCCGGCCATGTCGCCGAACTTGTCGAAGTAGCGGGTGATGGCCACGATGTCGGAGAACAGCAGGGTGGTCTCCTGCATCAGCACCTGCTGGGTGTGACCGCCATCGGGGTCATCGAGTTCGTCGGCCTCGAGTTGAGGCTCGAAGCCCTCGGGCAGGCCCATGGCCGCCGCAGTATCATCCGCCGGTGGATCGTCAGACTCGGCGTCCTCGCCGGTGACCGCGGTCAGCCAGTCCTTCAGCTCCATCACCGAGCGGCAGCGGGCCTCGGGCTGGACCGTCATGGCCTTGACGATCAGGTTCTCCAGCGCCTGGCCGACCTGTGGGTTGAACAGATGCGGCGCCACCATGTTGCCTTCAAGCACCGCGTTGGTCAGCTCCACCACGTTGTCGCCCGGAAAGGGCTGGGCCCCGGTGACGCAGCGGTAGAGGATGGCGCCCAGCGAGTAGATGTCGCTGGCCGGGGTGGCCTCGCGGCCGGCCAGCACCTCGGGCGACATGCTGTGCACCGTCTCCGTCGGCATGGCCGCGCCGGTCGAGCCGGCCATATCGCGCGCCAGCGACTGGCCGAAGTCCATGATGGAGACGCGATCGCCGGGGCGCACCACCAGGTTGTTGGGCGTCAGCCCGCGGTGAACGATGCCCTGGCCGTGGGCGGCGGCCAGGGCGCGGGCGGCGTAGGCGATCAGGCGGGCGGCCCGCGCTACCGGCAGGGTACCGTTCTTGCTGATCAGTTGCTCCAGGGTCGGCCCCTCGATGTACTCCATCGAGATGAAAAGAAAAGAGCTGACCTCGTGGATGTCGTAGATGCGGCAGATGCCCGGGTGCGACACCCGCCGGGCCAGCAGTACCTCGCGGGCCAGGCGGCTGAAGGCATCGGTCTTGGCCAGCGCCGGGCTGATGATCTTCAGCGCCACCCGCGTATCGAGCAGGGTGTCGTGGGCCAGAAAGACCACGCCCAGGCTTCCCTGGCCGATCTCGCGCTCCAGCTTGAAGCGATCCAGCAAGCTGCCCGGCTTGGGCATCTGGTGCATCGGTCACCGGCTCCCGGCGGAAATGTCCTCGGCAGCGATGATACTCCAGCCAGCCGGGTGCAAACAACCAAGCTGCGCACGATTCCGCAACCGGCGCCGCCAGCCGGCACCGCCGCACCGCCGTCTTCAAAACTGTTGACCCGCGACCGGCCGCCGGCTTTGATCGGATCGGATGCGAGCGCACCGGGAGGGGTCATGCCGGCCAAGGCCAAGAGAAGCGAGAAGATGAAGAAGAAGACCACTGAGCAGACCAAGGCCACCAAGAGAACGAAGAAGCCGACCACCAAGTCCAAGCCGGCCAAGAAGAAAGCCCCGGCCAAGCCCCAGTCGGCCAAGCCGGCCAAGAAGAAAGCCCCGGCCAGGCCCAAGTCGGCCAAGCCGGCC
>CAYVQE010000029.1:35583-46542 GCA_964454005.1 uncultured Myxococcales bacterium
GGCCAAGCCGGCCAAGAAGAAAGCCCCGGCCAGGCCCAAGTCGGCCAAGCCGGCCGAGCAAAAGGCCACCAGGACCAGGCAGACCAAGAAACCCACCCTTTCAAAGAAAACAAAGGCGGCCTCAACCAAGAAGAAAGCCACGTCCGGGACCACCAAGACCGGGCAAGCCAAGAAAACCAGCCCGTCGAAGATAAAAAAGGCTGCCCCGAACGAGAAGAAGGCCACGCCCGGGACCACGCAATCCCCGCCCCCGACCGAGGCACAGCAGGCCGCATCGACCCCGGAGCCTCGGCCGGCCCCGGAGACCGAGAAACCGACTCAGGCCCCGTCCCCACGGCCACCGAAGCCCGAGCCGCCCGAGCCCTCGCCGGTCGAGCTGCTGCTGGCCAGCTCGCGCACGCTGGAGTTCGTGCCGCTCGACCCGAACGCGCTCGACTACGCCGACCTGCTGTCGGCCCGCGTGCTGCCGGGCGCGGCCGAGGAACTGCTGCTGGCCAAGACCGATCAGGCCGCATTCCGCCAGGCGGTGGCCGACCGCGCCGGGCTGGGCGTGGAGCTGGCCCGCGAGTTCCAGGCCACCTTCGGCTGGCCACCGCCGGCCGAGCTGGCGGTCTGGAGCGAACTCGAGGCCGGCCTGCGCCGGGCCCGGCTGGAGCAAGAGCCCATGGACGGCTGGCTGCTGTCGCTCGATGTCTGCCAGCTCGACCAGGACAGCCGCGAGCGGCGCAACTTCTTCGCCTGGACAAACGGCGCCGGCCTGCTCGGCGATCCGCTGGCCCTGTTCAGCGGCCTGTTTCGCCTGGGTCGTTCCACCCGCGGCGAGACCGCCCTGGCTTGCTTGCTGCCGGCCGACAGCGGGCTGATGTCGATCTGGTCGCCGCCGGCCGACCCGGACAACCCGGCGCAACCGCTGGCCGGCGGGTTGAGCCACTTCTTCCTGCAGCGGGCGGTGGCGGCCGAGGTCTATGGAACGCCCGAGTTCGCCGCCTGGGTCGAGCGGTTGAAGGCGAGTCTGCTGCCCGCCCTGGAGCATCTGCCGGTGCACCGCGATCCGCGCCTGCTGGCGGCGCGCAGCGACTGGCTGGCGGCGCTGATCGCCCACGGCCGCATCCCGCGCGCCTTCGACGAGCGCCTGGCCCGGGCGCCGGATTGGGAGCAGTGGGAACGCGAGCGCGAGCTGCTGACCGGCGAGCCGCAGCTGGCCAACTACTGGCCGATGGCCCACTGGTTCATGGGCAACGACGGCGCCTGCCGCGAGGCACTGTCGCTGGCGCGCAAGGGCGCCAGTCGGGTCAGCGCCCGGCTGGCCGACCTGGTGGGCCGGCTGCTCGACGGCGCCCGGCTGGACGTCGGCGCCATGGCCATCGGCGACCTGGATCGGCTGCGCCGCCGGGTCCGCCGCGGCCTGCGGCCGGAGCAGGTCGAGCCCGGCGGCCGCGAACGTCTGGAGGCCTTCCAGCGCCGCCGCCCCCGCGCCGGGGGCGATCCGGATGCCATCGAGGCCGCCCTGACCGAAGGCGCCGACGCTTTGAAGCTGCTGCGCGATCATCCCCGGCAGGTCGAGTTGCACCAGCGCTTGCTGCAAGCGGCCGCGGCCGCTGACCCGACCCTGGCCGACGCGCTGGCCCGGGCCGAGGCGCTCGAGGAGCAGGGGCTGGAAGGGGCGACCGGCGCCGCCGAAGAGACCCTGGACTCCCGGCTGGGGCAGCCGCTGGCGGCGGCCTTCACCGCCGGGCTTGCCTTCGCCCACGACCACCCGAGCGCCCGCAGCGGGCTGGCACCGGCGCTGGCCCGTTTGGACGACGACTGGACCCAGGACGCCTGGGCGGAGGCGATCCGCCGGCTGAAGCCGGACGACCCGCGACTGGGCTTCGCCGTCCGGGCCCTGCTCGCCAGCCGCCGACCGCGGGCACGCGAGACTTTGGAGAACGCGGCGCGGCGGTTCTTCGACGAGCTGGACGCAGCCCTGGAGGCCATGCAGGATCGGCTGGCCCACCACCCGGCGTTGGCCGGAAGCGGCGCCGCGCCCAACCACCTGGTCACGGCCCTGGAGGCGGTGCTGGAGCCGGCGGACATCGCCGCCGAGCGCATGGTGCGCAGGGTGCTGGCCATGCCCGAAGCGCAGCCGGCACTGCGGACCGCCTGGGGCTGCGCGGCCCGGGTGGCCGCCCGCCGGGGCCTGGCCGACCAGGCCGCCCGCCTGCTGAACGCCTGCCGCACGGCGATCGAGCACGACTGGGGTGACCGACCACCCGATGACGATACGGTATTCGACCTGGCCGAGTCGGCCCTGGCAGCCGCCCGGCTGGATCCGCTGGCGGCCAGCGAGCACCTGCCGGCCATGCTGGCCGAAGCCGCCGAGCGGATCGGGCCGGTGCGGGCCGGGTTGACCAGCTGCCTGTTGGCCGGTCTGCTGCCGCTGCAACCCGGCGACACCCGGCTGCTGGAGGAATGCCAGCGGGTGTTGGGTGATCGCAGCCGGCCGCGCGCGGCGCATCTGTACGGCGCGCTGCGCGGGCTGGCCGCCCTGGCCGCGAACGGCAAGGTGCCGCAGGCGGCTGCGGGCTGGGTGGCGCCGCACGCGCTCGACGGCCTGGACGGGCCACGCCGGACCCCGAGCCGGGTGGGCCGCGCCGCCCGCGAAGCGCTGCGGGCGTTGGGCCGGCGGCGCTTGCCCCAACCGCAACCCGAGGCCGACCCGGCTGCGACCGACCCGGAGACATTGCTCGACCAGCTGGCAGCGCCGGGCGCAGCGCCGGTGGCGGCCCTGGAGCGTATCCGCGCCGAGGGCCTGCACCCGGCCGGCGCGGCCGAGCGCATCGGCGATTGGCTGGCCGAGCAGCTGCGCTTCTCGGCCGATCAGGCCAAGCCCTACCAGGAGCACTGTTGGGTCGGCCTGGGCGCGCTGTGGGTCCAAGGCCGGGAAGCGCTCGAGCCGCTGGCTGCGTCATTGGGACTCGATCACCTCCACGGCGAGTGGATCGGGCCGTTGCTGCGCACCATGCGCAGCCTGCTGCCCGAGGCCGAGGTGCGCGCCTTCCTGCTCGCAGATGACCATCGGACGCTACTGGAGACGGTGCGCCACCCGACCGGCGAACGGTTGGGCTGGCTGGATCTACTGGCCGGCTGGCTGGCGCTCGATCCATCGCCGGCCGCCCTGGCCGCGGTCAGCGCCGCCTGTGCCTGGCGCTTTCGCACCCCGGACGATCTGGCCAGCCGCACCGATCCGGTGGCCCGGCGCCTGCCGCTGGTGCTGGCCTCCTTCGGCGAGCGGGCCCGGCCCGACCTGGAGCGGCTGCTGGCGGCCACCGCCGGCCACGCGGCCCAGGAGCCCTTCGTCCGTGCCCGCGAGGCGCTGCAGCTCTGGGAGGCCGGTGGCCTGCCGCTCGATCTGTTCGACAGCCAGCGTCAAGTGACGCTGCGTTTCGCCGACGCCGAGGCCGCTGACCGCTGCCGGCTCGAGTTGCGCCTGATCGGCGGTCGCGAGCCGGGCGTGGCGGTCCACTCCAGCGAGATGCTCGACCTGCGCGGCTGGGTCGACCGCCTCGACTACCGCGAGCGCCTGGCCCGCCCCGACCTGGCCAGCGCCCGCCAGCTGGCCGCCAAGCTGCTGCGCCACGCCTTCATCATCGGCTACCGGCTGGCCGACTGACCCTCGGCCTCGAGCTGCGGTTCGGCGCAGGGCCGGAAATCGCCGTCTCCGGCTGCCGCGGGGCCCAGGAACTCGCGGCGCAGCTGGAGGTGCATCCAGCACTCGGGATCGCCCGGGTCGAGGGGCTGTAAAAAGGCGAAGGGGCCGGGGCTGTCGTAGGCCAGGATGGAGTGGCACAGGGTGCAGTGGTTGGGCACCGGCCGGCCCTGGGCGTCGATCATGTCGGGCGAGTGGCAGCGGCGGCAGCCGGGGCCGCGGGAATGGCCCAGGTGGTCCTCGTAGGCGTTCCAGGTCACGTTCATCCGCGGGTGAACATTGCGGGCGTGTATGTCCTGCAACACCGCCACCGCCTGCTCCAGCGCCTCGGCTTGTCGGCGCAGCACCGCGGGGTGGTGGCGGCGGTAGTAGCCGACGAAGTCGCGCTCGATGGCCGCCGCCGCCTGCTCCGGCGGATAGCTGCTGGTCAAGGCGGCCAGGGCCTGGCGCTTGACGAAGGGCAGCGCGCGGCTCAGCTCGCCGGCGGCGATGCGGCGATCGACCGCCCGGGCCGGGTCCTCGTAGATGTGGGTGACCCGGTTGTGGCAGTCGACGCAGTCCATCCGCCGCACCGGCCACCCGCCGTCGGGGGCCTGGTCCCGCTCGGCCTGCGCCACCACCGGCGGCCGCCGCGGCCGGTAGCGTTTCCAGCCGCCGTCCGGTTGGCGCACCTCGACCCACTCCAGCTGCAGCCGTTGGCGGTCGGCCGGCCGGTAACGCACGGCGTTATGCTCGGCCACGTGCCAGTGGATCCAGCTGTCCGCTGCCGGGTGCCGGCGACCGGAGCCCACCTTCAGCGACAGGGTGGTGTAGCGCGGTGTCGAGGCCCGGTCGTGGGCGTAGCGCACCAGGCGCTCGACCCGCCGCCCGTGGAACATGTCCGGCCAGTGGCAGCGCTCGCAGGTCTCCTGGGCCGGGCGCAGCTGGGCGACCGGGGTGGGGATGGGCCGCTCGTAGAGGTCGAGAGTGATCGAGATCATCTGCCACACCCCGTTGAGCTTGGCGTCGATCTCGGCCTCGAGGCCCTGGCCCACGTGGCACTCGACGCAGGCCACCCGGGCGTGAGGCGAGCGCTGGTAGGTGATCCACTCGGGGTGCATCACGCTGTGGCAGGCGGTACCGCAAAACCGCGGCTGGTTCATGAAGCCCAGCATGCGGGCTCCGCCGGCTGCCAGGAATACGATGTTGACCAGCGTCAGCAGGCCGATGGTGATGAACAGCTTCGAGCCGATCGGCCGCGGCTGGACGAAATCCGGGTTGAACATCTCCGCCAACAGCTGGCGGTGGGTCTTGCCGCTGCGGCGCTTGAGCCGCCACCAACCCAACGGGATCAGCAGCAACCCCAGCACGAACAGCGCCGGCAGCGCCAGATAGGTAATCAGCCCCACGTAGGCGTTGGTCACCGCGCCGGTCAGGCGCAGCAACTCGGCCAGCAGGAACACGACGAAGGCGCTGGTGGTCAGCACCACCCCGACCGCGCTCAGCCAGTGGGCCAGCAGACCACGCCAGAAGTGCAGCAGCCGCCGCAGCATGGTCGCGCTACTCTTCGGCCGGGTGGTAGAGATCCCGATAGACCGCCGGCAGTTTGCCCGAGCGGATATCGCGCTTGATGGCCGCGGTGTCGCGCTGCAGCCAGGTGTGCATGGGATCGTCGGCCAGCAACTCGTCGATGACCCGGTCGACCTCGGGATCGCCGTAGGCCCGGGCGGCCGGGATGAACTTGAAGTAGAAGTGCTTGGCCACCTCGTAGATGCCGTGCCACCAGGTGTAGTCCGGCCCCATCATGGCCACCCCGTGGCGGGCCCGGCGGCCTTCGTGGTGCCACAGCTCCCAGAAGATCCAGTCGATCTGGTTGCTGAAAGCCGCATTGCGCTGGCGCAGGCCGCGCTTTTCGATCAGCTCCATGATGCGCACCGCCGGCCGGGCGAACTTGCGGTTGTAGAGCTGGACCACCCCGTCGAACTGCCGGTAGTGGCCGTCGACGAAGGGTTGGGCGTGGCAGGCCAGACAGACGCCCTGCATGTTCTTGCGCTTGACCTTCCAGTCGGGCTTCATCTTCGACACCTTGGGCCGCAGCGTCCAGGAGATGCGCAAACCCACGTCGTGGCTGGGCTCGGTGCGACCGCTGGCGCCCATGTGGCAGGTGGCACAGGTGGGCGCGGCGTAGTAGTCCAGGCCCACCTGCCAGCGATCGGCGTCCAGGTTCATCTCGTCGATGTGGGTGTAGTAGGAGTTGCCGTGCTTGGACTCCTCATAGACCTCCTTCTGCGGATGGTCCGGGCCCAGGTGGCACTTGCTGCACGACTCGGGCCGGCGGGCCTGGCTGGTGTCGAAGTGGTGGCGCACGTGGCAGGCGTTGCAGGCGCCCTTGGAGCCGTCCGGGTTGATGCGGCCGATGCCGGAGTTGGGCCAGCTGGCGGCGGCCAGCTTGTTGGGCGAATCCGGGTCGATGCGCACCTTGGTGCCGTGGCAGCTCTCGCAACCGGCGATGGCCACCGGCTCACCGCCGGCGGCGTGGGCCAGGTAGGCGTCGGCCGACTCCAGGATCTCACCGGCGCTGGCGTGGTAGGAGCGCTGCACCTGCTCGAACTCGCGCTCGTGGCAACGGCCGCAGTCTTTCGGCGTGACCAGGGTGGCGATGCGGGCGCCCTCGTGCTCGAAACCGTCCGGATCCTCGGCCCCGGCCCGGTGGCAGTCGAGACAGGTCACGCTGTGCTCGGCGTGCGCCGAGCCGAGCCACTGCCGGTAGAGCCCCGGACTCTTGTCCTTGTGGCAGGTCATGCAGCGCCCGGCCACCGCCCCGTCCTCGGCGGCGGCCGGCGCGGCCAACACGCCCAGCGTCAGTGCAGGAATCGTCCAGCGCATGAGCCCTCCCTTCATTCACCATCGAGATGGCTGGACTGCCAGCATGCCAAATCGGAGATGGAGCCGCAATCGGTCCGTGCGGGATCGATCGCTTCGAAGACGTCGAGATCCAAAGGTGGTCCCTGAGCGGCCCGGATTACAGGGACTCCGCGGTACAGGAAGCGGCCGGCGAGATGGTGCCCATGGCGCAGTCGGCGCCGGAGAGGGAGCGCAAGCGGATGCGGCCGCCGCCGCCGCCGCCGCCGCTGCCGCCGCAGCCCGAGCCGTCGTCACCGGCATCGCCGTCGAGCACACCCCCGCTGGCGCCGGCGCCGCCGAAGCTGTTGCACGAGGCGTTGTCGCCGCCGCGACCGCCCTCGACCAGCAGGCTGCCGCTCACACCGAGCGTGCGGGCCTCGAGCAGAATGCCGCCCCCCGCGCCGCCCCCGCCAGCGCCGTGGTTGCCATCCGGCTCACCGCCGCGGCCGCCGCTGGCGCCGAGCGTGCCGCCGACCGTCAAGCTGCCGCGGACCGTGATCTGCAGCGCCCCGCCGCCACCGCCGCCGGGCCCCGAGCCGTAGCCGCCGCTGCCGTCCGCGCCCGAGGCGCCGCCGGAGCCGCCGACCAGCGGCTCCAGCCAGGGCCCCTCCGCCGGGTAGGTCGATCCGCCGGCGCCGCCGTCGTCGCCGAAAAAGCCGGCGCCGTTGAGGCCATCGCCGCCGTCGCCGCCCAGCCCGGCGTGCCCGGCGCCGCCGCCGGCACCGGCCTGGTCACCGTTCCGCGTGCCGCCGCTGCCGCCCCCCGGACCCGGCCCATCCAACCCGGTGCACTGGTGGCCGCTGCAGCCATCGGCGCCCGGGAAGCCGCCGGGACCAGCCGTGCCGCCCGCCAGCGCCGAACCTTCGCCATCGCTGCCGGCGCCGCCGTCGAATAGAATCTGGCCGGCGATGGAAGCATCGCCGTCGACGATCAGGACCAAACCGCGGTCCTCGCTGCCGTCCGGCAGCAGGTCGATGCCGGCCGGCAGATCCAGGCTGGAGACGCACACCCGCACCGGGTCGGCGGCCGTCGGCCCGTCGTTCGAGGAAATCAAGACGTCGCCTTCTTCGGAGCAACCGGCGCTGCACTCGATTCCACTATCGGTAAAGGTCAGCGACCCGCTCTGCGGTGCCAAGACCGGTGCTGTTTCATCGCAGGTCGTCATCTCCTCCTCGGTGACGTTGCTGGCGGCGATGCAGGCGCCGGCCTCGCAGATGTAGCCGCAGAGCACGTCCTGGCCCGGCTCGGGGCCCGAGCCATCGGACTGGCAGACGTGCAGCGTCTGGCCGTCCGCATCGCAGTAAGGCTGATCCGGCAGACACTCCATACAGTGGTGGGTCTCGTCGCAGTAGGGCTGCTCCGGGCATGGATCGCTGCCCGCCTGGCAGTCCGACACCGGATCGCAGGTCTCGGCCCCGTTGCAGAACACGCCGTCGTCGCAGGCGTCATCGTCCGGCGTGTTGGTGCAGCTTTCGTTGCCCTCATCGCAGGTATCGGTCGTACAACCCACCCCGTCGTCGCACGGCGGCGCGCCCGGCAGGCAGCCCTGCACCGCGTCGCACACCTCGGCCCCGTTGCACCATTGTCCATCGTCGCAACTGGCGTGGTTGACCACGTTGGAGCACTGGTCGACATCCTCGTCGCAGCTGTCGTCGGTACAGCCTACCCCGTCGTCGCAATCCGGCGGCTGGCCCGGCTGGCAGTCCTGCACCGCGTCGCACACCTCGGCCCCGTTACACCAGTCGCCGTCGTCGCAGTTGGCGTCGACGGGCGTGTTGACGCACCGGTCGGCATCCTCGTCGCAGCTGTCGTCGGTACAGCCCACACCGTCGTCGCAGTCCGGCGGCTGGCCCGGCTGGCAATCCTGCACCGCGTCGCACACCTCGGCCCCGTCACACCAGTCGCCGTCGTCGCAGTTGGCGTGGTCGACCACGTTGGAGCACTGGTCGGCATCCTCGTCGCAGCTGTCGTCGGTGCAGCCCACCCCATCGTCGCAATCCGGCGGCTGGCCCGGCTGGCAGCCCTGATCCACCACGCAGCGCTCCGCTCCGTTGCACCACTGCCCGTCATCGCAGACCGCATCGTCGGTCTGGTATACGCACACGCCGTTGTCGCAGCTGTCGGTGGTACAGGCGAAGCCGTCGTCGCAGTCGGCGTCATCGTCGCAGGCGCAGGGCACGCATAAGCCGCCCGAGCAGGTGCCATTGCAATTGCCCTGATCGCAGACCTGGCCCTCGTTGCCGGCCACATGCTCGCAACCGCTGTCGGCCAGGCAGGTGTCCACCGTGCAGTCGTTGCCGTCGTTGCAGGCCGCGTCGTCCGGCGCGTGCAGGCACATGTCCGTCTCTTCGTCGCAGCTGTCGACCGTGCACGCGATCCCGTCATCGCAGTCCGGCGCCGCTTGCCGCTGGCAGCCGGCTTCCGGGTGGCACACCTCCGGCCCGTTGCACCACAGGCTATCGTCGCAGACCGCGTCGTCCGGCGCGTTGACGCAGGCGTCGGCCTGCTCGTCGCAGCTGTCCTGGGTACAAGCGACGCCGTCGTTGCAGTCCGGCGCCGTGCCCGGCTGGCAGCCCTGCACCGCGTCGCACACCTCGGCTCCGTTGCACCAGAAGCCATCGTCGCAGGCTGCCGCGTCTGGCTGGTGCGTGCAGGCGTCGGCCTCCTCATCGCAGGCGTCGATGGTACAGGCCACCCCGTCGTCGCACTCCGGCGTCGCACCCGCCTGACAGCCCTCTACCGGGTCGCACACCTCGGCCCCATTGCACCACAGCCCGTCGTCGCAATCGCCGTCGTCGACACAGGGCTCGCCAGCCGTGCGCAGCCGCACCACATCGCGCTCCGAGGCCAGCCGGCCATCGCTGGCCACCAGCCCCACCACGTAGCTGCCCGCCAGGTCGATCTGCAACTCGACCTGCTCGCCATCATCCGCCGACAGCGCCGCCGCCGAGCCGGCCGGCCGGCTCAGCAGCGTCCAGCCCAGGTTGATGGCGTCGCCGTCCGGATCGTAGGAGCCGCTTCCATCCAGCAGCGCCACCGCGCCGCCATCATCCAGCACCACCACCTGATCCGGACCGGCGTCGGCCACCGGCGCCCGGTTCGGCCCCGCGACGTCGGCGCTGCAGGCAGCCAGCCAGACGACACAGCCGATCCACCCCACGCTTTTGCTTCCGCATCGCATGCCGCCCACTCCTCGCTCGGGCTGCGCACGCCGTCCAGGGCGGCGCATGGCCCGCTGCGGATGGCAGGAAAAGACCCTTTCTTATGAGCATACCACAGCCTGCCGGCGGCGGTACAAGCGGCGGGCGGCCGGTCAGCCGGTTCAGACCTGCTCGCCGCTGCGCGCCATGATGCCGTCCAGGGCCTCCTCGGCGATCTCGGCCACATCCGGGTTGGTGTCATCGAGCAGCTGCTTGACCGGTCCGGCCGCGTCCGGATGCCCGATCTGGCCCAGCATGTCGGCCGTGTCGCCGCGCAGCGCCGCGTCGTCGGCTTCGAGCAGCTCGATCAGGTCGCCGACCGCCGGGTCCAGCGCACCGCGGCTCTGCTCCAGCGCCTTCTGGCCGCACAGCATCAAACCCACCCGAGCGGCTGTGGTCGAGTCGCGCCAGGCGCGGACGAAGGCCGGCAGCGCGGTGCCGGCCGCCAGCCAGACGGCCGCGTCGTCGACCCGACCGCTGTCGAGCATCGAGTGGAAGGCCTGGGCCACCACCTCCGGCTGCTCGCGGTCGATCAGCTGGCGGGCCAGGGCCGGCGCCGGCTGGACGCCGATGGTGGTGTAGCCACCGTCGATCACGGTGGTCGGTACCGAACGCACCTTGTAGCGCCCGGCCAGCGCCTCGTAGAACTGGGCGTCGATCACGGCCACCCGCACCGCATCGCCGGCCAGCGCCAGCTGCAGCGCCGAGCGCACCGCCTGCGGGCAGTGCGGGCAGGCCGACGCGATGAAAACCAGCACCTCGGCCGGCCGCTTTAGCCGCTGCAACCCGTCGACCCAGTCGCCCTCGGGCCGCGTGCCGCGGCCCAGGGCCACCAGCACCTCGGTGAATGGCGCCGCCTCCTGGCCCTCGGGCAAGGCCAGGTAGCGGATGTTGTCGCGGCCGGCGGCCTGCAGGCTCAGCGCGGGCAGGGCCGGCAGCCCGCGGCCGTCGCCCGGGCGCACCACCAACTTGCCCGCGGCCGCCACCTCGACCTCGCGGGCCGCCTCGGCCAGCTTTCCGTTGGCCTTGGGCAGGTCCGCAGCCGGATGCAACCGCAGGGTCAGCTCGTGGGTAGCGTCGGCCAGGCCCTGCTGCAGACGTTTGCGCTCGAGCTGCTCGAGCATGGCTCTCCTCCTTAGCGCGGGCTTCGCCCGCAACCCAAAAATGGAGGCGGCGTCTTCCCTCGGG
>CAYVQE010000030.1:0-46528 GCA_964454005.1 uncultured Myxococcales bacterium
AAGTGGGAAGTGAGTAGACCTGACCCCATTTTTCAAACCCCATTTTTTCCCCCATGGTTCGCGCTGCGGCTCAGCTGCGCACCAGGGTCACCCGCCGGTCGCCGAGCTGCAGGTGGATGCCGTCGGCATCCTCGTCGACCAGCTCGGACAGGTCGTGCAGCGCGTTGGTGGTCAGCCGGGCCCGGTCGCCGTCGAGCACCCGGCAGTACATGATACCGCGGGCGTCCTGCTCGAAGCTGGCCGGATCCACCGCCACCGCTGCGCCGGTATTGAGCGAGGCCTGCAGGTGCTCGCGTTCTTCGTCGACCGCCAGGTGGCGGACGAAGTAGGCGGTGTCTGCCACCCGGAAGTAGACCCGCTCCTGCTTGCCGTCGAAGGCGTTCCACAGGTAGTAGCGGCCCTGATCGTCCCTGCGGATGGCGCGGTGGAAGAAGGTGGCGATCTTGGCGTTCTCGACCGGCTCGCCGCGGTGCAGCCAGTCGCCGCGCTCGGTCAGCTCCAGACCGCTGTCCTCGACCGCCACCACCCGGGCACTGTCGCTCGTATCATTCATGGGCCGACTCTAGCGCCGCAAAAAGCGCGGCACAAGAGGCTCTACTGGGTGGACGGAAGCATGCAGACTTGACTCGGTTGTTCAGATCGGGCCGTTCCAAGAGCCTCTAGCGAGCAGGGCAGCGATTGCAAGGCCCGCTGCGACGCGTTATACCTGAACCTGCCAAATCCAGGGAGGACTTGTATGGACCCCGAGATGCGCATTCCGGAAAAGGGCCGCAGCAAGAAGGAGATCATCGAGCAGCTCGAGCGGATGAAGGGCGAGGACGTCGACTACCGCGGCGGCAAGGTCTGGTCGCTGGTCTACCACGGCGGCGATCGGCACGAGCGGCTGATGCGCGAGGTCTACGGCCTGTTCATCGCCGAGAACTACCTCAACCCCATGGCCTTCAAGAGTTTGAAGCGCATGGAGACCGAGGTGGTGGCCATGACCGCCAACCTGCTCGGCGGTGACGAGAAGGTGGTCGGCACCATGACCACCGGCGGCACCGAGAGCATCCTGATGGCGGTCAAGGCGGCCCGCGATAGAGCTCGGGCGCGCAAGCCCTGGATCCGGCGGCCCGAGCTGGTGGGCCCGGAGTCGCTGCACGTGGCCTTCCGCAAGGCCTGCCACTACCTGGGGGTGCGCTTCGTGCCGGTGCGGCTGGACGCCGGTTACCGCTGCGATGTGCGTGCACTGGCCCGGCGGGTCGGGCGCAACACGGTGCTGATCGCCGCCTCGGCGCCGCAGTTTCCGCAGGGGGTGATCGACCCGATAGCCGACATCGCCGCGCTGGCCCGGCGCAAGAAGATCCCCTTCCACGTCGACGCCTGCGTTGGCGGTTTCCTGCTGCCGTGGATGGAGGCCGAGGGGCGCTCGCTGCCCGCCTGGGACTTCCGCGTCGACGGGGTGACCTCCATGTCGGCCGACGTGCACAAGTACGGCATGGCCTCCAAGGGCGCCTCGGTGGTGTGCTACCGCGACATGAGCTACCTCAAGCACCAGTTCTACGTCTGCACCGACTGGTCGGGGGGCATCTACGCCTCGCCGGCCATGCCCGGCACCCGGCCGGGCGGCTCCATCGCCACCGCCTGGGCGGCGCTGCGTTCGTTCGGCGAGCAGGGCTACAACAAGATGGTGCGCCAGACCCTGGCGGCGGCCGACGAGCTGACCGCGGGCATCCGCGCCATCGACGGGCTGGAGCTGCTGGTCGATCCGATCGAGACGCCGCTGGTGGCCTACCGTTCGAGCGAGCCGGAGCTGTCGACCTTCGCCGTGGCCGATCAACTGCAGCAGCGCGGCTGGCACTCGGACCGGCAGCAGAGCCCGGATTCCATCCACGTCACCGTCATGGCCCATCACGCTCCGGTCATCGCCCAGTATCTCGACGATCTGCGCGCGGCGGTCGAGCGGGTGCGCCGCCAGCCCGAGTTGGGGCACGCGGGCGAGGCCGCCATGTACGGCATGATGGCCAAGATCCCGGTGCGCGGTATGGTTGGGTTGGCGGTGCGCAAGGTGATGGAGGGCATGTACGCGGCCGACGGGCAGATGGCCGACCTGAGCAAGGTGGGCGCGGGCGAGGACGACGACGTATTGCTGAAGCTGGTCGACAAGTACGGCGATCGCGCCCTGCGGCTGCTCGATAAAATCGACGGCCCGCTGCGCGCGCTGCGCGACCGCCTCCGGCGCTAGCAGAGGAAATCCCCCGTCGCTAACCCCGCGCCAGTAGACCCCGGGGCGGCACCGAGTCGACGGGCTCGGTCTGCAGGCCGCTGCGGTCGAGCACCTCGTTGGCCGCCAGCAGCCCGGAGGTCACCGCCGCCTCCATCAGCATGGCCGGCAGCGGCAGCCGCACCCAGTCGCCGGCCAAAAACAGGTTGGGCACGTCGATCACGGTGGCCGGCCGCTCGGCCCACAGCCCGGTATGAAAAGCGGTGAAGTCGCGGTTGACCTGCAGGTGCTCGGCCAGGATCTCGGCCTGCTTGAACTCCGGGAAGTAGTCGGCCAGCTCGCGCAGCAGGTGCTCGCGCACCTCCTCGCGCGAGCCCACGTGGTCCGGCACCGAGTAGCAGTGCAGCTCGAATACGCCGCCGCCGCTGGCCGCCGCCCAGTCGGCCGAGCTCTTCTCCAGCCGCGGGTAGAACGAGATCGAGTCGAGCAGCGGGGCGTGCTCGGTGATGATGAAGCCGGGCAGGTCGCGGCCGAAGTCGCGGTCCAGCCACAGCCGCAGCACCGCGTAGCGCTGCGAGATCTTCAGCCCGCCCACCTGGCGGGCGAACAGCGGGTAGCGTTCGGCCAGCGCAGGCGAGGCGTCGACGATGCGCCGGGCGCCGGCCACGTCGGGGGCGAACACCAGATAGTCGTAACGCTCGCCGTCCAGATCGAAGCGCCCGTCGTCGTCGAGACCGATGGCGCTGACCGGCGTGCCCAGGTGGATGCGGCCGCCGCCGCCCTCGATGGCCCGCTGAAAGGGCGCCAGCAGGCTCAGCTCGTAGGACTCGTCGGGATAGTCGTAAATCAGCCCGCCGTCCTGGCTCAGGAAGAAGAAATGGAAGCTCTTGATCAGCTCTGCCATGCTCATCAGCTCGGGCTGGGCGAAAAAGGCCCGGCTGAAGGAGTTGAACATCAGCTTCAACCCGGCCGGCAGGCGGGTGCGGCGGGTGAACTCGTCGTAGGACATGTGATCGAAGCGTGCGAAGGTGCGCTGCGGGTCGTACTGCAGCAAGGCCATCAGACCCATGGTGCGCGGGTTGAGCAGCACATCGGACAGGGAGTAGACCTTGCGCTGCAGCATGTCCAGGATGTTGAGCACCGGCGTGGTCTCCAGCCCGGCGAAGGAGAATTGCCGCCCGTCGCGCAGCAGGATGCGGTAGTCGTCGATGGGCCGGAAGCTGTCGGTGATGCCCAGCTCGGTGAACACCCGCAGCAGATTGTAGTAGTGCGGGAAGAAGGCGTGGAAGCCATGCTCGGTATAGACCTGTTGGCCGCCGGGGCCGTCCACCGGCCAGGCGCCCACCTTGCCGCCCAGATAGTCGTGGGCGTCGAACAGGTCGAGGTCGAAGCCGCGTTCGGCCAGCACCTTGGCGGCGGTCATGCCGGCCAGCCCGCCGCCGACCACCGCCACCCGCGCATCGCTCTCGTTCTGGCGCGGACGGCTCAACGTCGGACGGTGGAAGGGATGGCGGTAGCCGCCGAAGCGTTTGCGGATGAAGTCGCGCACCGGCGAGCGACCCTCGGTCTTCGTCTCGTTTGCGGGCATGGTTGCCTCCCCCGGCTCGGTCCCATGATACGCCGATGAGAATAGTGCCGCTGGTGGCTGGAATCAACAACGGTGTTTGCGCGCCGGTCGGTCGCGTGCCAAGATCGGCCGCGCGTCGGGGCGGCGCGGGGGAGGGGAGAGCGCACCACGTGTTCGATTTCGTGCTGGTGGGAGGCGGTCTGGCCAACGGGCTCAACGCCCTGGCCCTGCTCGATGCCCGGCCCGATCTGCGCCTGGCGCTGGTCGAGCGCGAGCCGCGGCTGGGCGGCAACCACACCTGGTGCTTCCACGCCGCCGACTTGTCGCCGGCGGCCCGCCGCTGGGCCGAGCCGCTGCTGGTCCACCGCTGGCCGGGCTACGCGGTGCGCTTCCCAAGGCTGGGGCGGGTGTTGGATCAGCCCTACGCGGCCATCACCAGCGAGCGGCTGCACGAGGTGGTCGGCCGGGCCCTGGCCGAGGCGCCGCGGGCCGAGCTGATGTGCTCGATGGCGGCCGAGCGGGTGGCCGCCGACGGGGTGCGGCTGGCCGACGGCCGCCGGCTGGCCGCCGGCTGCGTGGTCGATGCCCGCGGGCCCGAGGCGGCTGCGGCGCCGCGCGGCTGCGGCTGGCAGAAGTTTTTGGGCCAGGAGCTGCGCACCAGCGCGGACCACGGCATAGCGCGGCCGCTGGTGATGGACGCCGCGGTGGCGCAGACCGACGGCTACCGCTTCATCTACGCGCTGCCCTTCGGCCCGCGGCGGCTGCTGGTCGAGGATACCTTTTTCGCCGACGGACCCCAGCTGGACGCCGCGGCGGCGCGCGCGGGCATCGCCGCTTGGCTGGCCGAGCGCGGCTTGCACACCGAAGCCGTGCTGCGCGAGGAGAGAGGCTGTCTGCCCATGCCCTGGACGGCCCCGGCACCGCCGGCGGCCGGCGGGCCCATCGCCGCCGGCATGCAGGGCGGCTGGTTCCACCCGGGCACCGGCTACTCCCTGCCGGCCGCCGCCCGGTTGGCCGAGCTGCTGGCCGAATGGGCCCCGCGGCCGCCGGTCGCAGCGGCGCTCGGCGCCTGCTGGCGAGCGCTCGAGCGCCAGGCCGGCTTCGCCCGGCTGCTCAATCGCATGCTGTTCAATTGGATCCCGCCGCGGCAGCGGTGGAAGATCCTGGAGCGCTTCCACCGGCTGGATGCTGCTGCCATCAGCCGCTACTATGGGCTGCGTTTGCGTTGGGCCGACCGGGCGCGCATTCTGATCGACAGGCCGCCGGGCGCGCGTTGGTTGCGTCTGCCGGGGGCCGCAAGACGCGTCGAGAGCGGGAGGACGGATGCAGGGTGAGCACGACAAGCCGCGGGCGGCGGTGATCGGCGCCGGCTTCGGTGGGCTGGCCGCCGCCATCCGGCTGCAGGCGGCCGGGCTGGAGACGGTGTTGTTCGAGGCCCGCGATCATCCGGGAGGCCGGGCCGGCTACTTTGAAGATCAGGGCTTTCACTTCGACACCGGCCCGACGGTGATCACCGCGCCCGAGTGCATCGCCGAGCTCTACGGCCTGGCCGAGCAGCGGTTGCAGGACGCGGTGGAGCTGCTGGACGTGCGGCCTTTCTACCGGCTGCGCTGGCACGACGGGGTGCAGTTCGACTACGGCACCGACATGGACGCCATGCACGATCAGATCCGCGCGCTGGAGCCGCGCGACGTGGCCGGCTACGAGCGCTTCCTGGACTTCTCGCGCAAGAACTTCGAGGCCGGCTACACCGAGCTGGTCTCGACCGCCTTTCTGAAGCTGAGCGACATGGTGCGGGTGGCGCCCAAACTGATGCTGCTGCGCTCCGACCGGGCGGTCTACGGCTCGGTGGCCCGCTTCATCCGCAACGAGAAGCTGCGCCAGGCCTTGAGCTTCCACACCCTGCTGATCGGAGGCAGCCCCTTCGAGACCAGCTCCATCTACACCCTGATCCACTACCTGGAGCGCAAGTGGGGTGTGTTCTACCCGCGCGGCGGCACCCGGGCGCTGGTGCAGGCGCTGGCCGAGCTGTTCGTGGCGCTGGGCGGCGAGCTGCGGCTGGCCACGCCGGTCGAGCGCATCGAGCTGCGCCGCGACGGCAAGCGCTGGGTCCACGCGATCCAGGCCGGCGCCGGAGCCCCGGAGGCCTTCGACCTGACCGTGTCCAACGCCGACCTGCACCACACCTACGCCCGGCTGCTGGCCGACGAGCCGCGGGCCCGGCACATGCGGCGCAAGCTCGAGCGCATGACCTGGTCCATGTCGCTGTTCGTGGTCTACTTCGGGCTCGATCGTACCTACGACGACCTCAAGCAGCACACCATCGTGTTCGGGCCGCGTTACCGCGAGCTGGTCCACAACATCTTTCACGGTCGCACGCTGGCCGATGACTTCAGCCTCTACCTGCACGCGCCCAGCACAACCGACCCCGGGCTGGCGCCCGCCGGCTGCACCACCTGCTACGCGCTGAGCCCGGTGCAGCACCTGGGCCTGTCGCGGCCCGACTGGCAGCGGCTGGCGCCGCAGTACGCCGACGCCATCTTGGAGTCGCTGGAGGCCTTCTTGCCGAACCTGCGCCGGCATGTGGTCACCCGCTCGCTGACCACCCCGCTCGATTTCGAGCGCGATCTGGGCGCCTATCAGGGCAACGGCTTCAGCGTGGCGCCGCTGTTGACCCAGAGCGCCTGGTTCCGGCCGCACAACCGCGACGAGCGGGTGCCGGGGCTGTACATCGCCGGCGCGGGCACGCACCCGGGCGCCGGGGTGCCGGGCGTGATCAACTCGGCCAAGGCCACCGCCCGGGTGGTGCTGGCCGACCTGGAGCGGGTCTGAAGGGGGAGATGCGCGCCATGCCGATGACCTTTTCCACCCGCGAGCGCTACCCGGTCGAGCCGGACCGCATGCTGCGTGTGCTGATCCACCCCGAGGTGCTGCGCGAGCAGAAGCGCCAGCAGGGGGCGCTGTCGGCCGAGGTGGTCGAGCGCCAGCGAAGTTCGCAACGGCTGGTGCAGCAAGTCAACACGCTGGAGTACCACCGTGGCATGACCGGGGTCGATCGCTCGCGCACCGTACCGGCCGAGACGGTCTACGAGTGGGATCTGGAGCAGCGCCGCTGCCGCTGGCACTACCGCGGCGAGCGCGGCGACCGGGTGCGGCTGGCCGGCATGATCGCGGTGGCGCCGCATCCGGAGGGCGCGGAGGTGGAGTCCGCCTTCGAGATCGAGGTGCGCGCGCCGCTGATCGGCCGCGCCATCGAGGCGCGCATCGCCCGCGAGATCGAGGCCGGGCTGGGCGACTTCGACGACCTGCTGCGCCAGTGGTGCGAGCGGGTGGAATGATGGCCCGGCGAACCGGCAGCGGCGCCTCCGGCCCGCGCAGCGGCGTTCGGGATGCCTCTGTTCGCACCGGCGGCAGGCCGCCGCCGGTGCTCGTCGTGGCGCTGCTGGCCGCCGCGGCCGGGATCGGCTGCCCGGGCCCGGCCGGGCCGCTGCGCCATCCGGCGCCGGCCGACGGCGGAGCGGCCGCAGCGGCCGACGAGGGCCCGACCGCACCGCAAGACAGCAACTCGGCCGCAGCGGCCGGCGGCGGCCTGCGGGTGCGCATCGGCGGCTTCCGCTCGCGCGCCGGCAAGGCGCGGGTGGCGCTGTTCCGCGCCGCGGCCGGTTTCCCGGCCGAGCACGCCCGGGCGGTCGAGACCTGGGTCGGGCCCATCCCGCAGGGCCCGCTGGAGGTGCGCTTCGCCGCGCTGGCGCCCGGCCCGCTGGCGGTGGCGGTGATCCACGACGCCGACGACGACGGACAGCTCGACCGCAACCTGTTCGGCGTGCCCAGCGAGGGCTTCGGCGTATCCAACAACCCCGAGCCCGGCACCGGCCCGCCGAGCTACGCCCAAGCCCGCTTCGACCTCCCCCCCGAAGGCCAGACCATCACCATCCGCATGCGCTACTACTGACAGAGCCGCTGCGAAAGAAGCCCAGCTTGAAGGTCACCGGCCCGCAGTCGCCCAGCGCCGATCTCAACCCCCTCCCCCCAGCGAAGATCCGCGCTTTTGTCGATTTGGCGCTGGGGGGAGGGTTGGGGTGGGGGCCGCGGCACAGCCACCGCTAGCGCTCGACCGCGATCGCGTGGTCGCCGGGGCCGACCTTGATGTGCAGGCTGGCCGGGGCGGTGGCGTCGTGGAACCAGCCGCCGTCGGCTGCGGCCAGGGCTTCGAGGTCGGCGCGTTCGGCCAGCGCGGCGCCGCCGGCGGTCACCGTGGCCGGCGGCTCGGCGCCGAAGGCGATCAGCTCGAACTGCACCCCGTGGCGAAACTCGGCCCCGGCGCTGACGCTCAGCGCGATGCCGTCGCCGTCGTCCTGCTGCGCCAGTAGCGTGCCGTCGAACAGGGTGAGCTGCGAGGCCGGGCCGGGCGCCAGCCGCGGGTGCAGCACGCCCGGGGTGGTGGCGTAGGAGTCGACCCGCTCGGGCTCGCTGGTCGGGGCCATGCTGTCGATGGTCGGCCGCAGCAGCGGCACGATGCCGCCGCGGCGGAGGTACAGCGGCAGGTGGTCCAGCGGCGCGGCCACGGTCTCGCTGCCGGGGCCCTGGTGGATCTCGCCGTTCCACCAGTCGAGCCACTCGCCCGGCGGGAAGACGACCTCTTTTTCACGCGCGCCGCGCTCGACCACCGGCGCCACCAGCAGGTCGGGGCCGAACAGGTAGACGTCGTTGGGATGGGCGCCCTGGTCCGGGTAGGCCAGGCCGAAGGGCCGCATCAGCGGCCGGCCGGTTTCGGCCAGCTGTTGGGCCAGGGTCCAGGCGTAGGGCCACAGCCGCAGGTGCAGCCGGGTGTAGCGCCGGTACCAGTCGAGCATCTCCTGGTCGAAGCCGTTCTGCTCGTCGAACTCCCAGGCCACGTCGTTGGACGAGGTGCCCACCTGCATCACCGAGCTCAGCGCGGTCTGCTCGAACCAGCGGGTGAAGGTCTCCTTGTCCGGCGGCGAATTGCGGTAGCCGCCGGTGTCCGAGCCGTAGAAGGCGAAGCCCGACGGGCCCAGGCTCAAGCCGAAGACCAGCGAGGCCGGCAGTCCGCCTACGGCCACGTAGGTCTCGCCGTCGCGGTTCTCGACCACCTCGCGGTGGCGCGCCATGTTGGCGTCTAAGTCGCCGGGCCAGATCACGCTGACGTTCTGCTGGTCGCCCCAGGTGGCGCCGCGGCACAGCAGAAAGCCGCCGTCGGCCGGCAGGGTCTCGGCGTAGACCCGGTGGTAATAGAGCTGGTAGCGGGCGTGCATGGTGCGCTCGTCCGAGCCGTCGGCGAACTGCCAGCGGTTGCGTACCCCCAGCAGCCCAGGCACCACGTCCTCGGCGTAGTCCAGCTTGAAGCCCTCGATGCCCATGGCCGTGTAGCGCTCGATCAGACCCTGCCACCAGGCGTAGGCCTCCGGGTTGGTCAGGTCCATGGGCGCGGACCACTTGTTCAGCAGCATGCCGGTCACCGGCGGGAAGTAGCCGGCGTCGGCCGCCTGTTGGTGCAGCGCGGCGCAGGCCGGCTCGGAGTCGTCCAGGTAGGGCGTGTGCCACAGCGCCACCCGCAGGCCCAGCGCGTGCAGCCGGGCTATCATGGCCTGCGGGGCGTCGAATTTATCCGGGTCGAAGTCGAAGCTGTTGACGCAGCGGGCGTAGGGCCGGTCGATCCACAGGCCGCTGGTGGCCAGATCCAGATCGCGCAGCGTCTCGGCGTCGGCCAGCACCTGGGCCTGATCCTCGTTCTCGTCGCGCCACAGCCAGGGGCCCAGCGCCCAGCGGGCCGGCAGCAGCGGCGCACCCGTCAGCGCGTAGTAGTGGCGTGTCAGATCCAGCGGCTGGCCGGCGGCCAGCAGGTGGAAGCGCAGCCCCTCGGCGGCGGCCGGGCCCTGGCCCACCAGCACGGCCAGGCGGTCGGCCTGGCCGGCGGCCACGTCGAACACCGCCGGGTAGTAGGACTCGACGAACAGGCCCCAGCCGGCGGTCGACAGCAGCAGCGGGATGGGCTCGTGGGCCTCGTTGTAGCCGCTCTCCAGCTCCAGGTCGAGCTCCATCTGCATGGCCCGCAGGCGGCCGCGGTGCTCCACCTCGTCGAGCACCGAGCCCAGCCCGTAGAAGCGCTCGGCCGCGTCCACCGGCGGCGCCAGGCGGAAGTAGGCCACCTGCTCGGCACCGGCGCCCGGTTGCCAGTCGCAGCGGTAGCGGCCGGCGGCGGTGCGCGCTACCGTGAGCCGGGCCGCGCTGCCGTCGCGGTAGGACAGGGCCAGCTCCAGGCTGGCCTCGTCGGCGGCCGCCAGCTCGACCTGCGTCGGCTCGACCCAGGTCAGTCCTTTGGGCGGCACGTAATCGGCGATGGAGTCCTCGGCCAGCAGCGGGTAGGGATCGTAGTTGACCTCGTCGCTGACCGCGTCCACCCGGCCGAGCTGCAGCGCGTTGACCGGCAGGCGCAGCAGCTCGCTCTCCTCGCGCTCCAGCACCAGCGCCCGCGCCTCGGCGTCCCAGGCCACGGCGAAACCGTCGCCCGCCAGCCGGATGCGGTCGTCGTTGCCACCACCGCCGCCGCAGCCGGCCAGCACGAGCAGGCCCACCAGCCAGCCGGCCGATCGAAATGCGCCCTCGCATCGCACGCGCATCGCACTCTCCCGCTGTTTCCCAAGACTCTAGCGTCGATCGAGTCGCGGGACAAGCTGCTCCGAACCCGAGCTAGACCTCGATGGCGTCGATCAGCGCCTGTACGGCCGGCCGCGCCGGGGCCGGGTGGGGCCGGGGCGGCCACAGCAGGGCGTCGCCGGCGCGGGCGATCAGCCACAGCTTTTCGGCCTTGGAGGTGAAGGCGCGCTGGTCGACGGCGTTGCAGCCGTTGCGCCGGATGCGCCGGCCGATGGCGGCGTAGATCAGTCGCGCGGCGCGGATGGCCAGGCGGCAGTCGCGCGGCAGCAGCGAGATGCCGCGATCGGCCCGCTGGTAGTATTTGTCGGCTTCGGCCAGCAGCCGCCGCACCACGCCGCCCAGCGCCGGGCTGTGGCGGGGCGCGGCCAGCAGCTGCTCGGGGTCGAGGCCGGCGCGCTGCAGCCAGTCCAGCGGCAGGTAGACGCGGCCGGCGCGGGCGTCCTGGCCCACGTCGCGGCAGATGTTGGTCAGCTGCATGGCCAGGCCCAGGTCGCCGGCGCGCGCCAGCACGGCCGGCCGCCGCGGGCCCATCAGCAGGGTCATCATCAGCCCCACCGTGGCCGCCACCCGGGCGCAGTAGGCCTCCAGTTCCTCCAGCGTGCGGTAGCGCCGCCCGGCCGCGTCCCAGCCGAAGCCCTCGATCAGCGCCCGCGGCAGCGCCGCCGGCAGCCGGTGCCGGGCCACCACCGCGGCGAAGGCCCGGTCGATGGGGTCGTCCGCCGGCCGGCCGGCGGTGATGGCCTCCAGCCGCGCGTAGAGCCCGGCCACGGCGGCGTCCAGATCCCCGCCCTCGTCGACCGCGTCGTCGGCCACCCGGCAGAATGCGTACATGGCGCTGACCGCGTCGCGGATGCGCCCGGGCAGCAGGCGCGAGGCGGCGGCGAAGCTCTTGGAGCCCTGCGCCAGGGTTCGGCGGCAGACGGCCTGGTCGGCCGCGGCGATGCGGGTTGCTCCGGCCGGCATGGCTTCAGGAGGTGGCGGCCGCGGCCAGCCGTTCGCGCAGCGCCGGCGGGCACAGCCGGCGGCCGAGGCCGTCGAACAGATCGACCAGCCGGTCGCGGCCGCTGCAGGCCGGCAGCGCCGCGGCCGCGTCGGCCTGCAGGCCGTCGAGCCGCTCCAATGCGCCGGCCAGGCCATAGGCCGCCACCGCGCTGGGCCGGCCGTGGGCCGCGTCCTGGCCGGCCGGCTTGCCCAGCCGGGCCGGGTCGCCGGCCGCGTCGGCGATGTCGTCGGCCACCTGGTAGGCCAGCCCCAGCAGCCGGCCCGGCTCGCGCCAGGCCGCGCCGTCGGCCCCGGCGGCGATGGCCCCGCCCGCGGTGGCCGCCTCGACCAGCGCCGCCGACTTGGTGCGGTGGTAGCGCTCCAGCTCCAGTTCGGCCTCGCTCTCCCAGGCCTGCCCGGCCACCAGGCCGCAGGCGGCGCCGGCGCCGCGGCCAAGCGCGGCCAGCAGGGCCGGCAGCCGCTCGGGGTGGCGCCGGCCGGCGCGGGCCAGCTGCTCGAAGGCCAGCACGATCAGCCCGTCGCCGACCAGCAGCGCCCGCGGCTCGCCGAAGCGGGCGTGCAGCGCGTCGCGGCCGCGGCGGGTGGCGGCGTCGTCGAAGCAGGGCAGGTCGTCGTGGGCCAGCGAGGCGCAGTGCAGCAGCTCCACCGCTACCGCCGCCCCGGCGGCCAGCGCCGGCGCGTCGTCGCCGCAAGCGCCGGCCACCGCCAGACACAGCCGCGCCCGCACACGCCCCCCGCCCGGAAACACCGCCCAGCGCAAAGCCGCCTGCAAGCCCGGCGGACAGTCCGCGCCAACCGTGGTGTGCAAGACCGCCTCCAGAGCGGCCTCGATGCGTTCGGCCGGTTCCATGCGACGACAATTGTCCGAATTGCACCGCATGTCAAATGCCGGCTCAGTCGAAGCGAAAGCGCCAGACGCCCAGGGCGAAGGCCACCAGGGCGAAGGCGAGTAGGACGGCGACTTCGGGTAGGATCTCCAGCAGGCCGCCGCCGCGGACGAGCAGGTCGTGGTAGGCCTCCAGGGCCCAGGCGTGGGGGGTGGCCAGGCCGGCGGCCTGCAGGCCGGCGGGCATGACGAAGCGCGGCACGAAGCAGCCGCCGAGCGCGGCCAGCACCAGCAGCACCAGGATGGTCAGCCCGCGGGTCTGGGCCTCGGTGCGGGCCAGGGCCGAGACCAGCACGCCCAGGCCCACGGCCGCGGCCGAGGCGGCCAGCGAGACCAGCACCAGGCCCGGGATGCAGCCGCCCAGGTCCATGCCGAACAGCAGCGCGGCCACGCCGAACAGGGCCACCACCTGCATCAGGTTGATCAGGTAGTAGGGCAGCACCTTGCCGGCCAGCAGGCTGGCCCGGCCGACCGGGGCCGCCAGCAGCCGGCGGAAGGTGCCCTCGCGCCGTTCGAGCAGCACCGACTCGGCCAGCAGCACAACGATCCAGAAGATGCCGAACAGGGTGTAGCCGGGCACGTTCTGCTGGTAGGCATCGGGCACCGCCACCGCGTCCGCGCCGGCCGGCGCGCTGCGGGCCACCTGCACCGCATCGCCGGCCGGGTGCGCGGCCGCCTCGTCCAGCACTTTGCGCGCCCGCTGGCGGGCCGAGAGCATCAGCGGCAGCGGCGCCTGGCGGGCCAGTTCGTCGAACAGGGCATCGATGCGCCGCGGGATGCGCTGCAGCGCGGCGGTGCGCTCCAGCAGGCCCCGCAGCGTGCCCAGCAGCGGGGCCACGGCCTGGCCGGGTGTGGAGGGATCGGCGATCAGCTCGACCCGCGCCGGCGGGCCCGCGTCGCGCTGCAGCCTGTCGCTCAGCCCGGCCGGCAGCACCAGGCCGTAGGGCCGCTCGCCGGCGGCCACCAACCGCTCGATCAGCGGTCTATCCAGCGGCCGGCCCTGCCAGCGGCGCTCGATGGCGAAGCCGCCGTTTTTCTCGAGCTGCTCGATCACGGCGGCGGCCGCCGGGCCGCCGTCGGCGTCGAGCAGCAGCACTTGGATGGCCCTGTCCTGTACCGTGGCGAACTGCCCGGCCAGGGCGTAGCTCATCAGGATCACGAACACCAGCGGCATCAAGAAGATCAGCAGCACCGCGCCCGGATCCTTGAAAAAGATCTTCAGGTCCTTGGCGGTGATGGCGCGGATCTGGGCCCAGGCCATGGCGGCTCCCGGTCAGTTGCGCAGGCTTTTGCCGGTCAGGTGCAGAAACACGCTCTCCAAATTGGGCTCCAGCACCTGCAGCGAGCGGATGGCCACCGACCGGCGCTGGCAGAGAGCGATCAGCTCGACCAGCGCCGCCTGGGCCGAGACGGTGGCGATCTTGAGCTTGCCGTCGACCGCCTCGACCGAGCGCACCTGGTCCAGGGCCTCGAGGTCCTGGCGCAAGTCGGCCGCCAGGCCGACGATCAGCACGCCGCCGCCCAGCATCTCGATCAGCGCCGCGGGGGTGTCCAGGGCCAGGATGCGCCCCTGATCCATGATGGCGATGCGGTCGCACAGCCGCATGGCCTCTTCCATGTAGTGGGTGGTGTAGAAGATGGTGATGCCCTCGTCGCGCATGCGCTCGACGTGCTCGAAGATGAAGTTGCGCGACTGCGGGTCCACGCCCACGGTGGGCTCGTCGAGAAAGACGATGCGCGGGGCGTGGATCAGGCTGACGGCGATGTTCAGCCGCCGTTTCATGCCGCCCGAGAAGGACTCCACCGGATCGTCGGCCCGGTGCTGCAGGTCGACCACGTCCAGCGCCTTGGCGATGCGGGCCTCGAGTTCGGCTCCGCGCAGACCGTAGATGCGGCCGAAGAACTGCAGGTTGTCGCGGGCGCTCAGGGTGGGGTAGAGGGCCAGATCCTGCGGCACCAGGCCGATCAGCGGCTTGACCTCGTCGGTCTGGCCGTCCAGGTCCAGGCCGCAGAGCTGCACCTGACCGCCCTCGTGGGCCAGCAGGGTCGACAGGATGGACATGGTGGTGGTTTTGCCGGCGCCGTTGGGCCCCAGCAGACCGAAGACCTCGCCGGCCTCGACGGTGAAGCTGACCCCGCCCACGGCCAGCCGCGGCCCGTAGCGCTTGGTCAGCTGCTCGACCTCGATCAGGCACTCGCGCGCCATCCACCCCTCCGTCCCGGCTGCGAACGGACCCACCATAGCGCCCGCGGCAGTCGTGGACAAGCGAATCCGCATCGCTGGCGCCGCCGGTCGCCGGCGCTGGAAATCGGGGGGCGGACGGGATAGCCTGTTTTCCCATGAGCCCCCCGCGCCCCAAGAGCATCGGCAGCTGCCGCATCGACCAGACCATCGGCAAGGGCGGCATGGCCGAGGTGTTCAGCGGCCTGCAGGAGCCGCTGCAGCGGCCGGTGGCCGTCAAGTCGCTGCTGCCCGAGCGCAAGGAGGACGAGGAGGCCCGCGAGCGCTTCCGGCGCGAGGCCCTGGCGCTGGCCGCGCTGCAGCACGAGAACATCGTGGCCGTCCACGACATGGTCGAGAAGTACGGCCGGCTGTACCTCATCCTGGAGTACGTCGACGGGGTGGATCTGGCCAGCGTGCTCCAGGGCGGGCCGCTGCCGCTGGACGTGGCCCTGCTGATCGGCGCCGAGCTGGCGGCCGCGCTCGAGCACGCCCACTTCCGCCGCGTGCTGCACCGCGACATCAAACCCTCGAACGTCATGCTGTCGCGCTCGGGCCAGGTCAAGCTGACCGACTTCGGCATCGCCAAGGACCAGACCCTGGACGACCTGACCCGCGAGGGCTTCGTGGTCGGCACGCTGAACTATTTGAGCCCGGAGCAGCTCGGCGGCGGCCGGGCCGACTGGCGCTCCGACATCTACTCGCTGGGCGTGACCCTGTTCGAAGCGCTGGCCGGCCGGCGGCCGCACGACGAGCCCGATGACGCCGAGCCGGGCCGGGTGGCCAGCCGCATCCTGACCGGCCGGCGGCGCCGGCTGCGCGAGGTGGCGCCGGCGGTGCCGCGCTCGGTGGACAAGGTGATCCAGCGCTGCCTGCAGCTGGATCCGGCCGACCGCTACCAGCGCGCCGCCGAGCTGCGGCGTGCGCTGGAGCGCTTGTTGGCCGCGGTGCTCAAGGGCACGCGGCCGGCGCGGCTGGTGGCCTTTCTGCGCCAGCGCCGGCTGGTCTCGCGCGACGCGCTGATCCTGATCGCCTCGGACGAGGTCGAGGCCGCCCAGCCGGTGGCGCGGCCGGAGACCGTGCTGGCCCAGCGCTGGTTCGAGGCCTCCGAGGAGGTGGCCCCGCCCGCCGGCGGCCGGCGCCTGCTGCGCTGGGTGCTGGTGGCCCTGGTCACCCTGCTGCTGGCCTTCGCCACCGCGGCGGCGGTCTACTTGGCGGCGCCCGACTGGACGCGGCACACCCTGGAGCAGCTGGCCGGCTGGGCCGGCGGCGCCGGCGCGGCCGAGCAGGGCGCGCCGGCCGGCCTGCCGCGGCCGCCGCCGGCGCGCTGAGCCCGGGCGAGCGGCTTGCGGAGCGGTGCCGGAAGGGGGCAGGATCGCGGTATCGGCGAGCCCGAAATGCCCGCAGCCGACAGCGGGCGAGGAGTTGTAAGACATGCGTGCGCTCAGAGCGGTCCTCGGCTGGACGGCCGCTGTCTGGCTGGCGGTGGGCTGCGGCGGCGGATCGAACGGGGCTGACTGCCAGCTGGACACCGACTGTCCGGCCGGCAGCTACTGCAGCAACACCGGCGCCTGTCGCTACGACTGCGTGCTGGACCTGGAATGCCCTGAGGGCTTCCGCTGCACCGCCCGCGGCCGCTGCGAGCGCGGCTGCGCTCAGACCAACGGCGGGGTCGAGGCCTGCGACGGGGTGGACAACGACTGCGACGGCGACACCGACGAGACCTGGCCCGAACTCGGCACGGCCTGCTCCAACCAGGGCTGCCCCGAGGGGCTGTGGGTGTGCGCGCCCGATCAGAGCGGGGTGATCTGCGACGGGCCGCAGCCGGCGGCCGACGACTCCGTCTGCGACGGCCTGGACGAGGACTGCGACGGCGACACCGACGAGGACGCCACCGAGCGGCCCTGCCCGCTGCAGGAAGGGGTATGCGCCGGCAGCATGCAGACCTGCCAGGGCGCGGCCGGCTGGAGCGCCTGCGACTACGGGCCGGACTACACCGCGGCGGGCGACGCCAGCTGCGACCAGCTCGACAACGACTGCGACGGTGAGACCGACGAGGACGCCGCCGTGGTGCTCGAGCCCGAGAGCGGAGACCAGGCCTCCGACGGCCTGGACAACAACTGCAACGGGCTGGTGGACGAGCCGGGCGGGGTGATGGTGCCCATCACCGAGATGGACGGCGTCTGGATCGACGCCTACGAGATCGCCGTGTTCGAAAACGCCGACTGCACGGGTGCGCGCTACGGCGCGGTGGGCGACGACTACCCGCCCGAATGGCCGGCCGCCGGCCCGGCCGAGACCACCCTGTACGCCTGCTCGCTGCCGGGCATTCTGCCCAGCGGCCACCTGAGCTGGTACCGGGCGCGCTGGGCCTGCGAGGCCCAGGGCAAGCGCTTGTGCCGCATGGTCGAGTGGGGCTCGGCCTGCTCCGGCCACGACTACGCCCTGTATCCCTACGGCATGGCCTTCAGCGCCGGCGCCTGCAATGACCCGTACGGCGGCACCGGCCAGCCAGCCCCGACCGGCAGCCACCCGGACTGCGTCAACAGCTACGGCGCCTACGACATGAGCGGCAACCTGGCCGAATGGGTGCGCGAGTGGGACGAGGACCACCCGGACAACGCCAACGTGTCCGGTTTCCACTACGCCTGCGAGGTCTGCTCGAACGGCCACAACTGCGGCACCTGCGAAGAGGACGACGAGACCATCGAAGACGTCCACGAGTACCTCGACTGCCTGCTCGAGACCCACGGCGGCGAGTCCTTCGTCCGCGACGTGCCGCTGGCCTACCTGGGCACCCGCTGCTGCACCGAAGCGCCGTGAATTCGTGAGCGAGCTGGACATGGCCCGGTCGGCCGGGTAGCATGCGCGCGATTCCGTGCCCGCAACCGGAGGTCGCGCGCGATGGACCTGAGCATTCCCCGCCTGGGCGAGGCCAAGATTCGCTCACCGCTGAAGCTGTCGACCCAGTACGGCGACCGGGTGGCCAACTTCGTGGCCGACGAGGAGAAGATCCTCTACGACATCTCGCTCGACCACTGCCTGGAGTGCCGCGCCAACGGCAAGCAGCACATGCCGCTGGCCTTCGAGCGGGCCGGCCCGCGCGAGAAGATCTACTTCGACCCCAGCAAGCTGCACGTGGGCGTGGTCACCTGCGGCGGCCTGTGTCCCGGCATCAACAACGTCATCCGGGCGCTGGTGATGGAGCTGCACTATCACTACGGGGTGGGCCGCATCCACGGCTTCCGCTACGGCTACGCCGGGCTGGTGCCCGAGGGCGGCCACGAGGTGCTCGATCTGACGCCCGAGGTGGTCAAGTACATCCACCACGACGGCGGCACCATCCTGGGCTCATCGCGCGGGCCGCAGGACGTCGAGGAGATGGTCGACGCGCTGGACCGGATGGGCATCCGGGTGCTGTTCACAATCGGCGGTGATGGCACCCAGCGCGGCGCCCTGGCCATCCACCAGGAGATCGAACGGCGCGGCTTGAAGATCGCGGTCATCGGCATCCCCAAGACGATCGACAACGACGTGCTGCTGGTGGAGAAGACCTTCGGCTTCGAGACCGCCTTTTCCATCGCCATCCAGTCCATCCGCGCCGCCCACGTCGAGGCCGAGGGCGCGCCCAACGGCATCGGGCTGGTGCGCCTGATGGGCCGCCACTCGGGCTATATCGCGGCCACCGCCGCCATGGCCGAGCCGGACGTCAACTGCGTGCTGGTGCCCGAGGTGGCCTTCGAGCTCGAGGGCGAGCAGGGCCTGCTCGACTGGCTGATCCGGCGGCTCGAACGGCGGGGCCACGCAGTGGTGGTGGTGGCCGAGGGGGCCGGCCAGAGCCTGCTCGAGCGCGAGCCCGAGGCCTGCGACGACTCGGGCAACGCCGTGCTGGGCGACATCGGCCTGTTCCTAGAGCAGCGCGTCTCCGAGGGCCTGGCCAAGCGCGGCTTACGGCACAGCCTGAAGTACATCGACCCGTCCTACATCATCCGTTCGGCCCCGGCCAATCCGAACGATTCGCTGTTCTGCGCCTCGCTGGCCCAGAACGCGGTCCACGCCGGCATGAGCGGGCGCACCGGCATGCTGGTCGGGCTGTGGCACAACGCCTTCACCCACGTGCCGATGCGCGAGGCGGTCGCCGGCCGCAAGGTCATCGACCCCGAGGGCGAGCTGTGGCGCACGGTGCTCGATAGCACTGGGCAGCCGGCGGGCTGGAGCTGAGGTGCGGTTCAACGCAGGTCGGTGACGCACCAGTTGACGCCCAGCGACACCGTCAAAAAGTGGAGCCAGTTGGAGGAGTCCTTTGAGGTGGCGCCGCCGGCCAGATAGCGCAGGTTGAGGAACAGGTCGGCGCTGGCCAGCGCCGGGAAGCCGGCCTGCAGGTTGAGATCGATCAGCGCCCCTTCGGTATCGCTGTCCGAGCCGTTGATGTAGCTGATGGGCGCCCAGATGCCGTCCACCTCACCCGCCAGGTAGAAGCCGCAGGGAAAGCCGTAGCGGCCGCGCAGCTTGATCAGGGGCACCGGACCGATGTCGCGCCGGTCGACCCGCTGGCTGCCGTCGGCCGCGGTCAGCACGATGGTTGCGTTGCGGATCTGCATCGAGGTGCCCAGGGCCAGCTCGTGGCGCCGGGTGTGGCCGAACAAATCGTACATGTAGCTCAGCCGGTAGAAGGGAAAGCCGTAGCGCACCTCGAGCGGCGTGCCGGTGGGAAACTCCACCGCATCGAATACCAGCGGCCGCTCGGCGGTCACCCGGCCGGCGAGCTCGAGCGGCTGGTAGAGGAAGGTGATCAGGTGGCGGCCGTCGAGCTCCAGTTCGGCGGCCAGGCGGGCGAACAGGAACAGGTTGTCCTGGCCCCCCTCGGCCACCAGGTCGAAATCGGTGGCGGTGGTGCCTGCCGGGGTGTTGCGATCGAACTTCAGGCTGTGGGCCACAGGCGCCAGAAAGCCCATCTCGGCCATGAAGCGCGCCTGCACGAAGGGTTCGCCGGCCGGCTCGGGCTCGGTTCCTCCCGCCAGCCCGGCGGCCGGCCAGCCGGCCACCAGCAGCCCGGTCGCCAGCACCGACAGAATCGTACCCCGCACGTTCATCCCCAGGCCTCCGATCCGTGTTCGATCCCCGAGCAACGGCTCGAACGTGCCAACCGGCGGCGGCCGCGTCAAGCCTGACCGCTGTGGTTTTGACAACTTTTTGACCAAGGCGGCTGGCCGAAGCCGACGACAAGACCCGCCGGCAGCTGGCCGTGATCGCCGGCGAGAGCACCCGGCTGGGCGGCTCATTGGCAACGTGCTCGACTTCGCCCGCCAGCAGCGCGGAGAGCTGCGGGCGCCGTTCGACATGGCCGATCTGGAGGTCAGCCCGGACGAGCTGCGCGCCCGGCGCAGCGGGCGGGTGATCGATCTGAGCCGGCGCGAGGTGGAGCTGCTGGCCCTGTTCGCGGTCAACCCGGGCCGGGTGCTGGATCGCGATACCATCCTGACCATCCTGGACGCCTGCTGGGGGGTCGATTACGTGCCCTCCTCGCGCACCCTGGATCAACACATCTCGGTGCTGCGCAAGAAGATCGAGCCCGATCCGCGCCGGCCGCGCATCATCCGCACCGTCCACGGCGCCGGTTATCGCTACGAGTGACCGCGCTCACCAGCCGAGGTCGGTGCCGAGCAGCGCGTGGAGTTGGCGGTTGTGCGGTGCGAAGTCGGCGCGCAGCTGCTCTAACGTGGCGCTGTCGATCTGGGGATAGCGGCTGTAGTCGGTGGTGTTGCGGGGGCGCAGGTCGGCCGGGGTGAAGTCCGGATCGAGTTCCAAAAAGGCGAACAGGTCGCGCAGCACCGTGGCCGGATCGGCGAAGAAGGCCTCGGCCGAGCGGATGAAGACCTGCGCGCGGTCGAAGTGTTCCAGGTAACGCGCCAGCCAGTGGGCGTACAGA
Organism: uncultured Myxococcales bacterium; assembly: GCA_964454005.1. Taxonomy (GTDB): domain Bacteria; phylum Myxococcota; class B64-G9; order B64-G9; family B64-G9; genus CAYVQE01. The sequence goes on from CAYVQE010000030.1 coordinate 20,484, forward strand.
CCGCGGGCGCGGTAGGAGTAGCGGCGGTACTGCAGGCTGACCCGGGGCGGGTAGCGGTCGCCGGACTCCAGCATGCGGCGGGCGGCAGCGGTGCGCTCCGGCTCGACGTCCAGCGCTTCGTCGAAGGTCAGCTTCTCGCGGCCGCGGCGCACCTGGTGCAGGTAGGACGAGACCGCCCGCTGGGTCGGATCGCGCAGCAGCGCGATCAGCTTGACCCCGGGCAGCGCCCGGGCGATGCGCGCGGCGCAGCGCGGGTGCGACAGGTAGGCCGGCGAGGCCTCGCCGCTGATCTGGTCGCGGCCCATGGCCCGCCGGCGCGGAAAGTGGCCCCGGTACCAGGTCGGCCCCTTGGCGTAGTAGGTGTCGAAGTAGTGGATTTCCTTCTTCTTCGGCGGCCGGATCTGAGGGTGCTGGCCCAGGTAGGCGTGCAGCGAGGTGGTGCCGGACTTCTGGGCGCCCAGGATGACGTAGTCGGGCAGCACGCGCCAGCGGTGGGACAACAAGGGGCTCATGTTCTCCTCAAGTATTTGATTCCAAACCGTTCTATGCCGCTATAGCACAGACCCGGCCCAGGTGTCAGCCACCATCCACGGCCACCTTCCACGAACAGGTGCCGGCCATATTCCAGGGGAGCAGCACCCGCCGGCGGCGCAATCGCGTTCGCCACTTCATGCGCCCATTGTCGACCGGCCGCGCGCCGGAGGCCAGTTTCCGGCCGGCCGGCCGGCGGGCCGATCGGCCCGCGGCTTGACTTGTCCATCAGCTCTGCCATATTCAGGGCATTCGAACCTGAGCCGGAGGCCAGTCATGTTCCAGGAACTGCTGCAGCGGGTCATCAACATCCTGTTCAAACCGATGGACGAGTGGCGCAAGATCCAGGGCGAGACCTGGACCATCCAAAACCTGTTTCTGCGCTATGCAGTGATCTTGGCCGCCATCCCGGCGGTGGCCGGTTTCATCGGCCACGCCGTCATCGGCCACTCGGTCATGGGCATCAGCTTCCGCATCCCGGTGGGCAACGCCATCCTGTGGACGGTATTGCAGTACGCCCTGTCGCTGGGCTCGGTCTTCGCGGTGGCCTTCATCATGGATGCGCTGGCGCCGACCTTTGGCGCCCAGAAGGATCTGCCGACCTCGTTCAAGGTGGTGGTGTTTTCCTTCACCGCCTCCTGGGTGGGCGGCATCTTTCACCTGGTGCCGACTCTGTCGGTGCTGGCCCTGCTGGCCGGCATCTACTCGCTGGTGCTGCTCTACTTCGGCATGAAGTCCATCCGCAACGTGCCGGCCGACAAGCTGGTCGGCTACTACGTGACCACCCTGATCATCACCATCGTGGTCATGGCCGTGGTCGGCTTCCTGGTCAGCGCCATCGCCCTGCCCTCGGTGGGCGCGACCGCCTCGGACATGACCAGCGAGATGCTGCGCAACATGCGCTGAGCCCGCCCGGCGCTGTTCGTCGGCCGCGGTCTGTGCGCTCGGCCTGCTGGCGGCGCTGGCGATCCCGGCAGCCGCCGTTGCCGCAGCCGATCTGCCGCGACCGCAGATCCACAGCAGTGGGAACTCGACAACGGCCTCGACGTCATCTACCGCGGGCGCATTTCATGCCCAACAACGCCTTGTTGGCGGTGACCGGCGCCGTGCGGCCGGCTTCCGCTGGACCCGGAGACAGGTGCGTGGTATTCAAATGAGAACGCATCCAGCTTCGGTCTTGGACCTTCGAGGAGACGCGCATGGGGAGCCAACGGGGTGAGCCGCGGCGGGTCGGCGTGTTCGGTTGGCTGAAGCGCCTGCTCGGCCTGGTGGTGCTGGCGGCGCTCGGCTACGGCGGCTGGACGATCTACTGCGCCCAGAACGAGAAGGAGATGCTCGAGCGCATCATCGGCCGGCTGACCGCCGAGCAGCGGGTGGCCGACGTCTGGGTCGAGCGCATCGGGCCGGCCGAGTCGGCCGGCCAGCGTGAGATCAGGCTCAAGGTGCTCGAGTACGGCGTCGACGGCCAGCCGCTCGACCCGGTCTACTGCACCTTCTCGGTCAGCGACATCATCCATTTCGAGGCGCTGGTCATCCGCTTGTCCGATGAGCTGGTCGAGGGCGGTGACGGCAAGAGCATCCACCTGTTCCGCCGGGCCTACGCCCTGGACGACGGCGGCGACCGCTACGAAGCCTGCGCGCTGACCCGGCCGGACAGCGTGCCGGGCGGCTACCGCATCGATCCGTCCGATCCGCGGGCCGGCGAAGTCGAGCGGCGCTTCTGGCGTTCGTTCTGGAAGTACGCGTTGGACCAGCAGGTGCGCCAGGCGGCCGGGGTGCGCAACGCCCAGATCGAGGCCCCGGCCACCCGCTTCCAGCCGGACCACATCTACCGGCTGATGCTCGAAGCCGACGGCGGCCTGACCATCCAGGCCCGGCCGGTGCCCGAGATCCTCAAGGGCGAACGGATGCACATCGAAACCCCGGCCGGCCCCGAGCCCACGCCCGCCCGGCCCTGAATCCGAACGGACGCTCTCCCGCCCCGCATCGTTCTACCGGCTCAACCGCTGGGGGGATCCGGCTCCTCGCCCGCGGCCTGGCGTGAGATGGCCGACCACATCAGGCCTTTGTCCCCCGGGATGGGAAAGATGCGCGAGGCCATGACCAGGCGCGTGCCGTCGGGCCGTTCGATGAGCACCCGGTGGGTGCGCCGGTTCCACGGGGTCTGGCCGGTGCGCAGCATCTCGCGGATGAAGACCTCGATCGCCTGCGCGCTCTCGGGCGTGCGGCGCTCGCGCGGCAGCGAGCGATGCTGCACCTGCCAAAGGTAGTGGCCCAGGGTGTCGACCCGCGACCAGCCGGTCAGCTCCTCCTGGGCCGGGTTCCACTCGACGATGATGCCCCGCTCGTCGGACACCATGATGCCGTCGGCCGATTGCTCGACGATGGCCCGGTAGCGCTGCTCGATCTCGCCGCCCAGCAGCGGGGCCATCCGCCGCCGGGCGCGATCGCGGTCGTCGGGGTGGAACAGGGACCAGACCTCGCGGCCGATGAGCAGGTCGAGCGGCTCGTAGCCCAGCATGCCGCCCAGCGCGCGGTTGGCCCAGACCAGCTTTTCGTCGCGGACCAGGGCCAGTCCGATCAGACGGGTCTCGGCGGCCCCCTGGAAGATGGCCTCGCGGATGTCGGTGTCTGATATCACGCGGCCGGGAGTGTAACCGAGCCCGGAAACGGGCGCAAGCCGTAGATTTGCATGCGCGCCCGATCGAGGCCATGATCGGCGGCGAGCGAGGGTGCGGACCATGAAACGTCAGATCGCGGTCTTCGGCGGCAGCTTCAACCCGCCCGGCAAGCACCACCGGCGCATCGCCGAGATACTGCTGGAACACTTCGACGAGGTGCTGGTGGTGCCTTGCGGACCGCGGCCGGATAAGCCGCCGACCCAGGCGGTGGCGCCGGTGCACCGGGCCGTCATGTGCGCGTTGGGCTTCGCTGGCCTGGATCGGGTGACACTGGAACCCTTCGACCTGGAACGCGAACGCTTCACCCCGACCTGGCAGCTCGAGCAACGCTTCGCCGGGCGCGGCCGGTTGTGGCACGTGGTGGGCGCCGACCTGGTGGCCGGCGGAGCCGGCGGCCGATCCGAGATCCAGCGTTCCTGGCAGCGCGGCCGGTGGCTGTGGTCCGAGCTGCGTTTCGCCGTGGTCAAACGCCCCGGCCACGACCTCGACCCGGCCGACCTGCCGCCGCAGCACCGGGTGGTCGAGGCCGAGGCCGAAGGCTCCTCCACCGCGGTGCGCCGGCGGTTGGCCGCCGGCCAGCCCCCGGGCGATGCGGTGGTGCCGGTGGTGGCCGCGTACATCGAGCGCCATCACCTCTACCGGGAATCCCCCGGGCAAGCCCAGCAAAGGCCCGGCCCGGCCGTCGCCGGCGCCGCCCCGGCGCACCCGCGCGTTGGCCGGGATGCGGACCAGCGAACCGCGAACGGGGCCGTACCGGGTGGGCTGCGAGCGGGGGCTGCATCGACTGAGGAACGAGCTGATCGAAGAGATCGAGGGGAGGCGTGCATGAAGCCCATCCGGGTCGCCGCCGCCGTGTTGAACCAGACGCCGCTGGACTGGGCGGGCAATGCCGAACGCATCCGGGCCGCCATCGACCAGGCCCGGTCGCTCGGGGCCTCGGTGTTGTGCCTGCCGGAGCTGTGCATCAGCGGCTACGGCTGCGAGGACGCCTTTCTGGCCCCGCACGTGGCCGAGACCGCACTGCAGGTGCTGCGCGAGCTGCAAGCGGAGACCGCGGGGATGGCGGTGTCGCTCGGGCTGCCGCTGGTCCACCGCCGGGCCGTGCTGAATGCCGCCTGCCTGATGGTCGACGGCCGAGCGCGCGCCTTCGCGGCCAAACGCCACCTGGCCCACGACGGGATCCACTACGAGCCGCGCTGGTTTCGGCCCTGGCCGCGCGGTGCCCGATCGACGGTCGAGTTCGACGGCCGGGCGGTGCCGCTGGGTGACGTGGTGCTCGACTGCAAGGGGCTGCGCATCGGCTTCGAAATCTGCCAGGACGCCTGGACGGCCGATCGACCGGCCGTCGATCTGGCCGGCCGCGGGGTCGATCTGATCCTCAACCCCAGCGCATCCCACTTCGCCCTGGGCAAGGCCGAGGTCCGCCGGCGGGTGGTCCAGGAGGCCTCGCGCGCCTTCGGGGTGGCCTACATCTATGCCAACCTGCTGGGCAACGAGGCGGGCCGCGCCATCTACGACGGCGGCGCTCTGATCGCCGCTGCCGGCCGGCTGCTGGCGGCCGGTCCCCGCTTCTCCTTCGCCGACGTGCAGGTGACCTCGACCGTGGTCGACCTGGATGCCTTGCGGTTGGAGCAGACCGACGCCGCCCGCCTTCGAACCGACACGGCCCGGACCGCCGAAGAAACGGTGCGGGTCGATTTCGCCCCTCCGGCGGTGGCGCCCGCTGCGGCGGAGCCCGAGCCGCCGGAATGGGAATCGGCCGCCGATCGGGCGGCCGAGGAGTTCACCCGGGCCGAGGCGTTGGGTCTGTTCGATTACCTGCGCAAGAGCCGCTCGCGGGGCTTCGTGGTGTCGTTGAGCGGCGGAGCTGATTCGTCCGCCTGTGCCTGCCTGGTGGCCTCGATGGTGCGCCTGGCCCACGCCGAGCTGGGCCCGGCCCTGATGCTGGCCAAGCTGCCCGGGGGAGAGCGTTTTCACGGCGACGCCGGGGTGGCGGAGCTGCTGGCCGGGCTGTTGACCTGCGCCTACCAGGCCACCGCCAACTCCAGTCAGACCACCCGGCGGGCGGCCGCCGGGCTGGCCCGGGCGCTCGGGGCCCGCTACCACGAGATCGATCTCGAGCCGGTGGTGCAGGCCTACGTCGAGCGCATCCAGACCGCGGAAGGGCGCGCGCTGAGCTGGGAGCGCGACGATGTGGCGTTGCAGAACATCCAGGCGCGGGTGCGGGCGCCGTCGGTGTGGCTGCTGGCCAACCTGAGCCGGTCGCTGCTGCTGGCCACCTCCAACCGTTCCGAGGCGGCGGTCGGCTACGCCACCATGGACGGCGACACCTGCGGCGGCTTGAGCCCGGTCGCCGGCATCGACAAGAGCTTCCTCCGGCGCTGGCTGCGCTGGATGGAGCAGAGCGGACCGATCGGGCTGGATCCGATTCCGGCCCTGGCGGCCGTCAACGCCCAGCAACCCACCGCCGAGTTGCGGCCGCCGGCGGCCGGGCAGACCGACGAGGACGATCTGATGCCCTATCCGGTGCTGACGGCCATCGAACGCGCCGCCATCCGCGACCGGCGCGATCCGCTGGCCGTGTTCGCGCTGCTCGAGGACGCCTTCGACCAGCATTCGCCACAGCAGCTCGGCCGCTGGGTCGAGCGCTTCTTCATGCTGTGGGCGCGCAGCCAGTGGAAGCGCGAGCGCTTCGCGCCCTCGTTCCACCTCGACGATCACAACCTCGATCCGCGTTCCTGGTGCCGCTTTCCCATCCTCTCCGGCGGCTACGAGCGCGAGCTCGACGACCTGCGCCAGCGGCTGCGCCGGCTCGAAGACACCTGAGCCCCGCACCCGTCGCTGGTGCGCGTGTGCCGATTCGGCTAGACTCGACGCCGCTGGGGGCAGGAGGGTGTTGCGGTGCGCGTTCGGCATTGGATTCTGGGCTGGTTGCCGCTGCTGGCGTTGCTGGCGGTCGGCGGCTGCGACAACCGCTTCGGGCCGGGCGATGCCGGCTGGTGGGACGCCGGCGGCGACGGCGGTGACGCCGGTGACGCCGGGGATGCCGGCGGTGACCCGGGATCGGCCGACGCCGGCGGCGACCAGGAACCGCCGCCGCCCTGGCGGGTGGGCTCGGAACAGACCCTGGAGCTGGCCACCTGGAACATCCGCAACTTCCCGGCCGACGGCCGCACCGCCGAGCGGGTGGCCGACCTGATCGCCGGCATGCAGATCGATCTGGTGGCGGTTCAGGAGATCGCCGACGTCTATGCCTTCGGCCAGGTGCTGCAGCGGCTGCCCGACTACACCGCGGTGCTCAGCGATGACGAGTACGGCGATGGCGAGTACCAGAAGACCGGGCTGGTCTACCGCAGCGATCTGGTCCAGGTGCGCCAGACCCGGTCGTTGTTCGCCGACGACGGCTACGCCTTCCCCCGGCCGCCGCTCGAGGCCGAGGTCTATCTCCACCGGCCGGACGGCAGCGTGCAGAAGCTGCGCCTGATCGTGGTCCACCTCAAAGCCAGCCTGGGCGAGGACAACGAGGCCCGCCGGCGCGAAGCCTGCCAGAAGCTGGCCGCTTACGTCGACGACCTGGTCGAGAGCAACGGCGATACCAAGGTGGCCGTGGTCGGCGACTTCAACGATTCGCTCGACGACCCGCCCCAGGACAACGTGTTCGCGGACTTCCAGCAGCGCCCCGCGGACTACCGCTTCTTGACCGATCCCCTGGCCGACGCCAACGATTACTCCTACATTCCGGCCCGGGTTCTGATCGACCACCTGCTGGTCAGCGGCGGGCTGTTCGACACCTTTGCCGGCGCCCAGGTCGAGGCGGTGGCGCTGGATCGGCTGGTGCTCGACTACGATTACCTGAGCCGGGTGTCCGACCACCGGCCGGTGGTGGTGGTCATTCCCTGGTAGCCGCGCCGGCCGCCGGCGCGACGGTCAGGCTGCGTCCGGAGGAAAAGCCGGTGAAGGCCGGGGCGTACATGGGCTGCACCTCGGCGGGCGCGGCCTTGAAGGTGCCGGCCACCGCCGCCCGCAGCCGGTACTTGAAGGGCACCTCCCCGACCGGCAGCCGCTCGAAGAAGAAGTTCTGGCCCGAGTCGCGCACCTCCTCGTACCAGCACAGCCCCAGCCGCCAGCGGTGGCGGCTGATTTGGCTCACCGGCTCGAATCCGGCCGGCCGCGGGTCGCGCAGGTGCACGTACTCCATCTGGTGGGCCGAGCGCAGCGACAGCTGCACCTCCACCTCGTCGCCCACCCGAATCCGGTCGCCCGCGGCCAGCGGCTCGAGCACCACCTCGTCGCCGCGGGTGATCCGGCGGAAGTAGCGCCGCTCGACGCGCAGCGCGTCGCCGCGGGCTTCGGCCGGCAGCCGCTCGGTGGAGTAGTGCCAGGTGGCCGAGGCGAACTGGGTGCCGGGCGTCGGCGATGTCACCGCCACCGTGGCGTGGCGTTGCGGATCGATGTCCGCACCGGCCACCACGAGCTGGTTCTTGCGGCCGGTGTAGGTGTCCGGTTCGAACACCAGCTCGCGTTCGATGTCGCCGATCGCCACCCGGGTCTTTTCGCGCACCCCGAGCCGGCCGGTCTTTTTCAGGTAGTGGGCCAGGGCGTAGATCACCTCGGCGGTGGCCCGGGTCGACTTCCAGTGGTTGAGCTTCTTGTGGGCGAACAGCCACTGCACCAGGCCGCCGACCTTGGGGTCTTTCGGGGTCAGCTCCATGGCGGTGCGCAGGGCGAAGGCGTGAGTCTCGATGGTGTCGTTGTACCACAGCCAGCTGCGGTCTTCGATTGCCCAGTGGGTGCCCTGCTCGGCGATCTGCTCGGCCGCATCCATCACGCTGGACCAGACCAGCCTGGCGTGGCCGGCGCGGCCGGCGCGGGCCAGGGTCAGCGCCAGCAAGCCCTTGAGGTAGGGCGAGTGTTCCTTCCAGTGCTCGAAGGAAAAATCCAACATGGTCCGGCGCTGTTCGGCGGTGAACACGCCGCCGGTCCACTCGCCGCGCTTTGCCTCGGGGTAGTTCGACAGCACGTAGTTGAGCAGGGTGATGGACTGCCAGCCGGTCTCGTTCCGCATCAGCCGCTGGAGCCGCTCGCCGATGTAGTGCCCGTGCAGGTAGCGCCAGCCGCGGCGGACCATCTGCAGGGGCACGTCCACGCCGAACTCCAGCGCCTTGGACAGGCCGTGCAGGATGTAGAGCGTCATGAAGGGCGACGGCGGACCGCCGGGGAACCAGGGGAAGGCACCATTCGATGTCTGGGCCTGGCGCAGCTCGGCCAGGGCGGTGATGCGGTGGGCGCGGGCGCGGCGCGGATCGAGCACGTTGATCAGCGGTTGATCCGTCTCCACCCCCCCGCGCGCCTGCTGCAGCCAGGGCGTCTCCTCCAGGGCCAGCTGGCGGTTGGGGTCGGCATCGTCGAAGCGTTCCAGGCGGGTCGGGCGTTTGGACAGCTTCTTCGCCATGCGCGCCACCGCCGGGTAGTCGCCGTAGAGTGAGGTCAGGATGCCGGTCGACAGGAAGCGGTTGAGCGTCTGCTCGGTGCACGCGTAGGGATACTCGACCAGATAGGGCAGGGCGGCCAACACCGAGTAGAACAGCTGAGCGTCGATGGTGACCACCAGCTGCTGGTGGATGCGGCTGGGGTCGTCGTCTTCGGCCAGGTCGGCGAAGTGCAGCCGCGCGCTGTCGGCGTCCTCGAGCACGGCGAAGCGCGACTGGGCCAGGTGCATGCGGCCGGGCAGCACGGGCAGCGGCCGCAGCTCGCCGTCCGAGATGGCGCCTGAGCGCGCCGTCACCCGCACCGCCACCGGCCCGACCCGGGCCGGGGCGGTCACTTCGAAGCCCAGCCGGGTCGAGCCGCCTGAGGCGACCGCGAAGGGCCGGCCGCCGGCGGCCGCCGCATCGAGGCCGAAGTCGGCGGCCAGGCTGGCGCCGGTCTCGGGATCCTCGATGGCGAAGACCAGCTCGCCGCGCAGCGGGCGCTCGGCGGTGTTGTTGACCACCACCTGCAGCTCGGCCCGGTCGCCCTCGCGCAGAAAGCGCGGCAGCTGGGGGCGCACCATCAGTTCCTTGACGCTGCGGGCCTGCTCGTGCAGTGAAGCCGACTGCAGCTCGCGGGTGACGGCGTGGATCCAGACGTTCCAGGCGGTGACCGAGTCGGGAACCTCGAAGCGGATGGTCACCGCGCCGTCGTCGCCGGTCAACAGCTGCGGCTGGAAGAAGGCCGTTTCGGCGAAGTCGGAGCGCAGCTCCACCGGGGCTTGCGCACCGGCTGCCATCTCACGTGGGCCGCGCCCACCCTGGTCGCCGGCCGCGGAACGTTCGCCGGCCGCGGAACGTTCGCCGGCCGCGGAACGTTCGCCGGCCGCGGAACGTTCGCCGGCCCCCACGCTCTCCTCGTCGTCGGCGACATCCCGGAGTCCGGCCCGGTCGGTACTCCCACGGCGGTGCTTGACCATCGCGTCGCCGCTGGGCCGCGCCAGGGCGCCGGTGGCCACGTCGGCGTCGAAGGTGTAACGGACGTAGCCGATGCCGCCGCCCCGGCCCGGGCCGCCCAGACCGCGGTTGCCGTAGAAGCGCAGCCGGGTGGGCAGCAGGCTGGGGTAGGCCGGGGTGATCGGCGGCGCCCGATGCTGCAGCCGGAAGCCGGGCGCCGCGCCCAGTCCGCAGCGCCAGGAGCTGGCCCGGGAGCGGTCGGGAAACAGCCCCAGCGGCGAAGGCGGTTGGTGCGGGGCGAATGCGTCCAGGCTGCGGTCGACCATGTAGGCCAGCACCTCGGCCGCTCCGCGTTCCACCGGCCGGCCGTCGGGCGTCTTGACCCGCACCGTCCAGGTCTCCGCGGCCCCGGGCCGCAGCTCGTCGCGGAAGGTGGCCAGCTCGAGCTCGAGCTGCTTGTTCTCCCAGGGCACCTGTACGCTGGCGGACTGCTGCATGAGCTGGTGGTCGCGCACCAGCAGCAGCGACAGGCCGAAGCCGCCGCGGTCGGCCTCGTCCAGCGGCAGCTCGACCACCTTTGCGGCCGCATCCGCCTCCAGCCGCCGCCGTTCGACCAGCCGGCCGGCGCGGTAGCGGTCGAGGAAGAGCAGCTGGTCGGGCAGGCCGGAGTGCACCAGCACCCGGGCGGTCTGGCCGACCGAGCGGGTGTCGTGCTCGACGCGCAGCAGCGCCGGCAGCGGCAGGTCGAGACCCGCGCCGGCCACCACCAGCTCCTGCTGGGTGCGGGTGACGGCGCCGTAGGGATCGGTGGTGGCGTAGTGCAGCCGGTAGGCACCCGGGGCCAGGCCGGACAGCTCGAGCCGCGCCAGGCCCTCGGCATCATCGTGCACCAGGGTGCCGCTGCCGGCCTCGGCCCCGGCCGGCCAGGTGCGCATGAACGCTTGCGGGCGGTAGCCGGGGTCCCAGCGGGGCCGTCGCCCGTCGTCCGGGCTGCGGTAACCGGCTTCACCCGTGGGTCCGGGCTTTGGCGGCAGGTCGGCCGGCAGCGGGGTGGTGGCCGGCGGATCCAGCGCCACCAGCTCCCAGCGGCCCTGGCCGGCCGCGGCCGCACCGTCGAGATCGGTGCGGCGCACCTCGATCACAGCCGGCCGGCCGGCGCGCAAAAAGCCGGTCTCGGACCGGATCCGGGCCTCCACCGTGCAGAAGCCGAGCCGGAAGTCGCGCCGGGCGGTGCGCGTCTCGCCGCCCGTCTCGGTCACATCGGCCCGCAGCCGGTAGTGATAGCTGACCCGCCGATCGAGCGACTCGTCGGCCGCCGGGGTGAACTGGATGGCGAAGCCGCCGTCGGCGTCGAGTTCGGCGCTGCCGGCGGCCAGAATGTGTTCGCCCGCCCCGGCCGCGGCCGCACCCCGACGCAGGCTCCACCACCAGGGGAACACCGGCCGGCGCACCACCCGCCAGCGCAGCCGGCCGCCGTCGAGCGGCTGGCCGAAGTAGTAGCGCGCCTGGCCGCGCAGCACGGCCGGACGGTTGAGCCGCAGCGGCTGGTCCGGATCGGCGATCTCGACCTCGAAGGTGGGCCGCTTGTACTCCTCGACCCGGATGCTGGCGTTGCCGTAGGGGTGGGCCATCAGCCGCCAGCGGCCCAGGGTGCGGCCGGCCGGCACCGCCAGGCTGCCGGCCGCGGTGCCGAAGGCATTGGTCTCCAGGGTGAGCGCGGCCACCTGCTGGCGGTTGGGATCGAGCAGCCGGACCCGCACCTCGTGTCCGGCCAGCGGGGCGTAGTCGGCCCGGTCGCGCCGGCCGCCGTAGACCAGGGCCTTGAAGTGGAGCTGCTGGCCGGGCCGGTAGATGGCCCGGTCGGTGAACAGCATGGTGCGCTGCTCGCGCTGCTGGTGGTGGCGGTAAGCCGACAGGGTGGAGCGGTCCAAGGTCTGCTGCTGGCCGCGGCGGGCCAGCAGGAACAGCGAGTGGCTGTTGGCGCGGAAGGTCACCTCGCCGTCGGCGCCGGTGGTGCGCCGCGCCAGCACGCGGTGACCGCGGCGCCAGTTGCGCTTGTAGAGCAATACCTGGGCTCCGGCCACCGGCCGGCCGCTTTCTCCCGAGACCACCCGGGCCCGCAGCCGGCCGTACTCGTTCTGATGGGTCAGCACCAGGTCGCCGAGGATCAGCCAGCGCCCCTGCAGCAGGTTGTCCTGGCGGGCGAAGTCGGCTCGGGCCGAAGCCAGCACGGCCCACAGCCCGGGCCGCTTCAGCGGCGGCACCAGGTAGCGGCGGTGCAGCTTGTAGTCCGGCGGCGGCTCGAGCTCGACGGTCCAGCTCGCCTGGGGCTGCCGGTTTTTCACCAGAGCTTTCAGGCGGCGCCCGCGCGGCAGCAGCCCGTGCTCCTTGCTGCCGCTGACGGTGCGCTGCAGGTCGAGCCGCCAGGCGCGGAAGTGGATGGCCTCCAGGTTTTTGTGCCGCAGGCCCAGCGAGCGCTGGCCGGGCCCGTCCTGGGCCATGCCCTCGAACTCGAATCCAGGCGCCTCGATGGCCGCCTGCAGGTGGCGGCAGCGCTCGACCCCGATGCCCGCGCCGCCCTGCTGCTGGCAGCGGATGGCGATGCGGCGGGCGCGGATCAGGTTGTCGGCCTTAGGCTCGGCGCGGACGAACTGGACCAGCTGGGCCATGCCCACCGCCCACCAGTCCCGGCCGCGGACGGTCTCCAGACGCTGGCGCAGGTCGGCCCGGATTTGGGCGCGGGCATCTTCGCTCTCGAACGCGGCGTGCAGCCGCCGCTGGCGTTCCAGCCGGGCCTCGAAGGCCGCCTGGGGCCTATCAGCGGCGGCGTGGTGGCGCTCCAGGTCGTCGAGCACATAAGCGATGCGGCGCAGCGGGTGGACGGCCGGGTCGGCCGGCTCGATTCCGTCCGGCTGCGGCGAGGCCAGCAGGGCCGCCGGGTCGAGCTGGTAGATGCGGGCTTGTTGGTCCGGCTTCCAGCCCTGGGTGTCGGCCAGCAGGCCGACCCACAGGTAGCTCAGCGCATCGCGCAGGCTGGGACGGATGCCTTCGGGGAAGGTGTTGGGCAGCAGGTAGTCCTCCAGCGCCGCCACCGCCGCATCGCCCAGCCGCTGCCGGTGGGGCCACAGCCGTGCTAGCGAGCGGTGGTCCGCGGTGTGGATCTGCCCCATGGTCCAGGCCTTCAGGTCGACCGGGCCCTCGCCGGCCACCCTTTCGCGCTGGCGGATCTCCCAGGAGTAGGCTCGGGCGTAGTGGATCAGGCTGGCGGCGTAGTACAGCTCGAGCGTGGTCCGGGCCAGCAGATCCTCGGGCCAGGGCTGCTCGCGCAGGAAGCGTACCGCCTTTTCGTAACCGTGCAGTCCGGTGCGCAGCTGGGTGCAGCGCACCAGCCCGTGGACGATGCCCTGGCTGTCGCCGGCTTCGCGGGCCGCGGCCAGCAGGGCCTCGGCCCGCTCCAGCGCGGCGCGCATCCTCTGCTGGCCGACCAGCTTTTCGACCTGCTCCCAGCCGGGCGCCCGCTCGCCGTCCCACTCCACCAGCGGCAGGGCCGCGTTCTTCGGCGCTGCGGCCCGGTCGTCGGCTGCAGCCGGGGCCAGGCCGAGCAGGGCCACCAGGCAGAAGGCGAGGCGGGCGGGCGCGGCCGCGACTGCAGAGGCTGGGCGTTGGCGCATGGTTCCTCCACGGAACGAGCATCTCGATCATTGGCGGTGGGGGCACTCGGTTCCACTCGGTTCTACAGCGTACCGCCCAAGGATACGTCCGAGAAGCCCTCGGGGTCTATCATCGGGCCGATCTCGCGACAGCGCAGCCCGTTTTTCGACACCGCCCGGAAAGCGGGGGACATCGAATCAAAGAGCGCTGCCTTTGCACCGCAACCACAGCCAACAGACGGATCCCTTGTTGGAATTGCGGGCCGGCTCTGGCAGACTGCCGGGGCCATGGACCGGCGCACCCTGATCCTGAGCGACCTGCACCTGTGCGACGTGGAGGAGCACGCCGACGGCTGGAAGGCCTACAAGAGCCGCCGCTATCTGTTCGACGATCAGCTGGTGGAGCTGATCGCGGACTTCGCCGCCGGTGACGACGGCGCCGAGCGGGTGCTGGTGCTCAACGGCGACGTGTTCGACTTCGATCTGGTCACGGCCGTACCGGACGAGGCCCCCTGGCCGGTGCGCCGCTCGGAGCGGCGCACCGGGCTGGAGGCCGACGCGCCCAAGTCGGTCTGGAAGCTCGAGCGCATCCTGGTCGACCATCCGGACTTCGTGACCGGCCTGGCGGGTTTTCTGGGCGCCGGCCACCGTATGGTCTACGTGCTGGGCAACCACGACCGCGAGCTGCATTTCGCAGCCGTGCGCCAGGCCCTGCGTGATGCGCTGCGCGCCGCGGCCACCGCGGCCGGGCAGCGATTCGCCGACAGCCAGCTGGTCTTCGAGCCCTGGTTCTACCTGCAGCCGGGCGAGCTCTATGTCGAGCACGGCCAGCAGTACGATCACTACACCTCCTTCCGCAACGTGCTGCGGCCCACGGTCGAGCGGCGCGGCCGGCCGGTGCTGGCCCTGCCCATGGGCAACCTGTCGAACCGCCTGCTGATGAGCCGGATGGGCTTTTTCAACCCGCACGCCTCGGACTACATCCTGAACCTGTTCGCCTACATCTGGCACTGGCTGCGCCACTACGCCTTCTCGCGGCGCAGCCTGGTGGTGCCCTGGTTGTGGGGCAGTCTGGTGGTGCTGGTTCGGCTGCTGGGCCTGCGCCGGCGCCAGCGGGGCGCCCACCGGCGGGCCGTGGCGCTGCTGGCCGAACAAGCCCGCCGCCAGGCGCTGGAGCTGGACACCGTCGAGGCCCTGTGGCGGCTGCAGGACCCGCCCATCGCCGGCCGGCTGTTCCGCATGGTGCGCGAGTTCTGGATCGACCGGTTGCTGCTGGCGCTGGTGATGACCGGCGGCACGGTGGCCCTGGCGCTGGTGCCCATCCCGCTGTGGATCAAGCTGGTGGTGCCGCTGATGGGCTTTCCGCTGCTGTACTTCATCTACGAGTGGGCGGTGCAGGGCGAGTCGATCTTCGCCGTCGAGTCGCGCCTGCCGCGGGTGGCCCGGCAGGTGGCCGGGCTGGTGGACGCGGCCGTGGTGGCCATGGGCCACACCCACCTGCCACGCCAGATCCCGCTGGGCTGCGGCCACGCCTTCGTCGATACCGGCACCTGGGCACCGATCCCGCATCCGCGGGATCCCGAGCGCAACGCCCCCGGGCTGCGCAACTACGTGCTGGTCGAAGTGGAGGCAGGCCGGGTGCGGGCCGAGCTGCGCTCGGCGTTGCCGCTGGCCGGTCGGCGCTAGAGCCAGGACGGGATCCTGCAGGGCCACCGAAATCGGCGCAGTCCGGTTTTGACCTTTTTGCCGCTTTTGGGTTGAATGGAGGCATCCCAAAAGGGGGCAGCATGGACGTCGGTGAGATCATCGCCTTCGACGCGACCGACGGGCTTGGCCTGATCCTGCTCGACGACGGCCGCCAGGTGCGCTTCGGCTTGACCGCCTGCGGCTACCTGCGGCCCGAGCCGGGGCTGCGGGTGCGGGTGCTGGGCCTGAGCGAGGGCTTCGGCGGCCGGCTGAAAGCCTATCTGATCGAGGCCGAGCCGACCGACGATTGACACCCCATCGACTCCCCTGGTGCGGGGCTCCGATCGAAGGTAGCCTGGCCGCCGGAAGCCGATCGCGCACACCGATGATTCACGGAGGCCGGCATGCGATTTACCCGCTTTCTGCTGTTGGTGACCTTGCTGCCCACCCTGGCAGGCGCCGGTCCGGCCGAGGCCGAGGACCGGCTGCTGCGCTTTCCGGACCTGTCCGCCGACCGGGTGGCCTTCGTCTACGCCGGCGACATCTGGGTCGCTCCCCGCGCCGGCGGCACCGCGCTGCGGTTGACCGCCCATCCGGGCCAGGAGTGGTTTCCCAAGTTCTCGCCCGACGGGCGGCAGATCGCCTTCACCGCCGACTACGACGGCAACCGCGAGGTCTACGCGGTGGACGCCGGCGGCGGTGAGCCGCGCCGGCTGACCTGGAGCGCCGACATCGGTCCCGATGTGCCCGAGCGCTTCGGGCCCGACAACGCCGTGCTCGGCTGGAGCCCGGGCGGCGACATCGTCTACCGTTCCCGGCGCCAGCAGTGGAACGTGTTCATGGGCCGGCCCTGGCTGGTGTCACCCGACGGCGGTCCGCCCCGGCCGCTGCCGCTGCCGTGGAGCGGCCTGCTGAGCTTCGCGCCCGACGGCCGGCGCATCGCCTACAACCCGACCTGGCGCGAGTTCCGCACCTGGAAGCGTTACCGCGGCGGCATGGCCCAGGACATCCACTCGATCGAGCTGGACAGCGGCCGCCACCGGGTGCTGGTCGACTCGCCGGCGGTGGACGATTTCCCGATGTGGCACGAAAGCGGGCTGTACTTCGTGTCCGAGCGCAGCGGTCGGGCCCAGCTCTGCCGGCGGGATCCGGCGGGGGGGGCGAGCCGGAGCGGCTGACCGATTTCGCCGACTTCGACGTCAAGTGGCCCAGCCTGGGCCCGGATGCGATCGTGTTCGAGCACGGCGGCCGGTTGAAGCTCTACTCCCTGGACGGCGGCCGGGTGGAGACGCTGGCGGTCGACGTGCCGGCCGACAAGATCCGGGTGCGGCCGCGGCTGGTCGATGCCGCCGAGCACATCGAGGCCTACTGGCTGGCGCCCGACGGCGCCCGGGCCCTGTTCGTGGCCCGCGGCGAGCTGTTCACGGTGCCGGCCGAGCACGGGCCCACCCGCAACCTGACGCGCAGCCCGGGTGCCCGCGAGCGCGGCGCCATGTGGTCGCCCGACGGCCGCTGGATCGCCTATCTCTCGGATGCCAGCGGCGAGGTCGAGCTGTGGCTGCGCGACCAGACCGGCCGCCAGCCGCCGCGCCAGCTGACCGAGGGCGGGGACGGCTACCGCTTCCAGCTGGTGTGGTCGCCGGACTCCAAAAGGCTGGCCTTCGCCGACGAAGACCTGCGGCTGTGGTGGTTCGACCTGGAGACCGAGAAGCTGCAGCAGGTCGACGTGGCCGAGCGCTGGGAGATCCGCGACTACGCCTGGTCGGCCGATTCGCGCTGGCTGGCCTATGCCAAGACCGGCGCCAACGGCTTCGGCGACATCTGGCTCTACGACACCGAGCAGGACAGCCGCCACCGGGTCACCTCGCCCATGTTCGACGACGGCGAGCCGGTCTTCGACCCGGCCGGTCGCTATCTCTACTTCCTGTCGGCGCGCGATTTCCACGCCAGCCTGGCGCCGGGGCTGGAATCCAGCTTCATCTACGCGCGCCAGCTGCGGCCTTACGCCTTGCAGCTGCGACCGGACGTGGCGCCGCCCTTTGCGCCGCGCTCCGACGAGACCGTCCTGCCGGCGGCGGGCAAGCCGGGCAAGTCGATCTCGCGCTCGAAGCTGGGCGGCAAGGGCAAGAAGCGGGCCGGCATCGTGCTCGACGGTTTAACCGACCGGCTCAGCGCCTTTCCGGTCGAACGCGGCAACCTGAGCGGACTGCGCGCCGGCGCCGAACGGATCTTCTGGCTCGATGCCCCGCTGCCGACGCTGACCGGTGAGCCGCGCGGCGAGCCGGTGCTGCGGGTGTTCGACCTGGGCGAGCGCGAGCTGGCCGCCGTGCACCAGCCGGTCGACGGCTTCGAGCTGTCGGCCGACGGCCGCAAGCTCGTCTACCACAGCGGTGATGCGTACTACCTGGTCGACGCCAAGGCCGGGCAGGCGCCGGACGACGAGGACATCGCGCCGCTGGACCTGTCCGGCATGCGCTTTCGGCTGGAACCGCGGGCCGAGTGGCGCCAGATGTTCTTCGAGGCCTGGCGCCTGATGCGCGATTTCTTCTACGCGCCCAACATGCACGCCCGGGATTGGGCGGAGCTACGCGACCGGTATGCTGCACTGCTGCCGGCGGTGGCCCACCGCATCGATCTGACCTACCTGATCGGCGAGATGATCGGCGAGCTGGGCGCCGGCCACGCCTACGTCGGCGGCGGCGATCTGCCTGCGGTGGAGACGGTGTCGATCGGGCTGTTGGGCGCCGAGCTGACAGCCGATGAGGCCAGCGGCCGCTGGCGCATCGGGCGCATCTTCCAGGGCCAGAACTGGGATGCCACGCGACGCTCGCCGCTGACCGAGCCCGGCGTCGAGGCGCAGGCGGGCGATTACCTGCTGGCCATCGACGGGCGCGAGCTGCGTCTGCCCGATGTGCCCGGACGCATGCTACTCGACCGGGCCGGGCGACAGACCGAGCTGCGGCTCAACCGCATCCCCAGCGCCTCGGGGGCCTGGACGACGGTGGTGGTGCCGCTGGATCGCGACGCCGGGCTGCGCTACGTCGACTGGGTGCGGCGCAACCGCGAGCGGGTGGCCGCGGCCAGCGATGGCCGGGTGGGCTACATCCACCTGCCCGACATGGGCGGTGCCGGGCTGAACGCCTTCGCCCGCACCTTCTATCCGCAGCTGCGCAAGCAGGCGCTGATCGTCGACGTGCGTTGGAACGGCGGCGGCTTCGTCAGCCAGATGATCCTCGAGCGGCTGCGGCGCGAGCTGGCCGGCATGACAGCCAGCCGCAACGCCGGCGAGTTCACCTATCCGGCCGGGGTGCAGGTGGGGCCCAAGGTGTGCCTGATCAACCAGTGGTCGGCCTCGGACGGGGACCTGTTCCCGCACTTCTTCCGCCGCTACGGCCTGGGCCGGCTGGTGGGCAAGCGCACCTGGGGCGGGGTGGTGGGCATACGCGGCGACAAGCAGCTGGTCGACGGCGGCTACCTCTTCCAGCCCGAGTTCGCCTACTACGACCTGGACTCGAGCTGGATGATCGAGAACCGCGGCGTCGCGCCCGACGTCGAGGTCGACCTGCCCCCGGCCGCGGTGCTGGCCGGTCGCGATCCGCAGCTCGAGCGCGCCATCGAAATGATGCTCGAGGCCATCGCGGACGAGCCGCCCCGCCTGCCGCCCCGGCCGGCCGACCCCAGCGACCGGTGACGCCGCAGACACCCGCTGGGGGATGCCCAGGATTTCCCATCACTATCTGTCTGATTTCCCAGATCGGCTGCGAGGTCAAGGAAGACCGGCGGATTCAAGCGGAGTCGTAGTCATCTACGTCGAGCATTGAATCCGCCGGTCTGACGGCGAAGCCGGGCCTGCGAGCTGTGCGAGCGGTTCTCGGTCCGCAGAGATCGTGGCCGAGGTGGGAAATCAGGAGATGCGGAGCGCGCTTTCGGCCCTGGCGGGGGCCTGCTAGAGTAGGTGTATGGACCGCCGCGCCGCCCAGCCCGCCCCACGTTTCATCCGGCTGATGGCCGTGGTGCTGGCGTTGGCCGCCGGCGGCTGTCTCGACCCCTCGCTGCTCGACGGCAAGCGCTGCGACGCCGAGGGGCGCTGCCTGCCCGGTTATGTCTGCGATCCAGCCAGCCAGCGCTGCCTGCCGGAGGGCCAGGTGCCCGACGGCGGTGACCTGGATGCGGGCCGGGATGGGGACGGGGATGCGGGGCTGGACGGCGATGAGGATGCGGACCCCGACGGTGGCGATGGCGATGCAGGGTTGGACGACGGCGACGGCGACGAGCCGCCCGCGGATCCGGTCGTCTACTACCGCTTCGAGGACATCGGTGACCCGCCGCGGGTGCGCGACGAGTCGGGGCGAGCGCCCCTGGTCGATCTGACCGCGGCTGAGCGCGATCCGCTGGGCCTGTTCTTCTCGGGCCGTCTGGTGCATTTTTCGGGCGGCCGGCTGCAGGCCGACCCCGAGGCCTCGACAGCGCTGGCCGAGCACCTGCGGGCCGCCGGCGCGCTGACGGTGGTGGCCTGGGCGGCCACCGACGATCGCCAGCAGACCGGGCCCAAGCGGCTGGTCACCCTGTCCTCGGGCGCCTACACCCGCGCCTTCACCCTGGGCCAGGAGGCCGGCGCGGCCATCTTCCGCCTGCGTACGGCGGCCACCGGCGAAAACGGCATCGAGCTGCACCTGAGCGCCCCGGCCTTCGAGGACCTCGAGACCCACCTGCTGGTCGCCGTCTACGACGGCGCCACCGGCCTGGCTCAGCTCTATGTCGACGGGGCGGTCACCGACGCCGAGCTGCACTGGGCCGCGGGCGCGCCGGCCGGCCTGGAATGGAACACCGAGCGCGAACGCTTCGGCCTGGGCGATGAGTTCATCGACGACCGGCGCTGGGGCGGCAAGCTGTTCCGGGTCGAGATCCACGATCGCGCCCTGGCGGCCGACGAGGTGCAGCGGCTCCTCCAGGCGGGTTGGAACTGAGCCGACTTGACTTTGTGCCATGAGGCCGATACCTCGAAGGTGCACCTTTGCCACAAGCGCCTCGACAGGCGTGATCCGCGTTCGGATCCGCCGACCGGCTGTCTGGCCAGCGATCGAATCGGGCGGAGAAACGGACCCTGGTGGGTGACTTGGAGGTCGTCATGAGAGCGAGCCTGTTCGGTGTGCTCGGCTGCGGGCTGCTGCTGGCGCTGGCAGCCTGTGAGACTGAACCGGCGCCCGAGTCGAAGCCGCGGCCGGCGCCCGCGCTGCCCGAGTCGGGTGCGCCGCCGGTCGACATCGAGGGGGCCGCCGAGGCGGCTCGCATCCTGGATCAGGCCATCGCCGCCCAGGGCGGCGCCGAGCGGCTGCGGGCCACGGAGCAATGGATGGCCCGCAGCCACGGCACCTACCTGGGGCAGAAGTACCGGGCTGTGGTGTCCTTCGACGGCCGCCACGAACGCCTGGACATCGACCTGGCCGATGGCCGCCATCTGGTCCTGGTCACCGGTGATCAGCACTGCTGGATGCGCACCGGGCCGGTGGTGATCCCCTGCACCGACGCCGAGCGCGCCCAACAGCGCCAGCAGATGACCTGGAGGCGCAGCCTGCACCTGCTGGAGCTGCGCCGGCCGGGTTGGAGCGTGCGGGGCACCACCACGGCGGGTGCGGACCAGGTTCACCCCACCCTGATCATCGGCCGCGACGATCTGGCCGGCGAGGGCAAGCTGCTGTTCGACGTGGACACCATGTTCGTGGCCCGCGCCGAGTGGCCGGCCCACTTCGAGGGCCGCGCCGGCACCCTGGAGCTGGAGCTCGACCGCTACCAGGAGGCCTGCGGCATCCACCGGCCCCGCCGCGACACCACCCGTTTCGGCGGCCAGATGGTGATGCGCGAGCGATTCGACCGCTTCTTCTGCGATCCGGTGGACCCGGGACTGTTCCCGCAGCCGCTGCAGGTGGCCGACGGCGCGGTGGCCGTGGTGGAGCGGCCGGCGGCCGAGCTGGCCTGCGTGGAGCACCGCGGCGCATACTCCGGCATGGGCCGGGCGGTGGGTGAGCTGATGGGCTGGCTGAGCGCCGAGCAGCTGGCGCCCGTCGGGCCCATGGAGATGATCTACACCAGCCCGCCCGAACCCGAGCAGCCGCAAGTGCAGCGCACCGAGGTCTGCTTCCCGGTCGTCTCCCTGGCCGCCGGGCCGGAGCACGACCACGCCGGCCACGGGCACGCCGGCCACGGGCACGCCGGCCACGATCACGGCGAGCACCAGCCCGCGGAGCACGATGTACCCGAGCCCGACGGGACGGGCCAGCCCGGGCAGCCGGGGCAACCCGGGCAATCCGAAGCGCCCGGTGAGTCCGATGTGACCGGCGCCGACGAGGCGTCGGCGGACGGGCGGTTTTACCGCCGCCAGCGACCGGCCCGGCGGGCCTTGTTCATCTACGGCCGCGGGGAATGCGCCCAGGTGGCCCGGCGGCTGGCTCCGCGGCTGCAGCAGGAGCTGGACGTCCGCGGGCTGGCCGCGGCCGGGCCGCTGCGGCAGATCGCCTACCACGATCCGCGCCAGTACGCCGCGGACGAGCGGGTCAGCGCGCTGGTGGCGCCCCTGACGGCCGAGCCGGCCGGAGAGGCAGAGTCCGAACCGAGATCGAGCCCGAAAGCGAAGCCGGGCGCCAAGCCGGCCAAGACGCGGTCCGGGCAGCCGGCCGGACCGTGATGGCGCTACGTCCGGAGTCTCTTGGCGGGGGCTACTTGACGATGGGCAGCACCTGCTTGAAGGCGGCGTCCTCGGCCGAGCCGAGCAGGTCGAACAGCAGCATCTCGACGCCGGTCCAGCGGCCGCCGTGCTGGGCGATGCGTTCCAGGCCCAGCCGGCGATCGGCCTCGGTGCGCGATGAGACGCAGTCGCTGGCCACCTCGACCCGATGGCCGGCGGCCAGCAGATCGCGGGCCGTCTGGAACACGCAGACGTGGGTCTCGATGCCGGCCAGCACAAAGCGATCGGCCCCGGTGGCCCGGATGGCCCGGCGCAGCGGGGGATGGGCCCAGCAGGAGAAGGTATTTTTCGGAATCGGTGCGCCGTCGAGCAGCGCGGCCACCTCGGCCACGGTGGCGCCCATGCCCTCCGGGTACTGCTCGGCCCAGACCACGGGCAGTTCCAGGGCCCGGGCGCCGCGGATCAGGCGCTGCAGGCGTTCGAGCAGCTCCTGGCGCTGGTGCATCAGGCGAAAGAGCTTGTCCTGGACATCGATGACGATCAGCGCCGCATCTCGCTCGGCCATGGTTGACGACCTCCGGTCGGTGGATGGCGTTCAATATAGCAGGGACCCGCAGGAGGGGTCGATTCCTTTCCGTCCGTTGGACCGGCAGCGGGCTCCGGCGAGACGCACATGGCAGAGGGGGCACTGATGGGCATGATCTACACACTCCTGTATCCACTGGGCTGGGTGTTCTACGTGGTGGTGCCGCTGGCACCGGTCATCTACCTGGTGCTGCGCTGGCGCGGCTATCGCGAGGGGGCGCCGCCGGAGCCCCAGTTGGGGCTCAAGGTGGTGCTGCACTACTTCCGCACCATCGGCTACCACGTGCTGCTGGGCGGCGGCTTCTGCCTGCTCTACGGGCTGTGGAGCGAGGATCAGCGCTGGCTGCTGCTGCGGCTGGCCGCGGCGCAGCCCGCGGTCGGCAGCCGGGCCCGATAGCCGTTGACCGGCCTGTTTGTTCGTGGTACGTGCCATCTACAAGCTGAGCGGCAGAGCAGCCAACCCCATTCCGGAGGCAGATGATGGACAGGAGAGTAGGCATCGTGGGAATCGGGACGACGGGGTTCAGGGCCACGACCCCCGACGTCTCCTACCGGGAGCTGACCTACGAGGCGGCCAGCAAGGCCTACCTCGACGCGGGCATCGAGCCCAACCAGGTCGGCGCCTTCGTGGCCACGGCCGAGGACTTCTTCGAGGGTTACAGCATCTCGGACGAGTACGCGCCGGATCAAATGGGGGCGGTGCTCAAGCCCTGCCACACCGTGCCGGGCGACTTCATCCAGTCGCTGGGCAACGGGTTGATGCTGATCAAATCCGGCTTCGCCGATCTGGTGGTCATCCAGGGCCTGTCCAAGGCCTCCAACATGGTCACCAAGGGCGACCTGCTGACCATGGCCACCGATCCCTTCTCCTGGCGGCCGCTGCAGGAGTCGCCGCACGCCATCGCGGCGCTGGAGATGCAGCGCTACCTGTGGGCCACCCACACCGACCGCGAGCAGTGCGCCGCGGTGGTGGTGCAGAACCGGCGCCAGGCGCTGGAGAACTCGCACGCCGCCTGCGGCTGCCACCTGGAGCTCGAGGACGTGCTCGCCGCCGAGTTGGTGTGCAGCCCGCTGGGCAAGTACGACATCGCCCAGCACGCCGACGGCGCGGTGGTCTGCGTGCTGGCCAGCGAGGAGCGGGCGTCGAGCTGCAAGCGCGACCCCATCTGGGTCGAGGGCGTGGGCTGGTCCACCGAGACCCACGCACTCGACAGCCGCACCTGGGACGAGGCGGTCTACATGAAGAAGGCCGCCGAGCGGGCATACGCCATGGCCGACATCCGCAGCCCGGCGGCCCAGATCGACTTCGCCGAGGTCAACGACGAGTACGCCTACAAGCAGCTGATGCACATGGAGGCGCTCGGACTGTGCGGCCGCGGCAGCGCCGGTGACTTCGTGGCCATGGGCCTGGCCGGGCCCGAGGGCGATCTGCCGGTCAACGTCTCCGGCGGCAGCCTGGGCGGCGGCCACCTGTTCGAGCTGGACGGGGGTCAGAAGATCCTCGAGGGCGTGCTGCAGCTGCGCGGCGAGGCCGGGGTCAACCAGCTCGAGGACGTGCACGTGGGCCTGGCGGCGAGCTGGCGCGGCGTGCCCACCACCACCGGTGCGGTGGCGGTGTTGAGCAACTGAACTGGGCAGCTGGGAGGCATGAGGCATGGGCAATCGTAGAGTAGCAGTGGTCGGGGCCGGCATGACCAAGTTCGCCCGCTTCGCCCAGGAGACCAACGGCGAGCTGGCGTTCCAGGCGGCAAGGATGGCCCTGGATTCCTGCGAGATGAATATCGACCAGATCGACTCGGTGTCGATCGGCACCGCCCCGGACGCCTTCGACGGCTTCCATCTCAACGGCGAGGTGCTGGCCGAGGGTTCGGGCGGGTTCAACAAGCCGGTGATGCGCAACTACGTCGGCGGCGGCACCGGGGTGATGAACGTCATCCACGGCTGGCAGCACGTGGCCTCGGGCATGTTCGACACCTGCGTGGTTGTGGCCGAGGAGAAGATGTCCAGCGCCTTCCCCCATCCGGCGGGCGCCTTTTTGACCATCTTCGATCACACCACCGAGCAGCCGCTGATGCCGACGCTGCTGTGGATCTTCTCCATCGAGATGAACCGTTTCATGAACGCCCACGGCTACACCAAGGAAGACATCGCCCAGGTGGCGGTGAAGAACAAGCGCAACGCGCTGGACCATCCGGCCGCCCAGCTGGGCGCCGAGATCACGGTCGACGACGTGCTCAACTCCGAGATCATGGCCTACCCGGTCAACCGGATGGACGTCAGCCCGACCTCGGACGGCGCGGTGGCGCTGGTGCTGGCCTCAGAGGACGTGGCCCGGCGGGTGACCGAGAAGCCGATCTGGCTCGACGGCGTGGGCTGGGACCTGGACACCGCCTACTGGACCACCCGCGACCTGTACTACCCGGATTACGTCGAGGTGGCGGCCCGCAAGGCCTACGATATGGCCGGCATCAAGGAGCCGGACAAGGAGATCCACATCGCCGAGCCCTACGATCCCTTCACCTACAAAGAGCTGCACCACATGGAAGGCTTGATGCTGTGCAAGCGCGGCGAGTCGGTGCGCATGTTGACCGACGGCGTGACCCAGCGCGACGGCAACCTGCCGGTGTGTCCCTCGGGCGGTCTGCTCGGAGTGGGCAACCCCATCGCGGCCGCCGGTCTGATGAAGGTGGCCGAGTTGTTCTGGCAGCTGCGCGGCGAGGCTGGCAAGCGGCAGGTGCCCGGACAGCCGCGGACCGGTGTGGCCCAGGCCTGGGGCGACCTGATGCAGGTCGGCACCGTGGTCGTGATGCGCAACTAGGGATGACGGGAGGCGAGTCATGGACAGACCGGTGACCCCTGAGATGATCGAAGCGACCGTCAAGCCGCTCAAGCGTTCCGACCTGGTGCGCGGCAAGGTCATCACCGCGGGCTGGGAGCCCAACCTGGAGTACGCTTGGGACAACGGCAAGGTGCTGGACGAGTACCTGGAGGGCTTCCGCCAGGGCAAGATCCTGGGCAAGCGCTGCCGCAAGTGCAACCGCATCCTGCTGCCGCCGCGCATCTTCTGCGAGCTGTGCTGGCGGCCGACCGACGAGTGGGTCGAACTGCCCGACACCGGCACCATCAACACCTTCTGCGTCTCCTACGTCGACTGGAAGGCCGGCCGGCTGGACATCGAGGGCGGCGTGCGGCCCTTCACCCCGGGGGTGATCGAGATCGACGGTGCCGGCAAGGACAACGCCATCCTGCACCACGTCGACGAGGTGGACCCCTGGGCCATCCACATCGGCATGAAGGTCAAGGCCGTCTGGAAGCCGGAGGCCGAGCGCGAAGGCTCGGTCACCGACCTGCTCTACTTCAAGCCGGTCGGCCGGGTGCGCCCGGGCAAGCCGCCGGCGGTGGCCGGCGCGGGCAAGAAGGAGGCGGCCAAGAAGGCCGTCAAGAAGGCTTCCAAGAAAAGCGCCAAAAAGTCCGCCAAGCGCGGCTCGCGCAAGCGCTAGGCCTGGTCGGAGGAGCTGAGCCATGGCACTGATCGAACGCACCCAGGACACCCGCCGGGCCACCTACTGGCCGGGCCGGATCCCGATGAACTACGTCTACACCGCCGGCCGCGCCGGCGAGGTGTTCTACCAGAAGCTCAAGGCGGGCCGCTTCACCGGCGCCGTCTGCGAGAAGTGCGGCACCATCTACCTGCCGGCGCGCATGTACTGCGAGCGCTGCTTCGAGCGCATCGAGGGCAACTGGGTCGACGTGCCCAACTCCGGCGTGGTCGAGAGCTTCACCGTCAGCCACGAGACCTACGACG
>CAYVQE010000031.1:0-6854 GCA_964454005.1 uncultured Myxococcales bacterium
AGGTGGCGTAGGTGGAGAACTTGTAGCCGCGGCGGTACTCGAACTTGTCGACCGCTTTCATCAGGCCGATGTTGCCCTCCTGGATCAGATCCAGAAACTGCAGGCCGCGGTTGGTGTACTTCTTGGCGATCGAGACGACCAGCCGCAGGTTGGCCTCGACCAGCTCGCTCTTGGCCCGCTCGGCTTTTTTCTCGCCATCCAGGATGGCGTGGTAGGTCTTGCGCAGGTGATCGATGGCCATCCCCCCACCTTGCTCCACCCGCTGGCGCTTGCGGTAGGCACCCCGGATGAGCCGGTCCATCTCCATGAACTCGTCCTTGCGGATGCCGAGTTTGCGGCAGATGCGGGTCTCCTTGTCGCGGCTGGAGCGCACCTCGCGAATGGTCTTGCGCAGCTCCTTCAGCGTCATGCCGGTGCGTCGCTCGCAGGCGACGATATCCTCCTCGGCCCGGTCGACCTGCAGGATCAGGGTCTTGAATTTGGCGACGATGTTGTCGATCTGCTGCTTGACCAGCCGAATGTTTTCGAGCGCAACCAGCATCTTGTCGCGGTTTTCCTGGATGTCGGCCTCGATCGCCTTGCGTTTCTTGGCCGACAGGCGCTTGCCCGCCAGCTGGCTCTCGAGCCGGTCGGTCGCCAGGCGCAGACGGCGGATGCGGTCGATATGTCCGACCACCCGCTGGGTGGCGCGCTCCTCCTCGCCTTCGGCCGCATCTTCGTCGAAGTCCTTGAGCACGTCGCTCACCCGCAGCTTGCCCTTGCGCAGCCGATCGGCCAGGCCCTGGATCTCCTGCATGGCCAGGGGTGATTCCAGCACCACCCGCATGACCTCTTTCTCGCCCTCTTCGATCCGCTTGGCGATCTCCACCTCGCCCTCGCGGGTCAGTAGCGAGACCGAACCCATCTTGCGCAGATACATGCGCACCGGATCGCTGGTCTTGGCCGCGCCGGCGTCGCCATAGGCGTTCTGGCTGCCGGAGCTGGTGCTCTTCTTGGTCGCCTTCCGCCGCGGTTGATCCTCGACCACCTCGATGTCCTCGTCGCCCAAGAACGAGACCAGACCGTCGAGGTGATCGGCGGTGACCAGGTCGTCGGGCAGGCGGTCGTTGATCTCGGGCAGGGTGACGAATCCCTGCTCTTTGCCCTTGAGCAGCAGATCCTGCAGATCCTTGCGGTCCTTGGCGTCGCTGAAGGCTTCCTGGGGCAGGATCTCGGCGGCCTTGGCGGACAGCTGCTGCTCGTGGACCCGCATGAAGGGCTTGGAGTAAGGCCGCAGCATCTTCTGCTTGGCCGTCGGAGCGGGTCGCTCGATGGCCGGCTTGGCCGCCGATGCGCCACGGCTGGCGTCGGCCTTGGCGCTGCCCTTGGGCGCCGCAGCGGCGCTGGGCTTGGAGCGCTGGGTCCGCTTGGCGCCGGAGGCGCTCTCGGCCGCCTTTTTGGCCGCGCCCTTGCTGCGGCTGCTGGCAGCCTTCTTCTTCGCGGCGCCGGCCTTGCTCTTGCCCCCGGTCGGCGCCTTTTTGTCGGCGGCCGCGCGCTTTTTGCCCGCGGGAGGCGCGGTGCGGCCGCCGCTGTTTTTCTTCCGGGATTTGGAAGCCTGCTTCTTCGCCATGCTCTCTTCTCCAAACAGCTTGCTGCGAAGTCCCCGCAGCAGTCCGCCGATCAAGTTCCCCTCCGGGGGGTCGGCTCCGGGCCAGTTCGTCGTCCGCCGACTCATGGCCATTTTTTGACGGCCAGTCCCAGAGCCTGGATCTTCCGATCCACGCCCAGCTTGGCCGTGCGCAGCTCGCGCAGTGCTTGCTGCTCGCCGTTGCGCTGCAGCTCCGTGCTGTGCTGTTCCAACTCGCGCTTGCGCTCGAGCAAGGCGCCGAGCCGCAGCTTTTTCAACAGCAGCTCCAGGTCGGCCGCTGCGCGGTCGGCCGCGGGCTCGGTCCCTTCGACCAGGGCTGCCGCCAGCCACTGGCGGCTGGCGTCGTTGTCCAGCCCATCGAGCACGGCCGCCGGACCGGGGCGTTCCAGCGCCAGGCGCCCCACCAACTCGCCGAGCTCGCGGTCGCGCATGTCGAGCTCGGCTCCGCGCTCCACCGCCGCGGCGGCCAGATCGGGCCGCTGCAGCAGCAGGCAGACCAGCCGCAATTCGTCCAGCGGTGGCAGCGCCGGAGGCGCTGGCGAAGCCGCCACCGGCGGCGTTTGGGGTTGCGGTGCGGGGCGCCGGGGACGCGGCGTCTCCAGGGCCCGGCGCAGCTCGCGTTCGTCGATCTGGAACCGCTCGGCCACCAGGCGCGCATAGGCGCTGCGGCGCAGGCCATCGCCACAGGCGCGCAGCAGCGGCAGCAGTCGCTCAACGGCGCGGGTTCGGGCCTCGACATCTTCGCCGGCCTCGGCCAGGGCCTGATCGGCCAGCACCTCGACCGCCGGCCGAGCCGCCTCGAGCAGCTCGGTAAAGGCCGCCGCACCGCGTTGGCGCACGAAGGAGTCGGGATCTTCGCCGGCCGGCATGGCCAGCAGGTAAGGCGACAGGTCCTCGGCCAGCAGCGTCTGGGCGGCCCGATAGGAAGCCCGGCGACCGGCCTCGTCGCCGTCGAACACGGTGACCGCGCGATCGCAAAAGCGCTTCAGCAACCGCGCATGGCCCTCGGTCAGTGCGGTGCCGCAGGTTGCCAACGCCTCGTTTACACCGGCGCCGGCCGGGCCAAGCACGTCGAAGTACCCCTCGACCAGCACCGCGCGGCCGTTCTGCTGAATGGCGGTACGGGCCTGGGGCAGGCCGTACAGGATGGCGCTCTTGTCGAACAGCGGACCCTGGGGCGAGTTGATGTACTTGCCGCCGTGTTCGTCCTCGTCGAGCTTGCGCGCGCCGAAGCCGCGCACCTTGCCGTCCAGCCCGGCGATCGGAAAGACGAGCCGGTTGCGGAACATGTCGTACGGGCCGCGCCGGCCGCGCACCGCCAGCCCGACCTGCAGCGCATCCTCGAGCTGGGCGCTCCAGCCCGCCAGGCGGTCGACCAGATTCTGCCAGCCGGCCGGCGCGTAGCCCAGCCGAAATCGCTCCGCCAGCTCGCGCGACACGCCGCGCTCGGCGAGCACCCGGCGCGCGCCGGCGGCCGCCGGCGCTGTCCACAGTTGCTCGGCGTAGAAGGCCGCGGCCCGTTCCAGCAGGTCGAGCCGGCGCTGTCGCTGTTCGCGCCGCTGCGGATCGCCCCGCCGGCGCGCTGGCAGCTCGACGCCGGCCCGCGCCGCCAGCTCTTCGAGCGCTTCGGGGAAGGTCTTGCCCTCCATGCGCATCAGGAAGGTGTAGGCATCTCCGGATGCCTTGCAGCCGAAGCAATGGAAGAAGCCCTTCTGCGGATTGACCGAGAACGAGGGCGTCTTTTCGGCGTGGAAGGGGCACAGACCCACGTATCGGCTGCCCACCTTTTTGAGCTTGAGATAGCGACCGACCAACTCGACGATGTCGGTGCGCTCTCGGACCGCCTCGACTGCATCGTCGCGCGGGTTCGCGGTCACTGGATTCTCCGGGAATGGAACAACAGCCGGTGCTCCTTCCCGAGCCACCGTTCTCGGTGCCTGGCCCATCGATCTCGCAGTCCCCCGCCCTTCGGGCGGGGGAGCTTCAGTCTAGCGCTGCTGCTTGCGCATCTTCTTGAGCATGCGCTTCTTGGCTGCCAGTGCCTTTTTCTTCTTGCGGACACTGGGTTTTTCGTAGTGCTCGCGCTTGCGGATCTCGGACAGGATTCCGGCTTTTTCACACTGCTTCTTGAAGCGCTTGAGCGCACCCTCGAAGGATTCGCCTTCTCTGACTCTGACTCCCGGCATTCAGCGATCACCCCCTTTCGACAGGGATGCGGCCCGAAAAACGGTAGAAAAATCCGCCCTCCGGGACGGAGGAGGGTATTATAGGCGGTGTTGCCCGCCTGTCAAGAAACAATAATGCTCTCGTTTTCAGGGGCTTGACTCTTGTGGTGGCGATTGTCGGGCTCAGCCGGCCGCGCTCGCCACCTCGGCCAGCATGTCCAGCACCTTGGCGGCGGTGGCCGAACCCTGGGCGACCGTGTCCGGAATGTCCATCGCGCCGGTGCAACCGCCGGCGATGAAGACCCCGGCCTGGCCGCTGGTCACCGGGGACATCTTCTGGTTCTGGTCGACGAAAAAGCCGTGTTCGCTGCGCTCAAGGCCGATGCGTTCGGCCACCTGGTCCGAATCGGCCCGCGACTCGAAGGCCGGGGTCACCACCACCATGTCCACCGGCACCCGCACCAGCTCGCCCATCAGGGTGTCCTCGGCCTGGACCACCAGCTGCTGCTCCTCGAGATCGTCGAGGGCCTGGGCTTCTCCGGCCAGCACCTTGAACTCCTCGCCGCTCCAGATCTGGGCCGCCTTGCCGCGGACGAAGCGCACCCCTTCGTGCTGCAGCCGCTTGTAGAACTCCTCGTAGCCCTTTCCGAAGCAGCGCATGTCGATGTAGAAGTTGTAGACCTGACAGCCCTCGATCTTTTCCTTGATCAGGTGGGCGTACTTCAACGCGTACATGCAGCAGACGCGCGAGCAGTAGGGGTGGTAGTTCTCGTCCCGGCTGCCGGTGCAGTGCAGGATGGCCACCGAGCGCGGGGTGCGGCCGTCCTTGGTCTGGACCTTGCCGCCGGTCGGCCCGGCCGCGTTGTTCAGCCGCTCGAACTCCAGCGCGGTGTAGACTTCCGGGTACTTGCCGTAGCCGAGCTGCGGGATGCGATCCATGTCCATGATCTGAAAGCCGGTGGTGACCACCACCGCATCCACCTCGAACTCGACCAGCCGGTCCTGTTGCTCGAAGTCGATCGCCTGCGGTTCGCAGACCTTGAGACAGATGCCGCAGCGTTTCTTGCCGGTCTTCTTCTTGGGCGGCTTGAACCAGGCGCAGACGCTGCTGTCGATGACCGGCTTGTTGGGCACCGCCTGGGGGAAGGGCATGTAGACGGCGCGGCGTTTGACCAGGCCCTGATCGAACTCGCTCGGGGTGCGGTAGGGGCATTTCTCCATGCACAAGCCGCAGCCGGTGCACGTGTCGTGGTCGATGTAGGCCGCCTTGCGCCGCACCCGCACCTGAAATGCGCCCGGCTCGCCCGCGACCTGCTCGACCTCGGAGTAGGTCATCAGGTCGATGTTGGGGTGCGAGCCGGCCATGGTCATCTTGGGCGTCAAGATGCAGGCCGAGCAGTCCAGGGTGGGGAAGGTCTTGTCGAACATGGCCATGTGGCCGCCGATGGTCGGCTCGCGTTCGACCAGGTGCACCTGGACGCCGCTGTCGGCCAGATCGAGCGCGGCCTGGATGCCGGCGATTCCGCCGCCGACCACCAGCACCGAAGGTCGTTTGGGCTCCGCTTGCGCCATGGGTCGTCGTCTCCCGCTGCCGGGCTCAGCCCAGCGACTCGGCCACCAGCTCGGTCAGATCCCGGATCTGGATCGCGTCTTCCTTGTCCAGGTTCAGCCGGCTGTCCTCGAACATGCTGATGCAGTACGGGCAGGCGGTGGCCAGGATCTCGGCGCCGACCGACAGCGCCTCGGGGATGCGCAGGTCGCTGAAGCGCTCGCCGAACTTGGTCTCCATCCACATGCGTCCGCCGCCGCCGCCGCAGCACAGCGAGGACTCGCGGTTGCGGATCATCTCGATGAACTCCAGGCCCGGGATGGCCTGCAGCACCCGCCGCGGTGCGTCGAAGATGTCGTTGTGGCGCCCCAGGTAGCAGGGGTCGTGGTAGGTGACCTTGGCCTCGATCGGCTTGGTCGGCTCCAGCCTGCCGTCGGCGATCAGCCGGTCGAGCAGCTGGGCCATGTGGACCACCTCCACCTCGACCTCGAACTCCGGGTACTCGTTGCTGAAGGTGTGGTAGCAGTGCGGCGACAGCACCAGCACCCGCTCCACCTCGTGCTCGGCGAACAGCCCGCCGTTGTTCTCGACCAGCGAGCCGAACAGCTCCTCGTCGCCGATCTTGCGCACCGATTCGCCGCAGCAGCTCTCCTCGGTGCCCAGCACGCCGACCCGCACGCCGGCCGCAGCCAGCACCTTGGCCGCCGCCTCGACCAGCTTGCGCGAGCGCGGGTCGTAGGACGGCATGCAGCAGGCCGCCAACAGGTACTCGTGCTTGGACTTGTCGAACGGCTCGATGCCCAGATCGGCGGCCCACTTGTTGCGATCCTCGCGCTTGCCGTTCCACGGGTTGCCATCGCTCTTGACGCTGCCCAGCACGCCGCGCAGGCTTTGCGGGATCAGACCGGTCTCGCCGATCATCATCCGGATCGAGCGCACCAGATCCAGGATGCCCACCCCGCGCGGACAGCGCACCTCGCAGGTGCGGCAGGTGGTGCACTTCCACAGATCGTCGCCCTCGTAGCCCTCCAGCCCGAGTTGGGCCAGGTGGATCAGCTGGCGGATGTTGAGCGGATCGACGTATCCCCAGGGACAGCTGCCGGTGCAGGTGGCACACTGGTAGCAGAGGTTGAGATCCTTGCCGCCGCATTCCTCGATGGCATCGGCGACCTCGATAAAGGGGGTGACGACTTCCATGGCCAGCTCCTCGTGCGCTTTGCTTGCCGGTGCTGCCGCCGCATCCAGGCTGCTGGAATCATTGCGAAATAAGGGACAAAAAGCATCCCTTGGCGGCCAGCGGCCAATTTACTGGCGCGCCCCCGGGGAGTCAACCATTTTCGCCATTCGGGGCGCGCCGGCCGCAGCGGACCCAGAACGACTCCGTTTGCAGTGGGTTGCCGATCAGCGGCGCCGGCGCGAGCGGCTGGAACCCGACTTGCTGGAGCTGCGGCTGCGGCTCGACGATGAGGATTTCACCGAGCGGCTGCGCTTTGGCCTGGAGCGGTTCACCTTT
>CAYVQE010000031.1:6954-46333 GCA_964454005.1 uncultured Myxococcales bacterium
GGCCTGGAGCGGTCCACCTTTGGCCTGGAGCGGTCCACCTTTGGCCTGGAGCGGTCCACCTTTGGCCTGGAGCGGTTCACCTCGGGCGTC
The DNA here is from genome assembly GCA_964454005.1 of uncultured Myxococcales bacterium. Classification (GTDB taxonomy): domain Bacteria; phylum Myxococcota; class B64-G9; order B64-G9; family B64-G9; genus CAYVQE01. Next base: position 7,045 of record CAYVQE010000031.1, read on the forward strand.
GAGTGGCGCACTTTGGGACTGGTGGGGCGCACCCGAGGCTGGGAGGGCCGCAGTCCGGGTGAGCGCTGCAGGCGGTTGGGGCTGCTGTCCGGCTGCAGCCGGCGCCGTTCGGGCGCGGAGCGGTCGAGCTTGCCGGGCTGCACCCCGCTGGGCCGCATCTCGAAGCGGCCACCCGGCCGACCCAGCTGCGAGCGGGAGGGCCGATCGGGTTGGATGGTGGCGCCGGGCGTGGGTTGCCGTCCGGGGCGGGCCCGATCGTCGAGCGCCCCGTCCTCGCGCTCGATGGGCGCGGCCGGCTGGGCCGGTTTCATGGTGCTGCGGTTCGGTATCACGCCCAGATCCACGCTGCGCGGCCGCTCGGCCGGCCGGGCGCGCGCCGGCGCGGCCGTACCGAGGTCGCGCGCGGGCTTGCGCGGCTGCACCGCCGCCCGCCGCTCGACGGACATCTCGGGCCGAAACACGCGCAGCCGCTCACCGGCCAGGCCCAGCTCGGCCCGGCGCGGGTCGACGGTCTTGAGCTGCCGCGGCGAGCGCGGGGCCACGTTCTCGATCTGGGTCTTGTGGATGCGCCGCTGGGCCACCCGTTGCACCGCCGCCCGGGCCGGGCCCCGCCGGCAGGCCGGCCCGGCCGAGTCGCGGCAGCGGCGCGGATAGTAGGAGTGGCGGAACAGCGCCCTGGTGCGCGCCCGGCTGACCGCATGGTGGTGCACCTCGCGGTAGCAGAAGTGGTGCCAGCTGACGAAGGTCCAGTGGCTGTAGTGCACCGGGTAGTAGGACCAGCCGTACCAGTAGTCGTAGCCGGCCAGCAGCGGGGCCCAGCCGGCATAGACTCCGGAGTAACGCCAGACCACCCAGGCCGGCCCCCAGACCCGTCCCGGCACCCAGACCCAGCCGATCGGGTTCAGGTAGGCCCAGCGTCCATAGTGGAACGGGGCCCAGCCCCAGGCGAAGCTCGACGCCCAGGTCCAGCCGTGCTCGGTGTAGGCCCACTGGCCGTGGGTGTACGGCCGCCAGCCGACCGGCATGCCCGAGGGTTGCCAGGCCCAACCGTGCTCCGGCGTCCACAGCCATTCGCCGTAAGGCGCCAGCTTGTCGTAGAAATAGCTGGTGTCCACCTCGGGCTCGGCAGCGGCTGCGCCGGGCTCGGGGTCGCTGGCGTACTGCTCGTCCAGCCACTCGTCCTGGTAGCCGCCGTCCTCGGGATAGGTATCGCCTTCGAAGGCCCCGTTCTGGGCGCCGGCGGCCGGAATCCAGGCCGCCAGCAGAAGACCGGCGCTGAGCAGGGCGAGGGGCAGTCGTTTGCGTCTCATGGTCGCCTCCTTGTCCAAGCTGCTTACACGCAAGAGCGATGCCAAACAAAAACACTTGTTTTTGCGTTTATCTCGAGATGTTGCGCCATACCCCGGCGCGCCCTTGGGCGGTGGATGTCAAAACGGAATAGTCGCCATTCCAGTATTGGAGGCCGGGCCGACTACTGTTGGTACTTTTTCAGCTTGCGCCAAAGGGTGTTGTAGCCGATGCCGAGCTGCTTGGCGGTGGCCTTCTTGTTGCCCGCATTCTCTTCGAGAATGCGCAGGATGTAGGCCTTCTCGACCTCGGCCAGGGTGAGGTTGGCCTCGGCGCCCTGGCGCACCTCGGGCAGCTCCTCGTCGGCCCGCTGCGGGTCGAGCTGGAAGTCCTCGACCCGCAGCTGCTGGCCCCGGGAGCGGATCACGGCCCGCTCGACGGCGTTTTCGAGTTCGCGCACATTGCCCGGCCAGGGGTAGTCGCGCAGGAAGAGCTCGGCCTCCGGGCTCAGCTCGCTGACCGGCTTGTCCTCCTTGTCGGCGAAGCGCCGGATGAAGCGGTGGGCCAGCGGCAGGATGTCCTCGCGCCGCTCGCGCAGCGGCGGGATGTGGATGCTGATCACGTTGAGCCGGTGGAACAGATCCTCGCGGAACTGGCCGTCGCGCATGCGCTGTTTGAGATCGCGGTTGGTGGCGGCGATCAGCCGGACATCGACCGCGATCACCCTGTTCGAGCCGATGGGCACCACCTCGCCCTCCTGCAGGGTGCGCAACAGCTTCTTCTGCATCTCGCGGCTCATGTCGCCGATCTCGTCGAGCAACAGGGTGCCGCCGTCGGCCGCCTCGAACAGGCCCTTGCGCGAGCTGGTGGCGCCGGTGTAGGCCCCCTTGACGTGGCCGAACAGCTCGCTCTCGAGCAGGTTGTCGTTGTAGGCCGCGCAGTTGACCTTGAGGAAGTGCTTGTCCCGGCGCGCCGAGTTGCGGTGGATGGCGGCCGCCACCAGCTCCTTGCCGGTGCCGTGCTCGCCCAGGATCAGCACCGTGGCCGACGAGTCGGCCACCCGCACGATCTCTTCCTGGATCTTTTTCATCTGCGGGCTGCTGGCCACCATATCGGAGAACGAGGCGCGCTTGATCTCGCGCTGTAGCTCGGCCACCTCCTGCTGTAGCTGCTGCTGCTTGGCCCGCTCGGCCTCGATCAGCTTCTGCTGGGCCTGCTTCAGGTCGCGGTTGCGCTGCTCGAGCTGATCGATCGAGCGGCGCAGGCTGGCCGTCATGCCGGCGAAGGAGCGCGCCAGCTCCCCGATCTCATCCCGGCCGGCCTCGGGCACCGGGGTCTCGAGCTGGCCGTCGCCGATGCGGCGGGCGGCCAGCTGCAGCTGGCGGATGGGCTTGACCAGGCCGCGGGCGATCAGCACCGCCAACAGGCAAACCAGGCCCACCACCACCAGCAGCGGCCAGTAGATCGAGCGCCGTAGCTGATCCACCTTCTGGCCGATGCGCTCGTTCATTTCGCGCAACAGCTCGATGAACTTGTCCACCCGGGTGCCCAGCATCACCCCGCCGAAGATGCCGTGCCGGGCGTAGTCGCCCGTATCGTAGAAGATCGGGCTATAGACCCGGGTGCGCAGCACGCCACCCAGGTTGTTGGTGGTGGCGATGCCGGTCTTGCCGGCGCGGGTCTCGAGTACCACCGTGTGGTAGCCCTGGCCCATCCGCCAGTCCAGCTGCAGCAGGTTGACCGCGCGCCGGCCCACCAGCCGCTGGGCATCGGTGATCTCCGGAGTGTAGGCCGGAATGGGCTGGCCGGTGCGGTCCACCCCGCGGATGTTCCAGAACTTGGGGTGGGTGATGATCCAGCCCTCGTCGTCGTACAGGTAGGTGTAGTCGGCGTCGCGGTACCCCGCGAACACGGTGGCGTTCTCCTCCATCGCCTTGACGTGCTGGGTGAACTGCATCAGGTGCAGGTGATCGAGCCCCAGCACCACCACCCCGGCGGGCGCACCGTCCCCGCCGGCCACCGCGGTGGCGAAGCGGATCACGCCGTCGTAGCGCTCGCCCTCGATTACATCTTCCGGGGCCAGCTGCTCGACCAGCTCCTCGAACTCCAGCTCGCGGGCCTGCAGCTCGGCGGGCGACAGGCGGCCGGGGTCCGGGATCAAGGTGTGGCCGGCGGCGCCCGGCTCGCGGTAGACCAGCACCCGGCGGCCTTCCTCGCGGAACGAGTTGACGAACTCCACCGCGCCGGCCGCCCGCAGCATTTCGTACATCAGGTAGCGGTAGACCCGTTTGGTCTGGGCGTTGCGGTTGGTCAGCCGCGGGATGATCTGGTCGAGGCCCAGCTGCTCGAAGCGGTTGACGTGGAATCCGTTGAGGCGGGAGACGTAGACCGCGCCTGGAGGCGCCGCGATGGCCTCGGCGAAATAGCGCTCGTTGCGGTAGGTGGTGTTTTCGGGCTGGCTGACGTCGCGGTGCTGCTCCGCCGGTACCGGCTGGCCGCGCGCCACCGAGACCCGCTCGCGGCCGCCGGCGTCGATGAACGCGATCTCCTTGTACAACGGCACCTCGACCCGTTCCTCGAGCATGCGGTCGTTGGTGCCGGTGCGGATCCACACCTCGCGCTGCCGGCTGCGCGAGAAGTCGAGGTAGGCCTGCTCCTCGCGGGGCAGGCGGGCCAGCGTGGCCAGGTCGCGTTCGCAATCGTGCAGCAGCGTCGTCACCCGTTTGGCGATGCGCGCCGCGCGGCGCTCGTAGGTGCGCGCGGTCTGGTCGGCCAGCTGGCGCAGGTGAGCCAGCTGCAGGTGGACGAACCACTCCACCGCCACCAGCGGGACCACCGCCAGGGTCAAAAAAGCCAGCAGCAGCTTCCACTGCAGCGAAAACCGCCGCCCCCCGGCGCGGTGCCCCTTGTCGTCGCGGTCTTCGCGCGCGGCGGTCATCGCTTGGGTCCCGCCGCGTCCGCCGGTTCGGCCGTTCCGGCACCCAGCGGCAGCCGGATGTGGAACGCGGTGCCCTGGCCCGGCGTGGAGCACAGCTCGATCTCACCCCGGTGGTGCTCGACGATGCGGGCCACGATGCTCAGCCCCAACCCGGTGCCCTGACCCGCCGATTTGGTGGTGAAGAAGGGCTCGAAGATGCGTTCGCGATCCTGCTCGCCGATGCCGCAGCCGGTGTCGGCCACCGAGAGCAGACAGTGATCCCCGCCCACCTGGCGGGTGGTCAGGGTCAACTCGCCGCCGCCGTCCATGGCGTGGCAGGCGTTGGTGATCAGGTTGATGATCAGCTGCAGCAGCTGGTTGCGGTTGGCCAGCAGCAGCGCCAGGTCTGGATCCAGGTCGCTCTGGACCACAACCTCGTGCTTGCGGATGGCGTGCTCGCAGAAGCTCCACCCCTGGGCCACCAGCTCGTTGAGCTTGATCGGCTCGGGCTCCTCGTTGGACGGGCGGCCGTAGGAGACCAGATCGCGGGTGAGCTTCTGGATCCGGGCCGCGCCCTCGCCGATCTTTTCCAACTTGCCGATGTCGGCCGGGTCGGCGCCGGTCTGCTTCATCTTCTTGAGCAGGTACTCGGCGTAGACCGAGATCGAGGTCAACGGGTTGTTCAGCTCGTGCACCACCCCGGCTGCCAGCTTGCCCAGCGAGGCCATCTTCTCGGCCTCGATCACCTGCACCTCGAGTTCATGCACCTGGGTCATGTCCTGACCGACCAGGATCAGGCTGTCGATCTCGCCCTCGCGATCGCGCAGCGCAGCCAGGTGGAAGACGATCTGCACCAAATCGCCTTGGCGGTTGCGCATGCGGGTCTCGAGCCCGCCGGGGCTGGGGCTGTCTTCGAACGTGGCCGAGATCTCGGCGGCGAAACGCTCGTGCTCCTCGCTGGGGACCCACATGAACAGATCGGTGCCCAGGGTCTGGTCCTTGGGGAAGCCGAGCAGGCGCTCCATGGCCTGGTTGTAGACCAGGATCTGGCGGTTGACGTCGGCCACCAGGATCAGCGCATTGGCCTGCTCGAGGATGTCGGCCAGGTAGTCGCGCAGGTAGGCGGTCTCCTCCAGCAGCCGTTGGTTGCGCAGGCCCATGGCCAGCTGATTGGCCAGCGAGATCAGCAGCACCTCGTCGTCGTCGCCCATCGGCGCGGCGGAGTGGCCTTCGAGGTGGATGACGCCGTACAGCTGCTCGTCGGCCACCAGGGGCACCAGGATGGCGTGGCTGCCGTCCACGAAGAGGTTGGGCGGTTCGTCCGACAGCTCGACCGAGATCGCCCGGCCCACCGCCGGCGGCAGCCGTGTCTTGGCGATGGCGGCGCGGGTCAGGTGCAGCCGATCGCCGGCCTCGGGCTTCAGCGGGCCGCGGTGATCGGACAGGGTGGTCTCCAGGCCCTTCGGGTCGACCAGCTGGATCAGGTGGTAGGCTTCGCCGAACAGCGAGTGCAGGGCGTCGACGATCATGGCCAGGATGTCTTCCTGGCGCGCGTGCAACCCGAGCCCCTTGCCCAGATCCATGAACACCTTCTGGACCTGGCGGGCGTGCTTGAGCTGCGTCAGGGCGTTGCGGAGCCGCTCGTTGGCCTCACCGATCGGATCGTAGCCGTGTTCCTCCATGACCTCAGCCTGCTCCACTCCCCCCGAGCTGCCTCAGATCCGGGGCCTCAACGGTCCCTCGATACTCAGTCCGGTTCGCTCGACCGATCCAGGTCCACGATCCGTTGCCCACCCACATAGGACTTTGTCTCGTACTTCGTGATGCGGCCGATCTTGCGCACGATGTCGGCCATGCGCTCCGCCTCGGTGATGATGGTATCGACGATGCGATCGATGGCGTCGGTGTCGCCGAGCTTGCGCTTGGCCATCTCGGCATAGCCCAGCACCGACGTCAGCGGTTGGTTGAGTTCGTGGGCCGTGGCCCCGGCCAGCTCGGCGATCACCGCCTGCTGCTCGGAGCGCATCAGCTTCTCCTGGGCCTGGCTCAGCTTGCGCTCGATCGACAGCCGCTCGCGCAGGTCGGTGAAGATGCCCGCGGTGGCCACCACCTCGCCCGCCTCGGTCACGCTCCAGGCGGTCAGCTGGATGGGGATCACCTCGCCGTTGCGGGCCACGATCTCCTTGCGGGTGGCCGTCAACCGGCCGGCGCCGCCGTTGCGCTCCTCGCGCAGCATGCGCATGACCTCGGAGGCCACCCCGGCCGGGTAGAACTGCTTGATGCTCATCTTGCCGATCACGTCTTTTGCTTGGTAGCCGGTCAGGCTCTCGGCCCCCTTGTTGAACAGGATCACGGTGCCCTTGGTGTCGGCCGCGATGATGGCGTCGACCGAGGAGTCGATCAGCGCTTCCAGCGACTGCTTGGTGCGGCGCAGCTCGTGGGCGATGCACACGTTGCGCAGCGCCAAAGCAACCGCGGCGGCGACCGCATTGGCGAAGAAGATATCGCGCCGCGACAGCTCGCGGGCGAAGCGCTCGGAGCGCAGAAACAGCACCCCGGCGACGCGCTCGTCGTGGCCGATCGGGAACAGGGCGATCGAGCCGATCCCCTTCGATGCCAGCAGCGGTAGGATGTCGCGCAGCCCGGGGTGGTTCTCCACCCGGTTGACCACCAGCGGCCGGCGGCTGGCGATGACCTCTTTGATCTCGGGATAGGCCTCCAGGGCGATCTCGATGTCGTGGACCGAAGCGTCCTCGCTGGCGGCCACCACCTTGGCCCGGCCGGCCTCGGGCTCGACCAGCACCACCGCGCAGCGATCGACCTCCAGCACCTCGGCCGTGCGCGCGGCCACCAGGTGCAGCAGTTCCTGCAGATCGAGCGAGGAGGCCAGCAGGCGGGTCAGATCGAGCAGGGCCTCCTGGTCGGCGCTGTCCCAACTGGTGTCGGCCTGCAGTGCTGCCCGGCGCATGCGCGCGTCCAGCCGGGTGACCAGCTCGGCCTTGACGAACGGTTTGTGGAGATAATCGTCCGCGCCGGCGGCGAAGGCTGCGGCCATCTTCTCCGGATCGCTGTGGACGGTCAGCACCAGCACCGGAATCCGGGCGGTGGCCGGATCGGCCTTCAACGCCCGGCAGACCGCCAACCCGTCCAGGCCGGGCAGGCTCAGATCGAGCAGCACCGCCTGGGGCCGCTCCGACTGCGCCAGCGCCAGGCCCTGCTCGCCGTCGGCCGCCGCGCTCAGCTCGTAGCGGCCCGGATCCAGGCAGGCCTCCAGGTACTCCCGGGTATCCGGGTTGTCGTCCACCACCAGCACCTTGGGCCGGCGGGTGCGCGAATCAGCCATCACGCCAGAAAGGCTAGCACTGCATTAAAGTCGGCACAAGTCACGGTTCGGTCGGTTCCGGCGCCAGCAGCAGCGCGCCCAGCGGCGGCAGGGTGGCGGTGAGCGACCAGGGCTGGCCGTGGTGGGCGACGGGCTCGGCCTCGAGCCGGCCGGCGTTGCCGACGTTGGAGCCGCCGTAGACGGCGGCGTCGGAGTTGATCAGCTCGCGCCAGGGGCCGGGCCGCGGCGCACCGAGGCGGTAGCGGGGCCGGATGACCGGGGTGAAGTTGAGCACCACCAGCATCTCCCGGCCGTCGCCCCAGCGGGTGAACGCGATGGTCCCGCTGTCGGCGTCATTGCAATCGATCCAGTGGAAGCCCTCGGGCTCGAGCTCCCTGGCGAACAGGGCCGGGCTGCGCTGGTAGAGGCCGAACAGATCGCGCACGAAGCGTTGCAGCCCGGCCCGCTCGGGCTCGGCGGCTTCGTGCCAGTCGAGCGAAGCGTCGAAGCACCACTCCCGGCCCTGGCCGAACTCGCCGCCCATGAACAGCAGCTTCTTGCCCGGGTGGGTGACCATCCAGCTGTAGAGCAGGCGCAGGTTGGCCAGCCGCTGCCAGTGATCGCCGGGCATCTTGTCGTACAGCGAGCCCTTGCCCTGGGCGACCTCGTCGTGGCTCAGCGGCAGGATGAAGTTCTCGCTGTAAGCGTAGAGGAAGCCGAAGGTCAGGTTGTTGTGGTGGTACTTGCGGTGGATGGGCTCCTTGTGCATGTAGCGCAGGGTGTCGTTCATCCAGCCCATGTCCCATTTGAAGCCGAAGCCCAGCCCGCCCAGGTGCACCGGCCGGGTGACCCCGGCGAAGGAGGTCGATTCCTCGGCCACCGTCAGCGCGCCGGGGAAGCGCTGGTAGACCTGGCGGTTGAACTCGCGCAGGAACTCGATGGCCTCCAGGTTCTCGTTGCCGCCGTAACGGTTGGGCACCCACTGGCCGGGTTGGCGCGAGTAGTCCAGGTACAGCATCGAGGCCACCGCATCGACCCGCAGCCCGTCGATGTGGAACTGCTCGAGCCAGTACAGCGCATTGGCCAACAGAAAGTTGCGCACCTCGTTGCGCCCGTAGTTGAACACCAGCGTGCCCCAATCCTGGTGCTCGCCCTGGCGCGGGTCTTCGTGCTCGTACAAGGCGGTGCCGTCGAAGCGGCGCAGCGCCCAATCGTCGCGGGGAAAGTGGCCCGGCACCCAGTCGATCAGCACCCCGATACCGGCCTGGTGCAGCGCATCGATCAGCGCCCGCAGATCGTCGGGATCGCCGAAACGGGCGGTGGGAGCGAAGTAGCCGGTGACCTGGTAGCCCCAGGAGGGATCGTAGGCGTGCTCGGCCACCGGCAGCAGCTCGACGAAGTTGAACCCGTGCTCCCGGCAGTGGCCGACCAGACGCGGTGCCAGCTCGCGGTAGCTCAGCCAGCGGTCGTCATGATCGGGCGCTCGCATCCAGGAGCCCAGGTGCACTTCGTAGATGGCCATCGGCTCGCGCCGCCAGTCGCGCCGGGGGCGCGCATCCATCCAGCGTCCATCGCCCCAATCGTAGCCGTCGAGCCCCCAGACCCTGGCGGCGGTGCTCGGCCGCAGCTCCATGGCGAAGGCGTAGGGGTCGGTCTTGACCCGCGGCAGTCCCTGGGGCGTCTTGATCTCGAACTTGTACAGCGCGCCGCGTTCGATCTCCGGGACGAACAGCTCCCAGACACCCGAGGCGCCCATGCGCCGCATCGGCAACAGGCGGCCGTCCCAGCCGTCGAATTCGCCAAGCAAGCTGACGCGGCGGGCGTTGGGTGCCCAGACCGCGAAGCCGACCCCGTCGATGCCGCGCATCTGCTGCGGGTGGGCGCCGAGCTTGCGGTACTGTTCCAGGTGGCGGCCTTCGCCGCTGAGGTGCAGATCGATCTCTCCCAGCGTCGGCTCGAACTGGTAGGGGTCGATGCGTTCCCAGCTGCCACCGTCGGCGAAGCGGAAGCGGATTCGGTAGGCGGCCAACGGGAAGTCGCGCCGGGGCAGGAAAACGGCGAACAGCCCGGAGCGCACCGGCGCCATGTCGCGGGCCGGCTCGTCGCCCAGCAAGAGATCGGCTCCGGTGGCATCCGGGTGGTGGACCCGGATCAACAGCCCCGGTCGCCCGCCGATCGCAGCTCGGTGCGCGCCGAGCAGCGCGTGCGGATCGGCGCAATCGCCGGCCAGCAGGGCGTCGAGCGCGCCGGGGTCCAGCTCCTGCAGCAGCGCATCGTCCCGAACGTCATCCATGCCAGTCCTCCGTGCTCTCGCACGCCGCGGGCCCGGTCGCGGGTGTCCCGCGGTCGCGTTCGCGCCAAGCGGCCCGGGCGGCGTCGTAGACCTCGCGCAGCGGAACGCCGGCCTCGTCGGCCAGCGTCCGGCAATCCTCGTACTCGGGCGCGGCGGTCAGGATGCGGCCGGCCTCGCCGGCAGTCTTGATGCGCACCGCCCCCCACGGCGTGGTCACCGCGGTGTGGCTGCGCTCCAGCTTGCGCCGTTCGATCGGCTGGCGGCGCAGGCCGATGGTGGTCGACTCGCGGAACAGGGCCTGCTCCACCGCCGCCAGCCGGCCGGCGGTGCACAGCGCGGCGACCACCATCGCCGGGCGGCCTTTCTTCATCTGCACCGGCGTCAACCAGGCGTCGGCGGCTCCGGCGGCCAGAAGCCGATCGAGCAGATGCGCGTAGATCTCGGGGTTCATATCGTCGATGTTGGCCTCGATCAGGATTTCGTCCTCCAGCTCCGCCGCCTCGCTGTCGCCCAGCGCGATCCGCAGCAGGTTGGGCCGGTCGGCGAGCTGGCGGCTGCCGGCGCCGTTGCCGATCGCGCGCAGCCGCATGGCCGGCCAGCTGCCGAAACGGTCGACCTGGGTGGCCAGGATGGCGGCGCCGGTCGGGGTGGTCAGCTCGGCGGCCACGGCCTGACCCCGCAGCGGCAGGCCGCGCAGCAGCTCCAGGGTGGCCGGTGCCGGCACCGGCAGTCGGCCGTGCTGGCTGTCGACCCAGCCGCTGCCGACGGCCGCCGGCGAGGCGCTGATGCGGTCGGGGGCCAGGTGGGCCAACGCCAGCGCCACGCCCACCACATCGACGATCGAATCCACCGCGCCCACCTCGTGGAAGGTGACCCGATCGGGGGTGGTGCCGTGCACGGCGGCCTCGGCCCGCGCCAGCCGCTCGAACATGGCCAGCGCCCGGCGCCGGGCGTCGGCCGGCAAACCGGCCCGGTCGATCAGCGCGCGCACCGCGGCCAGGTCGCGGTGGGGGTGGCCCCCGCCTTCGGCTCCGCTGATCCGGGCCCGCTGGGCTGCGATCTGCGACGGCTGGACCGGATCGAGCGCGATGTCCACCCCGGCCAGTCCCATGCGGCCGATGGCCGCCCGCAGCGGGTCCAGCGGGGCGCCGAGCTGAGCCAAAGCCGCCAGCGCCATGTCGCCGGCGATGCCGCTGGGCATGTCGAAGTGCAACACGCGCATGGATCGCCTCACTCCCGCTCGGGCGCGGGTCGTTCGCCGTCTCGGCGGCGGTTGATCAGCCCGGCCGCGTATCCGGCGCCGAAGCCGTTGTCGATGTTGACCACGGTGACGCCGGCGGCGCAGGTGTTGAGCATGCCCAACAGCGCGGCCAACCCGCCGAAGGCGGCCCCATATCCCACGCTGGTGGGCACGGCCACCACCGGCCGGGCCACCAGCCCGGCCACCACCGACGGCAGGGCGCCTTCCATGCCGGCCACCACCACCAGCACCGCGGCCGATTCCAGCGCCGGCCGGTGGGCGAACAAGCGGTGGATGCCGGCCACGCCCACGTCGGCCAGCCGTTCCACCCGGTTGCCCATCAGCCGGGCGGTCAGCTCGGCCTCGGCCGCCACCGGCAGGTCGGCGGTGCCGGCCGTGACCACCAGGATGGAGCCCCGGCCCCGCTCCGGGATCGGCCCGGCGACCCAGTGGAAGGTTCGTCCGAGCGGATCGTGCCGGCCGTCGGGAAAGCGGGCGCTCAGCGCGGCGGCGGCCCCGGGTTCCAGCCGGGTGACCAGCAGCGGTCCGCCGGCGGCGACGATGCGTTCGGCGATGGCCAGGATCTGATCCTCGGTCTTGCCCTGGCCGAACACCACCTCCGGGAAGCCCAACCGCAGCCCGCGGTGGGTGTCGATGCGGGCGAAGTCCAGATCCACCAGCGGCAGGTTGCGCAGCGCCGCCAGGGCCTCGTCGACCTCCAGCTCGCTGGCGGCCACGGCCGCGAGCAGTTGGCGCAGGCGTTGCGGATCCATTTCAGCCCTCCTCCGCGTCCGGCCGCGCGGCCCGCAGCAGCATCTCGTCCACATCCAGAAGCAGCACCGGTTGGCCGTCGCCGAGCACGGTGGTGGCGTTGTAGGGGCCGAGCTGGTGCAGCAGCCGGCCCACCGGTTTGAGCACCGCCTCGCGGTGGCCGGTGACCCGGTCGACGCCCAGGGCGGTGTCGGCCCGATCGCGGCCGTCGACCAACAGCACCTCGCGGCAGGCCCGAGCGGGTTCGGGGGCGCCCAGCAGGTGGCCCAGCGGGTGGTAGGGGTAGCGCCGGCCGTCGAGCAGCAGCCGCCGCCCGCCGCCGTCCTGCTCGATCGATTCCGGATCGACGGCCAAGGCCCGCAGCACCCGCGAGGCCGGCACCGCCAGCAGGTGGCCGTCGAACTCGACCAACAAGGTCTGGAGCAGGGCCAGGGTCAACGGCAGGTCCAGGGTGAAAGCGGTGCCCTGGCCGGGCCGGCTGTCGACTTCGACCCGGCCGCCCACCCGCTCCAGGCTGTCGCGCACCGCATCCAGCCCCACGCCGCGACCGGCCAGCGCGTCGACCTCATCGCGCGTCGACAGGCCCGGCTTGAACACCAGCGCGCGTTTGGCCGCGGCGTCGAGCTGTTGCTGCGGCTCCAGCAGCCCGGCCTGGCGCGCCTTGGCCGCCAGCCGATCGAGGTCCAGGCCCCGCCCGTCATCGCTCAGGCGCAACAGCACCCGGTCCTGGCGCCGGTGGATCTCGAGCCACACCCGGCCCTCCGCCGGCTTGCCGAGCTGTTGGCGCTGTTCAGGTGGTTCGATACCGTGCTCCACGGCGTTGCGCAGCAGGTGCAGCAAGGGCGCATCGAGCGTCTCCAGCAATGCCCGATCGAGCTCGACATCGGCTCCGGCCACCTCGAAGGCCACCCGCTTGCCGCTGCGGCGGGCCGCGTCGCGGCAGACCCGCGGCAGGCGGTCGGTCAACAGCGAGACCGGCACCATGCGCACTTCCATGACCCGATCCTGCAGCCGGCGCACCACCTTGCCCAGCCGCCGGACCCGCTCGCCGAGGGCGGGCAGCTCGCTGCGCGCGGCCAGATCCTCGAACGCCGCCCGCAGGGCGATCAGCTCGCCCACCGCATCGACGATGAAGTCCAGCAGCTCGGTTCGCACCCGGACCGAGCTGGGCCCGGCGGGCGCATCGGGCGCGTCCGGCCCCTCGGCCGCAACGAGGCTGGCCGCCGGGCCGGCGGTCGGCACGGACGCCCCGCCGGCCGCTGCCGGCGCCGCGGTGGCCGGCCCGGCGTTGTCGCCGGCGTTTCCGCCGCCGGCTGGATCGAGGCGATCGATTTCGACCGCGGCCACCTCGGGCACCGTGGCCAGCAGCGCTTCGAGTTCGGCGGCGGTGCGCGCTCCGGCGAGCTCGACCTCCAGCCGGCCGCCGGGCAGCTCGCCGGCGCGCAGCTGCTCGGGAGGCGGTGCGCACTCCAGCAGCCGGTAGGCGCCGGACAGACGGCGGTGGACCACGAAGGCCCGTACCGCCGGCAGGCTGCAGCCGGCGTCGATCGCCACCCGCAACCGCCAGCGGGGCGCTGTGTCCGCAGCGCCGGCGCCGGGCTCCGGGGAGGTCGCCGCTGAGCAGGCCGCGGCCACCTCTGGCGGTCCGGCCGGTGCGCTGGGCCGGTCCGTTGTGGCGGTAGACGCGCCGGATCCGCCCGCCGCCGCCCGCTCCAGCGCGCCCAGCAGCTGTGCGTCCGGTTCGGCCATGGGCCGGTCGGCGGCGGCGGCATCCAGCCCGCTGCGCAGCGCGTCGAGGCCGGCCAGCAGCAGCTCGATGGCCTCGTCGCTCAGCGCGTCGCCGCGATCGCGCAGCGGCGCAACCACGTCCTCGAGCCGGTGGGCCAGCTGCGACAGCGGCTCGTAGTCCATCGAGGCCGCCATGCTCTTGACCGAGTGCAGGTGGCGAAAGGCCTCGTGGATGCGTTCGGCGTCGCCGGGGCGCTGCTCGAGGGCGAGCAGGTCGGACTCGAGCGCATCGAGGTGCTCGCCGGTCTCGCTCAGAAAGAGCGGCTTGTACTTCGACATGTCCATGGCACAGCCGCCGCAGGCGCTGGCCGCATCCACCGCCGCGGCTGCGCGTCGCCGTGCGGACCCAGCGCGCTGATCGCAGGTCAGCCCTTGTTGGCCAGGGCTTTTTGCACCACCTGCATCACGTTCTCCGAGCGGAACGGCTTGACGATGAAGTCGGTGGCCCCCGCCTCGATGGCCTCGGTCACCAGCGATTCCTGCCCGAGGGCGCTGCAGATGATGATGGTGGCTTCCGGGTCCTGGGCCAGGATGTCCCGGGTGGCCTGGATGCCGTTTTTGAAGGGCATCACGATGTCCATGGTCATCAGATCGGGGGTGGTCTCCTTGTACTTCTCCACCGCCTCGACTCCATTGGCGGCTTCCCCGGCGATCTCGAATTGCTGGGAGGTGAAGATCTCCTTCAGCGTGTTGCGCATGAACACCGCGTCGTCTACGATCAGAACCCGCGGGGCCATTCCTCACACCTCCTGGCGCCGGAGCCGGCCCGGTCCGGTCTCGGGATAGGGCCCGATTGTTGCGCAGGAAATCGGGCCCGTCAAGACGCAATCCGGATTTTGCGGCTCAAGCCCGGCGCCGATGGGCCGATGGCAGGCCAGAGGAGGAACGAAGTCGATGGAGCGCGGGCCGAAATCCCGCCCCGGGGCCGGGGCGGCAGACGCTGGCGTCGATCTCTGGGAGGCCGAGAGCGATTTTCGCAAGCTGTTCGAGCTGTCCTCGGAGGCCCGGTTGGTGCTCGACGCCGATGGGGTGGTCGACTGCAACCAGACCGCGCTGGACCTGTTCGACTGCGCCGATCTGGAGCAGATGCGCGCGCTGGGGGTGGTGGGCCTGTCGTCCCGGCTGCAGCCCGACGGCCGCCTGAGCAGCGACAAGGTCGTCAGCATCCTGCGCCGCTGCTGGCGCCAGGGCAGCTGCCGGGTCGACTGGCGCCACCGGCGGGCCGACGGTATCGAGTTCCCGGCCGAGGTGCGCCTGGACCGCTTCGAGCATCGGGGCCGCACCCTGCTGCAAGCGGTGGTGCGCGACGTCAGCTGGCAGTGGGAGGCCGAACGGAAGCTGCGCGAGTCCGAGCAGCGTTTCCGCACCCTGGTCGAGAACCAGGGCGAGGGCATCGGCACCGTCGATCTGGACGAGCGCTTCGAGTTCGCCAACCCGGCCGCCGAGGCCATCTTCGGCGTCGAACCCGGCGGCCTGGAGGGCCGCGGCCTGGACGAGTTTCTCGACCCGGAGCAACTCGCGGCGGTGCGGGCCCAGACCGCGCGCCGCCGCAGCGGCGAGCGCGACGCCTACCAGCTGCAGGTGCGCCGGGCCGACGGCGAGCGGCGCTGGCTGAACGTCACCGCCGTGCCGCGGCGCGACGCGGCGGGGCGGCGGATCGTCGGCGCCTTCGGTATTTTTCGCGACGTGACCGCCCAGCACCGGGCGGAGGAGGCGCTGCGGCGGGCCAAGGAGGAGACCGAGGCGGCCAACGCCCGGCTCGAGCGGGCCATCGCCCGCGCCGAGCGACTGGCCGCCGCGGCCGAGCAGGCCAGCCGCGCCAAGGGCCAGTTTTTGGCCAACATGAGCCACGAGATCCGCACACCGATGAACGGGATCATCGGCATGATCGCGATGCTGCTGGATTCGCCGTTGACGGAGGAACAGCGCGATTTCGCCGCTACGGCGCGCTCCAGCGCCGAGCACCTGCTGACCCTGATCGACGACATCCTGGACTTCTCCAAGATCGAGAGCGGAAAGCTGGCCATCGAGCACATCGATTTCGATCTGCACCAGACCCTCGAGGAGCTGAACAAGCTGCTGGGCCCTCGCGCCCGGCAGCGCGGCATCGGCTACAGCTGCCGCATCGCGCCGGAGGTGCCCCGCCGGCTGCGGGGCGATCCGGGTCGCTTGCGCCAGGTGCTGACCAACCTGGTCGGCAACGCCATCAAGTTCACCGAGGCCGGTGAGGTGAGCATCCGGGTCGAGCTGGTCGCGGCCACCGGTCCCGGCGTCCGGCTGCGCTTCGCCGTGCGCGATACCGGGATCGGCATTCCGGCCGCTGCGCAGCGAGCCATCTTCGAGCCCTTCGAGCAGGCCGACGGCTCGACCACCCGCATCCACGGCGGCACCGGCTTGGGGCTGGCCATCTCGCGCGAGCTGGTCCAGCGCATGGGCGGGCGGGTGACCCTGGACAGCCAACCCGGCCGGGGCTCCACCTTCAGCTTCGAGGTGGACTGCGGGCAGGCCGGCGGCCCGCCGCCGCCCGCGGCGAAGCCCGCCCGCCCGGCCGCCGCCGCAGTGCGGCCGGCGCGCATCCTGGTGGCCGAGGACGACCCCACCAACCAGAAGGTGGCCGCGGCCGTGCTGGCCCGGGCCGGCCACCGGGCGGACGTGGTCGTCGACGGCGAGGCCACCCTGGCGGCGCTGCGCGAGGTGGACTACGATCTGGTTCTGATGGACGTGCAGATGCCGGTGTTGGATGGGTTTGAGGCCACCCGCCGCATTCGGGCGGGCGAGGCCGGCGACGAGCGCCGGGCGGTGCCGGTGATCGCCATGACCGGCCACGCCATGGAGGGCGATCGCGACCGTTGTCTGGCCGCCGGCATGAACGACTACATCGCCAAGCCGGTGCAGCCGGCCGATCTGCAGGCGGTGGTCGCGCACTGGTTGGAGCGGGACGGGGCCGAAGCGGCGGCGCCGAGCCCGTCCGCCGCGGCGCCGGAGGCGACCGCGACCGGCGCCGCTGGCGCAGGGGCGGAGGAGGCAGCGGCGCTCGACGCCGAAGGCCTGGTCGCCCGTCTGCTCGGCGATCGCGAGCTGGCGGCCGACATCCTGTCCGGCTTCCTGGACGACGCCGCCCGCCAGCTGAGCGCCATGCGGCGGGCCGCGGCCGACGCGGACCGGGCGGCGGTGGGTCGGTTGGCCCACACGCTCAAGGGTGCCGCCGCCAACGCCTGTGCCGCGGCCTTGGCGGCCCGGGTCGAGCAGCTCGAGGCCGCCACCGCCGATCCGGCCGCAGCGCTGGCACCCCGACTGGACGCGCTCGATGCGGCGCTGGCCGAGCTGCGGCGCGCGGCCGAGGGCAGCGGATTGATCGGAGGCGAGCCGTGAGCAGGGGCGTGCTGATCGCCGAGGACGACACCACCTCGCGCCGGATCCTCGAGGCGCTGCTGCAGCGCTGGGGCTACGCGGTCGAGTCGGTGGTCGATGGCGACCAGGCCTGGCAGCGGTTGCAAAGCGACGCTGCCCCGCGGTTGGTGGTGCTCGACTGGCAGATGCCCGGTCTGGATGGGCTGGAGGTGCTGCGCCGGCTGCGCCGGCGCGATGCCCAACACCGCTGCTACGTGCTGTTCGTGACCACCCGCGACCAGAAGCAGGATCTGGTCGTCGCGCTGGAGGCCGGCGCCGACGACTACCTGACCAAGCCCTTCGATCCGGACGAGCTGCGCGCCCGGATGGAGGTCGGCCGCCGCTTCGTCGAGCTGCGCAGCGAACTCGATACCCGCCTGGCCGATTTGCAGGCGGCGCTGGATCACGTCAAGACCCTGCAGGGCGTGCTGCCGGTGTGCATGTACTGCCACAAGATCCGCTCCGACCAGGGCGCCTGGGACAAGATGGAGCGCTACATCGAAGCGCATTCCGCCGCCCAGTTCAGCCACAGCATCTGCCCGGATTGCCTGCAGCAGCACTATCCGGAAGAGGAGGACGAGTAGCCCGGAGCCCGTCAGCGCTCGGCCAGCCGCTGCTGGATGACGCGCCACAAGCTGGTCGGGCGCAGCAAGGTCAGCATCCGCCCCCGCAGCCAGGCCCGCCGCCGGCCGTCGGCCAGCGGCGGGCCCTCGGCGTGCACCCGCTCGATGGCCTCGACCTGGTCGACCAGCAAGGCCAGCCGATCCGCATCGAGCTGCACGAACACCAGCTGGCGACCGGCGTCGCCGCGCTCGCCGTGCAGCAGCCGATCGGCGCGCACCACCGGCTCGACCCGGCCCTGGTGGGTGATCACGCCGGCCAGCCAGTCCGGTGCGGCCGGCAGCGCCAGCGGCTCGGCGACCAGCTCGGCGACCTCGCGCACCCGGGCCAGCGGTAGCCCATAGCGCTCCCGGCCGGCGCGGAAGATCAGGCTGCGGTCGAGCGCTTCGCCGTCGGCATCGGGGGGTTCATCCATCGGCAGGGGGGACATCGTCCGCCTCCCGCAGCTGGAAGCGGCCGACCTCGGCGTCCATGCGGGTCGACAGCGCCACCAGCTCGTCGCTCAGCCGGGTCACCTTGAGAATGGAATCGCTCTGGGCCTCGGCCGTCTGGCCCACCGCGGCGGTGGCCGAGGCGTTCGTCTGGGCCACCGACGAGATGTTCTCGATGGCGCGGACCATCTGCTCGGCGCCGGCGATCTGCTCGCTGGCCAGCCGGCTGATGATCTGCACCCGGTCGCTGGCGGCGGCCACCGTGGCCACGATGTTCTTCAGCGCGTCCATGATCGACGTCAGCTCTTCGCGGCCTTCCTCGAGCTGTTTGGTGCTGGCCCAGACCTCCTGCACCGTCTCGTGCGAGGTGACGCCGACCTCTTCGACGATCTTGGCGATGCGTTCGGCCGAACGCGATGTGTTCTCGGCCAGCTGGCGGATTTCTTCGGCCACGACGGCGAAGCCGCGGCCGGCCTCGCCGGCCCGGGCGGCCTCGATGGTGGCGTTGATGGCCAGCAGATGGGTCTGCTGGGCGACTTCGGTGATCACCCGCACGATGTTGCCGATCTCCTTGGTGCGCTGGCTGAACTCGAAAACCCGTTCGGCGGTGCGCTCGATCTGCTCGAACACGCCGCGCATCTTGTCCACCGCCTGACCGGCCAGCTGGCCGCCGGAGCTGGCCACCCCGCTGGCCTCGGCGGTGGAGCGGGCGGCGTCTTCGGCCGAGCGCGAGGAACGTTCGATGGAACGCGCCATCTCGCGGATCAGGGCCGAGGTGCGATCCACCAGGTCGGTCTGCTGGCCGGCCCCATCGGCGATCTCGTCCATCGAGGTGGTGATCTCGCCGGCCGATACGTTGATCCGTTTGGCCAGTTCGGTCAACGAGGTGGACGAGGAACTGGCGCGTTGCGAGGTGGCCCTGAGCGTCTGCAGCGTCTGCACCAGGTCGGAACGCATCTGCTCGATGTAGCCGTCGAGCGCCGCGATCTCGTCGCCCGAACCGGCGTCGGCCGCCTGGGCCCCGTCGGCCAGGTCCCCGCTGCCGATGCGCCGCGCCCGTTCGGCCAACCGCTGCAGCCGGCGGTTCAGCCGCCCCGCCCACCAGACGGCAGCCGCCAGCGCCAGCGCGGCCGTTCCGCCCACCAGCACCGGTTTGAGCCAGGCCGGGCCCGCGGCCGCCGGCAGCGCCAGCGCCAGCGCCAGCGGCGGGCCGACCACCAACAGGTAGGACAACAGGACTTTGTGGAACAGATTCATGCGGTGGCCGCAGCCGGCGTCGTGCGCCGGGTCAGTCGCCGATCATGGCCTTGACCAGCCGGACGAGTTGATTGGCGGTGAACGGTTTCGACAGAAACACCGTGCCCCCCGAACGGAACCCTTCGCGCATCGAGCCGGGGTCGTCGCGGGCGGTGACGAAGACGATCGGCACCGGTTCGGCGTCGGGCCGCTGTTGGATGAAGCGGCTGACCTCGAAGCCGTCGATGCCGGGCATCATGATGTCGAGCAGCAGCAGATCGAAATCCTGCTCGCCCAGCAACTCCATCGCCCGCGCGCCGTCATCGGCGGTGCTGATGGTATAGCCCTCCCGTTCCAGAATCTTGCGCTCCAGCACCAGGATATCCGGGTCGTCGTCGACCAGCAGGATGTGCTTCATGTCGGCAGCCCGCCTTTTTGGGTGGCCAGATCCAGCGGCAGGACGATGGAGAAGGTCGAGCCCTGCCCGGCCTTGCTCTGGACCTCGATGCGCCCCCCGTGGGCCTGGATGTAGCTGTTGGAGATAGCCAGGCCCAGGCCGATGCCGCCGTACTCCCGCGTCGAGGAACCGTCGACCTGGTAGAAGGAGTCGAAGACCCGCTCCAGCTTGGCCTCCGGGATGCCGATGCCGCTGTCGCTGATCGCGATTTCCACCAGCTCCTCGTCCGGCGGCGCCAGCGCCGCCGGGATGCAGTCGTCGCCGCAGTCCTGCCGCGGGCGTTTGATTCGGCGGGTGGCGACCTGGATGCTGCCGCCTTTCTGGTTGAACTTGACGGCGTTGCTGAGGATGTTGATCAACGCCTGGCGCAACTTGCCTCCGTCGATCAGCAGCGGCGGTACATCCTCGGCCGCCGCCACCGACAGCTGCAGCTCGCGCTTGCGGGCCAGCGGCACCAGGGTGCTGATGGCGGCGTCGATCACCGCGCGCACGTCGGTCTGCTCCCGATCCAGCCGCAGGCTGCCCGACTCCACCTTGGAGAAGTCGAGGATGCTGGCGATCAGGCTGAGCAGGTTCTCGCCCTTGTCCATGATGGTCTTGACGTAGTCGCGCTGCTCTTCGTTGAGTTCGCCGGCCAGCCCCTCGATCAGCATCTCGCTGTAGCCGATGACCGAAGTCAGCGGAGTGCGCA
Source organism: uncultured Myxococcales bacterium (assembly GCA_964454005.1). Taxonomy (GTDB): domain Bacteria; phylum Myxococcota; class B64-G9; order B64-G9; family B64-G9; genus CAYVQE01. Next base: position 27,489 of record CAYVQE010000031.1, read on the forward strand.
GCTCGTGGGAGACGGTGGCCAGAAAGCTGCTCTTGAGCCGATCGAGTTCCTTCAGCCGCTCGTAGGATTTGCGCAACTGATCGTTCTTCTGCTGCAGCTCGTTGTAGCCGGTGGAGACCGCCTCGACGTGCATGCGCGAGGTCAACAGCTGCTTGTAGCCGGTGTAGAGCATGACCTCGATCACGCCCACCAGGTGCTTGACCACGTCGAGCGCCACGGATTGGCGCACCCGCGGCAGCCGGCCCATCAGGCCTTGGGCGATCTCGGGGTTGTACTTCTCGCCCAGATCGGACAGGTTCGGCATCTGGGCGGTCTGGGGCCAGAACGGCCCGTAGACGACCCGGCCGAGCTCCTCGGCTTCATGTTGTATGGGGGCGATCAGGTAACGCAGGCCGCTGAAGCAATCGTGGCTGATGGTCTCGCCGGTGGTCAGGTCGGCACGGCGGATGGCGCTCACCTCGCGCATACAGCGGGCCTTGCCCTCGGGGAACTGAAACGCATAGGAGCAGAAGTCGCCCGCGTTTCCCTTGACGTCGATGAGCAGCTCGCCGGTGCTGTTGAACAGCTTGAAGCTGATCTGGAACAGGTCGGCGTAGCTCTGGCATACGTCCCGAAATGCATCCAGATCGATCAGCTCGGCCAGGCTGAATCGCTGCTGTAGAATGGACGGCGGCGGCATGGATTGGTTGGGCTTCGAACTCATCGGCTTTTCTCGGAATCCGGCTTCGGGTGGGGGATGACGGGTTTGATGTTCTTGCGCAACAGGTTCTGGATGAACTCGTCTTCGCGGATGCGCAGCTTGTCCTCCAGCTGGTAGCGCTGCTGCAGCGAGCGCCAGGTCAGGCGCAGGATGCCCTCGAGCGTCTCGATCACCCCCTGGCCGGTGATGGCGGCGGCCTTGTAGATCGGTTCGCCGCCGCGTTGGGCCACCCGATCGATCTCCGCATCGGGCCGAACGTTGGGTAGATCGCGCTTGTTGAACTGGATCACCTTGGGGATCGAGTCCGGGTCGATCCCGTTGAGCTTGAGGTTGTTGGTCATGTCCCGCCAGGAGTCGTTGTTGGCCTGGGTCTGGTCGGTCTGCGAATCGGCGATGAAGGCCACGCCATCGGCGCCCTGCAGCACGATGCGGCGGGTCGAGTTGTGCATCACCTGCCCCGGCACCGTGAACAACTTGACCTTGACCGTGAAGCCCGACTCGCTCTTGAAAAACACCGGCATCAGGTCGAAGAACAGGGTGCGGTCGTCCGAGGTGTCGAGCACCATCAGCCGCCCGCGGGCGTCGGGGTTCATGAAGTGGTGGATGGCCTGCAGGTTGGTCGTCTTGCCCGACAGCGCCGGGCCGTAGAAGACGATCTTGAGCGTGATCTCGCGTTGCTCGAGGTTGATCTGGACCATGCGCCTCTTTCCTCGCTCAGGCCACCGGTGGCTGGCTGCTCGGGCTGTGCACTTCCGGCTCCAGGCCGGCTCGGGGCGCCGGGACGCTGGCCTCGAATGGACTGGTGGTCAGCGCCCAGTCCAGGGCCTGCTCCACGGTGTGGACCGTGACGATTTCCATGCCGGCGACGAGATCGGCCGGCAGCGCGTCGATCTCCTCGCGGTTGGCGGCCGGCACGATCACCCGCTCGAGCCCGGCCCGCCGCGCCGCCAGGAGCTTTTCGCGCAGCCCACCGACGGCCAGCACCCGCCCGCGCAGCGAGATCTCACCGGTCATGCCCACCCGACCACAGACTGCGATCCGGCTCAGCAGCGAGACCAGCACCACCGCCATGGCCACCCCGGCCGATGGGCCGTCCTTGGGGATGGCGCCGGCCGGGATATGGATGTGGATGTCCTGCTCGGCGAAAGGTCCGGGGCTGCCCGCCGGCCGGTTTTCGAGCGAGCGGGTGAAGCTCAGCGCGGCCTGGGCCGACTCCTTCATGACGCCGCCGAGCTGACCGGTCAGGATCAACTGGCCGCGGCCGGCCATGGCCGTGGCCTCGACCTGCAGCACCTCGCCGCCGGCCGGGGTCCAGGCCAAGCCCTTGGCGATGCCGATGGCGTCCTGGCCGCCGATCGCGAGCGGATGGCGTTCCGGCGGCCCGAGCAGCTCGATCACCGCCTGCGGCTCGATGCGGGCCGGGCCGGGCGTGTCCTCGGCCACCCGCCGCGCCGCCCGCCGCGCCAGCCGGGCGATGGCCTGCTCCAGCTGGCGCAGGCCGGATTCGTGGGTATAGCGCTCGACCAGCAGCTGCAGGCTGGCGTCGGGCAGCCCGAACTGTTCGGGCCGCAGGCCGCAACGCTCCCGCTGCCGCGGCACCAGGTGTTGCTGGGCGATGGGCAGCTTTTCCTCCAGAGCGTAGCCCGGCACGGCGATCAGCTCCATGCGGTCGAGCAGCGCCGGGGGAATGGTGTCGGTGCGGTTGCCGGTGGTGATGAACAGGACCTGGCCGAGGTCGAAGGGCACGTTGAGGTAGTGATCGACGAAAGCGTGGCTCTGCTCCGGGTCGAGCACCTCCAGCAGGGCGGCGGCCGGATCGCCGCGCATGTCGCGGCCCAGCTTGTCGATCTCGTCCAGCGCGATCACCGGGTTGAGCGCCCCGGCCTGCTTGACGGCCTGGATCAGCCGCCCGGGCATGGCGCCCACGTAGGTGCGCCGATGACCGCGGATCTCGGCCTCGTCGCGCACCCCGCCCAGCGACAGGCGGACGAACTTGCGTCCCAGCGCCCGGGCCACGCTGCGGCCCAGCGATGTCTTGCCGACGCCGGGCGGGCCGATGAGGCACATGACCGGCGGCGGGCTGTCGGGGTTGAGCTTGCGCACCGCCAAATGCTCGAGCACGCGGTCTTTGACCGCATCCAGGCCGAGGTGATCCGCATCCAGGATGGTCTTGGCCCGGCCGAGGTCCACCGTCTCGGCGTCGCGCTGCCGCCATGGCATGTCCAGCAGCCACTCCAGGTAGGTGCGCAGGGTGCCGGCCTCGGCGCTCTCCGGATGCATCCGGGCCAGCCGCTGCAGCTGCTTGCCGGCCTCGGCTTGCACCGCCGGCGGCATCCGGCTGGCGGCCAGGCGCTGCTCGAGTTCGTCGAGCTCGTCCTCGCCGCCTTCGCCGAGCTCGCTGCGGATCTGCTTCATCTGCTCGCGCAGGTAGAACTCGCGCTGCGTCTTGTCCATCCCGGCGCGCACCTGCCGGTCGATGTGGGCCTTGGTGGCCAGCAGGTCGTGCTCGCGGGCCAGGTGCTCCAGTACAGTGCGCAGGCGCTTGATCGGATCGGGCGTGGCCAGGATGAGCTGGGCGGCCTCGACCGCCAGCTGCATGTGGGAGGCGCACAGGTCGGCCAGTCGCCCCGGATCGGTGGTGCCCTCCAGCGCACCGATCACGTCGGGCCCGGGCGTTCCCTGAACCCGGCCGTAGGCGCGCAAGCGATCGCGCAGCGAGCGCATCATGGCCTCGGTCTCGGTCGACAGCTCCTCCAAGGGCAGATCGACGATGGGCCGCAGGCGGGCCGACAGATGGGGCTGCTGTTGCAGCACGCCCTCGACCCGCGCCTTGCGCAAGCCCTGGAGCAACAGCTTGATGCGGCCGTCGTCGAGCCGGTGCAGCCGCACCACCTGGCCGACGGTGCCGACCGCATGCAGGTCCTCGGCCGCCGGCGCTTCGACCTGCGGGTTGCGCTGCGCCACCACCAGCAGCAAGCGCTGGCCGTCGAGCGCGCGCTCGACCGCGGCGATCGAGGTCGGCCGGTGGACGAACAGCGGCGCGACCATGTCCGGAAAGATGACCAGGTCGCGCACCGGCAGCACCGGCAGCTCGTCCGGGATCTGCAGCTGATCGGTCTCTCGGTGCCGGCTCATGCGACCGCGCGCTCCCGTGATCAGCCGATCTCGACTTTGCGCCGCCGGCCGCGCCGCTCTTCGATCTTGGGCAGGCGGATGCGCAGCACGCCGTTGTCCAGTTCGGCCCGGATATGGCGGGTGTCGCCGGCGATGGGGATCTCGATGATGCGCCGAATGGATCCGAAGCTGCGCTCCATGCAGATGTGCTCGCGCTCGTCCTCGGAGCGCCGGCGGGGCTTGTCGCCCTCGATGATCAGCACGTCGCGCAGCACGCTCAGCTCGATGTCTTCGCGGCGCACCCCCGGCAGCTCGACCTCGATCACGATGTCGCCCTCGACCTCGTAGACGTCCAGCGGCAGCTCGGGCTGTCCGCTGGCGCGGGCCATGTCGGACTGTTCGGGATCGAGGAAGTCGCGAAAGATGCGCTCCATCTCGCGGCGCAGCACCAACAGCCTCTGCAAGGACTCCTCGGGAATGCCCATCCCAGCTCCTCGCGCAGCGTCCCCCCAGCCTCGCGTTCAACCTTCGACGCTACCACCCCGCGACTGTAAATTGCAATCGTTTCGGAGGGAAAGCGCAAGCGCCGCCGCTGCCTCGGTCCCAACCGGGGGCCGCGGCCCGGGCTCAGGCGCCGAACTTCATCAGGCGGCCGGCGTGGGCCAGCAGCAGCGGCAGCACGTCGGTGGAGTGGACCCGGCCCAGGCCGCCGCCGGCGAAGACGCCCTCGCCGAACCGCTGGCAGCCGTCGACCCGGGCGCTGGCCGCCTGGATGCACAGCGGCACCGGGTGCCAGGAGTGGCTCTTGAGCGCGGTCGGCGTGGAATGATCGCCGGTGATGCACAGCACGTCGGGCTTCAGATCGAGCAGCCGCGGCAGCAGGCGGTCGAAGTGCTCCATGACCTCGACCTTGCCCGCCCGGTCGCCGTCCTCGCCCTTGGAGTCGGTCTTCTTGATGTGCAGGAAGATGAAATCGGTCTCGTTCCAGATGCGCTCGACCACGCCGATCTCGTCTTCGATGGTCGACTGGCCCTCCTCCAGCACCCGCATGCCGGCCAGCCGCGCGACCCCCTTGTACATCGGGTAGGCGGCCACCGCCGCCGGCCGCCAGCGGTACATCTCGGCGAAGTCGGGCAGCGGCTCGTAGGTGTCGAAGCCGCGCATCATCAGAAAGTTGGCCGCCGGCTCGGCGGCCAGAACCTCGCGGGCGCGCTCGATGAACGCATTGGCCAGCGCGGCCGAGCGGCGGGAGCGCTCATCGGGTTGGGCGGCGGTGGGCTCGACCGGCAGCGGCTCGCGGCCGACCTGCTGCGGATCCGAGTCGCTGAGCCGACCGTCGAGATAGGCTCCCCGGAAGATGGCCGCCGCGCGGTACTCCTTGACGTGCTGCAGCAGCACCTCGACGCCGTCGATCTCGGGGATCTGCTCGGCCAGCTTGGCCACCACCCGCTCACCCTCGGCATCCGGGATGCGCCCGGCGCGGCGATCGGCGATGGTGCCGTCGGCGGCCAGGGTGGCGAAGTTCAAGCGGGCGGCCAGATCGCCCTCGATGAATTGGAAATCGGTGCCGGCGGTGTCCAGCACGCCGCGACCGATCAGGTGGCGGATGGGATCGTAGCCGAACAGACCGATGTGGGCCGGGCCCGAGCCCGGCGTGATGCCGGTGGCCACCGGATCGTGGAAGCCGCAGACGCCGGCGTTGGCCACCCGGTCCAGGTTCGGGCAGTCGGCCGTTTCCAACGAGGTCCGGCCCTGCTCATCGGGCAGGCCGCCGAGACCGTCCAGGACCACCAGCAGCACCTTGGTGTCGGCTTCGACAGCGAGGGAAGAGAGAAGATCGAGATCCATGATTGCCTCCTGCACCGTTCGGGTCAGAACGACTGGACGGTGGCCCGGGCATTGTAGCTCAAACCGAAGGTCAGGTCAGAGGCGATGCCGTAGCCCCGCTGCGAAAAGCGGTAGATGAACAGATCGTGGCTGATGTTGAAAAAGATCGGCCCCACCAGGGCGAAGTAGAGCCGGTTGCTCCAGGTGCCCTTGAGGGTATTGTCGCAACCGATGTCGCCGAAGAAGACCGACAGCTCGCTCTCCATCTGGAAGGGGCTGCCGAGCAGGGTGAACAGGTCGGTGCGCGCCAGCTTGTAGCCCAGATCGAAGCCGTAGGTGGCGTCGGCCGCCTCGTCCAGCATTTCCTTGCGCACGCCGAAGCCGAGCTTGGCCTCCAGCGTGGCCAGCAGCGGGAAGCGGACGCCCAGGGTGCCGGTCAGCTCCAGGTGGTGGTAACCGCGGCCCTCGTCGCTGTCCGGGGTGGCCGGGTCGTCTTCGGGCCGGGTCAGCTCGGTCTCGAGCTTGCCCTCGACGTAGGGCGCCGGCACGTACCAGCCGGAACGGCTGTCGCGCAGCGCGTTGAGCTTGTACAGGGCGTTGACGGTGGTCAGGTCTTCGCTCTCGATCCAGCCCTGATCCTCGGTGTTTGACCGCGCGTACTTCAGCACCGCATCGAGCGACAAAGCGTGCAGGCTGGAGGCGGCGGTCACCGAGCCGCGCAGCTCGGCCTTCAGCGCCAGAAACTCCTTGCGCGTCAGCTGGCTCTCCTCGTAACCGGGCCCGTTGGTCACCCTGGTGTCGGCCAGGTTCAGGTTCAGCCCGCCGTCGAACACCCAGCGCAGCCGGCGGGCCAGATCGGGGAAGTTGCGCTCCAGATCGATGGGCTGCGCATCGGGCCCGCTGAAGGCCGGCCCGGTGAGGTGCTCGCGGGCCAGCTGGCCGAGCACCGGCGGCGGCCGATCGGCCCGCGGCCGGTAGATCGCCATGGCGGCCTGCTGCGGCTCGAGGTAGCCCAACATGCCCTTGGCCAGATAACCGATGGTCACCGCGCTGTAACGGGTGCCGCTTTCCAGCGGCCGGCCGTTGACGGCGATCGGTACGCCGGCCGCGGGGTCGCCGCAATCCAGCCCGCGGCTGCGCAGCTCGACCCGGCCCGTCTTGAGCTTCTCCTGGCTCAGTCGGGCACACAGCGCAGTCAGACCATCGGCATCGATTTCGAAGGTGAATACGTGATTGCGGTGGGGCAGGGCGGCGAAGAAGTCGCGGCGCGTCAGCTCGCCCTCGAGCGGAAACACGGTGCGCGGATCGATCAGCCCGCGGTTGGCGAAGGCCAGCTCGCTGCGGGTGGTGTGGCGCATGATCTCGAGCAGGTAGTCGAGAAACTCCAGCGGGCCCATCGGCTCGGCCAGCCGGGCGCCGCCCACCGGCTTGTTCCAGTCGCGGCAGAAGGCCTCGCGTACCTCGAGCACCTCGCGCTGGACCGCGGCGGCTGGTTCGACACCGGCGACGTCGATCTCGCGGTTGCCGAGCTCGGCCACCCGCCAGCCGCCCGGGCCTCGCTCGAGCTGCAGATCGGTGCGACACAGGTGCTCGCCGAACAGATCGCAGCCGACGATCGGCGAGGCGCCGTCGCTGAAGCGGATGGTGTCCAGGCCGCGGTCGGCGGCGCCGGCGGCGAAGGCGTTGGCCACGATCAGGTCCAGATCGGGCACGCTGCGCGCCAGCTCGAGCGCCTTGCGCGGCGATGTCTCGGAGTGGTCCAGGTGCGACACGGCGATGATCAGGTCGGCGCCCGCCCGCCGGGCGCGCAGGGTCACCTCGGCGGCGCGCTGAAAGGGGTCGACCACCTTCAGCCCGGTCAGCTGGGCCGCGTCGACCGACTCGGCCAGCGCGCCGTGGATCACGCTGAACACGGCGATCCGCAGGCCGGCCCGCTCGATCAGCCGGTAGCGCTCCTGCTCGGCGCCGATCAGCTGGCACAGGCCGGTCTGCGCCTCGGCGCAGTCCAGATTGGCGGCGGCGAATGCCAGCCCGGCCTGGCGGCCGGCCTCGAGGTAGGCGCGCAGCCGCTCGGGCACGGCGTAGAAGTCCTGGTTGCCCAGCGCCATCAGGTCGAAGCCGGCCGCCCGCATCCAGCCGGCCAGCAGCCGGCCGCCGGGCGCGCCGCGGGCCAGCAGGTAGCGGGCGAAGGCCCGCGGGCCGATGTTGTCGCCGCCGTTGAGCACCAGCGGTGGCGGTTGGCCGGCGGCTTCGATCTCGGCCGTCAGCGCCCGGATGGCGCCCACCAGGTGGGCGAAGGTGCGCGGTGGCGGCCGGTCGCAGTCGACGTCGGCGAAGCGGCCGTAGAGATCGGTGATGTGCAGCACGGTCAGCTGCCGCATCTCGGGCGCGCTGGCAGGCGCTGGCGTCTCGCTATCGGCGGCTTGAGCGAAAGCGGTCGCCAGGCAGCTGGACAGAGTGAGCAGGGCGACGGTGCGGATCACGGCGGACCTCCGTTGCGGATGCGCCCGCCATGCAATCAGATATGGACCGCCGGTGCAACGGCCAGTCCGCTGCCGGGCCCGGCGGGTGCAGCGCCGCGGGGGCCGTCAGGAGTCGCGCTTGGCCAGCTCCTCGTCCTTGAGCGCCCGGCGCAGGATCTTGCCGGCGGTGCCTTTGGGGATCTCTTCGCGGAATTCGATCAGGCGGGGGTACTTGTAGGCGGCCATGTTCTCCTTGGCCCAGGCCACCAGCTCCTGCTCGCTGACCTTGCCGCGCGATTCGGTCTTCAGCGCCACGAAGGCCTTGATCTCCTCGCCCGACTTCTCGTCCGGAACGCCGATGACCGCGCACTCGAGCACGTGCTCGTTTTGGTAGAGGTACTCCTCGATCTCGGCCGGGAAGACCGAGTAGCCGGAACGCTTGATCATGTCCTTCTTGCGATCGACGATCATGAAGTAGCCTTCCTCGTCGATCATGCCCAGGTCGCCGGTGTACAGCCAGCCGTCGCGCAGCACGTCCTGGTTCTCTTCGGTGTTGTAGTAGCCCTTCATCACCTGCGGGCCGTAGACCACCAGCTCGCCCACCTCGTTGGGCGCCATCTCCTTCTCGCCGCTGTCCTTGTCCATGATCTTGGCGTCGGTGTCCGGCACCGGCAGGCCGATGCGCCCGATTTTGCGCCGGCCGTAGAGCGGGTTGGCGTGGGTGACCGGCGACGACTCGGTCAGGCCGTAGCCCTCGATCAGCCGCGCGCCGGACAGCTCCTCGAAGCGGATCTGGATGTGCTCCGGCAGCGGCCCGGCGCCCGAGATGCAGGCCCGGATCGAGCTCAGGTCGTACTCCTTGACCCGCGGGTAGTTGTTGATGGCGTTGTAGAGCGCGGCCACGCCCGGGAACAGGGTCACCTTGTACTTTTGGATGGCGGCCAGCAGGTCGCCCCAGTCCTCGGGCGGCTTGGGCAGCAGCAGCATGGCCTTGCCGGACAGCACCGCCAGGTTCATCACCGTGGTCATGGCGTAGATGTGGAACAGCGGCAGCACGCCGCAGATGACGTCCTCGCCCGGCTTGTTCTTCGGATCCCAGGCCTGGGTCTGCATGGCGTTGGCCACCAGGTTGCGGTGGCTCAGCATGGCGCCCTTGGGCAGCCCGGTGGTGCCGCCGGTGTACTGCAGCACGGCCAGGTCGGCGTCGACGTCGAACTGCACCTCGGGCGGATCGGCCGGCGTGCGCAGCAGATCGGTGAAGCGCAGCACGTCGGCCGGCAGCGGCGCCTGGGGCACCTTGCCCAGCAGCTTGCCCAGGAAACGCTTCAGCCCGGGCAGGAAATCGGCGATGTTGCAGCCGATGACCTTCTCGATCGGGGTCTTGGGCACCGCCTTGGCCGCCTCGGCGTAGACGATGTCCATCACCACCAGCACCTTGGCGCCGGCGTCTCTGAACTGGTGCTCGATCTCGGCCGCCTTGTACAGCGGGTTGTTGGCCGTGACCACGGCGCCGAGCTTCATGGCCGCGAAGTAGGCGATGACGTAGTGGATGGAGTTGGGCAGCCGCAGCCCGACCACGTCGCCCTTGCTGACGCCGAGCTCCTGCAGCGCGGTGGCGAAGGAGTCGACCCAGCCCTTGAGCTGGCGGTAGCTGACCTTGGTGTCGAGGAAGATCACCGCGGTGTGATCCGGATGGGCGGCGCAGGTCTCGTCGAAGATCTGGCCCAGCGACTTGTCCGGGTAGTCGATGTGGCGGGGCACGTCTTCGGGCCAATGGGCGAACCACGGTCGGTCTTGGCTGACGCTCATCACAACTCCCTCCCTGGGCTCGAGGCAGCAGCAAGCTCGCTCGTTGCGGTCGATGGCTGAGCAACATAACCGCGCCCGCCGTTCCGTGTCAACGGCCCGCTGGAGCGAAGATCGCGCCGCATCGAGGTGTTATCGCCCATGGTCGGCCGCACGAGCGATCCGCGCTGTAGAGGTTTCTGATTGGGCTGAGGGGCCAGCCAACAGTCACCCCGCGCGGTACGCGCGGGGGAGGTGTATAAGATTCGGATATGCAATTGGAAATCGTCGCTGGCTTTTGGAGGTTGGCTTGGGGTATTTTTTCTGCTGCCGCGTGATAATCCACTCTTCAGCGGCTGCGAACAGCCGCCGTTTTTGGGTATCCGGATTTCCCTCCTGGCACGACAGCTAGACGTAGCGCTGATTTGCTGACAGCGCGGATGCCTCCAGTCCTGGTCATCTTGACAACTCGATTGGTTTAACTCGTCGGTATTGAGAGCGCCGGTGGCGGACTGGAGGGGCGGAGCGAATCGGCTCGGGGGGTTTGGTTTTTGGCCGGGGGTGGGGCTGTGGTACGGTGGGCGGCGTTTGTCGGCAGAGTGGCAGCTCTGCTTTGGTTGGGCGGGAAGTTCGCTGGACGGCGAGGAGGTGGTCGTGGCTGACGCGGCTGAGCAGCAGGGCAAGGGCGGAGAGAAGGCACGCAGCAAGTTTCCGCCGCTGTACTGGTTGGTGGTGGTGTTCGAGTTCTTCGAACGCGGCGCCTACTACGGCATGATGAGCGTGCTGTCGGTCTACCTGGTCGACGAGCTGGCCATCCCCAAGCAGGACGTGGGCCTGATCAAGGGAACCATACAGCCGCTGCTCTACTTCCTGCCGATTCTGTCCGGCGCGCTGGCCGACCGCTTCGGCTACCGGCGCATGCTGATGATGGCCTTCGCCCTGCTCGGCGGCGGCTATTTCTTGACCAGCCAGGCCACCGAGTACGCGGCGGTGTTTCTGTCGCTGGTGGTCATGGGCCTGGGCGCCGGCACCTTCAAGCCCATCATCTCGGGCTCCATCGCCCGCTGCACCGACGAGAGCAACGCCACGCTGGGCTTCGGCATCTTCTACTGGTCGATCAACCTGGGCGCCTTTTTGTTCCCGCTGGTGCTGGTGCCCATGCTGCGCGACAACATCGGCTACGACTGGGTGATCATCGCCTCGGCCATCTGCACCGGGGCCATGCTGCTGCCGACCCTGCTGGTCTTTCGCGAGCCGCCGCACGACAGCGCCGAGCGAGCGGCCGCCGACGAGGGCGCGGCCGGCGATGCGGAGGCCGAGAAAAAGCCCGGCTTGCTGCAGACCATGGCCAACGCCTTCGAGATCATCTACAGCCCGCTGATCCTGCTGGGCGCCTGGATGCGCCGCTCGGGCGCCGGCGCGGCCACCGGCCTGCTGCTGCTGGGCGGGCTGCTGGCCTACGGCGGCTGGAGCTTTTCGGAGCCGGCGGGCTTTACCACCGTGTTCGCCGCCCGGGCCTACCCGGCTGGCGACGGAATGCTGGTGGTGCGCGGCGAGCCCAACCAGTGCGCGGCCGAGCCCTTCGCCCTCGAGGTCGACGCCGAGCGCCGGCGCATCGTGCTGGAGCTGCTGCAGCCCGACGATCTGGACGCGTACGCCGGAGCCGTGCTCGAGGCCCTGGACGCGGTGCCCTTCGCTCCGCGCATCGACGCCGAGCAGCTCGCCCGCTGGCGCGACGAGGTCGTCGAGCGCACCATCTTCGAGGTCGAGTACGGGCCGGTGGCCGCGCCGGGCTTCGCCCTGGAGGAGCGCGGCGGCGGCCGGCTGGCGCTGGTGCTCAACGACGCCGGGACCTGGAAAAAGCGCAAGGACGCGGTCTTGGCGGCATTGCTGGCCGATCCGCGCACCGCCGCCATCGAGCCCGAGCAGGTCGCCGACTGGGTGCGCCGGGCCGACGACCGGTCCTTCTTCTGGCTCTACGTGGGCCTGCTGCTGCTGGCCGGGCTGGTCATCCAGCGGCTGGCCCCGGCCTTCAGGGGCGGCAGCGGCGGGCAGAAGCTGGTGTTGATGGGCGGCAGCCTGGTGCTGCTGGGCGCCATCATCTGGCTGCTGCCCGGGCTGAGCCTGTTCGCCCGCATCCTGACCAGCGTGCTGTCGCTGACCCTGCTGTCGCTGTTCGCCATCGACTACCAGGAGCTGGGCCGCTTCAAGGACCACCTGCGCTTTCTGGCCATGGTGGTCATCTACTCTGGCTTCTGGGTGCTGTACTTCCAGATGTTCGACTCGGTGCTGTGGTACGTCCAGGCCTACGTCGACCCCAGCGCCCTGAATGCGGCCATCAACGGTTTTCTGGGCTGGCTCGGCATCGAGGCCAGCTGGCGCTTCGACGTCGAGGGCGTGACCTACATCAACGCCGGCACCATCATCCTGCTGCAGCTGTTCATCTCGCGCATCGTCAAAAAGACCAAGGCCCTGCCGACCATGGTGGTCGGCATCTGCCTGGGCACCGCCGGCATGGCCATCCTGGCCATCTCCACCGGCATCTGGGTCTTTCTGGCTGGAATCGTGCTGTTTTCCATCGGCGAGATGACCGCCCACCCCAAGTTCATCGCCTACGTCGGCCAGACCGCGCCGCGCTCGCGGGTGGCCATGTACATGGGCTACCTGTTTCTGTACGGTGTGATAGGCTCCAGCGTCGGCGGCGTGGTCGGCGCTCAGCTCTATGTCAAGGTGGTCGACGAGATGAACCAGCCGCAGACCCTGTGGCTGATCTTCGCCGGCTTCGGGGTGGCGACCGTGATCGGCCTGCTGCTCTACAACCGCTTCTTGGCCGATAAGGACGACGCGCCGGCCGCGGGCGATGCGGCCGGGCCGGCCGGCGCGGACGAGGAGTGAGCGCATGGAATCCATCGTCGAGGTGGCCGACGGCATCCACTGGGTGGGCGCCAACGACCGCGAGACCGACCTGTTCGAGAACATCTGGCCGCTGCCCGACGGGGTGGCCTACAACTCCTACCTGGTGCGCGGCGACAAGACCGCCCTGATCGACACCGTCAAGACGGTCAACGGCCCGCCCTTTTTGTCGCGCGTGCGCGAGCTGCTCGGACCCGACGGCCGGCTGGACTACCTGGTGTTCAACCACGTCGAGCCCGACCACTCGGGCATCGTGCGGGTGGTGCGCGAGATCTGGCCCGACGTGACCATCGTCGGCAATAAGAAGACGGCCGAGTTTCTGGGCCACCTGCACGGGGTGGTCGACAACATACAGATCATCGGCGACGGCGACACGCTCGACCTCGGCGGGCGCACCCTGCGCTTCCACCTGGTGCCCATGGTCCACTGGCCCGAGACCATGGTCACCCATGACGAGCGCACCGGGGTGCTGTTCTCCTGCGACGCCTTCGGCGCCTTCGGCACCCTGGACGGCGGGTTGTTCGACGATCAGATCGACGTGGCCCGGGCCGAGTCCGAGATGCTGCGCTACTATTCGAACATCGTCGGGCGCTATTCGATGATGGTGGCCAAGGCGCTGGACAAGCTGGCCGGGCTGGACGTCAAGATCATCTGCCCCTCCCACGGTCCGGTCTGGCGCAGCGACCCGGGCGAGGTCATCGCCCGCTACCGCCGCTGGGCCAACTACGAGGCCGAGCGCGGCGCGGTGCTGTGCTACGGCTCCATGTACGCCAACACCCGGCGCATGATGGAGTCGGTGGCCGAGGGCCTGGGCGCCGGCGGCGAGAAGCGCATCGTGGTCCACGACGTGTCGCGCATCCACCTGTCCACCATGCTGCGCGATGCCTGGCGCTACCGGGCGGTGATCCTGGGCGCGCCCACCTACGACATGAAGCTCTACCCGCCCATGGCCCACCTGGTCGACCTGTTCGAGCGCAAGGGGCTGAAGAACCGGCTGCTGGGCATCTTCGGCTCCTACGGCTGGTCGGGCGGCGGGGTCTCGGCGCTGCAGGGCTTCGCCGAGCGCAGCGGCTGGGAGCTGATCGAGCCGGTGGTCGAGGCGCGCTTCAGCCCGGAGCCCGAGCTGCTCGAGCAGTGCCGCACCCTGGGCCGCAGCGTGGCCCGCCGGCTGGCCGAGCAGGACGACTGACAGGGAGAGCTACGGTCATGGCGACGCGAAAGAAAAACAGCGCCAGCCCGCGAAAAGCGCGCGGGGCGGCAAAAACCGCCACCAAGAAGGCCACCAAGAAGGCCACCAAGAAAGCCACCAAGAAGGCCACCAAGAAGGCCACCAAGAAGGCCACCAAGAAAGCCACCGAGAAAGCCACCAAGAAGGCCACCGAGAAGGCCACCGAGAAGGCCACCAAGAAGGCCACCGAGAAGGCCACCGAGAAGGCCGCCAAGACCCCGCGGTTGCCCAGCTCCTTGCCGGCCTTGCGGCGGCGGGCCGCGGCCGGCGAGTCGGAAGCCCAGTACGCGCTGGCGCTGCGCCTGCTCGACGCGGCCCGCTCGGCCGAGCAGCGGGCCGAGGGCGCCGACTGGCTGCAGCGGGTGGCCGCGGCCGGCCACGTCGCGGCCCAGCGCGATCTGTCCTTCTGCTTCCACCAGGGCATCGGCGTCGAGCCCGACGCCGGCCAGGCGGTGCGCTGGGCCCGAACGGCGGCCGAGCAGGACGACCCGATAGCCCAGTACAACCTGTGGCTGGCCTACGCCCACGGCATCGGGCTGGCGCGCAACCGCCGCACCGCCCGGCGCTGGTTGGAGCGCGCGGCCGCGGCCGGCTACCCGGATGCGCTGACCGCCCTGGGCCAGGTGCAGCTCGAGCAGGGGCCGGGACAGGCCGAGCGCGAGGCGGGCCTGGCGCTGCTGCGGCGCGCGGCGCGGCGGGCCGAGCCCGAGGCCCAGTGGACCCTGGGGCTGGTCTACGAGAACGGCTGGCTGGTGCGCGCCGACGCCCGGCGGGCCCTCGGCTGGTACCGCAAGGCGGCCGAGCAGGGCCATCCGGTGGCCCAGGCCCGGGTGGGCCAGGCCTACTACGAGGGCGAGGGGGTGCGCCGGGACCGCAAGCGGGCGCTGGAGTGGCTGCGGCGCGCGGCCGCCCAGGACGAGCCCTCGGCCCAGACCAGCCTGGGGCTGATCCACCTCGAGGGCGAGGCGGTGCGGCGCGACGCGGCCCGGGCCCGCGACTGGCTGGAGCGGGCCGCCGAGCAGGATCACCCGGACGCCCTGTTCGCCCTCGGTGGCATGTTGCTGACCGGCGAAGGGGTGGCCATCGACGAGGACGCCGCCCGGGGCTACCTGAGCCGGGCGGCCGCGCTGGGCGACGAGGAGGCCGCCGAGGTGCTGGCCGGCCTGGACATGGGCTGAGCCCCGAGCGGGGTGGCGATGACCAAGCACCTGCCGGAAGACGTGCGCCGCCAGCAGATACTCGAGGCGGCCCGCAAGTGCTTCATCGAGAAGGGCTACTACCCGACCCGCATGGAGGACATCGCCCGGGCCGCGTCTTTGAGCAAGGGCGGCATCTACTTCCACTTCGAGAGCAAGAAGCGGATCTTCGAAGCCCTGGTGCGCCAGGAGTACGAGGAGTCGGCGCAGTTTCTGGAGTCGATCGCCGGTGCCGAGGGCGATTACTGGGAGATGTTCCAGACCATGGCCCGCCACTACCTGGTCACCTTCGGCCAGCGGCCCGAGCAGCCGCGGTTTTTCATGGTCATGGGCGAGATGGCCGGCCGTGACGAGTCGGTGCGCCGCATGCTGGCCGCGCTGCAGGACGAGTACAACCAGGTGGTCGGCCGCATCATCCAGGCCGGCATCGACGCCGGCGCCATCAAGCCGGTCGACCCGCGGGCGGCGGCCATCCTGCTCAAGGGCATCATCGACGCGGTCGAGGGCTACATGGCCATCGGGCTGGACATGGACATCGAGCGGCTGCTGGCCACCGGCATGGAGCTGCTCAGCGACGGCCTGCTGCAGCGAGCGGCCGGCGGCGATTGACGGACCTTCGGCTTTCGGCATGCGCGAATCCCCCGACGGCTGCTATCACCTGGTGCCCGCAGCACAGCACGCCGGCCAGCGGCTGGACGTGTTTCTGGCCCGGCGCTTCGGCATCAGCCGCAGCGCCCTGCAGCAGCGGCTGCAGGACGCGGTGTTCGACCGCGCCGGCCGGCCGCTGAAGTGGAGCCAGCGGCTGGCGCCGGGGCGGCTGATCCGGGTGCGGCGCTTGCGCCGGCCCGAGCCCCGGGTGCCGGTGGACTACCGCCTGCTGGCGGCCGACGCCTGGTGGGTGGTGGTGGACAAGGGCCCGGGCGCGCCGGTGCACCCGGCGCGCTCCTTCCGCAGCCGCACCGTGCTGACGCGCCTGCGCGCCGAGCTGGACGAGCCGACGCTGGCGCCGGCCCACCGGCTGGATCGCGAGACCAGCGGGGTGCTGGTCTTCGGCCGCGGCCCGCAGGCGCTGCGCCGGCTGGCCCGCTGCTTCAGCCAGGGCCGGGCGCGCAAGGACTACCTGGCCGTGGTCAGCGGCCGGCCGTGTTTCGACCAGCGCTGCGTCGAGCTGCCGCTGGGCCGCGATGCGGA
Source organism: uncultured Myxococcales bacterium (assembly GCA_964454005.1). Taxonomy (GTDB): domain Bacteria; phylum Myxococcota; class B64-G9; order B64-G9; family B64-G9; genus CAYVQE01. Next base: position 43,905 of record CAYVQE010000031.1, read on the forward strand.
TTTTCCCATCCGCTGCCGGATGCGGGTCGATGCCAGCGCCGGTCAGCCGGCCTGCACCGAGGTCGCGGTGCTGGCCCGCGGTGCCGGCTGCAGCCTGGTCCGTGCCCGGCCGCGCACCGGGCGCATGCATCAGATCCGCGTCCACCTGGCCACGCTGGGCCATCCGCTGCTGGGCGACAAGCTCTACCGCGACGGCGGCCGCGCCTACCTGGACCTGATCGACGACGCCTTGCAGCCGGGCTGGGCCGAGCGCCTGGGCCACCACCGCCTGGCCCTGCACGCCCATCGGCTGGAGCTGGCCCACCCGGGCGACGGCGCGCCGCGGGTGCTCGAAGCGCCACTGCCGGCCGATCTGGTACAGCTGCTGCCGGCGGATCTGGCCGGGCTGCTGCCAGCGGGGCCGGGCGGCGACCAGGATTGCTCACCCCCTCTGAGGGTCTCGAAAAACGGGCCGTGTTGATCCATTCGTTGATACCGTCAAGGACGATCTGAGAGGTTGGAGGCTGAACCGTTGCCCCGCAGGATGCCATCGGCAAGGCCGTCCCCTACGGCGTCTACGACATGGGGCGCAACGAGGCGTGGGTAAACGTCGGCAAATCATGCGACACGCCCCAGTTCGCCGTAGCATCGATTCGGCGATGGTGGAGTGAGATGGGCAAGCGCACCTACCCTGGTGCGCGAGCGCTCTTCATCACAGCCGACTCCGGAGGCAGCAACGGATATCGAGCCCGCGCGAGAGCATGCCCAGCCTCATGGCAAGAGCAGCACCATCTGGCATCAGGTAGATTATCGACCACTCGTTTGAACCCCGGTCTGTACGAGAAAAGGCAAGCCGGCCACCCGGCGGGGGCCGGGTGGCCACGGGCGTCCCTAACGAACCGAACTCGGTTACGCAACCCGCGGGGCGGATCGTAGCACGGCCGCCGGGTGGAGAACATCCGTGACCGAACCCGGCGCAGGTTATGGCCGCGGCCGCGGTCGCGGCCGAGATGGCACATGGCACAAGGAGGCCGTCATGAAGGTTTGGAGCGGAAGACGAAGTAGCCGAGTCCTGACCGAGTTGGTGCTGGCGATCCTCGGGGCGCTTCTGGCGTGGGGATCGTACTCATGGCAGGGCAGCTGCGAGGGAAAAAATCGATTTTATGGGGAAGGCTGCAGGCCAGGCTCAGCGTGACTTGGGTCGGTAGTCGCGTCGGTCGATGCAGCCGTCGTAGGTGACCCGGTCGATCTTGATCCAATCGGTCTTGTTGACCCCGCGTCTGTTGCGCGAAGTGGGGCTTGCTGGGTAGGCCGAGGAGATCTTCATCCACTGCTTGCGCTCTCGGGCGATCATCCGAACCTCTTCGGTCACCTCGGACAGGTCCTGGTCCTGGCTGAACAGCAGAGCCACGTCGAACTCGCCGCGACGGGCCATGCGAACCACGTCCAGGGCGATCCGTACGTCGATCCCCTTCTCCTCGCCGGTCAGGAAGGTTTGGGTCGAGCCGTCCGGCAGCTTGACTTTCTTGTTCCGGTAGCGAAGCGGCCGGGAGAAGACCCACACCCCGCCCCGGCTCATGGCTCTGAGCTTGTTCGACCAGAAGGTGTGCCAGAAAAAGTCGTCCGCGCTGTCAGGGTAACCCGTGTAGAAGCGCACCTGGGCCAGGCTATAGCCCTGCGACTTACAGACCTGGTGGGCGAGCGCCTTCACGTCGTAGTTTGGGAAGTTGTAGCCGAAGGCCTCTTTGGCCGTGTGGAAGAGGTTCTGGCCGTCGATGAAGGCGACGGTGCGCTTGCTGGGTGGCTCTGGTGTCACTGTTGGTCCAAAAAATAACCCCGCCCGGGCCTTCCGGCAAGTCGGACGGGGAGCAAGTGTCTAGAATGTACGCCGAGACCGGGATCCTGTCAAGTCTGATCGGAAGAGGATCACGAGAGGGGAGCAGGCCCTCTTTCGCGATCCGAGCTTTGCCTTGGCTTGCCGCGTATCCACGACTCTTCCACGCTTCCGCTTCCTGCTCCAGCGCCCGGGCGCTCGTGGTTATCCCGCGCTTGGGTGTTTACCGGGTAGCCCCAAAAATTTGCCAAGAGAAGAACCTCCTGTTTGGGGTTTGAACTCTCATTCTACCATACCACGTCGCAGGCGAATCACCGAGGCACGCTGCCAGTGGGCAGCGTTCTGAATCGAGCCGCAGTTGGTCCCGGCGTACTGGGTATTCATACCCAGTAGGCTGATTCAGCCTGGATCACGGCTGCATGGCAGAAACTCTGATCAAGCTGGTGGTCGGTCGGCGGACTCGGAGGCCTCCGGGATGGCGTGCATGATCCGGTTCGGCTGCGGACCGCCTGGTCGAAGGCGGCGAGGGTGGGGGGGGGCCGGGCCGCTGGTGCAGCAACACCCCTGTACCGTTCCAGGCGTGATCCTACGCGCCATCCAAGCTAGCATTAGCTGC
>CAYVQE010000032.1:0-45853 GCA_964454005.1 uncultured Myxococcales bacterium
AACGGGACCGAGCCGGAGGCGGCCGTGGCCGCCGGCCTGGTGCGGGCGGCCGCGGCGGTGGGGCTGGCGGCCCGGGCCGGGGTGGCTGCGGGCCTGCGGGTGGCGCGGCTGGCGGCGCGCACCGCCCCGGCCGACACCCGGGTGCAGGTGGTGGCGGCCGGCCGGGAGCGGGACTTTCTGGCGCCGCTGCCAGTGGCGCTGCTGCCGGTGCCGGCGCGGCTGCAGGCCGCGCTGGGGCGCTTCGGCATCGAGCGGTTGGGCCAGCTGGCCGCCCTGCCGGCGGCCGGGCTGGGCCGCCGGCTGGGCCCGGAGGGGCTGCGGCTGTGGCGCCTGGCCCGCGGCGAAGACCGCCAGCCGCTGGTGGCCGAACCGGAGCCGGAACGCTTCGTCGAGCGGTGCGATCCGGACTGGCCGGTCGATCGCCTCGAGCCCCTGCTGGCCCTGCTGGATCCCGCGGGCCGGCGGCTGGCGGCCCGGTTGGCCTGCCGCGGTCTGCTGGCCCGGGCGCTGGTGCTGGAGCTGGACGGTGCCGGTTGCGGTCCGCGCACGCGGCGGGTGGGCCTGGCCGCGGCCAGCCGCTGCCCGGCCACCTGGCGCGATGCGCTGCGGCTGGAACTCGAGCGCGAGCCGCCCGGCGCGCCGGTCGACGCGTTGGCGCTGGCGGTCGAGGCCGAGCCCGAGCGCGCCGGCCAGCTCGACTTCTTCTCCCGCGCCGGGCTGACGCCCTCGCGGGCGCTGGACGAGACCCTGGCCCGGCTGGCCGCGCTGGCCGGGCCCCAGCGGGTGGGCCAACCCCGGGTGGCCGACGGCCACTGGCCCGATGCGGCCCGCTCCGTCCCGCTCGGGCGCGCCGGCGGCGCGACCGCCGATCGAGCCGCCGCTGCGGAGGCCGCCGGGCCGCCGGTGGTGCCGCTGCAGGTGCTGCGGCCGCCGCGGCCGGCCCGGGTGGCGCTGCGCGGCCGGCGGCCGGTGCGCGTCGAGGCCGGACCGCTGGGCGGCCGGGTGCGCTTCGTCGCCGGGCCCTGGCGGTTGGAGGCCGACTGGTGGCGGGATGAGCCGCTGGCGCGCGACTACTACGACGTGGCCCTGTCCGACGGCGGCGTCTACCGCCTGTTCCGCGACCGCCGCGACGATCACTGGTACATCGACGGCATCTGCGGTTGAGATGCGCTTGATCCGGCTGGGCGGTGGCGGCAGACTCCGGGGGCCCGCGGCGATCCATCGCTCCGGGGCATGGGGCGGAGTAACCGTCCATGCGCCAGTCCAGACCGCTGGGAACCGCGGAGGCGCGATGCCCTCATGGGGCCGTGAACGGAATCGGGGAGGCAAGAGCGTCCGTGGACATCCCGCCCGTCATCGCTCGCTACCTGCACCGCCACGCCCGGCCGGCCGCGGACTGGGATGACCTGCCGCCGCCGGCGCCGGGGTTGAAGCTGTGCGTGGTCATCCCGGCGCTGGCCGAGGCGGCCGAGCTGCCGGGGGTGCTGCGTTCGCTCGGCCGCGGCTCGACGCGGCTGGCCGCGGCCGAGGTGATGGTGGTGGTCAACAACCCGGCCGGCGCGGACGCGGCGGTGGTGGCCGACAACCGGGCCGCGCTGGCCGGGCTGCGCCAGCCGCCCGCCGGCGGCCCGGCGGTCCACGCGCTCGATCGCTCGAGCCCCGGCCGGGCGCTGGCGCCCGGGCGCGCCGGGGTGGGGCTGGCCCGGCGCATCGGCATGGACCTGGCGCTCGCGCGGCTGTGCGCCGCCGGGAGCGTGCAGCGGGCGGCCATCGCCTGCCTGGACGCCGATGCGCCGGTGGCGCCCGGCTATCTGGATGCCCTGCTGGCGGCCTTCGACAGCGGCCATCCGCCGCCCGGGGCGGTGTGCACCTGCGCCCATCCGATCCCGGGCGATCCCGACCGGGCGGCGGCCATCCTGGCCTACGAGACCTGGATGCGCTACTTCGAGCTGGGCTTGGCCCTGGCCGGCTCGCCCTTTTCCTACCCGACCATCGGCTCCTGCCTAGTCAGCTCGGCCGCAGCCTACGCGCGGGTGGGCGGCATGCCCGAGCGGCAGGCGGGCGAGGACTTCTACTTCGCCCAGAAGCTGATCAAGCTGGCCGCCGGCCGCGGCCTGGCGCGGCTGGACACCGCCCGCGTCCAGCCCCGGGCCCGGCTCAGCCACCGGGTGCCCTTCGGTACCGGCCGGGCGCTGCTGCGCTGCCGCGAGGAGGGGCCGGAGGCCTACCGCTGGGTCGAGCCGGCGGAGGCGTTTTTCGAGTTGCGGCGCTGGTTCGCCGCCCTGCCGGCCGGCTTCGGCGATCCGGCGGCGCTGCGCCGGGCGGCCGGCGAACGGCTGGCGCGGTTTCTGGACGCCGAGCGGGCCTGGCCGGCGCTGGAGCGCATCCGGGCCAACCAGCCCGACGCGGCCCGCTTCGCCTTCGCCGCCCACTGCTGGTTCGACGGGCTCAAGTGCGTCCGCTTCGTGCACGCGGTCGAACGCGAGCTGGGCCGCCGCTGGGCCTTCGACGCGCTGGCCGCGCTGCTGGCCGCGCTCGGCGGCGCGGCCGACTTCGGCGACCTGCCCCGGCCCGCCCCGCCCGACCCACCGCTGGAGCTGCTGCGCGCCTGGCTCGAGCGCCTGCGCTGCGGGGCAGATCCTCCGGACGCACCAGGATCTCCCGGCACGATCTGACTGAATTTCCCAGATCGCGGCCGAGGTGGGAAATCAGGGACGCAGCGGGCTGATTGACAGCCGGTGGGCGGCGCGGATAGGGTCGGGCCATGTCCACCGTCGACTTCCTGTCCAGCGTCCAGGGCTTCGGGGGCCTGGAGACCGCGGATCTGGAGTCCTTGGCCGAGCGGGTGCAGCCCGATCGCTTCGAGCCCGGCGAGGCCTTGATGCGCGCCGGTGAACCGGGCGACACCATGCACGTCATCCGCACCGGCCGGGTGCGCATCCCGATCCGCGACGAGAACGGCGCCGAGAAGATGGTCTTCCACCTCGGGCCGCGCGATCTGGTGGGCGAGATGGCGCTGCTGACCGGCGAGCCGCGCTCGGCCGACGTGATCGCCGAGCAGCCCACCGAGACGCTGGCCATCGATCGCAACACGCTGCAGCCGCTGCTGGAGGACTACCCGCCGCTGGCCCAGTTCTTGACCGAGATTTTGGGCCGGCGGCTGGAGGAAAAGGGCGGCATCGAGCACGTCGGCAAGTACCGCCTGGTGGGCAAGCTGGGCGAAGGGGCCAGCGGCAAGGTCTACGAGGCCCTGCACCCGACGCTGCAGCGCACGGTGGCCATCAAGATGCTGTCGCACTCGCTGGTCTACCACGCCCGCTCGCGGGAGCGGTTTCTGGCCGAGGCGCGGCTGCTGGCCTCGTTGACCCACCCCCACATCGTGCAGATCTTCGACACCGAGTCGGCCTACGCCACGCACTTCATCGTCATGGAGAAGCTGCCCGGCGGGGGCCTGGCCGGGCTGATGCGCGAGCGCGGCCGGCTGGGCCCGGTCGAGGCGGCCCGCATTTTGCGCCAGATGGCCAGCGCGCTGGCCTTCGCCCACGGCGCCGGATTCGCCCACCGCGACGTCAAGCCGGCCAACGTGGCCTTCGACGCCCAGGGCACCGCCAAGCTGATGGACTTCGGCCTGGCGCGGCCGGTGCCGGTGGGCGAGCCGGGCCGCAAGGCCAAGTCGGTCGACGGCACGCCGCAGTACATCGCCCCCGAGACGGCCATGGGCAAGATGGCCGACGGCCGGGTGGACTACTACGCGCTGGGCGTGATCGCCTTCGAGATGCTGGCCGGCCGATTGCCCTTCGAGCACGCCGACGTGATGCAGATGCTCAAGGCCCATGTCCGCGAGCAACCGCCGGACATCGGCCGGCTGCGGCCCGACCTGCCCGCCGGGCTGACGCGCTTCGTTCGCGAGACGCTGCGCAAGGATCCCGACGAGCGGCTGAGCGATCCGCAACGCGTCCAGCAGCTGTTGAGTCGGGTCGAGGGCCCGCCGACCGAGCCGGGGCCCGATGTCGTCGAACGGGTGATCCACCTGCGCTACCCGCCCGACGCGGCCGCAGCGGTCGAACGAGCCATCGGCCGGCTGGCGGTCGAGCTGGACGGCAGCACCGGTGTGGCCCTGACCACCGCCCGGCTGCGCTCCCCGGCGGCCGCGGACGAGGCCGCGCCGGCGAATCGAGACGAAGCCGCAGCGGAGGAGAATCGATGAGCCAGGACGGATCCGACGACGTCACCAGCACCCTGGTCGGCATGGAGCCGATCGATTTCAGCGACACCGATGACCAGGAGCAGAAGCCGAAGCAGACGCCGCGCTCCTCGGCCTCCATCCGGCCGGTCACCCGTCCGCGCCAGCCCGACGAGCCGGCCTTTTTGCCCGCCCCGCCGCGCGCGGTGCGCGACACCGGGCTGAGCCATTCCTACCTAGAGGAGCTGGTGCTCAAGCACATGTTCCAGGGCGGCGACATGGCAGGCGGCGAGGTGACCGAGCGCATCCGGCTGCCGGCCACCCTGGTCGAGGAGATCATCGAACGGCTGCGGCGGATGAAGCTGATCGACATCAAGGGATCGAGCCGCACCGGCATCGGCCGCAGCGGCATGATCCTGACCATGACCGAGGCCGGCCACAAGATCTGCCAACACTCGCTGGAGCGCGACGAGTACGTCGGCCCGGCCCCGGTGCCCTTCTCCTACTACTGCCAGGCGGTGGCCGCCCAGAGCATCCGCGGCAACCGGTTGCAGCGCGCCGACATCGAGCCCCACTTCGGCGATCTGGTGCTGCGCGACGAGGTCTACGACGCCATCGGCCCGGCGATGAACTCCGGCCGGGCGTTGTTTTTCTACGGCCCGCCGGGAAACGGCAAGACGGCCATCTGCCAGCGCATGACCGACTGCTTCGGCGGCGACGTGTTCGTACCGCACGCCATCGTGGTCGACGACTTCATCATCAAGGTCTTCGACGAGACGCTGCACCGGCCGGTCGAGCACGAAGGCGCGGTCGACGCCCGCTGGGTGCGCTGCCGGCGGCCGATGGTGGTGGTCGGCGGTGAGCTGACGCTGGACGATCTGAACCTGTCGTACTCGGATCAGGTCAAGTACTACGAGGCGCCGGTGCAGATGAAGGCCAACTGCGGCATGCTGCTGGTCGACGACTTCGGCCGCCAGACCATCTCGCCCAAGGCCTTGCTCAATCGCTGGATCGTGCCGCTGGAGAGCGAGATCGATTTTCTGGGCATGCACACCGGCAAGAAGTTGGAAGTGCCCTTCGACGTATTCGTGGTCTTCTCCACCAACCTGGATCCGGCCGCACTGGTCGACAACGCCTTCTTGCGGCGGGTGCGCTACAAGCTCGAGGTCAGCCGGCCCGACGAGGGGCTGTTCCGGCGCATCTTCGAAGCCGAGTGCCGCAAGAAGAACGTGGTCTGGGACCCGCAGATGCTCGACTACCTGATCGCGACGCACTACGAGCCCCAAGGCCGACCCTTCAACTGCTGCGAGCCGCGCGATCTGCTGGATCAGGTCATCGACCTGTGCGCCTACCAGGGCGAGCCGGCGGAGATGACCCGCGACAACCTGGACCGGGCGACGGCCAACTACTTCGTGCGCTTCGACGCCGCCGGCGACCGGGCCCAGACCGGACACGGCGAACTCGGCTGATCACCGCGGCGGTCACTCCGCCTTGCGGCCCGCGAGCTTGTTGGCCGCGTCCAGCGCCGCCACCTTGTAGCACTCGGCCAGGGTTGGGTAGTTGAATACCGAGCTCAGGAAGTAGTCCAGCCCGCCGCCGAGGCCCATGACCGCCTGACCGATGTGGATCAGCTCGGTGGCGCCGGTGCCGATGATGTGCACCCCCAGCAAGCGCTGGTCGCTGCGGTCGAACAGCATCTTGAACAGCCCCGAGTCGTCGCCCAGGATCTGGCCGCGGGCGATCTCGCGGTAGCGCGCCAGGCCCTTGACGAAAGCCACGCCCTCGTCGCGCAGCTGCTGCTCGTGGCGGCCGACGGTCGAGATCTCCGGAATGGAGTAGATGCCGATCGGGAAGTGCTGCGGCATGGCGCAGCTATAGACGCCGAATGCCTGGCAGGCGGCCAGCCGGCCCTGTTCGCTGGAGGTGGCCGCCAGCATGGGATAGCCGATCACGTCGCCGGCGGCCAGGATGTGCTCGACCGCGGTGCGGAAGTCGGGGCCGACCTCGATGCGCCCTTTGTCGTCGGCCTGCAGCCCGGCGGCCTCCAGCGCCAGCCCGCCGGTGTTGCCCACCCGGCCGACGGTGAACAGCACCAGGTCGGCTTCCTGCTCGCCGCCGCTGGTCAGCCGCACCCGGGCCCGGGGCGGATCGCCGTCGAGCCGCTCGATGGACTCCACGCCGTCGCCGAGCCGGAAGGTGATGCCGGCGGCCTGCATCTGCTCGATCAGCTCGTCGACGATCTCGCGGTCGAGCAACCGCAGCGGCCGCTGCGATCGGTCGACCAGGGTGACGTCGACGCCCAGGGCGGCGAACATCGGCGCGTACTCGATGCCGATCACGCCACCGCCGACCACCACCAGCCGGCGCGGCAAGCGCTGCAGATCCACCACCGCATCGGAGGTGACCACCACCCGGTCATCGAACGGGATAGCGGCCGGTCGCGCCGGCCGGGTGCCGACCGCGAGCAGGATGTAGGCGGCGCTGACCCGCCGGCCAACCCCGCCGTCGTCGATCTGCAAGGTGTGCGGATCTGCGAAAGACGCCCGGCCGCGGATGGTCTCGACCCCGTTGCGTGCCAGCTGGTCCTCGACCACCTCGACCTCGCGGCCGACCACCGCCAGCACCCGCTGCAGCAGCGCCTGGGCCGAGACCTGGGCCGCCGCTCCGCCGAACCGCTTGCGATCGAAGCGGCCGTGCAGGCTCGAGAAGTAGATCACCGCCTCGCGGAAAGTTTTCGACGGAATGGTGCCGGTGTCGACGCTGACGCCGCCGACGATGCGGCTCTTCTCCACCACCGCGGCCCGTTTGCCCAGCTTGGCGGCCTGCACCGCGGCCCGCTGGCCGGCGGGCCCGCTGCCGATGCAGAGCAGATCGTAGTCGTAGCGCTCAGCCAAGAGACCACCCCCGCGGCGGGATGAATTCAGGTCAGCTCCTGTCCTGAGTGTAAGGGCTGCGGCCGGGCGCGTCAATCGGCCGCCGGGACTGAGTCGTTGCCGGCTTCGCGCTGGCCGCGCGACCAGGTGCCGCGCTGGATGCGCTCGGGCATGCTGGCGCAGGCGCGGCACAGCTGCTCGCGGGTCGTCTCCAGGTCGGGCCCGCCCGAAGGTGGCAGCGGCAGGCTGGCGCCCGGCTCCAAACCGAGATGGACCACCGCCGCCCGCGCCAGCTGGTGCGCGTTCATCGACGCCGCTAGTCCCAGCCGCTCGGCCTGCGCCGTGCAGCGGCGCAGCCGCCGGCAGACGAAGCAGAAGCGGCCGGGCGGTCGGATGGCGCGCAGGGCGGACATGGTGCGTGCCTGGTCGTGCAGCCGCGTCGGGCGCGAATTCGGGCCAAGAGCCGCTGTCAGCAGCTCGCAGGCGCGGATGAAGTGGCCCTCCGGCGGCTCGGGCGCGACGGTCAACGGTACCCGGCGTTTCAAACAGCCGGCGAGCGGCGCGGCCATGACGGCCGCCAACGTGGCCAGGATGACGAAGCGGTGCATCCGGTTCCTCCAAGCGAGCCGGTCGTCCGGCCGGCTCGACGCGAGCTGCCGCCTCCGGCGGAGCGGCCGCCGGGCTTCCGGCCGATGGTAGCGCTTTCGGCGCCGCGGGCCACGGTTTTTCGGGGGTGCTTGGGTTGAATCCCCGGTCAGAGTTCGGTATCCATGGGGCATCGGGAGCGCAGCGATGGACGATTTCTCAGCCGGCGACATCCGCGTCGTGGCCGGCACCGGCGAGGCCGGTGAATCGGGCGACGGCGGCCCGGCGGAGCGGGCCGCGCTGTTTTCCCCCGGCGCCCTGTGCCTCGACGAGCAGGGTCATCTGTACATCGCCGATCGGGATGCCTTTTCGGTCCGGTACGTGGACGCTGCCGACGGCACCATCCGCACCGTGGCCGGCGGCATGGCCGAGTCGCTCGCCGGATCGGTCGACTGTGCGGATTTCGACGCCTGCCAGCAGGCTCTGCCCGACGGCGCGCCGGCCGTCTGCGCCGCCATCGATGCCGCTGATATGGTCGTGCGCGCCGGTCGTTTGTTGCTGGCCCTGCCGGACGAGCATCGGGTGCGCTACGTCGAGTTCGACAGCGGGCGGCTGTACACGCTGGCCGGCACCGGCGAGCCTGGCTTCACCGGCGATGGCGGGCCGGCCCGCGCGGCCTGCTTCCAGGAGCCGGCCGGCATCGCGTTCGACGCGGACGGGAATCTCTACGTGGCCGACAGCGAGAACGATCGGGTGCGCCGGGTGGCGGCCGCCGGCGGCCTGGTGGAGACCGTGGCCGGCGGCGGCACGTTGGATCCCTGTCGCAGCGACGAGCCGCCGGCGGCGCGCGAGGCGCGGCTGGTGCGACCGCGGCGGCTGGCGGTGCTGCCCGGCGGCGAACTGGTGATCGGTTCGGACGCCGGAGTATTTCGCTTGGAGCGCGCTGACCGGCGGCTGCGACCGCTGGTGCCCGACGGGGACGCCTGCGACGAGCTGACCCTGAGCATCGACGCGGTCGATTGCGACGACCGGGGCAACCTGTTTTTCGCCTCGTCGCTCAGCCAGGCGATCTGGATGTTGGCCGCCGGTTCGCAAAGGTTGGTGCGGGTGGTGGGCTCGGGTTGTCTGGGCCAGTGCGAGTGCCTGGAGGCGCCGACCGCGGTGGATCTGGCCAGCCCGCGCGGGCTGGTGGTCAGTGGCGACAAGAAGCTCTACTTCAGCGACGCCGGCGTCTACCGCACCTTCCGCGTCGACCTGCCCTGACCCCCGAGAAGCCCCCAGTCTGGTTGTGCCACCCGGGGCAGCGCATCGGCTCGCATCGCGCATCGTCGCGTCCGGCAAGGAAACGACGAGGTCCGCAGCGCAGCGACCTCTTGGTCGTGAGCATCGGACCGAGGAAGCTGACGCGGCCAGACGGGACGAGGCGTGATGCGCCCGAAAAGCCCCGATCGTTACTGTAGGCCGAACAGGGCGAAAGCGTAGGGCGGAATGATGGCCTCCCAGTCGAGCCGCTTCAAGCGCACGAAGCCGCGATCCTGCAGCTCCACGCCCCAGTCGACGCACAGCCCGGGCGGCAGCAGCCGAACGCCCAGGCGCATCACGCTGTAGACCGCGCCGCTGCCGGCCAGCTCGTCGACCGCGAAGTACAGCGCCGGGCCCTGGATCAGCGTCCGCGCCGGACCGCCGGCGGGCACCTCCAGGATGCGGCCGAAGCAGGCCGCGTCGCGCAGGACCTCGACCACCCGTTTGAGCCCGGCCGCCGTGGCCGTCACCCCGGCGAAGTCGAACACGTGACCGTTGACCCCGCTGACCCACAGGCTGCCGTCCGGTCGGGACTTGGCGAACAGGGGAAAGAAATCCGCCGGCAAGGCCCGGCCCTCGACCGGCTCCAATCGCTGATCGACCAGCCGGTAGCGCACCAGGCGGCTCAGCCGGCCGGCGTCCGCCCCCGCCGCCGGTGCCGGGCCGGGTTCGTCCGGGCCGGCGCCGAGCAGCGGCGGGTACAGGCCGCGCACCTCGCCTTCGAGTTGCTGCAGCGCCCGCGACAGCCGCTCGCCGACGATGCGGAAGTTGGGCCCCTGCAGCAGCCAGACCGAGCGCGCATCGCGGGCGTCGCGCGCCAGGTCGACCGCCAGCGGCAGGCCCACCGCGCCGGCGGTGGGCACCGCGGCGCCCAGCCGGGGGGCCTGCGGATCGCTCAGATCGATCAGCTGCAGGCGGTTGCCGTAGACCTCCAGCGCCACCACCCAGCCCTGGGTCAGCGGGATCACCCGGGTATGAACGCTGTCGCGCTCTGCCGCGGTCCCGACCCGCGCCCGCGCCGGCAGCGCCAGCCGGGCCACCACCGCACCGTCGCCCGGCCGGGAGACGTCGACGCAGACCAGCTCGCGTTCGGCCAGCACCAGCAGGGTGCGCGCATCCAGCAGCGCCAGATCGGCCGGCGGCTGGGCCAGCTCCACCCGGAAACGGCCCCGCTCGGCCGGTCCGCCAGTGGCCGCCAGGTCGACCACCAATACTTGGGCCGGGTAGCGGGTTGCGCCGCTGGCGGCATCGGTCCGCGCGGCCGGCAGCTGGATGGCGTAGAGCGTCGAGCCCGGCGGATCGAGCGCGTGGCGGTGGCCCCACTCGAGTGCGAAACGCTGCGTCGGGCCGTCCAGCAAGGCGTGCTCCGGTCCTTGCGCCAACAGCTGCAGGCCGTTGCCGTTGGGCGCAGCCGCGACCAGGTGACGCGTCACCCCGACCGCGCCCCGGGCGCTGCCGGCCGGTGTCTCCACCACCACCGGCTGGCGGCCGGGCGCCAGGTCCCGCGGCAAGCGCAGCAGCAGGCCGCGCTGCAGGTGACCGCGCAGCGGCGCTTGACGCCCGCCGATGGTGACCCGTTGCGCCGGGCCCAGGTTGCGCCCCAGCACGGCCAGCCACTCGCCCGGGCTGGCGCGGCCGTCGCTGGCCGCTTCGAACGCGCCGCTGGCCGGCGGCGCCGCACCGCCGAGGTCCACCACCCGCTCGACCGCCGGCGGGCCGGCGGCCGGCTGTGGCTGCTCGAGGCGGGTCAGCGTCAGCGGGGCGCAGCCCGCCAGCCAAAAGAGTCCGCACCAGAGCCAAAATGGGCCTGCCCGAAAAGCGCTGCAGCGCATGCCCCCCTGCCTTTCTCCTTAGAAAACCAGCAGATCGAAGCTCCCAGGGGAGCTTCGGTCAAACGCGTTCGGCGAACTTGCCGTCCTTGGTGGCGACGCGGATGCGATCACCGATTTTGATATACAGCGGCACCTGGACCCGCATGCCGTTGTCCAGCGTGGCCGGCTTGGTGGCCGAGCCCTGGACGGTGTCGCCGCGGGTGCCGGGCTCGACCTCGGCCACCTCGAACTCCACCGTGTGCGGCAGATCCAGATCGAGCACCTCGCCCTCGAAGAACAGGGCCTTGACCTCCAGCCCGTCTGTCATGTAGCCGGCCTTGTCGCCCAGGCTGTCCTTGGGCACGTGGATCTGCTCGTAGCTGTCGAGGTCCATCAACACCAAGGCGTCACCCTCGTCGTAGAGGAACTGCAGGTTGAGCTTGTCCAGATCGGGCTCGTCGAACTTCTCGCCGGACTTGAACGAGCGGTCGAAGACCTGATCGGTGCGCAGGTTGCGGACCTTCACCTTGACCAGGGTGGCCGCCCCGCGGGCCGATGGGGTCTGGGTGCTGGTCTCCATGATCACGTAGGGGTCGCCATCGAGCATCAGGCGCACGCCCTTCTTGAAGTCGCTGGTGCTGATCATCTGCATCGCCTCCGACAGCGCGGTTGTCGAGCGATGGAAAAATAGCGCAAATCGCCGGCGGGGACAACAACTCGGGGTCGGTGTAGCCAAAGGCCGGCGGTTGGGATAGCGTGGCCGCGTGGAACGATCCACCCGCCAGGCGCGGGCCCGCCGGGGTCTGCCCGGTTTTCGTCATCCGGCCGGCCACCTGCTGCTGGCCGCGCCGGTGTTCCTGCTCTACCACCTGGGCCTGCTGGTCAGCCCGCTGTCGGTCAACGGCGTCGATCCGATCACCCGCCTGCTCGGCCGCCTGGCCGGGTTGAGCTGGTGGGCCTATCTGGCCGTGATGCTCGGCTTGCTGGCGGCCTACCTGTGGGCCTGGCGGCGCCTGGCGCGCCGGGGCGATATCGCCCCCGGACGGCTGGCGCGGCTGTTGGCCGAGTCGGGCCTGTACGCGGTGCTGCTGGGGCCGCTGGCCGGGTTGCTGCTGGGCGAGCTGCACGTGCTGGGCGCGGTCTGGGCCGGCATGGGGCCGCTGGATCGGGTGGTGGCTTCGGCCGGGGCCGGCTTCTACGAGGAGCTGTTCTTCCGGCTGCTGGCGGTCGGCGCGGTGCTGGGCTGGCTCGATCGGCGAGGCCACCGGCGTTGGCTGACGGTGCCGCTGGTCATCGCGATCACCGCGTTGCTGTTCGCGGCCGTACACCACGTCGGGCCCGGCGCCGAGCCGTTCAGCACGATCGCATTCAGCTTCCGCACGTTGCTCGGCGGCCTGCTGGCGGCGGTCTTTCTGCTGCGCGGCTTCGCCACTGCGGTCTGGACCCATTTCCTATATGATGTGTACGTCATGGTCATCTTGTGGCTCTGAGCAGCTTCGAATAAGAGGCGGGTGGCATGCGCGCTTGCCCGAAGTGCGGCGCCGAGTATCCGGATGAGGTCCAGTTCTGCCCGGAGGACGGAACCCGGCTGGGCGCCGCCGACAGTTTCACCGGTAGCCGAGCGGTCGGCGAGCCCGAGCCGGGATCGGTCTTGGGCGCCTATCGCCTGAATGCGATCGTCGGCGCCGGAGCCATGAGCGTGATCTACGCCGCCGAGCACGTGCGGCTGGGCCGGCGGGTGGCCATCAAGCTGCTGCGGCGCGAATTCACCGCCGACCCGGCTGCGGTGCGGCGCTTCTTTCTGGAAGCCCGGGCGGTCAACCAGATCCGGCATCCACACATCGTCGAGGTGACGGACTTCGTCGAGGAGACGGGCGGCGACAACTACACCGTGATGGAGCTGCTCGAAGGTGAAACCCTGGCCGAGCTGCTCGCCCGCCACGGCCCGCTGCCGCCCCAGCGGGCGGCTCGGGTCGGCGCCCAGATCGCCCGGGCGCTGGGCGCCGTACACGCCGCCGGTATCGTCCACCGGGATCTGAAGAGCGAAAACGCGGTGTTGGTCGAACGCGCCGGGGACGATTTCGTCAAGCTGCTGGATTTCGGGGTGGCCAAGCTGCTCGACGGCAGCGCTGGTCGGCCGCTGCATCAAACCGGAGCCGGGGCCATCATCGGAACCCCGGCCTACATGTCGGTCGAGCAGGCGGCCGGCCGATCGATCGATTACCGCTCCGATCTCTACTCGCTGGGGGTCATTCTCTACGAGATGATCACCGGCCGCCGCCCGTTCGAGGCCGAGAGCTATGGCGAGCTGGTGATCCAGCACCTGGCCGTCGATCCGCCACCGCCGAGCAGCTGCGCCGGTCTGGCCGCTGCGGTACCGTCCGAGCTCGAGGCGTTGATCATGCGTTGTTTGGCCAAGGAGCCGGACGACCGGCCGGACTCAGCCGCTGAGCTGGCGGTGGCTCTGGAGAACCTGGCGGGCGACGCGGCGGCCGCCGCCGGGCCGGCCGAGCCGACCGGTGCCGGCCGCCGTCGCCGCGGATCCTGGCTGGCGGGGCTGGGGTTGTTGGTCGTCTTGCTGGCAGCGGCCGGCTGGTGGCTGTGGCAACGTCCGGCCCCGACCGGAGCGGAGCCGGCGGCTGATGACGACGCTGGCGGCGCGGCGCCGCCCGCCGCCGAGGACCGGCGGCCCGAGCCCCGGCCCCGGCCGCAGCAGGTTCAGATCGAGCTGGAATCGGTTCCAGCGGGGGCGCGGGTCTTTGCGGCCGGGTCCGAGCGCCTGCTCGGCATCACCCCGCTGCGCCTGCCCTTGCCGTGTTCGGGCAAACCGCGGGTGCTGGTGTTCGAGCTGCCGCGCTACCGCCGTGCCCGGCAGCGGATCGTGCCGGATGCCGATCGCCGGCTGCGGGTCGTGCTCGGCCGGCGGCGGGCAGCGCGCGCCGGGCAGCGGCAGCGACCACGACGGCCACCGGACGACCACACCGGGGGGCAGCTGCAAGGGGGCCGCGACGGGACCATCAATCCCTTCGGCGGGCCCTGAGTGCGTCCCTCAATTGGGTGATGAGTTGTTGACCTCGTGCCGGATCTGGGCTATCGATCGGTGCGGTTCAGCCAAGGGCCAGTTCCACCAGCGGTGGTTTGTTGCGGTCCGCGGCGCCGGGGCGGGGAGGCGAGATCATGGGCGATGCGCAATCGGAACGAGGCACGGCCACCACCATCGCGGACCTGGCCGCGGACAGCGGCGCTTTGTCCCCGGAGGAGTTCAGCGGCCGGCACGGCGATGCCTTCTTGCTGCACCACGGCCCGCTGAATTCGCTCGAAGCGCCGCTCGAGACCGATCGCACCCTGACCGTCGAGAGCGTGGCCACCATGGCCGATCGGCCCGTCGCGCTGCAGAACGAGTTTCTGATCTTTCCGGTCGATCCGCCAGGGCCCGATGGCTCCCGGTCGGACATGGTCTGGTTGGGTCGCAGCGCGTTCAACGAGGTGGTCATCCCGGACGCAACGGTCTCAGAGGTCCACGCCTTCATCCGGCGCGAGGAGGACGGAGCCTATTACGTCCAGGATACCGGTTCGCGCAACGGCACCTGGGTTGGCGACCAGCAGGTGCCGGCCCAGGGGGTCGGTGAGCCGGTTCCGCTGCCTTCGGGCGCCCGCGTGCGCTTCGGCGCCGTCCGCCTGACCTTTCTCAGCGCCGAAGCGATTCGCAACCTGATGAGCCGGCTGGGGCGCTGACGCCGGCGGCCCGGCCACACGGCCGGCGCTGCACGTCATCACCCCCGGCACCGCCGCGGCAGCGCCGGTTGACAGTGGCCGCTGGGGCGAATATCCTGCCGGAAAAAAGGAGCTTCGTGCCCATCGGGAGACCGCGGCAGCGGCTGGCCGCTATCGGACTCCCCCGCGACGAAGGGGCCCGTGATCCACCGCTTGCTCATCGTATTGGGCTTCGCCTTCCTGGCCGTGGGCGTGCTGGCCACCACCGAGCTGGACCAGCAGCGTCCCCGGCTGCCCGTCCAGCTCGGTGGCCCGCAGGGCCTGACCGTGCTCGGCGACCATCCCGAGCGGCCGGACGCGGCCCACGGGCTGCGTCCGGGCGATCGCATCCGCGAGATCGAGCGAGCCGAGGTGGCCACGCCATTCTATCTGGCCTTCTTCCTCGACGGCCTGCGGGTGGGCGATGCGGTATCGCTGGTGGTCGAGCGCAGGGGCCAGCTGGTGCGCACACGGGCGGTTTTGGTGCGGTCGCTCGGCACCGGGTTGCTGGTGATCAATTTCGCGGTGGCCCTGCTGGTCTGGGCCTTCGGCATGCTGGTGCTGCTCAAGTCGGCGATCCGGCGCGCATCGAAGCTGTTCTACTGGATGGCCATGGCGCTGGTCGTGGTGATGTTCGTCTACTGGCCCGAAAACACCCTGGGCTTCGAGGGCGGACGCTGGCTGAGCCTGGTGCTGAGCAACGGCTTGTATCCGTTGACGGTGGCTTTCTTGTTGCACTTCGTCCTGGTCTATCCCGAGGGCTGGTGGCGGCGCTGGATGCGCTGGCTCACGCCCGCCATCTATCTGCCGGCCGTGGCGGTGGCTGTGGCCCTGATCCTGCTGCTGCCCCCGGCTCGGGCCAGCCTGGATCCGGCGGCCGTGGCCGATTGGCAGTTCGGCCTGCAGCGGCTGTTGCCGATCCAGCTGGCGCTCTTCTTGGTCGCCGGGTTGGTCGCTCTGGCGGTCGGCTATCTGCGGGCGCGGCGGCCGACAACGCGCCACCGGCTCAAGTGGTTGTTCTGGGGCTTCGGCATCGGCGTCTCGCCCCACGTGCTGCTGCACGAGTTGCCCAAGGCTTTCGGTCTGGCTCCGCTGCTGCCCGAGAGCCTGACCTATTTGTTGGCCAGCTTCGCGCCGACCGCGTTCTTCATCAGCGTGGTGCGCCACCGGATGCTCGACATCAATGTGGTCATCCGCCGTTCGCTGGTATACTCGCTGCTGACCCTGTTCGTCGTCGGCCTGTACTTGATGCTGGTGGGCCTGGGCGACTGGCTGGCCATGCGCTGGTGGGGCCAGACCGTGACCTGGATGCGGGTGGTGGTGGTGTTGGCGCTGGCGGTGGCGTTCGAGCCGGCCCGCCGCCTGGCGCAGCGGCTGGTCGATCGGGTTTTCTACCGCACCGAGTACGACCAGCGCGCCGCCCTGATGGAATACAGCCGCGAGCTGGCCCACGCGCTGGACATCGATCGGCTGGCCGATCGCCTGCGCCGCCTGCTCGACCGGGTATTGCCGCTGGAATCGCTTCGGGTGTTCACCGCCCACGAGGGTCAGCTGATCGAGGTGGCCGGCGATGCTCCCCGGCCGCAGCGGGAGCCCGCCCGCCTCTCGCTCGAGCAGCTCGGCTGCCTGCGCCAAGCGGCGGATTCGGGCGCCTTTGCGCCCTCGAACATGCCGGCCGAGCTGGACGGCACCGTCCTGCTGGCGCCGCTGCGCATCGACCGGCGCCTGATCGGACTGCTGGCGATCGGCCCCAAGCGTTCCGGCGTGGAGATGACCGCTGAGGATCGGGGGCTGGTCAAGGCGCTGGCGGACCAGACGGCGGTGGCCTTCGACCGCGCCCGGGCCTTCAAGGTCATCCAGGACATGAACGTCAACCTGGAGCAGAAGGTCTGGCAGCGCACCCAGCAGTTGGCCGCGGCCAACGATCGGTTGGCCGCCCAATACGAGCAGCTGCGCAAGCTCAACGAAATGAAGGAAGCCCTGACCCGCATGGTGGTCCACGACCTGAAGAACCCGGTCAGCACCATCCTGCTGGGTCTCGAGGTGTTGGATCGCTCCGAGCTGGGCGAGCTGCCGCCCAACGTGGGCAACACGCTGGACGTCATCTCCAGCACCGCCCAGGAGATCCAGGATCTGATCGCCAACCTGCTCGACGTCTATCGCATGGAGTGCGGTGAGCTGCAGCTGGCGCGCGACGAGTTGCCGTTGCGCGATCTGTGCACCGAGGCCGAGCAGCGGGTCGCGGTGTTGGCCCGCTACCGGCGGGTGGAGCTGGAGCTGCGGCTCGACGACGGCTTGCGCACCGCGGTGGATCGCGATTTGATGCGCCGGGTATTGATCAACTTGTTGGTCAATGCGGTCAAACACTCGCAGCGTTCCGGCCGGGTGGAGCTCGAGGCCGGCCCGGCCGGCGGGACGCCGGCCGGGGTGGAGTTGAGCGTGACCAACAGCGGCCCGGTCATTCCGGTCGAGCTGCAGCCGCGGGTGTTCGAGAAGTTCTTTCAGGTCGAAGGCAAGCGTTCGGGCGTGATCGCTGGCAGCGGTTTGGGCCTGGCCTTCTGCAAGCTGGTGGTCGAGGCGCATGGCGGTTCTATCGCGGTGCAATCGCCGGCCCCCGGTTTGGCCGACGGCGCCCGGTTTTCGATCCGGCTGCCCGGCCCGGCCGCGGATCGGTCCGGGTCCCGCTCCCAGACGCCGGCGGCTGGCTGCGCCTCCCCGGCGACCAGCGGCGGCTGAGCGACGCTTGCGGTTGCGGGAGTGACGGTGGTGGGCGCTGCGAGCCCGACGTTGATGCTGGTGGACGACGACGTGGCCATCTTGGCCCTGCTGGCGGGCTGGCTGGGGCGGGCGGGCTACCGCGTGGTGACGGCCGCCAATGCGGATGAGGCGATCGAGCTTTTCCACCAGCACGAGCCGGAGCTGGTCATCACCGACCTGATTCTGCCCGGCATGAACGGCATCGAGCTGATGCGCCAACTTCAGCAAATCGACCACGATGTGTCGGTTATCGTGATCACCTCCTACGGCTCGATCCCCTCGGCGGTAGAAGCGGTGCGTTCCGGCGCCTACGACTACCTGAGCAAACCGGTTCATCCCGACGAGATCGCGATCGCCATCGAACGCTGCTTGCAACAGCGCGCGCTGCAGCTGGAGGTCAGCCGGCTGCGCAGCGCGGTCGATTCGCGCTTTTCCTTCGATCGCATCGTCGGCCGCAGCCCGGCCATGCACAAGGTGGTCGAACTCGCCCGCCGGGTGGCCGACCGCGATGTCACCGTCTTGATCCAGGGCGAGAGCGGCAACGGCAAGGAGTTGCTGGCGCGGGCCATCCA
The DNA here is from genome assembly GCA_964454005.1 of uncultured Myxococcales bacterium. GTDB lineage: Bacteria > Myxococcota > B64-G9 > B64-G9 > B64-G9 > CAYVQE01. The sequence continues at coordinate 17,837 of CAYVQE010000032.1, forward strand.
CCGCAGCTCCGCCCGGCGGCCCCGACCCTTCGTGACCGTCGACTGCGGCGCCTTGGCCGAAAGCTTGCTCGAGAGCGAACTCTTCGGCCACGTGCGCGGCGCGTTTTCGGGCGCGGTGCGCTCCCGGCCCGGTCTGTTCGTCGAGGCTGACGGCGGCACGCTGTTTCTGGACGCCATCGGCGACACGAGCCCCAACCTGCAGGCCAAGTTGTTGCGCGCCTTGCAGGAGCGAGAAGTCAAGCCCATCGGAACCAATGTGGCCCGCCCGATCGATGTGCGCATCATCGCGGCCAGCAGCGTCGATCTGGACGCCGCCCGCACCGCCGGCTCGTTTCGCGACGATTTGTTCTATCGCTTGGCGGTTGTCACCTTGGATGTGCCGCCCTTGCGCCGCCGGCCGGAGGACATCGCCGAGCTTGCCGAGCATTTTCTGCAGCGCGCCGCCGGTGACGGCCAGGCCAAGCGCCTGGCCCCGGCAGCATTGGAGCGCCTGCGCGCCTACGACTGGCCGGGCAATGTGCGCGAACTCGAGAGCTTCCTCCTGCGCTGCACCATGATGACAGACGACGCGGAGATCGGCGAGGCGAGCCTGCCGCCCGATCTGATGCGCCGGCCCGCACCCTCGCTGGCCGAGACCACGGCCGCTTCGCGGCGCCAGATCGAGCGCGAGGCCATCCGGGATGCTCTGCGCCGAACCAAGGGCAACCGGGCCCGGGCGGCCCGGCTGTTGCGCATCAGCCGCTCCTCGCTCTATAACCGGTTGCGGGAGTTGAAGATCGATGACTGAGCCGACGGCAGCGGGGGGGGTTCTCGAGCCCGACGACGCGTTGATCGACCGGGTCCGGCGGATGCGCGAGCGCCTGCATCAACAGCCGGAGCTGTCCGGCGAGGAGAGCCGGACCGCGGAGCTGCTGCGCGGTGAGCTGGAGCGGCTGGAACCGGACGGGCTGCGCACCGGGGTGGGCGGCTGCGGCCTGGTGGCCTGGTTCGGTCCGGCCGAAGGTGGGCGCACCGTCGCGCTGCGGGCCGAAATGGATGCCTTGCCGCTGGAGGAGCGCACCGGGCTGGCCTGGGCGTCGCGGGATCCCGGCCGCATGCACGCCTGTGGCCACGATGGACACATGGCCCTGGCCCTGGGCCTGGCCGCTTGGAGCCGCACCCATCGCGATCGTCTGCCCGGCCGGCTGAAGCTGGTATTCCAGCCGGCCGAGGAGGAGGGCGGCGGGGCGCGGCAAATGGTCGCCGAGGGAGCTTTGCGCGAGCCGATGGTAGACGCCATTCTGGGGGTGCATGCCCGACCCCAGCTGGCGGCGGGCCAGATCGAGCTGACCGAGATTCCTAGCGCGGCCGCCGATGGTTTCGACATCCACCTGTCCGGCCGCGCCGCCCACGGCGCCTATCCCCATCAAGGCCGCGACGCGGTGGTGGCGGCCAGCCAGCTGGTAGCGGCGCTGCAGCAAGTGGTGTCCCGTCAGATCGCGCCTATTAGCCAAGCCGTGGTCACCATCGGCGCCCTGCACGCCGGCCAGGCCCGCAACGTCATCGCCGACAAAGCGGTGCTGCAGGGCACGTTGCGCTCGCGCGATCCGCAGGTGCGGCGCCGGGTGATCACCTCGGTGGAGCGCATCACCGACCGCACCGCCGAGGCCCTGGGTTGCACGGCGCGCTTCGTGCTCCAGCCCGGTTATCCGCGGCTCCACAACGATCCCGCCATGCTGGAGCTGGTGGAGCGGATCGGCCGGCGGGTGTTGGGGCCGCAGCAGGTGCTGCAGGCCACCGAGGCCACCATGGGTGCCGATGACTTCAGCTACTACCTCAGCGAGCAGGGTGGGGTGCCCGGCTGCATGATCCGATTGGGCGTCGAGACCGAAGCCGCACTGCACACGGCCGAATTCGACTTCGGCCACCGGGCCATCGGGCCCGGCCTGCGGTTGCTGGCCGCCTGTTGCCTCGAGCTGATGGCTGGGGGGTGCAAAGGATGAGCAACGGTTGCTCGAGTCGGACGGCCTGCTGGATGGTTTGGGCCGCGGCGGTGGTGGTGGGCTGCGCGCACGGCAGCGGGGGCGAGCTGGACGTGGACGCGGTCCAGGCCCAAGCGAACGAGATCGAAGGTCACCTGCGCCAGATGCGCGAAGCGCTGGACCGCGGGGAGGTCTATGAGGCCGCCGAGGCGCTCGAGGCAGCAGGCGAGACACTCCAGGAGCACCGGGAGACCCTGGCGGCGTATCCCGAGGAAGAGGAGCTGGTCGCCGCGGTCGAGCGGGCCGGCGGCACGTTGTGTTACCGGCGGGTCGGCCTGCGGTTGAAAGCGTTCTTCGCCGCGGTGCGGGCCGCGGACATCGAGCTGGCCCGCGAGCGCCTGCAACGGGCCCGTGCCGTCCACGCCGAGTGCCGCGATCGAATCGCCGGGCGCCAGGACTACATGCCCTTGAAGATGAATCTCGACAGCGCGCCGCAGGTGATCGAGGAGCTCGAGCACAAGCTCGCTCGACCGGCACTGCTCGAGCGCATCGCTCGGGCGAAGGCGCCTCTCCAGAAACGCCGCCGGGAGATCGCGCGCCAACTCGCCGAGCTGGAGAAGAACCCCAAGCAACGCGAGCTGGCGGTGGCGCTGGATGCGGGGTTGAAGGCGTTGGAGCGCGACCTGGCCGCTCAGCCCGATTTTGGTGGCGATCCGGCCTGGACCGGGTTCGCCGCTTCGTTGGCCGGCGAGTTGGATGCGTGGCAGCAGCGCCGGGCCGAGCTGGTGCGCCGGGGCAAGCTGCTGACCCTGGTCGAGGACGAACTGCCCGCCGTGGACGCCGCGCTGCAAAAAGCCCGCGGCCAGAAAGACGCCGCGGTCGTGCAGCGCCTGTTGCGCGAGGCCCGCGAACGATTGCGCACCAGCCGGAAACTGTTGGCCGGTCTGTTGACCGAGGAGCGGGAGCTGGCGCGTTTCCGCTTCAGCTACCGCAAGCGACAGCGCAATGCCGCCTGGCTGCGCCGTCATCTGGCCCGCCGGCTGCGCATCGTCGAGCGTTCCCTGCAACAGCTCGAACGGCCGCGGCCCAAGTCCAAGAAGCGCCGCCAGCGCGGCGGCCGCCGGCGCATCAAGCGCTGGTAGCACCCAGGGGCACCGGTCGCGTCCCGGCGGCCCGGTGCTGCACCGGAGACAGCGGTGCCGCGGTCAGCTGCCGGTGTCGGGCTCGGCCACCAGGCGGAAGCGCGAGCGGCCGATGACCAGCTCGTCGCCGGCCTTGAGGTGGGCCTCGCGCACCTGCTGCCCGTTGAGCTGCACCGCGGCCTTTTCGGGACAGCTCAGTCGAAAGGCATTGGCGCCCTCGCTGGTGACCCGGGCATGGACCGGTTTGACCCAGAAGCCGCGGGCGCGCACGTCCACTCCGCGGGTCTTGCCGATCGTGATCTCGCCGTTCAGCGGCAGCGACTGATCCTCGCCGACCAGCAGCAAGCGCCCGGTCGGTTTATCGCCGAGTTCCTCGCCGGGCTGCAGCAGCACGGTGGGGTCCGGGTCGCGGGCCGCGGCGGGCTCGGCCAGCCGCAGCTCGAACTTGCCGATGCCGATCCGATCGCTGAGATCGATCGGCTGCTCGGTCACCGCCTTGCCGTTGAGGCGGGTGCCGTTGGCCGAGCCCAGATCGCGCACCGAGAAGCGGCCCCGAGACCAGGCCAGCTCGGCGTGGCGCCGACTGACGCTCAGGTTGTCCAGGATCAGCTCGCAGGTGTGGTCGCGGCCGACCCGCATGGCCGGCGCCATGAAGGGGCGTTGCATCGCCATCCGGCCGCCCAGCCAGACCTGCACGCTGGTGGGCGGTGGCGGTTTGGCCTGCTCGGCCAGGGTGGCCAGGCCGAGCCCGGCATCTTCGTCTTGCTGGATGCTCAGCCGCTTGAACACCTCGAGCCGGGTCAGGGGGGCCTGCGGGGCGAAGGCGTGGGCCAGAAAGCGTTCGGCGATGCTGCCGCGGCCCGGATCGTCCGCCGCATCGCCGAAGTAGACCCGGGCCGGCCTGCCGTGCTGCAGAAACAACAGGGTGCGCAACCCGGAGCGTTCCAGGCCCAGGGCGGCGTCGTGGCCGTCCTCGGCCAGCACCTTGAGCACGTGGGCCAGGTCGACCAGGTCGGTGGTGGCCTGCAGCTCGGGCCGGTAGCGGAAATGGACCGCCAGCAACAGCACCCGGACCGGGTCGGCCTTGGTCAGACTGCAGGCGGCGTCCTCGAGCTGGTCGGCCCGCAACGGAAACTCGCGCAGGGCCACCCGGCTGAAGTCCTCGGGTTCGGTCAGCCCGGCCAGGTAGGTGCGCGACTGGTGGAACAGGCAGGTCAGCCGGGTCTCGGCCGTCTCCACGTCGAGCCAACCGTCCGGGCAGAGCCCGGCGCCGAGCAACTCATCGACCTCCCGCCACAGGCCTTCATCGAGGGGGCGGCCGGTGAACACCGCTTCGCCGGGGGGAAAACGCGTCAGCACCATGGGGGCATGATCGAACAAGGCCCGAACGATTGCAAGCCGGACCAGCGTGCCCTTGACCCATTCGTGGGCCAGTCGATAGACTTTCCGGCGAACCCCTGTGCCCGGAGCGAAGGGGCGGCGCTTGTGCGGCTTGAAGCACGTCGGCCCGGCGCCGCTGCTGCGTGAAGGCGGTCGCAGCCCGGGCCCGCCGCGACGAGATGAGGAGACGGTGCGCATGATCGATCCCGCAGACCACCTGCGCCGTTTTCGAGACCGCATCGCCCGCCACCGGTTCGTCAACTGGACGACCTCGGTCCACACCCGGCTCGACATCGACCTGACGGCGGCCGATCGATTTCTGGTGGACCACCCGCAAGAGCCGGGGTCGCCGCCGCTGACCCGCGAGCACCTGTGGTTGTGCGCCACCGCTCAAATTTTGGTCGAGCGGCCGCTGTTCAACGTGGGCTACGATGGCCTGCGCCGGGTCGAGCCGCGCCGCGACGTCCACCTGCGGGTGTCGCTGGTGCGAGACGGCCGGCTGGCCTGGGGAGTGATCGAGCACGCTGACCGGTTGGACCCAGCGGCCATGGCCCGGGCCCGGGCCGATATCGAGGCGCGGGCCCAGGGACCCGAGGTGGTGGCCGCGGCTCCGCCCCGGCACCGGGGCCGGCTTGGCCGCCTGCTCGACGACTTGATCGACACGGCCATCGACTTCGCCCCCCAGCTCGAACCGCGGCTGGGCTCGGTCAGCGGTGCCGAGGCCGGAACCTTCACCGTGCTCGATGCCGGCGCTTTCGGCGCCGAGGACTTGCAGGTTGTGCTGCTGCGCCCGGCGGTGGCCCAGCTGGTGGTGATGAAGCCGCGCCAGGTGATCGAGCCCGGCGAGCAGGGCCCGGAGGTGCGCACCCGGGTGCCGATGGCGGTTCCCTTCTGCCACAAGCTGATGGACACCGATGCGGCCGGTTACTTCCTGCACCACATGCAGCAGCTGCTCGACGATCCGCAGCAGCTCTTCCGACAGGCCGGTGAGCCGAAGGAGGCATCGTGATCGACTGGAACAGCTCCTTCGTCGACCGCGACGACGCCGAGCTGGCCCAGCGCCTGGACCAGCGCCGCGAGCTGGTGGCCGGCCTGCGGGTGGTCGACTTCTCGGCCGGGGCCAACCTGAAGATGAGCGCCGCCGTCGATGCGCTGGAGTCCTGGCGGCGCGAGCAAAAGCCGCCCTGGCGCGCGAGCGCGGTGTTGGCCTGCGCTTGCGCCGCGGCTCTGCGCCGCGATCCGTTGTTCGGCGCCCTGTTCGACGGCCGCGACCGGCTGGAGTTGCCGGCGGAGCCGGCGTTGGGGATCGGGATCGATACCGGCGACCGGGCTCGGACCCTGGTGTTGCCACAGGCTGCGGCGATGCCCCCGGCCGAGCTGGCGGCAGCCGTCGATGCCGGGATGGCCGGTGTCGATCGCCGCCCGCCGCCGCCCTTCACCGCCACCGGCGGCCAGCGGCTGGGCACCTGGCGGCGGCGCAAGCGCTGGGCGCTGATGAGCGCCCAGGAGCTGCGCCAGCGTTTCGATTACATGGTGCCACCGCTGCAGCGCCGGCGTTTTAAGCGCTGGGTCGAGCACCAGGGCCACTTTCAGCTCCACAACGTCGGCGCCCGGGGGATCCAGGAGTTCAAGGGGTTCTTGCGGCGGCCGGCGGTGGCCGCCCTGTTCGCCTTGGCCATCGAGCCGCAGGTGTTTTCCGACGGAGCTGGCGGCTTCGTCCGCCAACTGCGCTGGCCGCTGTTGCTGGTCTACAGCCAGGAGCTGATCCCCATCGATCGGGCCTGCTCGTTCTTGTCCTGCGTGGTCGAAGCGCTGGAGCGGCCGGGCGAGCTGCTGGGGGGTGGACGGTGAGACGGCCCAAGACCATTCCGCCCAGCATTCCGTTCGAGCAGCTGGCGACCCGACCGGACAAGCGCATGATCTACATCGCCGGCTTCCAACACTACGCCTGGTATCCCAACTGTTGCGTCCAAGCGCGCATCGATCTGACCGAAGCCGATGCGCTGCGCAAGGAACTCAACCAGGCGGACCCGGATCCGGCGGCCCGGATCACCTTCAACCACCTGATCAACAAGGCGGTGGCCAACGCGCTGCGCCACCACCTGCTCTTCAACGCCAAGCGCACCTGGCGCGATACCTTCCTGGTCTATCCGAACGTCGACGTGTCCAATGTCGTCGACGTCGAGGGCATGGCCACGCAGGTGGTGGTGCCGGACGCCGATCGGCTGAGCCTGCGCGAGCTGGCCCGGCTGAGTCACCGCCAGGTGTCGATCCGGCGCACCTCCATGGGCAAGCGCATGGATCGGTTCGAACGGTTGCTCAAGTCGATGCGGCTGCTCGGCGCCCTGGCCTGGGCCCTGCCCTATTTGATGCGGGTGCTGCGCGACTACTCGCACACCAGCGCCGTCGAGTACCTGGACGGACGGCCGGGAACCATCCAGGTGACCAACCCGGGCACGCTGGGCGTGCAGGACTGCAAGGCCATGCTGTTTTTCGGCAACCGCATGGGTTGCCTGCGGGTGATGGCCATGGAACAGGAGTCCGTGCTGGGCGACGACGGCCAGGTGCGGTTCCGCAAGGTGCTGCCGATGGGGCTGGATTACGACCAGCGCCTGTGCGATGCCGGCCCGGCGGCCCGGCTGCTGGCCGACATCCGGCGCAACCTCGAAAACCCACGGCGCTACTGTCTGGGCCCGGTCGATGCAGAACCCAACTGAGCAGCGAGGAGCGAGGATGGACTTCGCCGAACGCATCAAACGCAACGCGAGCCGCATCCGACGCATGCGGCCGGAGCGCATCGCTCCCACGGCCACGGTGCGCAAGGATATCGAGGCAGGGGCGTGGTCCGCTGACGAGCCGCTGGCCCGGCTGGCCCGGGTCTGCCGGGCTGCCGCCGGCACGCTGCGTGAGCACCCACTGCTGGCCGCCCGTTACGATGGCGCCAAGAGACTGCGCCCGCCTGACACGCCCCGCCTGCGGGTGGGGCCCGAGGGTGGGCGGCGCTGGCTGCTGCTGCACGGCGCCGAGCAGCTGAGCGATGGGGATCTGCAGCGGCGGCTGGCCGACGACGGCGGCGCCGAGGACAGCGTCGAGGGGCTAGATCTGCTCGACCTGTCCACGCTCGGCGTGGCCGATTGGCGCGGCTGCCTGGTGGCGCCGCAGGTCGGCCGGCTGGTGCTGCTGGCGCCGGGCTGGTGGCCGGCGCGGGACGGCTCGGGCCCGCAGGCGGTACTGCCGCTGGTGCTCGATTTCGACCAGCGCTTGCTGGCGGCGACGCAGGCGACCGCGGTCCTCGACGCGCTGGCCGCTGCGCTGGGGCGGGACGCGGTGTGATGGACGCGCGCGATCAAATCGCCGCCCGGCGAGCGGCCATCTTCGAAGCGGCCCCGCGGCGATTGATGCCGGGCGCGACGGTCTACGCCGACGTGGCGGTGGAGCCGCTCGACGCGCTGGTGGCCGATCTGAACGCGGGGGGGCGGCTGTTGCCCGGCCTGCGCGCCGAGCGCGAGCACCTGGTAATCCGGGCCGTGGCCCGGGCCCTGCGCCAGCACCCGCATTTCGGCAACCTGCTGTTGCCCGGCGGGGCCAGTTTCGAAGTCGATCGGACGGTCGTCAGCGTGGCGCTCGACGGTCCCGGCAGCACCGGCTTCAGCCTGGTGGCCGAGCCCGACCAACAGCCGCTGGAGCAGGTGGTGGCCGAGCTGGATTCCGCCACCGAAGAGGCCAGGGAACGCCTGCGCGACGATGTGCGTCGCGCGGTGCGCCGGCGGCACACCCGACCGCTGGTGCAGTGGCTGATCAACGATGCCCTGATCGGCTCGCTGACCTGGGTGCGCGATCGGATCAAGCTGCCGCCGGGGTTTATCCGTACGGCGGTCGAGCAGACCGGCAACCTGGTCGTGCATCCGCTGGGTCGCTGCGGGGCGGTGAAGGCGGCGGCCACCCTGGTCGGTGCCCGGCCGGCTCAGGTGCTCATCTGCGCATCGCGCCGGGCGGTGTCGCCGGAAGCGCCGGGCGGCTGCGAGGTGTTGGCGCTGGGGCTGACCTACGACCAGCGCCTGTTCGAACCGCACGAGGCGGCCGCCTTGCTGGCCGACATGGTCGCTCTGTTGGCCGAGCCCGCCGAACGGCTGGCCTGAGGAGGGGTGAATGGACTTCCAGCTCGTCCACGAGGTGGACATTCCCCGCGCGGCGTACTTCGACGTCGTGCTCAGCCCGGACTTCGTCGCCTGGGTCAAGCAGAAGATGCAGCAGGATGAGCGCGAGGTGGTCCGCCAGGAGGAGATCGGCGGGGTGTTGTACCGCACCGTGCGCTCCGAGCGGGTTCTGAGCCCCAAGGCCCAGAAGCACTTCAAGGTGCCGCGGTTCGTGATGGAGGAGCACCTGGAGATCGAGCGCGAACGGGGCTTCTATCGCTGGCGCTACGTGCCCAACGTGGGCGCCAACCGGTTCACCTCGCACGGCACCGGCCAGCTCGAGCCCCAGGGCGACGGGGTTCGCTTGACCATCCGGGGCACGGTCAGCTTCCGCATTCCGCTGATCGGCAAGCGCATCGAGCGCCATACCGTGGGCTGGCTGGAGAACAACTTCCACCAGGTGCTGGCCGGACTGGAGGACTTCTACCGCACCGGGTACCGAGCCGAGGGCTGAACGGCGGTTTTGGGGAGACGCGATGTTCGATCCGAGACAATACGTGGCCGTGCGCAAGCCGATGGTGTTCCGCTTCCATCGGCTTGCGCACCCACCGTGGTCATCGACATGGATGTCGACATCGAGCCGGCCCTGGCCCCTACGACTGACCGGGGATTACGTTTTTCGATAACCTGCCAGGGACGGGAGCACCGGCACGTAGTGCTCGGCCAGCCGGGCGCGTGGGGCCCGCTTGTCCAGCTTGCGCTCCAGCAGGCCGTCGTGCTCGTCGGGCCGGCCGGCGGCCACCGTCTCGCCGGGGGCCAAGGGCCAACCGAGTTGAAAAGTCAGCAGCGGCGCCAACCGGCCGGCGGCCACCGCCCGGCGCAGCGCCGGGTCGTCGGCGTGGGCGGCGACCAGCTCTGCGATCGGCGCGCGGGCGATCTCGATCGGGCCGCTCTTGATGATCGAGACCAGGCCGCGGGCCCGGGCCAACAGTCCCATGGCGGCCACCGTCCGGCCGGCCCGCCGGTAGGCCCGCCGCTGGTCTTCGGGGGCCAGCCCGGCCGGCACCAGCAGCACGCCGAGCAGCGGATGGGTGTCCTGGAAGCTCAGAAAGAAGCGGCCGAAGGAGCGCGCCAGCAGGCGCACCAGCTTGACCAGCCGCTCGACGGTCAGCGGCCGATCGCGGTGGTCGAGCAGCAACCCGCCTTCCCGCCGGTAGCGGCCGCTGGATTCCAGCTTGGCGCACAGGTGGGCCGGCACCGCCGCAGCCGGCAGGCCTTGCGCCGGTGCCGGCTCTTGCGGTCGGTCGGCCCAGGCGGCGAACTCGGCCGGCAGTCCGGCACAGCCGCGCAGGTGGGCACCGAGGTGCTCGTGATCGATCCGCGCCAGCAGGCCGCCCGGGCCCTCCAGCCCGGCGTGCATGGCCCGGCCGATACCGGCCGGCACCGGCCCCCGGCGGTCGAACACGGCCAGCTCCAGCCCGCTGTCGCCGGTGGCCGGCCGGGCTTGCCGCCACAGGTCTTCCAGCTCGCTGCGGGGCAGGCTCCGGTCTGGCGCGGCCACCCGCTGGGTCGAACGCGCTTCGACCAGCCGATCGAAGGCCGCCGGCCCCAGGCCGCCAGGTGCTTGCGGATCGCAGGCCAGTTCGGCGCCGGTGCGCGGCAGCAAGCAGACGGCCGGCCGGTGGCGGCCGGCGGCGACCGACTCGGCCAGCGCCGCGGCCGCCTCGAGCCGCGGGCTGCGCTCTTCGAGCACCGGGGCCAGGGCCGCGGCGGCGCGTTCGGCCCGGGGGCCGGGCTCGACCCAGTGCCGCTCGAACCGCCAGCCGTGGGCGCCGATGGTGGTCTCGGCCACCTCGAGCCAGATGCCCAGATCGATGTGCTCGGCGTGGGAGGACTGCTCTACCCCGCACAGCCGGGCCACGTCGCCCAGGATGGACTCGTAGCGTTCCCGGGCCAGAACCAGCAGACCCGGTCCGTCGGCGCGGCGGCCGCTGACCGCCGCGATCTGTTCGGTGCCCAGCTCCAGGCAGCGGATCGGCTGCCAGTTGGTGCCCGACGGGGACCACAGGCCGTTGTAGGCCGCCCGCGCCAGCAGGGGCCGGGCGGCGTCCAAGTCGTCCGGCGGCGGACCGGCGCGGCGGTCGGCCGGCCGGCCGACGGCCGCGCCGGCCTCGGGCATGGGCGCCAGCCGGCGGTCGATGCGGCCGCTCGGCGCCACCCGCCAGCAATCGCCCCAGTTGACGCCGGACAGGCGCGAGGCGTCGAGTTCGACGGTTTGGTTTGTCTCCGCCGCCCGCCGCCGGGCCCGCGCGAGCACATCGCGGGCCTGCGCCAGAGCGTCGTCGAACAGGCGCGCCTGGCCGTTGTCGTCGGCCCCGCTCAGCGCACCGAGCACGCCGTTGTGGTCATAGCTGGCGAGCAGTGTTCGCGCATCCAAGGGTCAGCGCTCCTGCGGATCTGGGGTTGGACGTCTGCGGGCCCGGACCGAGCGCCGCTGGCGCCAACCGAGCTGGACCCAGGCCGGGCAGCCAGCCGGCGCAAGCGGCCGGGTCGCCGGTCGGCCGCGGCCGACCGCGAGCATAGCAGAGCCGGTGGAACCCGGAAAGGGGGGAAAGAGGTGGACTTTTCCACCGGGCTGGCATACGGATCGGGCTGGTTCGGGAGGTGGTGTTTGATCGTCAAGATCCTCGGCTCGGGCACCTCGAGCGGCGTGCCCATGATCGGTTGCCAGTGCCCGGTGTGTACCTCCTCCGATCCACGCAACAAGCGGACGCGCTCATCGGCGGCAATCGAACTCGAACGCGGAACCATCCTGATCGACACCGCCACCGATCTGCGCTCGCAGGCGCTGCGCTGGGGCCTGGAGCGGGTCGACGCCGTGCTCTACACCCACGCCCATGCCGATCACCTGCACGGCATCGACGACCTGCGGCTGTACAACCTGCGCCAGCTCAAGTCCATCCCGTGCTTCACCAACGCCGACACGGCACAGCGGCTGCGCGCTTACTTCGACTACATTTTCGATCCGGCCGAGGCCGAGTCGTTCCGACCCGCCCTGGAGCTGGAGGTGGTCGAGGCGCCGTTTTCGCTGCTGGGCGAGACCGTGATTCCGGTGCCTTTGCTGCACGGCGAGATGCCCGTGCTCGGCTTCCGGCTGCGGCGCTTCGCCTACCTGACCGATGTCAGCGCGATACCCGACCCCGCGTGGGCGCTGCTGGACGGGCTGGACCTGCTGGTGCTCGACGCCCTGCGACCGCGGCCGCACCCGACCCACTTCGGGCTCGATCAGGCGCTCGAGGTGGTCGACCGGCTGCGGCCGCGGCGCACGCTGTTGACCCACCTGTCGCATCAGTTCGATCACGAGGCCACCAACGAGAAGCTGCCCATCGGGGTGGAGTTGGCTTTCGATGGCATGATCGTCGAGCTGGAGGATGAGGCCTGCGGGGGCGAAACAGAAAGGAGCCTGCAGTGATCATCGGGGTACCCAAGGAGATCAAGGTCCGGGAGTACCGCGTCGGCATGACGCCTGCCGGAGTGGAGAAGCTGGTCGACCGCGGCCATCGGGTGCTGGTCGAGACCCAGGCCGGGGCGGGCAGCGGTCTGCACGACGACGCCTTCCACGCGGCCGGGGCCGAGATCGTCGGCGATATCGCCGAGGTCTACGGCCGGGCGGACATGGTGGTCAAGGTCAAGGAGCCGATCGAGCCGGAGTACGATCTCATCCGCGAGGATCAGATCATCTATACCTATTTGCACTTGGCCGCCGACGAGACGCTGACCCACAAGCTGGTCGAACGCCGCTGCATCGCCATCGCCTACGAGACCATCCAGCTGGCCGATGGCTCGCTGCCCTTGCTCAAACCGATGAGCGAGGTGGCCGGGCGCATGTCGATCCAGGTCGGCGCGGCCACCCTGGAAAAGGAGCACGGCGGCAAAGGCCTGCTGCTCGGCGGGGTGCCCGGGGTGCGCCAGGGCCGGGTGATCGTGATCGGCGGCGGCGTGGTCGGGCTCAACGCCACCAAGATGGCGGTGGGCATGGGCGCTCGGGTGACCGTGCTCGATATCAACCTCAATACCCTCAACTACTACGACGACATCTTCCACGGCCGGGTCCAGACCCTCTTCTCGGACCCGGCGACCATCCGCCGCTCGGTGGCCGAGGCCGACCTGCTGGTCGGGGCGGTGTTGATCCCCGGCGCCAAGGCGCCAGAGCTGGTCAGCCGCGAGCAGGTGGGCCAGATGGAAGACGGCTCGGTGATCGTGGACGTGGCGGTCGACCAGGGCGGCTGCATCGAGACCACCCATCCGACCACCCACGACAACCCCACCTTCGAGGTCGATGGGGTGGTCCATTACTGCGTGGCCAACATGCCGGGGGCGGTGGCCCAGACCTCGACCTTCGCCTTGAACAACACCACCATCCGCTTCGCCGAGAAGCTGGCCGACCTGGGCGCCGAGGGCGCCGTCCATCAGGACCCGGCCCTGGCCGGCGGCGTCAACGTCTACAAGGGCCACGTCACCTGTGCCGGTGTGGCCGACGCCTTCGGCCTGGAGTGCCGCCCGCTCGAGCAACTCATTGATTGAACGGTAGAAGTTTCCTTGCCGGCCCGGCCGCCAGCCGCTGGCCGGGGGCGCTGGACGGTCGCTGTGGCGCTGCGCACAATGGTGGAATAGGCAGCGGCTTCCGGCTGTTGCACCAGTGTGGCGGCAGCGGCCGGTGCTCGCCGGCAAGGGAGTGATTGGGTGGCGTTTTGGAAGCGAAAAACCGAGCGCGAGCCCGACCTGGGCCACCAGGCGCTGGAGCACCTGGACAGCCTCTACGGCACGGCCATGCGCCTGACCGGCAACCGCTCCCGGGCCGATGACCTGGTGCAGGACACCTTCGTGCGGGCGTTGCGCTTCAGCGACAAGTTCGATCCGGGCACCAACCTGCGCGCCTGGCTCTACCGCATCATGTTCAACCTGTTCATCAACCATTGCCGCCGCGAGCGCCGGGGGCGCGAGATCCGCGAGGGGCCGGAGCAGGCCGACATGCTCGAGCGCATGGTGCCCGAGGCGCACCTGGCGCCGTGTGCCAAGCCCGAGGAGTACTACTTCGAGAAGCTGTTCTCCGACGAGGTGGTCGAAGCGCTCGACACCCTGCCGCAGGATTTCAAGCTGGTGGTGCTGTTGGCTGACATCAACGGCTTCAGCTACAAGCAGATCTCGGACATCCTGGGCATCCCGGTGGGCACGGTGATGTCGCGGCTGCACCGCGGTCGCCGGGCGCTGCAGGAAAAGCTGTACCGCTACGCCGTGGCCGAGGGCTATGTCCGGCCACGGGCCGATCCAGACCGCGAGGCGGAGTCCGCTCCGGCCCGGCTGGCGGACTACCGGCGCCGCCGCGGTGGGCGAGGGGATGGCTGATGGATTGCCAGGTCGTCCAGAAGATGTTGCAGTTCTACCTCGACGGTGAGTTCGACGAGGAGGATCGCTGGGCACTGGAGCAGCACCTGGCCGACTGCCCGGATTGTCGGGCGCGGGCGGACTACGAGCACCGCTTCCGGCGGGCGGTGCGCGCCCGGGTCCCGCAGCCGGCCGCGCCGGACGGTCTGCGCCAGCGGGTGGTCGCGCTGGTCGAGCAGGGTCCCGCACCCCGGCGCGTGCCGCGGCGCCTGATCTGGGGCACGGTGCCGGCAGCGGCCGCACTGGCCCTGGTGATCAGCTTCACCTGGGCGGTGACCAGCGGCTTCTTGCCCCTGGTCGACGAGGCAGTGGTGCGCCACAGCCGCCAGCCACCGGTGGAGGTGGACACGGCCGACTCCGGGGTGGTGGAGGACTGGTTCCGCTCCAAGGTCGATTTCCATGTGGCCTTGCCGCGTTTCGAGCGCCGCCAGTTGGCGCTGGTGGGGGCCCGCTTGAGCAACCTGGCCGAACGGCAGGCGGCGCTGGTGCGCTACCGCCACGGGGGGCGGCAGTTCAGTCTGTTCGTCATCAGCGACAGCGGGGTCGAAATCGACGGCCAGCACTGCCGGCGTGTCCACCACCGCGAGTTTTGTCTCAGCGAGCTGCGCGGTTACACCGTGGCCAGCTGGCGCGCGCGCGGGCTGGTCTACTCCATGGTCGGCGAATCCAGCCAGGACGACCTGTTGCGCGTGCTGGCCGCGATGCCCGATCGCTGATCCGCCACCGCCGGTCCCCGTTTCCGTCCATCCGGGCCGATCCTTCAGGCGCCAGCAGCCGCGCCGAACGGGGATCGAGTTGTTGACAGCCTTTTCCAGTTCGCATACCCTCTCTAAGTAGTTTGAGTAGTTTCGGATTGTTATGCGAACCGCCGCCAGCCCACGGGGAATACAGCTATGCCGACCAAGCGGATTCTGGTGATCGAGAGCGAGGCCGACTCTGCCCAGGCGCTCGCGTCCGCTTTCTCTCGCTTCGACGCCGAGGTCAATGTCATCGAAGATGGCAAGCAAGGGCTGCAGACGGCCAAGTCCGATCCGCCGAATCTGATCCTGCTGCGGGTGGAGCTGCCCCGGATGAGTGGCTACTCCATCTGCAACAAGCTAAAAAAAGACAAAAATCTCAAAGATGTGCCCTTGGTGATCCTGTCCAGCGAGGCCACCGAAGAGACCTTCGAGCAGCACCGCAAGCTCAAGACCCGGGCCGAGGAGTACATCAGCAAGCCCTTCGAAGAGGATGAGCTGGTGGGCAAGGTGCGTTCGCTGGTCGAACTCGAGGAGCAAGGCGGCGAAGAGGACGACGAGATCATCACCCTGGACGATGACGAAGCCATCAGCCTGGACGATGACGAGGCCATCACCCTGGATGACGACGAGGCCTTTTCGCTGGACGAGATCGAAGACCTGGGCGAGGTGGACGAGGAGATCGATCTGGGCGAGGGCGATTCGACCGTGGTGATGGAGAGCCCGGTCGAGGGCGACGAGGAGCTGGAGCAGCTCGACGACGTGCTGGGCGAGCTGGAGGTCGAGGACGAGCCCGAGCCTCCGGTGGCCGAGCCCGCCGCACCGTCCGAGCCGGCGGCCGGCGCGGCGTCCGAGCCGGAAGAGCCGGACGAGCAGGACGATATCGGCGATTTCGACGATATGCTCGAGTCGCTCGGCGGCATCGAGGACGAGCAGTCGGAGCCGGCTGCGGAGACCGGCCCCGAGGCGGACGAGGATCTGGATCTGTCCATGCTCGAGGATCTGGATCTGCCGGACGACGACGAGTCGCTCGCGGTCGGTGACGAGGCCGAATCTCCCGAGGACGAGGCCATCGAGGAGGATCTGCTGGCCGGGCTGGAGCTGGAGGAGGCCGGTGAGTCCGAGGCCCCGGCCGCGGCGGCGGCCGAACCCGACGGCGAACTGGAGCTGCCGATCGAACCCGCGGCCGAGCCGGAGCCGGAACCCGAGCCGGAGCCGGAACCCGAGCCGGAGCCGGAACCCGAGCCGGCATCCGAGCCGGAGCCGGATATCGAGGCCGCTGCGCCGGAGCCGGAAGCCGAGCCAGAGCCGGCCGCCCCGCCGGAGCCTGAACTCGAGGCCATCGAAGAGTTGGAGCCCGAGCCGCCGGAGCCCGAACTCGAGGCCATCGAAGAGTTGGAGCCCGAGCCGCCCCCGCTGGAGCCGGAGACGCCGCAGCCCGAACCGGAGCCCGTCGCCGAGCCGGAGGCGCCGCGCGAGCCCGAGCCGGTCGCCGAGCCGGAACCACCCGCAGCGAAGGAGCCCAGCGCCGCGGACGCGCTGGCCGCCCAGAAGCAGCAGAAGGCCGAGGAACAGAGCGACATCCTGCAGCAGAAGGTGGCCAAGCTCGAGCAGCGCCTGGAGCAGGTGCAGCAGGACTACCAGCAGCGGGAGAGCGAGCTGGGCAGCCTGCGCACCCGTTCGACTTCCAAGGACAAGGAGTTTTTGGCTCTCAAGTCGACCATCAACGCCAAGGATCGCGAGATCCTGGAGTACAAGGAAGAGATCAACCGCAAGGAGCAGGAGAATCTCGAGGTCCAGGAGAAGCTGGTCGAGAGCGAAGACGCGCTGGTCCAGGAGCGGGACAAGCTGGCCACCCAGCAGCGCGAGAACCGCGACCTGACCGAACAGATCGAGGAGTTGCGCCGGCACAAGGATGAGATCGAGCGAACCCACGCGGCAAAGATGGCCGAGTGGGAGGAGCGCTACACCAAGGAGACCGCCGAACTCGAGCACGCCAAGCAGACCATGCAGGAAGAGCACCAGCAGGCCCTGGCCGAGGCCCAGCAGAACGTCGAGCAGGCCCGCCAGGAGACCGCCCAGGTGCGCACCGAGCTCGAGGACACCGTCCAGCGCCACAGCGACGAGGTGTTCGGCTTGCGGGCCCGCTCCAAGCAGGAGCGCGAGGAGCTGCGGGGCCAGATCAAGGATCTGGAGCAGCAGCTCGAGGAGGCGCGCAACCAGTACCAGCAAGAGTGCGCCGAGCACGACGAGACGCGCCAGCAGGCGGCCCGGGTGCCGGAGCTGGAGTCCGAGCTGGAGGCGGCCCGCGGCCAGATCACCGAGCTGGAGCAGCAGGCGGCCGAGCTACGCCAGTCGGTGGCAGAGCACGAGGAGCGGGTGGTCGAGGCCTACCAGAAGATCAAGAACGACGAGCAGCTCAAGGCGAAGGCGCGCAAGGCGCTGGAGATCGCGCTGACTCTGATGGCCGGCGACGTGTCGACCGAGCAGGCCGAGGAGCAACTCGAGGAGGCCGAGGATGCCGAGGATGCCGAGGATGCCGAGGAGGCCGACGGGGCCCACCCCTGATCGCCGCCTCCAGTCGCGTCAACCCGGTGTCGCGGTTCGGCCCGCCCTCGACTGTGGAGTTCCACCCCCGAAGGGCGGGGGGCAGCAGTAAAATCAATGTCTCAGTTGTCCCCAAGGGGGCTTCAGTTTACTCTTTGTCGATACGTTGACGCAGCTTGCGCTTGTCCGACTCGAATTTGAGTTGGCCGTAGACCTGGAAGAAGTTCTCCGGATCGATCAGCTTGGGGTGCATCAGCGCGGCGGCTTCGACCTTGCCGTCGGCGAACGAGAATTGTGTCATGACCCGCTTGACCTGCGCCACGCTGAAGGCGTGGTGGGCGGCCGCCTCGCGCACCAGCCGCACCTTGCCCTTGGCGAATGACTCGGCCTCGAGCGAGGCGATCAGCGCATCGAAGGCCTCCGCCGCCATGGGCTGGACGGCCGGATCGGGCGGCGGCGCGGTCTCCGCCTCGGCCAGGGCCAGCGCGCGGTGCAGCCGGTGCAGCTGGCGGCGCAGCGCGTCGGCCTTGCGCAGCAGCTGGCGCCGGGCGATGTAGTCCTTCTGGGCCGCCGCCAGGCCGCGCAGCTCGGCCAGGGACTCGCGGGCGTCGGCCAGGATCTTCCGGATCTGCTCCTCATCGCCACACAGCTTGTCGCCCGGACCCGCCACCGCAACACCGCCGAGCATCAGCACCAGCAACCCCCACGCGCACACCAGCCGCATCATGGTCTGCCTCCGAGTCGAATCGTTTCCGTGCGCCGTCGAGTCCAGCATCTCGCCCGGCCGGGGTCAAGTCCCGCACCCCCGCTTCGACGCTCGGCTCCGGCGGACATTCAACCCGCGCAGTTCCCCTTCCCGGGGGCGGCGAAGAAACAGACAGGGTGGCGGGCCGCCGGCAGGCCGATCAGCGGCCCTGGCGCTTCTGCAGCAGCTGCTTGGCTGCGGTGGCCAGGGCGGAGGGGATGTTCTTGTTGCGGGACATGGTTTTCAGATCCATGGTGCGGATCGAGGGCAGCAGCCGCATGGCGGTGCCGATGGGGGTCTTGGGGTTGTTCATCAGCGCCAGCTTGACCTGGTAGTTGCGCACCCACTCGCGGTTGCCGGCGATGATGCGGATGACGTCGTCGCACACCGCCCGGTTGCCGGCCATCGCCACCACCTCGGATTCGTTGATGCCCGGATTCTTGATGGCCGCGGTGGCCACCACCTTGTTGCGGTCCTTGAGCAGCTGGCTGCGCACGGTCTTGTTGCCCTTGGCGGCCAGGGCCACCTTCTGGCCAGTGGTCATCTCGGCCAGCCGCTGCAGCATGTTCTTCTTCTTGTGCTCTTCCTCTTCCTCCGTCTTCTCGCCGACCTCGACTTCGTCCGCTTCCTCCTCTTCCTCGCTGACGAAGTCCTCGGGCAGCGATTCGACGATGACCCGCCGGATGCGCTTCTCTTCCTCGGTGTCGCGCGGGGCGCCCGAGATGCGCTGCTTGGCCTCCTCGTAGGCATCGATCCCCTTGAGCACGATCCCGGTGCGCACCGCGAACTCCATCATGCGGTCGACTTGGGACTTGGAGATCTGAGGGTTGTTGAGCACCGACTTGAGGATCTGCTTGTGCCGCAGCAGGCGCACCTGGTTGTCCAGGATGATGTCCAGCGGCCGCTCGCCGACCTTGTCGCCCAGGTGGGCGAAGGTCTCGTCGGGCGTCTCGCGGTTGGCCAGAATTGCCTCGACGTAGGTCTCGTTGTCGGCGTGTGCCCGGGCCAGCTGGTCGAGCACCAGCGGGTGCAGCGCCTCGCCGAGCGCGCCGCGGACGAACTTCTCCGGTATCTCGACCAGACTCTTCTCGGCGGACTGGCGGACCTTCTCATCCTCGTCGTGGACGAGGATGCTCAGCACCGTGACCATGTCCCGCGGCCCCATCGGGACCATGCCGCGGGCGGCCATCATGCGCAGCGGCGGCGGCGCCTTGGGGTCGACGTGCTTGCGCAGCTTCTCGCTGACCGCAGAGGCGGGAATCGGGCTGGCCATGGCACCTCCTCCAGCGCTTGGGCGCTCAGTTCTCCTCGTCTTCCTCGCCGGGCTTGTGCTGGGCGATGATCTTGTCGGCCAGCTGGGCGGGCACATCCTGGTAGTGAGAGAACTTCATGGTGAAGCTGCCCCGGCCGCCGGTGCGCGAATCCAGATCGGGAGCGTACATCTGGATCTCGGCCAGCGGCACCTGGGCCTTGATGATCGAGCGCTTGTTCTCGGTCTCCATGCCCAGCACCCGGCCGCGGCGCCCGTTCAGATCGCCCATGATGTCACCCATGGTCTCCTCGGGCACCACGATCTCCATCTCGTAGATCGGCTCGAGCAGCACCGGGCTGGCCTTGTCCATCGCCGTCCGAAAGCCGATGCTGGCCGCCCGCTTGAAGGCGGCTTCGGAAGAGTCCACGTCGTGGTAGGAACCGTCGTAGAGCGCGACCCTGACGTCGACCACCGGAAAGCCGGCCAGGTAGCCCTTCTCCATGGTTTCGACCACGCCCTTTTCCACCGCCGGGATGAACTGGTTGGGCACCGATCCGCCCTTGATGCGGTTTTCGAACTCGAATTGGCCGCCGCGCTCCAGGGGGCTGAGCTCGAGCCAGACGTCGCCGAACTGGCCGCGGCCGCCGGTCTGGCGCTTGTGGCGGCCCTGGGCGCTGGCCTTCTTGCGGATGGTCTCGCGGTAGGCCACCCGCGGCGTCTCCAGCTCCACCTCCACGCCGAAGCGCCGCTTCATGCGCGCCACCGCTATCTCGATGTGCGCCGCGCCCATGCCCGACAGCAAAAAGTCCTTGGTGTCCTCGTGGCGGGTCAACCGCAGGGTCGGATCCTCGGCCAGCAGGCGGTTGAGCGAGGTGCCCAGCTTGTCCTCGTCGCCCTTGGATTTGGCCCGGATGGCGTAGGAGATGCACGGCTCGGGCCGCTCCAACGCCGGCACCACCATCTCGGCCTTCTTGTCGCTCAGGGTGTCGCCGGTGCCGGTCTGTTTAAGCTTGAGCACGCCGGCCATGTCGCCGGTGGGCACCTGGGTCACCTGCTCGGTCTTCTTGCCGGTCACCGCCACCAGCGAGCCCATCCGCTCCTCGGTCTGGCTGATCGGGTTGTAGACCACGCTGTCGCTATCGACCGAGCCGGACAGCACCCGGAAGATCGACATGATGCCGCCCTGGGCATCAGCGGTCTTGATGACGATGCCCAGGAAGGGCTCGTCCGGGCTGCGGGGGCGTTCGACCTCCTCTTCGCCGGCCAGGCCCTTGACCGGCGGCCGCTCGGTGGGCGCCGGCACGTGGGCGGTGATGAAGTCGAGCAGCGGCTGGGCGCCGATGTTGTGGCTGCCCGAGCCGTAGAAGGCCGGGAACAGGTTGCCCGACTTGATGGCGGTATCGAAGCCGGCGGTGATCTCTTCCTCGGACAGCTCGCCGGCGTCCAGGTACTTCTCCAGCAGCTCGTCGCTGCTCTCGGCGATCTTCTCGGTCAGCGTCTCGCGGGCGGCCTCCAGTGCCGGCTTCATGTCGTCGGGCACCGCCCCCGCCTCGAATTCGCCCGAGCCGTCGGTCTGGTAGCGCAGCGCCCGGCCGCTGAGCACGTCGATCACGCCGGCGAAGTCGGCCTCCTTGCCGATGGGCAGCTGCACCGGGACCACGTCGGCCGAGAGCATGTCCTGCACCTCGCTCAGGGCCTTGTCCGGGTCGGCCCGTTCGCGATCGAGCTTGTTGATGAACACCGCCCGCACCAGGCCCAGCTCCTCGGCCCGCTCCCAGACGCGGGTGGTCTGCACCTCGACGCCGTCCGGGGCGCTGATCACCACCACGGCCGCGTCCACCGCACCCAGGCTGAAGCGGGTGTCATAGATGAAGTTGTTGTCCCCGGGGGTGTCCAGCATATTGATTTTCTTCTTTTTCCACTCGGCGGCGGCCAATGAGGTGGCCATGGTCATGCCGCGGTCGATCTCCTCCGGCTCGAAGTCGAAGGTCGAGGTCTTCTGATCGACGCTGCCCAGCCGAGTGGTGGTCTTGGCGTCGAACAGCAGCGCCTCGCCCAATGAGGTCTTGCCGCTGCCCTTGTGCCCGACCAGGGCGATGTTCCTGATATCCTTGGGTTCATACCTCTTCATCCCTGCCTCCACCGGGGTTGATTGGACGGGATCGCTTCACCGCTCGAAGGTGCGATTCATAGGGCAATGGGCGGGGCCCTGTCAAGGCCAAATGGCCCGCTCGTCTCGGTTTTTCATGTCATCCGCTCCGGTTGCGCTCGTGGATCAGGCGCAGCCCGCGCAGGGTCAGCAGGGTGTCGACCTGCTCGATGTGGCGCGAGGCGGTGGCGATCAGCTTGCCCAGCCCGCCGGTGGCCACCACTGCGGTCCGCTCGCCGAGTTCGCGCTTGAGCCGGGCGATGATCTCGTCGACCAGGCCCACGTAACCGTAGAACAGACCCGATTGCATGGCCTGGACGGTGGAGCGGCCGACCACGGCGTCCGGCCGGGCGAAGGGCACCCGCGGCAGCTTCGAGGCCCGCTGGAACAGTGCCTCCATCGAGATGTTGATCCCCGGCGCGATGGCGCCGCCGAGGTAAGCACCGTCGCGGTCGAGGGCGTCGAATGTGGTGGCCGTGCCGAAGTCGACCACGATCAGCGGCGCCGGGCTCTGCTCCAGCGCGGCCACGGCGTTGACGATCCGGTCGGCGCCGACCTCGCGCGGGTTGTCGTAGCGGATCTTCAGCCCGGTGCGGATGCCCGGTCCGACCACCAGCGGTGCAACGCCGCAGTAGTCCTCGAGCATGTGCACCACCACCCACTCCACCGGGGGCACCACGCAGGACAGCACGGCCGCTTCCATGTCTTCCAGCGCCAGGCCGGCCATGCCCAGCATCTGGCCCACCAAAACGGCGTACTCGTCGGCCGAGCGCTGCTTGGCCGTGCCCAGCCGCCAGTGGCGGACCAGCCGCTCGCCCTGCCAGGCGCCCAGCACGGTGTTGGTATTGCCGACATCGATCACCAGCAGCATGGCGCCTCCCGGCGCGGGCCGGCTCAGGCCGGCTCCTGCTTGAGGTAGACCGTCTGCGACGGGAAGGCGACTTCGAGCCCCAACTCGGCCAGCTTGCGCATGATGGCCAGGTTGACCGACTGGCGCACCTCCAGGTAGTCGGCCCAGACCTTGGTGTCGGCGAAGTAGTAGATGAAGATGTCCAGGCTGGAGGCGCCGAAGTCGGTGAAGTTGACCAGCCAGTAGCCCTGGTCCACGTGCGGATGGGTGCGCAGCAGCTCGCGGATGGCCTCGAGCGCCTCCTCCATCTGGTCGGCGGTGGTGTCGTAGGTCACCCCGACGGTCATCATCACCCGGCGGATGGGCCGGGCGTCCATGTTCTCGATGTGGTCGTTGGCGATCTTCGAGTTGGGCACCGTGACCAGGGTTTTCGCGAAGGTGCGGATGCGGGTCGAGCGGAAGCCCACGTCCTCGACTACCCCTTCGGCGCCGGAGGTCTTGACCCAGTCGCCGATCTGGAAGGGCCGGTCGGTGAAGATGGTCACCGAGCCGAACATGTTGGCCAGCGAGTCCTTGGCCGCCAGGGCGAAGGCCAGACCGCCGAGGCCCAGGCCGGCCAGCAGCGACGAGACCGAGTAGCCCAGGTTCTGGATGATCATGACGAAGGCCAGCAGGATCAGGATGATGCGCAGGGCCTTGCGCACCAGCGGCACCAGCTGGTCGTCCAGCCGCGACTCGGTCTTGTCGGTCACCTTGCGCAGATAGACGGCCAGGATTTCGACGGCCGAGAACAGGAACCAGGTGGCGTCGATGATCAGCAGCGAGGTGAACAGGGCGTGGATGAAACGCGGCAGGTCGACCGAATCGGCGGGCAGGTCGAGCACCGACAGCGCCAGGTAGGTGCCGGTGATCCAGACCAGGAAGAAGGCCGGCTTGCGGAAGGCGGCCAGCAGCTGGTCGTCCGCCTCCCAGGAGGTCTTCTCGGTCAGGCGTTTGAGCCAGCCGTCGATCAGCCAGCGCATGAAGAAGCGCGCCAGCATGGTGGCGAAGATGATGCCGGCGAAGGTCAGGTACTGCCACAGGGTGTTGCCCAGAAAGACATGCTCCAGCAAGTCGCTGGCCTGGTCCAGAACGCCGGCCGACTCGGCGGATTTTTCTACGCCACCCGCTGGGGCGGTGGGCTCGGGCATGGCTGCTCCTCCTCGCTGAACGGACGCGCGGGGCGCTGGTCACCGAAGATAGGCCGAGCGGCCGTCGAGGTCAATGCCCCTGATTTTCCACCTCGGCCGCGATCGCGGCGGGCGGAGACTTGCCCAACCGGGGCCGATTGTGCGATTTTTTGAGCAGCGAGTCGACTGCGATGCGCCGCGGGTGGACCCCAGCGGGCGCGCCGCCGGGAGCGGATGTGGCAGCAAATGCGCCAGCCAGGATCTTGATCGTCGACGACGACGCCCGGGTGCGCCAGTACCTGCGCGATCTGCTGGTCGAGGCCGGTTACCGGGTGGACGAGGCGGTGGCCGGGGCGCCGGCGCTGGCGCGGGTCGAGGCCGAGCGGCCCGATCTGGTGCTGCTGGACGTGGTCATGCCGGGCATGGACGGGATCGAGGTGCTGCGCTTTTTGAAGGCGCCCGCCGAGGAGCGTTTTCTGCCGGTCATCCTGCTCACCGGCGACACCGACGACGAGACCCGCCTGCGCGGCCTGCGCCTGGGCGCCGACGACTATCTGACCAAGCCGGCCAACGGCCGCGAGGTGTTGGCGCGCATCGAGGCGCTGCTGCGCATCAAGCGGTTGCAGGACAAGCTGACCGCCTCGCGGCAACAGCTGGAGGACGCCTCGCTGGTCGAGCCGGTCACCGGGCTGTACAACGCCCGCTGCCTGGAGCTGCGCCTGGGCGACGAGTTCAAGCGGGCCGAGCGCTACAACGAGCCGCTGTCGTGCATCCTGCTGGAGATCGAGGCGCTGGCGGCGCTGCGCGCCGAACTCGGTGGCCGCATCGACGAGCAGCTGTTCGAGCCGTTGGCCGCGGTGGTGCGCTCGGGCGTGCGCGAGTTCGACGTGGTGGCCCGGCCGGACGAGGCGCGCTTCGCGGTGCTGCTGCCGCGGACCCACTTCTCGGGCGCCATGGCGGCGGCCGGGCGGCTGTGGCGGGCGGTGCACGGGCAGCGCCACCACTGGCCCGGGGCCGCCCGCACGCTGCAGCTGGTGGTGGGCGCGGCCTTCTTCCCCGATCGCGACGTGGATTCGGGGCCGGCCCTGCTGGCCAAGGCCGAGCGCGCCCTGACCCTGGCCCGGCAGCAGGGACCGGACCGGATCTGCTTGCTGCAGCGCACCGCCTACTTCTTCCAACCCGACCAGGAGGCGTAGCCCGGGCGCCAAAAGGCGGCGTCGGGCAAGCGGTCCAGCAGGTAGGGTCCGCCCGGGCCGGGCACCACCGGCAAGCGCCTGAGCGCGCTGGAGTGCGCGCCGCGCAGCAGCCGGCCCATGGCCAGCCAGAGCCCCAGCGGCAGGCCGTGGCGGGCCAGCGCCCTGCGGGCGTAGGCCGAGCAGGTGGGCCGGTGGGCGCAGCGCGGCCCGTCGATCGCGGTCAGCAGCCGCGACCAGACCCCAAAGGCCAGGCCGAAGGGCGAGGCCGAGGCGGCCGGCGGGCGGCGCCTGGCGGGCCGGGTGGTTGGGGGCGGACGGTCCGCCGGTGGCACCGCGCCCAAAACCGGGTGGGCCGGATGCCGCGACCAGGGGCCGAAGTCGGCCGGCGGGCCGGCCAGCGCATCCCCGCCGGCCAGCAGCAGCAGGGCCGCCAGCAAGCCGCCGCGGCTCATTCGTCGCTCTCCTCGCCGGTCGCCGCTTCCGGGTCGGCCGGTGGCTGCGGCGGTCGTTCCGCGTCGGCGGCATCCGGGCTGGAGCGCAGGCCGCGCCAGGCGGTCAGGCGTTGGCCGATGGTCTTCTCGTGACCGGCCGCGGCCGGGGTGTAGTAGATGCGGTCGCGCAGGGCGTCGGGCAGGTAGCGCTCGGGCAGGTAGTGGCCCTCGAAATCGTGCGGGTAGCGGTACTCGCGGCCGTAGCCTAGCTGGCGCATCAGACCGGTGGGCGCGTTGCGCAGCTTGTGCGGCACCGGCAGGCCGCCGTGCTCGCGCACGTCCTTGCGCGCGCGCACGTAGGCCGTCAGCGCGCTGTTGCTCTTGGGCGCGCAGGCCAGGTAGGTGGCCGCCTGGCTCAGACACAGGGTCGATTCGGGCAGGCCGACGAACTCGTGGGCCTGCAGCGCGGCGCAGGCCAGCTGCAGCGCCCGGGGGTCGGCGTTGCCCACGTCCTCGGAGGCGAAGATGATCATGCGCCGCAGCACGAAGCGCGGGTCCTCGCCGGCCTCCAGCATGCGCGTCATCCAGTAGACCGCCGCGTCCGGGTCCGAGCCGCGCAGGCTCTTGATGAAGGCCGAGACCACGTTGTAGTGCTCTTCGCCGGCCTTGTCGTAGATCAGGGTGCGCTGCTGCACCGCCTCCTCGACCAGCGCCCGGTCGATGCGGCCGCCGGGCCCGTCGCCGGCGGCCAGGTGCTCGGCGGCCACCTCCAGCGTGTTCAGCGCGCGGCGGCCGTCGCCGGCGGCGGCCTGGATCAGCGCCGCCCGGGCCTCGTCGTCGATCTGCAGCCCGCGCCCGCCCAGGCCGCGCTCGGTATCGGCCAGCGCCGCGTCGACCAGCCGGCCGAGCTGGGCCTCGTCCAGCGGCTCCAGGGTGAACACCCGGCAGCGCGACAGCAGCGCGGCGTTGACCTCGAAGGAGGGATTTTCGGTGGTGGCGCCGATCAAGATCACCGTGCCGCGCTCGACGTGCGGCAGCAACGCGTCCTGCTGGGCCTTGTTCAGCCGGTGGATCTCGTCGATGAACAGCACCGTGCGCCGCGCCAGCCGGTCGCGGCGGGTGGCGGCGTCGGCGGCGATGGCCCGGATCTCGCGCACCCCGCCCAGCACGGCCGAGAAGGGCACGAACTCGGCCCCGGTGGACGCGGCCACCACCGCCGCCAGGGCGGTCTTGCCGCAGCCCGGCGGGCCCCACAGCACCATCGACGGCAGCCGGTCGGACTCGATGGCCCGGCGCAGCAGCTTGCCCGGGCCCAGGATCTGCTCCTGGCCGACGAACTCGTCGAGCCGCCGCGGCCGCATGCGCTCGGCCAGCGGGGCGTGGCGCTGCTCGCGGGCGGCCTGGGCGCTGAACAGATCAGGTTCCTTCATCGCGCGCCAGTCTAGCGCCACGGTATTCGCAGCACAAGCCGGGATCTGCCGCCGCCCATGGGGCGGTCCTGAATCCGAATGCCTCGACCCCGCAGCTGCCGGTGGCCCGCGGGCTCAGCCGGCTCAGTGCGCGAACTCGTAGCACTCGACGTAGTACACCGCGGGCAGCACGCAGCCGTTGAAATCCCAGTCCTGGATGCCGCTGCCGTCGGAATACCACATGGCGCAGGGCAGGAAGTGGCCGGGGCAGTTGTTGGTCGTCTGGTAGGCCACCACCTCGCCGTAGCCGAAATAGGTGCAGACCTTCTGAGCGCAGTCGTGGGCGTTGCCGAAGGTGTCGGCGCCGCCGATGGCCCAGACGCGGCCGCCGAGCGCCACCGCGGCCAGCCCGTTCTGGGCGGCGGGCAGATCGGCCATGGCCCGGTAGCTGCCGTCGGCCGGATCGAAGATCCAGCCGCCGACCACCTCGGAGTAGTTGCGGCCGCCGAACAGGGCGATGCGGCTGTCGATGGGCACGGCCGCGTGCATGAAGCGGCCCTCGGGCAGCTCGGCCAGGTGGCTCAGGTAGTCGAGCGAGCGGGTGTAGTAGGTGGCCGCGGCGCTCAGCCCGGCGGCGGTCTGGCCGCCGACCAGCCACAGCTGCATCTGCTCGCTGTCCACTTGCCCCGGGGCGATGAGCGAGGCGCTGGCCGCGGCGTGGCGCGGCTCGGGCAGCGGGGCCCGGCTGCGCCACACCCCGCGGTCGATGACCAGCTCCTCGACGGTGGTGGTCGGCTCGCCGGTGGCCTTGCGGCCGCCGGCCACCACGATGCCCTCGGGCCCGCCGGTCACCCGGCCGACGTTGCGCGACACACCGGCGCTGACGAAGGACCGGGGGGTGGGCATGGGCGCCGCCTCGGACCAGCTGTCGGCCTGCGGGTCGTAGACGTCCACCGCGGCGATGGGCGCGCCCTGCTCGTCCTCGCCGCCCACCAGGTAGATCAGACCCTGGTGGACCACCGCCGCGAAAGCGGTGCGCGGACGCGGCATCTGGGCCACCGCGTTGGTCCAGCTGCCGGCGGCCGGATCGTAGACCTCCAGCGTGTCGAGCACCACGCCGGCGTTGGTCTTGCCGTCGAAGACGCGGAAGGTGCGGGCCGAGGCGAACCAGGGCGAATCGGCGTCCGGCTCGGCGCCGTCGCTGGTGTAGTGCACCCGCGCCGGCTCGTCCGCGGCCGTCTCGACGGCACCCTGAGCCCCGGTGAGAACGCCTGCGATCAGTGAGCCCCGTCGCGGGCGGCGATTTCCGTCGTCCAGCGCGCGCCTGTAGATGTCTGAGCTCAAAATTCAACTGTTGCAAACAGTTACCCCCCCCCGAAACCTCAACCACCCAAAGCCCTCCTCTTGTGGTAACATGCAGGTCGTAGCCAAAACTCGAAGCGGCAGGTCCGAACGCCAGGGGAGGAGC